>NZ_JBQVRP010000001.1:0-992046 GCF_052439245.1 Natrinema sp. LN54
CACTGCGAGCTACGCTCAGTCTCGAACTCGAAGTTAGTACTGCTGCCTTCGGACACACGGTTCTGGTCGAAGCTAACGCTGAGTTCCTCCGATTTCACCCAGAAGGATACATCATGCCACTTATTGTTACTATCGCCAGTGTAGATGACGTACGGCTGGCCAGCTTCGAGCTTGGTGGTGTCGATCGTGGCTTCGCCGTTGTTGACCTCAACGAAGGTCACTCGATCATCAGAATCGGTCTGTCCGGCGGATAGACCTTCTCGGATCTCGAGGCCGTTAGCGTCGACACCCGTGAGGGTAATCTCTTGGCCCATCCAGGCGTTATCGTTTTCGAGTTCAGTTGTCGTGTCGTACGTCTCTCCGTCCGTATAGGTATCGGCGTTCTGAACTGCTGCCGCGCCGCCCACAAACGCTGCGGACATTGCGACAACAGAGAGGACCATAAGCGCGGCCAGGACTACTGCACGTCCCTTTTCGCGATAGGTCGTTTCGCTTGTCATGTGTTATGTATTATTGTCGTGTTTCGGTTGGTTAGCGCGCGATTCAGTCGGAGTGCGAGTCAGTCACCAACGAACTCTCATCCGTCGGCGAACGGACTGGCACCGGGTAGGGGTATTCAGTTCTATTAAGGATCACGTAATAAGCTTTCTGGACTGCCACCATATCAGCATAAGAGAGTAATACTGTATAACTGCTGTATGAAGGCTGGTGACGGCGTATTACTCGATCATCACACTCACCGTGAAATCCTAATCGTTGGTACGTTGCTCGTAGTGGCACTGCGGCGGCTGAGATTGCTCCGATAGTAGTATCATATTACTCGAGGCCAATATCCCTCGATACGCGAGTAAAAACTAATTATGGAGTCGAGAATGGCTGCCAGTGAGGGGACACAAATAACGACAGTCGATCTCGTGCGCGGGACCGAACCTCTTGTAGTTCGTCCCCATGAATTTCGAAATTATCGTCACGAGAAATAATGTGTCAATAGATATCGTGGCCCTCGTTGTCCCCGGGGAAGATCACTCTCCGTCTGTCTGGTAGACCTGCATCTCGAGATACGTATCGAGTTCACCACGAACGTCTTCAAGCCAACCCTCGTCGTGGTTCGTGGACCGACGGACTAGAATCCCGTTGATCATGGTAACAATCGTCGTCGCGACTGCCTGCGCCTCGCACTCTCGAAATACGTTGCACTCGATCCCGCTTGCGATGATGTCCGCAAGATATTGTTCGAAAATCTCGTCGCTTCGAGTGAAGTGCTTCCGGTAGGCCTCGTCGTGGATCGCTCGCGCCCGGAGCTCGAACAGCGTCGTGGACAACTGGGACTGTTCTTCGTTGCTACTTCCGACAAACTGCTCGATCACCTTCTCGAGATGACTTCGGGGATCCTCTATGCGCTCCTCGATTACCTGCTCGCTGTGTCGGTCCAGAACGAATTCGAGCGTCTCAAGGACGAGATCGTCCTTTCCGTCGTAATGGTGGTAGATCAGCGATTGGCTCTTTTCGAATTCGTCGCCGATCTTCTCAATCGTGAGGTCCGCGTACCCGTGTTCGCGTAAGGACCGCAACGTCGCAATCATAATTTTCTCGCGCGTGCCCGACGGGTCGTCGAAGAGTTCATTCGTCACAGTTGCCACCCACTGTTTACGCCGTCATCGACTCCTCTTGAGCGCATCGGTCGACCAATTTCGTTGCCTGTACTATCCCCTCTAGTAGTCATATCACGCTGGACGAGACGCACTCTCAAAAGCGGCCTGATTGAACGTTCAATCAGAAGGTATATCTTTCAGTACTCTAGTTGTTATCCAATGAGTAATACTGGTCAATTCGAATCAATTTTCTCGGAAAACCGAGATACACCGGCATATCCTGCCAGAGAGGGCAATACTAGGTGGTTCTGATGAAGAAGCACCGCCTCCTCGTCGTGGTAGTTGTTCTGTTCGCTGGTGCTAGCGGAGCTCTCCCAAGTGCGATCGCCCAACAGACCAGTGGTGGGTACACGATGGGAAACCCCGATCTCGGAGTGGTACTCTCCGATAACGAAGTTACGCCCGGAACGACGGCCGAACTCGAGTTCCAGATCCGGAACGATGGACGAGTTATCGCCGGCTCCGGAGAGGGGGTTACCGACGCACGAGCGACGACTGTTGAGATAACTGATGGCGGACCGTTCGAAGTCGAATCCGAGAAGGCTTCTATCGGCACCATCGCTGACGGGCAGACAGTTCCTGCTAATCAGAGAATTGCCGTACCTGAAGACGTTGAACCCGGTGAATACGATATCACCCTCAAACTTCGCTACAGCCATAATAAAAATATTGACTCCGATGGGGATGTTGACCGGAGAACGAGAACGGAACTCAAAGACGTGACGATCGTCGTCCCGGAGGATCCCCGATTCGAAGTCACCGACGTTACGACCGATGTCGAACCCGGGACGAGCGGTGACGCGACTCTCGAGATCGAGAACGTCGGGACGGAACCCGCGAATCAGACCCGAACGAGTATCGCCGGCGGTAACGGCGTCGTCGTCGACGGTGGCTCGGCCCAGAATCCCGCCGAAGAGATACTCGGCGACCTCGAGCCCAACGAATCGACGACGATGACCGTCGACGTGGCGATCGACGGGGCGGTCAGCGGCGGCGAGCGCCCCCTCGAGGTAAGTTTCTCCTATCGCGACGCCTCGGGTATCGAACGACAGGCAAACGACGTAACCGCATCACTCGCGCCCGCAGCCGAGCAATCGTTCTCGATTCGAAACCTCGAGGACACCCTCTCGGTCGGCTACGAGGGCGACGTAACTGGGGAAATCGTCAACGACGGACCCCGACCCGTCGACGACGCAGTGCTGGTCATCGAGCCGATGAGTGACTCGCTGTTCGTCGAGGACACCCGCTACGCGCTCCCCGAACTGAAACAGGGTGAAGCCGCGACGTTCGCCTACTCGACGGACGTCAGCGGGCAGGCCGATGCTGGTGCCCGGCAACTCCGCTTTACCGTCGAGTACACCGGGAGCGGAGATACGACCCTGCAGGACGGTCCGATCTCCGAACGAGTCGTGGTCGACGAACGAACCGATGAGTTCTCGCTCAGCGACGACGGGGTGTCGGTCCGGCAGGGCGACTCGAGTGATCTCGTCCTCGAGATCACGAACGAGCGCCCGGAGACGCTGTCGAACATCGACGCGAGACTCTACACCGATAGCCCCCTCGATGCGCCCAACGACGAGGCGTTCGTCGACGAACTCGAGCCGGGAGAGTCGGCCGAGATCCCCTTCGAGGTCTCGGCGGCTGAAGACGCGAGCGTCGAGACCCACCCCGTCGAACTCGACTTCGAGTACGACACCGAACGCGGCGAGACGGTCCTCTCCGATGTCTACCAACACCCGATCGAGGTCGAAGCCGGCGGCGATGACGGCGGCGGCTTCCCGTCGGTTATCGTCGGGATACTCGCCGCGCTCGCCGTGAGCGGTATCGGGGTCGGCCTCTGGTGGCGACAGCACTGATCGATGCCCGACATCGATGAGATCCGCGACCGGGACGACGCCGCGGAGAGCGATCGCTCTCTTTCCGATCGGCTCAACACGGCGATCACCGACCACCCGTGGCGGGTCGTCCTCGCCTTTGCCGTCGTTACCGTCCTATTCGTCGGTGGAATCGGCGGCGGAGGCGAACAACAGGCCGGAACCGACCAGTTCACCGAGGGGTTAGAGGAACAGCAGGCCCTCGAGGACATGCAAGACGACTTCGCCCGGGAGGGCCGCGAGGGCGGCGGCTCGACCGCGAGCTTGTTCATCGAGGAACGCAACGCCCTCTCGAAGCAGAGCCTCCTCCGGATGCTCGAGTTTCAGGAGCGTGCGGAAAACGATGCGGGGCTGCGAGTCGAGTCGTCGACGAGTCCGGCCTCGCTCGTCGCTCAGCAGCTCGATCCAAAAGCTGACACGCCCGAAACGCAGCGACGCGCCATCGAACGCGCCTCTCAGCGGCAGTTAGAAGGGGCTATCGCGGACGCCGACGAGGCCGCCGGGCTGCCGGTGAGTACGGACTTCACCCGTGAGTCGGCACAGGCAGACGTTGCTCAGATCGCGGTCACCTACGATACGCCGCCGAACGCGGACACGGACGACACGGCCGAGCTACAGTCGGAAACGGCCGCGTTAGCCAACGATATCGACGGCTACGAAACGGGCGAGAACGTCGAGGTGTTCGGCAGCGCGATCATCGAAGAGGAGATGCTGCAGTTGCTCGGCGACACCGCGATCGTCGTCTTCCCGGCGGCGCTCGTGTTGATCCTGTTCTTCCTGATCGTCGCCTACCGCGACCCGATCGATCTCGCCCTCGGGCTGGCCGCGCTGATGATGACGATGCTCTGGACGTTCGGGTTCATGGGCTATGCTGGCATTCCGTTCTCGGATATGATGATCACGGTCTTCCCGCTCCTGCTGGCCGTCGGGATCGACTTCGGAATCCACATCATCAACCGCTATCGCGAGGAGCGAGCGACGGGTGCGGCGATCGGCGACGCCATGGGTATCACGACGCGCCAGCTCACGGGTGCGTTCCTGATCGTCACGATGACGACCGTGATCGGCTTCGCCTCGAACCTGACGAGTTCGATAGGTCAGCTCCGTGACTTCGGTATCGTCGCCGGGGTCGGTATCCTGTTTACCTTCCTCATCTTCGGCGTCTTCCTCCCGGCCGGGAAGGTCGGACTGGATCGACTCCGCGACGGGACTCGATTCCCGAAGTTCGGCACGAGCCCGATGGGGAACGAAGACTCCGTCCTCGGTCGTATCCTTCCGGTCGGGGTAACGCTCGCGCGGATCGCGCCCGCGATCATCCTCGTGAGCGCGCTCGTCTTCGGCGCGGCGGCGGCCGGCTACGGTACGGGCGTCGATTCGGAGTTCTCGCAGGAGGCGTTCTTCCCGGACGAGGATCGGCTCGCCCAGTACGAACGGCTTCCCGAACCGCTCGCACCCAGTCAGTACACGTTCATGACTGTACTCGACTACCTCGAGGAAGACTTCGATCAGGGGCTCGTGGGGTCGGTAACCGTCTATGTTGACGATCCGGACGTGAGATCGGCCGCCGGACTCCGCGACATCGACCGGGCGCTTACCAATCCGCCCGAGACGTTCAAGGAAACCGACCGGCGCGCGGAGGCGGACAGCGTCGTCGGCACGATCGAGCAGCGCAAGTCGACCGACCCCGAGTTCGCGGCAACGGTCAAGCAAACCGACTCGGACCACGACGGGCTTCCAAACCGGGATATCGACCGAGTCTACGACGAACTGCTCGAAGAAGAGTCCGCCCAGCAGTACGTCACGAGCGACCGTAGTTCGACCCGCATCGTGTATCAGGTCGACTCCGACGCTGACCAGACGGACGCGACCCACGCCGCCCAGACGGTCGCAGACGAGATGGAGATGGACGCGACGGCGACGGGCGAGTTGGTAGTCAATCAGGCTGTCATCGACCGCATCGGCGACTCGGCGATCAAGAGTCTGGTCGTCGCGTTCCTCCTCACTGCGGTCTTCCTGATGCTGTCGTACTGGTGGCTCGAGGGACGGATGGTCTACGGCGTGATCAACCTCGTTCCGGTCCTCGTGACCGTCGCGATGCTGGCGGGCTCGATGCGCCTGTTCGGAATCGCGCTGTCGCCGATCAACACCCCGATCCTGTCGATCTCGATCGGGCTCGGCGTCGACTACACGGTCCACTTCATGCACCGGTTCGTCGACGAATACGAGGCGGGAGCCGACGTCCACGAGGCCCTGCAGGTGACTGTCCGCGGCACCGGCGGTGCCCTGACCGGCAGTATGCTCACTACCGTCTGCGGACTCGGCGTGTTGTACCTCGCGTTGATCCCCATGATCATGGAGTTCGGACTCCTGCTCGCGCTGGGGATCTTCTACGCCTATCTCACGTCGATCTTCCTGCTCCCGTCGACGATCGTCGTCTGGGACCGCCTCGAGCGGCGGTTCGGCCCGCTCGGAGAGATTCAGTGGCGGGAGTCGGTTCGTTCCTTGACAGGGAAGAACTAGGCGACTCGAGCCTCAACGGCGGATCGGTTCTCGCGCTGCCCGCTTTTGTTCAGATGGCTGAAATTATATAGTATTCTCTTGTGAAAACCACATCATACCATGGATTCGTTCACCGAATGTGGGACACAGTGATCATCTCTGCACACCACGTATAAAGAAGCACGTCCTGCTCTACAGGCAGTTGTTCGGATCGGCTAGAGCGTGTCGAACGAGTCGATCACGTCGCTCGTCGAATGTGTCTCGACGAGATTTTGTTCGTCGAAGTCAGTATCATCGCTCCAGCCGTCTGTGTCCCTGGCCAAGGCGCACGCGACATATAGCACGTCGTTGGGGTCGGTTTCACCGATCGCTGCTTCGGCCTCTTCGATGTGCGGATAGAACTCGTCGGCAGGGACGACCTCAATGTACTGAAACAGGAGGTCGACGAACTGGGCGACTCGCTCTGGACTCATACCGGACTTCTCGACAATCAGCTCCGTGTAGTTCTCGATCTCGTCGTAGACGAATTTTGGTGTCAGGAGGTCGGTTCGAGCGTGACGATGAGTTCACGGGTTTTCGAGTCAGCGATGAGCGCAGAGATGACGACGTTGGCATCGACGACCAGCTTCATTCGTTGAGGCTACTCCGACTCCTCTTCGACGCGCTCGCGTGCGCTCTCGTTGATTCTGTCGGCGATATCGGCGACATCGCTCTCGGTGAGTTCACTCTCGGACGTGAGTTCGTCCATTACTTCGAGTGTCTCGATTTTTTCCTGAATGGCCTGTCGGGTAACCTCACTCCAGTTGATTTCCGGGTGTTTCTCCATCCGGTTTTTGAGGTCATCGTCGACATTGACAGTGATACTGGGCATACAGGAAACTATGTACGCACAGAATATTGTGTCATTGGGTCAGAACACAGCAGTAAGAACTGCCCGCTAGCTTCGCGGTGTTTTTCTCATCAAGACTGGGCGGATACTTGAACGAAGTTGTTAGAACGCATTCAATTCGGGCGAGTATCCGGTCTTCCGGCTGCTCACCGACTCCGACTGAACGAGGAGAATCCCTCAGAACGAACCTAAAACCCACTTTGAAGATAGAACGCCTAAGGCGTGTGTTTTGACCCTTACCTGCTCTCCCGTTGCTCAACTTTGTTCAGATAGATGAAAGCCATGGTACGAGTCACAGAAAATATCTATCGTGGGTAATAGTGGGCAACACTTATTCAGCAGTAGGTCCAAGTCGGTAACATGACGAAAGTAGATGCTCGGGACCTACGAACTAACGAGACCGACGACCGAGGCCGAATCTATCTCGGGACGGAATACGCAAACAAGCGCGTAACCGTCGCTGTCGTCGAAGTAGAATCTGATCATCCCGACGAGGACGAACTGGCTGCCGCGTATCGCGAGGCTTCTGAGAGTGCGGAAGAACTTGCGGACGAGTGGGATGAAGCGTCGGACGAAGCGTGGAGCGGGCTGGATGAATGAGCGAGGATACGGAGGTTCGTCGCGGTGACGTCGTTATCGTTCGTCTTGATCCAGCAGAAGGGCACGAGATGAAGAAAACTCGTCCTGCGGTAGTCGTCCAGAACGATGTTGGGAATGAAAATGCTAGTACGACTATCGTTGCACCTGTGACGGGGACATATCGGGGCTATCCGTTCGAGGTTCTCGTTGAAGCAGCGGAGTCGCCGTTCGAGAAAGATTCTTCGATTCGCCTCGATCAAATTCGTGCCGTCTCCATCGAAAAACGGATTTACTCGGTGCTTGGAAGTCTCGACCGAGAGTCGATGGAGACAGTGGACGAAGCGTTGAAACTGAGTCTCGGACTGGACTGACGTATCTGCTGTGATCAGTATAGGCGGAGGCGTTACCGCCAGCAGCCGCGAGCGAACGGTGTGAGCGAGCGGGCCAAGGAATCCCTCGAAGCCGCGCCAACGGCGCGGCTGAGGGGGTGACGCTGTGCTTTTAATCAACATTTTGCCGAGCGACTGAGCGGAAGCGAGGGAGCGCAGAGCAAAATGTTGGCACGTATAGTGTCCGCTGGCTCCGGTTATCGGTCCACAGCTCATATCCTTCGATACGAACCAACTGAACAACAACCGGAAGATTTCTGAGGTCGAATCACGCGGTACACGCTCTCAAAACCCGCTTAGTGCTATCTACTATCCCTTTGCTCCACCTTGTTCAGTTCGATCAACAGTCGGAAGATCGCCTTGACAAGATTGGCGTCGACGTCGAACTGTTCGGCGTTGTCGCCCGCCCGGTCCATGACCTGCTGTTCCTGTTTCTCGTCGGTCGTCGGCAGCCCCTGTTCGTCCTTGACCGCCGCGATCGTGTCCGCGACGTACGTTCGCTGGGCGATCAGTTCGACGATCTCCTGATCGATCGTCCGGATCTCCTCGCGCAGTTCGTCGAGGTCCATCTCCTCAGGCGTGCGTTCCTCCTCGTCGATTCCACCGTCCGTCGCTGTGTCCGTTGGCTCTCGAGTCATGTCGTTTGGGTACCGTCCGTTCGCGTCTGCAGTAATCGTGTCGTTCCGTCGCGTTCGTCCCACCGTCGCTCGACTGCCTCGAGTGTCTCCCGCTCACCGACGGCGACGTAGCTCGGTCCGGTTCCGGACAGCGAGACGCCGGCGACATCGGGCAGGGCCTCGATCATCGGCCCGGTCGGGAACTCGAGTGCGGCCGAGAAGGCGAAGCCGTTGACGGTCATCGCCTCGCCGTAGCGGCCGTCGAGCGCGAGTTCCTCGACGAGTCGGGCCATCGGGGCGACGCGTTCGCAGGCCGACACGTCCGCATCGGCGCTGTAGGACTGTTCCGGCGGGGTGTAGACTACCGCCGTCCAGTCGATCTCCTCGCGGGCGAGCAACGCGTCGGTCGCGTTGTCGGTCACCGTCACGCCGCCGAGCATGCTCGCGCTGGCGTCGTCGAACGCGCCGGTGGCGGTTACGCCGGCGTCGCGGGCGGCCCGGACGCCGAGTCGGCAGGCCTCGATCCGTTCGACCGAGTCGGCGACCTCGAGGGCGTCGAGCGTCGCGAGCACCGTCGCGTTGGCCGCGGCACTGGAACTCTTCAGGCCGGCGGCCATCGGAATCTCGCTCTCGGTGCGGACGCGAGCGCCCACGTCCGTCTCGTCCAGTCCGGCCGCGTCGGCGTACTCCGAGACCGTCAGTTCGACGCAGCGCTCGATGAGCGTCGCGTCGGCGTCGGGCCGGCCGGCGATGTCACCGACGATATCGCTGTCACTCGTGAGTTCGACGGTCGCCGTCGTCTCGAGGTCGATCGCGAAGGCCGACCCGGTGCCGGTCGCGAGCGCGTTGAGTATCGTCCCGGCTGCGGGGGCGACAGCACGGCCATCCATACCACAAGCGACTCAGACCGCGTATTTACGGCTGACGGTCTCGGCGAATCGGGTCGACCGGGCGTTACGGTCCGCGGGCGACGGCAAACGACTCGATCAGATGACAGACGAACCGGCGACTGGAACACACCGCTTTTCCCCGATCCGACCGAACGAACGCACATGAGCGCGCGCAACAACGTCGCCCCCAGCACGATCGGCGTCGATTTCGTCGACGGTGGCGTGGTCGTCGAGTACCACGACGGCCGGGAGGTATTCTACCACGGGCCGCCCGAACCCGTCGATGGTCCCCTCTCGACCCCGCCGGGCAAGGAAGTCCACGTCCTCGTCACCGATCCCGACGGCGTCGAGGGCGTCATGACCTACGTCAACGACCGGAACACCCACGACGACATCCTCGAGACGACCGGCGTCGGTCGCGTGATGCTCGATCGCGACGACGAGGAGGAACTGTTCCCGGGCGTGACCGTCGCCACGGAGGCCTATTCGATCCGCGTCGAGGCCGACCTCTCGGTCGTCGACGGCCGCGTCTTCGTCTTCGCGGAGGACGAGATGAGCGAGCACGCCTACGAACTCGTCGAGAGCGCCGACTGATGCCGCTACAGAAACCGTGGCGCGACCTCGAGCGGGAGACGGTCGCCGCCGCGCCGGACCGGCCCGGCGTCTACGAACTCGGCGACGGGTCGGGGACGGTGCTCGCGGTCGACCACGGCGTCCTCCGGGACGAACTCAAGACCGCGCTGGCCTACGGCGACGGCGACCGCGTCCGCTGGACGGAGACACATACGCTTGAGCAGGCCCGCGAACTCGCCGCCGAGCACCGCGAGCGACTCGAGTGACCGGCTCGCGGGGTCGGGATCGGTCGGCTCACTGAATGTACGTCGGATCGGAGCCGTCACACCGCTGTTCGTGTTCGGACGCCTCCGACTGCTCGTCGAAGAGTAGTCCGCAGGTCTCACACTCGTACCAGGTAGTGTCGTCGCGTTCTGTCTGGACCACCATGCTAGACGATGGTACACGGACGACAAAAGGCGTTTCTCCGGTCGCTGCAGCCGAGGTCGACCCTCGAGTTGGAGCCGTCTGTGATCGAGTCCGACGGCGCGTCGCGAACCGCCGTCGTCAGGCGTCGAGTTCGGTCAGTTCCTCGACGTCCGGAATCGCCTCGCTCGCGCTGGTGATCTGTTGCATCCGCTGTTCGTGTTTCGTGTACGCGTAGTCGGCCAGATCGGACGGGCTCGGGCCGGGCCCCGCCTCGGTGCTGGCCCCGTCGTCGCCGGCCAGGCTCTCCTGGACGAGCGGCACCAGTTCGTCGATCGTCTCGCGGAGCAGGTCGGGGTCGACCTTGCCCTCGCTGACGAGCGACTTGAGTTTCGCCATCCCGAAGCCGACGTGGCGTCCCTCGTCGCTGCGGACCAGTTTGAGCCCCTCGACCAGTCCCGGCAGATCCGGAAGGTCGGGTTCGCTCTCACCGTAGGCGAGGGTGAGTCCGTAGTAGCCGGTCTGGGCCAGGATCCCTTCGATCGTCAGGTGGTAGTGACAGTAGGCCCTCGCGCGGTTCTCCGGCGTGTCCTCCTCGAGGAGTCGCGCCATCGCCCGCTCGTTGCGCTCGAACAGTTCGTCGTAGGGCTCGTTGAACCACGCCTCGTCGGTCGGCGAGGTGAGGTCCTGCCCGCGCCGTTGTTCTTCCGGACGGACCACCTCGCGCCAGTAGCGGTCGAAGAAGTCGGTGTGTTTGGACTCCTCGTAGAGCTGCGTCGTGATGAACATCTGATCGCCGATGTCCTCGAGGACGACCGCCAGCGGCGAGAGGTCCTCCGTCACCGACTCCTCGCCCGCGCCGAACAGCGCGAGCGACTGCTTGAGTCCCCGAAAGGCCGGCTCGGGGAGGTCGGCGACCCCCTCGCGGTCCGCCTCGAGGTCGACCTCGTGTGGATCCCAGTGTTTCTCGACCGCGTTGCGGTAGTAGTTGTACGATCGAACCGTCGTCTCGAGTTGCATCGGTGGCTGGTCGTCGGGGTCCATGCTTAGCCGAACATATGCGCCGATCCCCGATCAACCTGTATCTAATCCATAAGGGTGTTTAAGTCCCGTCGCACGAAAGGGAACGTATGGGCCTCATCGCGGAGTTCCAGCTCAACTCTCCGGATCTACCGTTGACGGACGCGGTGTCGGCCGTTCCCGACATCACACTCTACATCGAACGGATCCTCGTCGTCGATCCCGACCGCCCGGTCGTTCTCTGTCGGACCGCGGGGGCTGCCGACGGCTTCACCGCGGCGCTCGCGGACGATCCGACGGTCGAGACCTATCGGCGGATAGACGAGCGAGCCGAGGGCACGATGTATCGGATCAGGCTCCGGGACCCGCCGCTGCCGATCTATCGGAAGTACGTCGAACTCGGAACGACGCCGCTGGGCGGGGTCGTGACCGTCGACGGCTGGTGGGGACGAGCGCGGTTCCCGGACAGGGAGGCGCTCGCGGAGTACCGCGCGTTCTGTACGGACCGGGGCGGAACGTTCAAACTCGAGCGGCTCACCCGAGAGTCGTCGTCGGACGACCCGCCGTTCGGACTCACCCGCGAGCAATACGAGGCGCTGGTCGCGGCCCGCGAGGTGGGCTATTTCGAGGTCCCGCGGGCGGCGTCGACAGAGGACGTCGGCGACCGACTGGGAATTTCGGCACCCTCGGCCTCCGAACGGCTGCGACGCGGCATCGATCGGCTCCTCGAGAACGTGCTCTGAACCGACTCGAGTCCGGTCTCGGTCGTCGCCAAACTCTCCCGACGAGTTCCGACCGCCGGCGACGGGACAATTCTCAAGGCGACCGACGCGAAAGGAACGGGTATGAGTTCGTCGGAATCGGACGGCGTGACGCTGTCGGTTCGGGCTGCGGAGAAGGGAGACGCCGGCCGGGGCGTCGCGCGGATCCCCGAACCGGCGCGGCGACAGCTCGGTATTCTCAGCGGCGATACCGTCGTGATCGAGGGCGACGAGACGACCGTCGCCAAGATGTGGCCCGCAGACCAGTCGGTCCCCGAGAATGCGGTACAGATCGACGGCGATACGCGGGCCAACGCCGGCGTCCACGTCGGCGATACGGTCTCCGTCAGAGCGAAAGACAAGTCGACCATCACCGACGCCGACCGGGTCACGCTGGTCGCGCCGCCGGGGCTCCCCGACCGCCAGCGCCGGGCCGCCGAGAGCGAAGCGACGGAGAAACTGCGCAACCGGCCGGTTCGCGCCGGCGAACAGGTCCGGATCGAGGGGATCGATCAACAGCCGTTCAGGGTAACCGACACGGACCCGGACGGCGACGTTCGAATCACGGACGCGACGACGATCCGCATCGTCGACGCCGACGTCGGACCGGGCGACACCGCGACCTCGAGTGGCTCCGGAGCCGGCGGCCGCAGCCATCGATCGAGCGAATCGACGGGTGCCCCGACCGCGACCGACTCCGGCTCCGAGGTCGCGGCCGACGAGCCCGAACCCAGTCCGAGCTCCGGGGTCACCTACGAGGACATCGGGGGGTTAGACGAGGAACTCGAGCAGGTCCGCGAGATGATCGAACTCCCGCTGTCGGAGCCGGAACTGTTCCGGCGACTCGGCGTCGAACCGCCGTCGGGCGTGCTCCTGTACGGCCCGCCGGGCACGGGCAAGACCTTGATCGCCCGCGCGGTCGCCAACGAGGTCGACGCCCGCTTCGAGACGATCTCGGGACCGGAGATCATGTCGAAGTACAAAGGCGAGAGCGAGGAGCGGCTCCGCGACGTGTTCGAAACGGCCGAGGCGAACGCGCCGACGATCATCTTCTTCGACGAGATCGACTCGATCGCCGGCACCCGCGACGACGAGGGCGACGCCGAAAACCGGATCGTCGGCCAACTGCTGACCCTGATGGACGGCCTCGACGCCCGCGGCGAGGTCATCGTCATCGGCGCGACCAACCGCGTCGACGCGATCGATCCCGCGCTCCGCCGGGGCGGCCGGTTCGACCGCGAGATCCAGATCGGCGTCCCCGACGAGGAGGGTCGCCGGGAGATTCTCGAGGTACACACTCGTGGCATGCCGCTTTCCGACGACGTAGACATCGACGCGATCGCGCGGCGAACCCACGGTTTCGTCGGGGCGGATCTGGACGCCGTCGCGAGCGAGGCCGCGATGGCCGCGATCCGCGACCGGCCGACCGAGACCGACGAGCAGCGAACGTGGAACCGGAATCCGATGGTTCGGAAAACCCACTTCGATACCGCGCTCGCGGCCGTCGAACCCTCGGCCATGCGCGAGTACGTCGCCGAGTCACCGACCACCGATTTCTCCGATGTCGGGGGCTTGGAGACGGCTAAACAGACGCTCCGCGAGTCGGTCGAGTGGCCGCTGACCTACGACCGGCTCTTCGAGGAGACGAACACCGATCCGCCGTCCGGCGTCCTCCTGTACGGCCCGCCCGGAACCGGAAAAACGTTACTCGCACGCGCACTCGCGGGCGAAACCGACGTTAACTTCGTCCGCGTCGACGGTCCCGAGATCGTCGACCGCTACGTCGGCGAGAGCGAGAAGGCGATCCGCGAGGTGTTCGAGCGCGCCCGCCAGTCGGCCCCCTCGATCGTCTTCTTCGACGAGATCGACGCCATCGCGGCCGCTCGAGGCGACGGCCACGAAGTCACCGAACGCGTCGTCTCGCAGCTCCTGACCGAACTCGACGGAATGCGGGAGAACCCCAACCTCGTCGTGCTGGCCGCGACCAACCGCAAGGACCAGATCGATCCCGCGCTGCTCCGGCCCGGCCGGCTCGACACCCACGTCTTCGTCGGCGAGCCCGATCTCGAGGCCCGCGAGAAGATCCTCGAGGTCCACGCACAGGGGAAACCGCTCGACAACGATATCGACATCGCCGAACTCGCCGGCGAACTCGAGGGTTACACCGGGGCCGACCTCGAGGCCCTGATCAGGAACGCCTCGATGCGGGCGATCCGCGAGGTCGCGAGCGAGTACGGTCCCGAAGCGGCCAACGAGAAGGCGTCGACGGTTCGCATCGAGCGCCATCACATCGAGGCCGCTCGAGAGGAGACGGACGACGTGAATCGGTCCTGATACCACCGATTCGACACTCGTCCGGATCTATTACGCTGCCGACCCCGGCTCGTTCGCCGACAGCGGCTCCAGTTCTGCGGGCGTCCCCATGACGAAGAGCCGGTCACCGTCCCGCACGGTCTCGTTTTCGTCCGGAAACGGGATCGCGTCGCCGTCGCGTACCGCGAGGAGGACGGTCCCCGAGAGCCAGCCGACGAACTCGTTGTCGATCGGGTCATCTTCTGCGACCGTCACCGAGCGCACCGTCTCGTCGGTGGCGCGGAGCACGGACACGAATCCGTAGCCGTCGTCCGGCGACACCGACCGCGTCGCCAGGCGATACCTCGAGTCGGCCTCGAACCAGAATTCGAACTCGTCGACGGCGTCGGCATCGACGGTGATCGTCGCGACATCGACGGTCGCGGCCCGCAGCGTCCCGGTCGCGACGAGCCGGCTCGAGTCGCCGTCGTCCCCACCCGTCCAGACCTCGATCGGATCGCCGGCGCTGGCGGTCGGCGACGAAGTGGCGCGGATCGCGGTGGCGGCGGTGCCGTCCGGAAGCGTCGGCCCGAGTCCGGTTCGCTGTCGGCCGACCGCGAGGCGCTCGATCCCGCCGTCGTCTCCGACCGTGATCGAGACGTGGTCGATGTCGTAATCCCGCTCGAGGCGGCTCGAGAGCCGTGACTTGAGGGTCGACGCGTCGCGGTACTGGGGAACCAGCACCGTCCGCCCGGCGAGGTCGCGTTTGGTCGCCGCGTCGGCGGCCGGATAGCCGTCGACATCGCCGATCCGTTCGGGTAACTCGATCGGCGTCGGTCGCCGCGCCGATCGGACGAGTGACGCGCCCTCGCCGGCGGCCGCCAGTCGATCGATATCGAAGACCTCGCGGGCGAACCGGTCGCCGATCCGACGCCCGCCCTCGGTGGTTCCCGCACTGACGGCGATCGCACCGAGAAAGTACGCGGCGGTCGCGTGATGGACGAGCGGCGTCTGGTCGATGACCGTCGCGTGCCCGAGACCGACTGCGTTGAGCCAACCCGCGACGACGGCGAGGCCGGCGAAGACGCCGGCGCCGACCGGGGCGACTCGAGCGCTGGTGGCGCGGTAGCCGAACGCGACGATCGTCGCCGTGATGCCGGCGAGCAGGGCGAACCCGAGAACGTTGATCAGCGCCGTCTCGGTCCACTCGGTCACGACCGCCTGCAAAACGACGACTCCCGTCACGGTCGCACCTCCGTCTCCACGGTCGTGTTCGG
This sequence comes from Natrinema sp. LN54, assembly GCF_052439245.1. Taxonomy (NCBI): domain Archaea; kingdom Methanobacteriati; phylum Methanobacteriota; class Halobacteria; order Halobacteriales; family Natrialbaceae; genus Natrinema; species Natrinema sp. LN54. The sequence goes on from NZ_JBQVRP010000001.1 coordinate 15,718, forward strand.
ACCCGACTTCGAGTCGCGAGCCGCGTCGAGCGCTCGTTTCACCGTCGTTCGCTCGCCGGCGACGAACACGTCGTCCCCGTCCTCGAGGTCCGCCTCGTCGGGGACGACGGCCCACGTCTCGCGGTCGGCGATCGTCTCGGCACTCGTCGCTGCCGTTTCCTCGGTATCGATTTCGATCTCGGTGTGACGAGTCGCCGCGAGGATATGGAGTTCGTCGTCGGTCACGTCATCGACTGACTCGAGGGCCGTCTCGATCGCTCCGAACGAGGCGCGACGGAGCGAGTAGTCGGCCCGCTCGAGTCGGGAGATCGCCTCGCGGTCGGCGTCCGTGCCGCCGGCGGGGACGACGATTCGAGCGCGATCGGCGGCGAGCAACGCGTTAGCGCGGCCGGACGGAACGGCGACGGTGACGCGCCCGTTGCCGCCGGCCGTTTCGGCAGTTGGTCGCGTTCTCACATCGAGCCGCGTACCGCGCTTGACTCCCGGTTCGGTTTCGCTTCGATCGGTAGATTCCGTCGAGTCGCCCCGGCCGATGCTCAGAACCGTCCCCCGAACCGCCTCGTCCGGAACGTGAACCGCGACATCGTCGCCGGGTGCCAGTCCCGTCGGCAGGAGCGCGTCGATCGAGACGGCGCGCCACCCGTCGGGGACGGCCGTCGAATCGCCGCCCGAGGGCGGTGCCGCGGCGACCGTCGCCCGACCGCGGCCGTCGATCGATACCGAGACCGCGGCCAGTTCGAACTCGGTTCGGAGCCGAGTCTCGAGCCGCGTCTCGATCGCCGAGAGCGGGAGGTCGGCGGGGAGCCGCCACGAGTCCGCCTCGAGTGCCGCCCGCAGGTCGGGCGAGAGCGACGGGTAGCCGTCGATACCGCGAACCGCCCCCGTCGTGCGGATCGTCACTTGCCCCGTCGCGTCGATCGAGTCGACGGCCTCGGCGGAGAGGGCTCGCCGCCGGAGGACCGGTCGTTCGATTCCGATCGGTAGCTCCGTCGCGGCGCGTTCGCCCTGACTGACGGCGTACACTGCGAGCAGACAGACTGCGGCGGCCCCGATCGCCAGCCGCGCCGGTGATCGTGCGCCGGTCTCGAGCACACCCGCGACGGCGGCGTTGAACCCGGTCAGCGACAGCGCGATCGCGACGGCGCCGGGCCACGGAAGCGTCGATCCGCGGTGGTGAAACGCGGCCCCGAGGAGTCCGACGACGATCGCGGGGCCGATGCCGAAGACCAGCCCGAACGCCAGTCCGGTGATGAGTTCGGTCGTCGTCCCGATCATGGTCGCTCGAGCCCGCGGCGGCGGTGCGTTCGGCATCGACCCGGCGTTCGGTGTCGGCGCGGTGCGGTACGCCGGACCGCGATCGCGGCTGAATAGCGTGGTGTCACGGTCTCAGCGGGAGACGACGCGGATGTCCGGATTCGGTTGTTCGTCGATGTAATTGCTGTCGGACGGCGGGATGACCTCCAACTGGATCGCTCCCATGTCCTGGTCCGCGCGAAGGCTCTGGCTGCCGTCGAAATCCAGCGCCGCGTGATTATCGTCACCGGTGGATTCGTCGAGCACGCCGTCGAGCTGTGCGGAATCGGCAGTGGCAACGATCGTCGCGTCCGAGACGTTGTTCCCGTTTTCGTCGATCGCGTACGCGTTCACTTCCGCGCTCGATCCGGTGGCATCCGCTTCGATCACCTGATCGTCGTCGGCGATTTTCACGGTTACCTCCGTGTCACCGACGCTGCCGATCCCGCCGAGCATGTTCAGCATGATCGCCAGCGCCGCGACGCCGACGACCAGTGCGATCACCAGCCGAATCGGCAACCCCTCGATCGCGCGGTCGTCTCGAGCGAACGACCGCGAGCCGTCCCTCCTGTCCGTCGAATCCGAGTCGGTCCGTTTCGAAGTCACGCCCCGCTTGGCCCCGCCTTCCGTCTTAAACGTTGGATCGCGGGTTCAAATACGAAGCCGCGGGAAGTCGGCCCGTGAGTTTCGTACTCGGTCGCGACGCCGCCCCCGCCGACGGACCGGTCTGTCGCCTCGGCGACTACCGCGCGCTCGACGGGAGCGACGGCGCGGCCGTCCACCTCGATCTGGACTCCCCCCACGCGGTGTTGCTCGTCGGCAAGCGCGGCTACGGGAAATCCTACACGATGGGCGTCATCGCGGAAGGGCTCGCGCGATCGCGCGGCGTCGCACCCGTGATCGTCGATCCGATGGGCGCGTTCGACACGCTGTCACAGCCTGCTACCGGCGACGCGGTCCCCGCACGCGTGATCGACGACCCGGCCGTCGCGCCCGACTCGCTCGATCCCCGATCGTGGTGTACGCTGCTCGGGCTCTCGCCGGAGAGCGGCGCTGGCGGACTGCTCTGGCAGGCCGCACAGGCCGAATCGACCATCGACGGCATGCGGACACACCTCGAGTCGGCCGACGCCTCGAGCGCCGCGACGCGCGCCGCGGAAAACCACCTCCGCCTCGCCGAGTCGTGGGGCGTCTTCGATGCCGACGGACTCGCGGCCGCCGATCTCGCGACCGCGGAAGCGACGGTCGTCGACGTCTCGGGGCTTGCGGACGCGCCGATGAACGCCGTCTGTCGCGGGATCGCGGAGACGCTGTACCGCGCCCGGATCCGCCGGTCGATCGATCGGTTGCCGTGGCTCCTGCTCGACGAGGCCCACACCTTCTTCGACGGCGTCGCCGAACCCGGCCTCGAGACGATCCTCACGCGCGGCCGCGCGCCCGGTGTCAGTCTCGTCGCCGCGACACAGCGCCCGAGCGCCGTCCCCGAGGTCGGTATCTCCCAGTCGGATATCCTCGTCTCGCACCGGCTGACCGCTCGAGCGGATCTGGCGGCCCTCGAGAGCGCCCAGCCGACGTACATGAACGGCTCGCTGGCCGATGCGGACCGCTTGCCCGAGTCTCCGGGCGATGTCATCGTAATCGACGACGCGACGGAGACGGTTCACGCGGCGCGGATTCGGTCCCGCGACACGCCACACGGGGGCGACAGTCCGAACGCGAGCGACCGCGTGTCCGATAGCGGATGACATGGACGAACGATTACTCGGCAGCGAAAACGGGAAACTGAAAACGGAAAACCGAAATCGAACCGGCGATAGACGATCGCGTGTCCCTGCGACTACTGGAAGCCGATGCGACTGCCGCGGCGACCCGACGGGTCCGGACCGCCGCTCGTACCGCCCTGGAACTCCTCTTCGATCTGCTCGTAGTAGTCGAGGATGTCGTCGGTGATGGTCGGCCGGACGTTCTCCATGGCCTGCCGGAAGTGACGCATCTCGACGATGTCGGCCTCCTCGTCCTCGCGCAGCGCCTCGATGGCCGCCTCGCGCGCGATCGACTCGAGATCGCTGCCGACGTAGCCGTCCGTGATCTCGGCGATTTCCCGCAGCGTGACGTCCGCGGCCAGCGGCGTGTCCTGCGTGTGGATATCGAGGATGCGCTCGCGGCCGTCGACGTCGGGTTCGCCGATCATGACCAGCCGGTCGAACCGACCCGAGCGCAGCAGTGCGGGGTCGATCATGTCCGGCCGGTTGGTCGCTCCGATGACCATCACGTTGCCCATCTCCTCGAGGCCGTCGAGTTCGGTCAGGAGCTGGTTGACGACCCGTTCGGAGACGTTCGAGCCGGTTTCACCGCCTCGGCCCGGCGCGAGCGCGTCGAGCTCGTCGAAGAAGATGACCGTCGGCGAGACCTGCCGGGCCTTGCGGAAGGTCTGCCGGATGGCCTTCTCCGACTCGCCGACCCACTTCGAGAGCAGTTGCGGGCCGCGCACCGAGATGAAGTTCGCGTTCGTCTCGTTGGCGACGGCCTTCGCCATCAGCGTCTTCCCGGTGCCCGGCGGGCCGTACAGCAACACGCCGGCCGGCGGATCGACGCCCAGCCGCTCGAACCGCTCTGGGTTCGAGAGCGGCCACTCGACAGACTCTTGGACCTGCTCTTTGGCGTCGTGAAGGCCGCCGACATCGTCCCACGAGATCTTCGGGAGCTCGACGAGGACCTCCCGCATCGCCGAGGGCTCGACTTCGTTCAACGCGCCGCTGAAGTCCTCGCGCTTGACGATCATTCGATCGATCAGGCTCGGCGGGATGTCCTCCTCGTCGAGATCGATCTCGGGGAGGTAGCGTCGCAGCGCCTTCATCGCGGCCTCCTTGGTCAGGCTCTCGATGTCGGCACCGACGAAGCCGTGGGTCTCGTCGGCGAGATGACCGAGGCTGACGTCGTCGGAAAGGGGCATCCCGCGGGTGTGGATCTGCAGGATCTCCTCGCGGCCGGTCTCGTCGGGCACGCCGATCTCGATCTCGCGATCGAAGCGGCCGGGGCGGCGCAGTGCGGGGTCGACCGAGTCAACGCGGTTGGTCGCCGCGATGACGATGACCTGTCCCCGGGACTCGAGGCCGTCCATCATCGTCAGTAGTTGGGCGACGACGCGGCGTTCGACCTCGCCGGTGACGTCTTCGCGTTTGGGCGCGATGGAGTCAAGTTCGTCGATGAAGATGATCGACGGCGACTCCTCGGTGGCGTCCTCGAAGATCTCCCTGAGTTGCTGTTCGGACTCGCCGTAGTACTTCGAGATGATCTCCGGGCCAGCGATAGAGAAGAAACTGGCGGAGGTCTCGTTGGCGACGGCCTTGGCGAGCAGGGTTTTCCCGGTGCCCGGCGGGCCGTGCAGGAGCACGCCCTGTGGCGGCTCGATGCCGAGCTTCTTGAAGATCTGCGGATGCTTCATCGGGAGTTCGACCATCTCCCGGACCCGCTGGATCTCGTTTTGCAGGCCACCGATATCCTCGTATGTGATCCCGCCTCCGGTCTTCTCGAAGCCCGAGATGGGTTCCTCGCGGAGTTCGACATCGGTGTCTTCCGTGATGAGGACGACCCCTTCGGGTTCAGTTTCGACGGCGATCAGCGGAATCGCCTGCCCCGGCGACCGCATGAACGGATGGTTCGTCGAGGACATCACGGGAACGATGTCGCGGCCGACGACCGGGCGCTTGAGGATCTGGCGTTTCACCATGCCGGCGGCGTCGGAGCCGAACTGGACCGACGCCTCCTCCGGCGGTGCGAGCGTGAGTTTGTCCGCTTTCGTCGCTTCGGCCTTGCGGATCGTGACCCGCTCGCCGATACCGACGTCCGCGTTCTGGCGGGTGAAGCCGTCGATGCGGACGGTGTCGGTGTTCCAGTCCTGCCGGTCTGCACGCCAGACCTTCGCGGCAGTCGTATCTGCACCCTCGATCTCGATGATGTCGCCCGGACTCAGCTTCAAATGCAACAGCGTGTCCGGGTCGAGTCGGGCGATACCACGACCCGAGTCGTTCGGGTATGCCTTCGCAACCTCCAGTTGGACTTCGTTCATGATTTAGGGATGGACGGCGATGTCAATGACTCCGATACGTGCGCGGATAGGTTTTTTGCTAGGGTGAGTCATTTCCTGTGCTAGTAGCTATCACACATGGGTAGGACCGGACGCTACAAAGATGTACCGGCATCGGTTGGTTTTGGCCCTATCGACACCGCGTCCGTGGGGACTAGGACAGGTGGCTTTTTGCGTCTTCCGCTCCGGAACGGAGATATGCGAGTCCTCGCCTTCGACGGCCGAATGGGTGCGAGCGGTGACATGATCCTCGCTGCCCTCCTCGACGCCGGTGCCGACCCCGACGCCTTAGAGTCCGTCACCGACGCCCTCGAGGTGGAGTATCGAATCGACGCGGCCGACAAGAGCGGTATCGCCGCGACGGCGGTCGACGTGGTCCTGACGGACGCGGACGTCGACGGCGGGAACGATGGCCACGACCACAGTCACGACGAGAACGGCCACAGTCACGACCACGATGGAGACCACGACCACAGCCACGATACTCACCAGCACAGCGACGAGGTCCCCGCTGAAGGCCACGGGCCCCACCGCAGCTACCTCGAGGTCCGCGACATCGTCACGGAGATGGACCTCGAGCCGGCGGTCGAACGCGACGCGCTCGCCGTCTTCGAACTGCTCGGCGAGGCCGAAGCCAGCGTTCACGGCGAGGATCTCGAGGACATTCACTTCCACGAGGTCGGGGCCGACGACGCGATCGCGGACGTGGTCGGTGCCGTCGCGTTGCTCCACGACCTCGGGCCCGACCGCGTCGTCACCACGCCGCTGTCGACCGGCGGCGGAACGGTGACGATGAGCCACGGCGAGTACCCCGTGCCGACGCCGGCGGTCGTCGAGATCGCCCAGCGGGCCGACTGGTCGCTGCGCGGCGGCCCGGTCGAGTCGGAACTCCTGACCCCCACCGGTGCGGCGATTCTGGGTCACGTCGCCGACGGCGTCGACTCGCTGCCCGCACTGGACCTCGAGGCTGCGGGCAACGGCGCGGGCGGCTACGACCTCGATCCGCACCCGAACGTGCTCCGCGTCTTGGTGGGAAGCGCCGAGAGCGGCGGGGAACTGGTCGAGGACGATATCGCGGTCCTCGAGACGAACCTCGACGACGCGACCCCCGAAGTGCTGGGTGGACTTCACGACACTCTCGCGGACGCGGGCGCGCGAGACGTTTCGATTCTCCCCGCGACGATGAAGAAGTCCCGTCCGGGCCACCTCGTGAAGGTCATCTGCAAGCCCGCGGACCGAGAGCGGGTCGCTCGAGCGCTGGCCGAGGAGACCGGGACGCTCGGAGTCCGTGACGCCGGTGTTACGCATCGCTGGATCGCGAATCGTGAATTTGAGACCGTGACGCTCGAGATCGACGGCGAGGAGTACGAAGTCACCGTCAAAATCGCCAGCGACGCCGATGGCGAGGTCTACGACGTGAGCGCGGAGTACGACGAGGCGAAGGCGGTCGCTCGAGAAACTGAAGTTGTAGTTCGTGAGGTGATACGTCGGGCAGAAATGGCTGCCATCAAACCACTTCGGTCTGAGCACTCTTCATGAGGATCTGAGTTCCGTATATGATCTAAATAGAATTATGTTTATAGATGTCTCTACTGTTGAATGGACAATATCACTCTATAAAAATAGAAATATATCGTTAGTCTATTTACGCGTCAACGTCAACGAGGTCGTCGAAAGTACCATCCTCGAAGACACCACTATCGACAAGCGTATCGACGAGACTGTCGAACTCGGACTGACTGACAGTCTCATCTTCGCCCTCACCAGGCTCGCCCTCACCAGGCTCGCCCTCACCAGGCTCGCCCTCACCAGGCTCGCCCTCACCAGGCTCGCCGTCGTCACCAGTGCTGACATCGGCGTCGATCTCGGCACCTTGCGATTCGACGTCAGCGTCGTTCGAGGCGACCGTGGTCGTGTCTTCGACGTTGTTGGAGTTCGCCTGTGAGACGTCCTGGGTCTGCACGGCGGACGTGTCAGCGTGACTCGTGTCCGAGCTGCTGTACGACGTCGCGGTCTGCGTCTGCGAGTTACTGTTGCTCTGATCGTTGGTTATCGTAGTCGTCGCGTCGGAGTCTTGATCGACATCAACGTCAGAGCCGAGATCGGCATCGAACTCGGCGCCTTCTTCCTGTGCCGCTGCTGTTCCTGCAGCCCCCATAAACGCGAGGCCGCCGATTAGTGCTACCGTCAGTGCAAGCGTGAGTGCGCGTTTCATATTGGTTCGGTCACCGTGTTGCAGTCGGGCACCACGCGTGTCAACCACAACGAGAGGACCCCTCGAGGAGGGAACCTCCTCGACTGACAGCCTATCGCTCGGCACGAGACTGACTGTCTCCTCCCGGTCTCCCGCTGTGGCGCGTTGCCCAGTCGCTACTCATACCAGTATCCCATTTGAACCCGGCAAACGGTTTCGAGGCGAATCGCGGCATTAGAGGGCCTGATCGGACCGCTTATCGACTCAGGCGGATCGTTCACCGATTGTCAGCGGAAACTGTTGTCGTTTCGACAACCCTATTGAGTCGCTGGACGCTGGTTTCAGCGACCCATCGTTCGGTCCACCGTCCCCGAAATGTCTGCTGTGTAACGGTTGCTGATCGGCTATGAGCCGCTAATATTTGACTTCGATTCCCGAAACGGTAATCGATCCGCGACCGTCCGGACTGGTTTAGTTATCTGTCGGTACGATCGGAACGGATCAGATATAAGATGGTTTCGGTCGCGGCTCATAGTTCCGGGACACCCCGCCGAAGTCACTGATTTCTCTCGGTAAGCAGTCGCCTTCGGTTCCATAGGCCGGTTCATACGGTTCCCAACCTGTCGATAACAAAGGTACTCTTGCGGATAGGATGGTTTGCGTCGCAGAGACTCAGAAACGAAAGACCATCACGATACAGATCAAACGCTCAATGAATTCCAACACAACGAGACGCTCACGAACTACGACACTCCTTATGGCCTGTATGGTTGCCCTGTCGATGATCGCAGCCGGCGTGCCGGCAGCCACCGCAGGCGGGGAAGGAGAACTGGACGCAGGAACGATACACGCGCTCGAGGACGGGGAGGAACTGTATCTCGTCTTCGGTGCCGACCTCGACGGACAGTCGCTCGAGGAGTACGTCGACGAACACGCCGACGACTCGAGCGGTACCTCCGCCGAGATCATCCAGCACCAAGACGTCGATCAGGTCAACATCAACGAGCAGGGAACTGCGGTGTCGATCGCGATCGACGGCGGTGACGCGACCGCCATTCAGGAATCGAACCAGGAGAACGACAACGTCCAGAGCGGTGAGGTGACCGCCGAGAGCCGCGACGTGCGCAGCGCGGAAACGCAGTTCGAGAACGTCGGCGACGTCAACATCATCGTCGGCGACGGCGGCGACCAGCAGTTCGACGGTTGGGCTGTCAAAGACAAGAAGGGCGACAAGACGGTCACGCAGGAAGCCGTCGCTGGCGTGAGCCAGGCCCAGTCGGTCGGACAGGTCAACTACAACAACCAGAGCACCGCGTTTGCGCTCGCAGTGAACGAGAGCGATGCGACCGCCCTCCAGCAGTCCTACCAGCGAAACGAGAACCTCCAGGAGGGGATGGCAAACGCGTCCAACGTCTACCTCGGTGACGGCAAGTTCGGTCACAAGAAGGACAAGACGGGCGATCACGGTGCCGGCTCGAGCGCGGGTCAGGGTGCCGACGCGCTGCTCGAGCAGTCACAGGATGTCACGCAGACGAACGTCAACGAACAGGACGGTGCGGTCGCCATCGCGATCGGCGAGGGCAGCACCGCCACGGCGATCCAGTTCACCGACCAGAGCAACCTCAACGAGCAGATCGGTAGCGCCTCCGCCTCGAACCTGATGGCGTCGGCCGCCGGGATGGACGTCGCGACCGCGGGTAACGTCAGCGGCGATGTCCTCTCGTCCGAGACCGAGGTTCACGAGCCCGACAAGAAGGACAAGAAGCAAGACGACATCGACGGCGAGCAGACCGCGACCGCCGGCGTGGCACAGGGCCAAGAGGTCGAACAGCAGAACATCAACCTGCAGAACACCGCCATGGCCATCGCACAGAACGACAGCGAGTCCACCGCGATCCAGCTGGCCTACCAGCAGAACTACAACGCCCAGGTCGCGTACGCCGACGCGATCAACGTCTACGCGAGTCCGGGCTACGTCTCCGACGACGTCACGCGGACTTCGAGTACCACCGTCACGGTCGACGGGAACGCGGGCACGGCTACCCCCGGCACGTCGTACGACTACGCCGGCAACGCCACGCAGACGAACGACGCGGAACAGACCGCAAGCGCAGCGATCGAACAGAGTCAGATCATCACCCAGGAGAACCTGAACGAGCAGCACACCTCCGTCGCAGTCGCCGAAGACGGTGGCAGTGCCGGCAGCTCTCAGATCAGTCTGCAGGAGAACGAGAACGTCCAGCTCACGTCCGTCTCCGCGACGAACACCTGGGTCGAAGCGTAATATTCGCTACGTCCGCCACACGGTCGATTTCCGACCGGCGTGACCGGTAGCGTCGTTCCTTTTGTTTCTTCGTTCGCGATTTCAGAACGCGGTTTTCCCGGTGCTTCGATACCCGATAGCTCGCCGACCGGTGTCGTGATCGGGGTCGGGTTCGGGTACTGTCCTCTCAATCCGGTCGAAACGAGACGCGCTCGAGAGCGACGCGAATCGATTTCGAACCGCGATACTGCACCGATTCTCCCCTTTCTGAGAGGAGGTAATTTCGACTAGATGTACGCCAAGAAACTCTTTCGAGACCGAACGACCGCGCCGCTCGAAACGAAGCCGTCACTGCGGTTCTCGCGCGTGGGGTGTCGACTCACCGGTCCGCGTTTCGTCCCGGAAACACGATCTTGGCTCCGAGCGGTCCCACTATTCACCAGTAGCCATTGTCATCGTCGAGAAATGGCGTGATAGACGGCGGGATGTGACCGCTGTCTCGAATCCGCGGTTCTACGGCTGTTTACCGCTGAAACGATCTCTCTTGCTTTTGAAATACAGTGGCCATGTCGGGACCGAGAGCATGAGCACGGGGGTACCAGACATGACTACAAGAGGGATGGAGACGATCGGATACGAATACGACGAAGAGAGCCGGAAACCGGTTATCGGGGCCGATCCGACGATCAGACCGGGAACGATTATTTACAACGACGTCGTCATCGGTGACCGGTTCGATACCGGCCACTTCGCGCTCGTTCGCGAGGGAACGGAGATCGGTGACGATGTCCTCGTCGGAACGAACGCGGTCGTCGACGGCACCACGACGATCGGCTCGAGCGCGAGCCTCCAGACGGGCGCGTACGTTCCCGCGGAGAGTACGATCGGCGATCACGTCTTTCTCGGGCCACACGCCGTCCTGACGAACGATCCGTATCCGCTCCGGCGGGAGACGGATCTCGAGGGGCCGGTTCTCGAGGATCACGTCTCGGTCGGTGCGAACGCGACGATCCTTCCGGGCGTAACCGTCGGCCGGGAATCGTTCGTCGCCGCCGGCGCCGTCGTGACGGACGACGTTCCCGAGCGGACGCTGGCGGTCGGCGCGCCGGCGAGCCACGAGCCGCTGCCGGAGTCGCTTTGCGGGGGGAACGACCGGTGATTCCGATCGCGAACCCCGAACTGGGCGAGCGAGAGACCGACCGCGTCTCGGCCGTTCTCGAGAGCGGGATGCTCGCCGACGGGGACGAGGTCCGGGCGTTCGAACGGGAGTTCGCCGACTACTGCGACACCGAATTCGGCGTCGCGACGGCGAACGGAACGGCGGCGCTCCACGCCGCGCTCGAGGGACTCGGCATCGGCGCGGGCGATCGCGTGCTCACTACACCGTTTTCGTTCGTCGCGACGGCGAACGCGATCAGACACGCCGGCGCGGAGCCGGTCTTCGCCGATATCGAGCCGGCCACGTACAACCTCGAACCGGCCGCGGCCCGCGAGGTCGCGCGGACGGACGACATCGACGCGATACTCGTCGTTCACCTGTACGGCTGTCCGGCCGAGCTAGACGCCTTCGTCGACCTCGCCGCGGAACTCGAGGTGCCGCTGATCGAGGACTGCGCACAGGCCCACGGTGCGACGTACTGCGGCGAGCAGGTCGGGTCGTTCGGGGACGCCGCCTGCTTCTCGTTCTATCCGACGAAGAACATGACGACCGGCGAGGGCGGAATCGTCCTGACCGACCGCCGCGACGTCGCGGCCGGGGTCGAGCGGTTCGTCGATCACGGTCGCACGGACGAGGGGACTCACGCGACGGTCGGTCACAACTTCCGGATGACGTCGCTCGCGGCCGCGATCGGCCGCGCGCAACTCGAGCGGTTACCGACGTTCCTCGAGCGGCGGCGGGAGAACGCCGCTCGGCTGACCGAGGGGCTCGCCGGAACGTCGCTCTCGTTGCCGACCGAGCCGGCTCACGCGCGACACGCGTATCATCAGTATACCGTCCGCGTCACCGATCGATCGGCGATGCGGGACCACCTCGCGGCACACGACGTGGGGGCCGGCGTCTATTACCCCGCCTGTATCCACGAGCAACCGGCCTACGACGGCGTGACCCACGACGCTCCGGCGGCGGAGCGAGCGGCCGCCGAGGTGCTGTCGGTCCCGGTCCACCCGAACGTTTCGGCCGACGATATCGACCGCATCACGGGGGTGATCGCCGACTATGCCGCCTGAACGGCAACTCGACGTCGGCGTCGTCGGCGTCGGCTCGATGGGGCGAAACCACGCGCGAGTGTACCACGGGCTCCCCGACGCGAACCTCGTCGGCGTCTTCGACGTCGACGCGGACCGCGCGACGGCCGTCGCGACCGAGTACGGCGCGTCCCCGATGGGACTCGATGACCTCCTCGCGTCCGTCGACGCCGTCTCGGTCGTCGTCCCCACCGCACACCACTACGACGTGGCGACGGACTGTCTCGAGGCCGGCGTCGCGACCCTCGTCGAGAAACCCGTCGTCGAGGACCTCGAGACGGGGCGGAAACTCCGATCGGCGGCGAACGCGGCGGCCGTTCCGGTCCAGATCGGGCACATCGAACGGTTCAATCCAGCCGTGGAGACGCTCGAGTCGATGATCGCCGACCTGTCGGTCGTCGGTATTTCGGCCGAGCGGCTCGGCCCGCCGCCGGACCGCGCTATCGACGACAGTGCGGTCCTCGACCTGATGATTCACGATATCGATATCGTGCGCTCCCTGCTCGATGCAGAGCCCACCGCGATACAGAGCAGTGGCGTCAGTGACAACCGACACGCCGCGGCGCTCCTCGAGTTCGACTCCGGCGCGATGGCCTCGCTGACGGCCAGTCGATTGACCCAGCGGAAGGTGCGGACGCTCGAGGTGACCGCCGAGGAGTGTCTCGTCGAAGTCGATTACATCGATCAGTCGATCGAGATCCACCGCCGCTCGGTTCCCGAGTACGTCGAAGAGAACGGCGACGTCCGGTTCAGACACGAGAGTCTCGTCGAACGGCCCCGCGTCCCGAACGAGGAACCGCTTCGCAACGAACTCGCGGCGTTCCTCGAGACGGCCGCCTCGGGCGAGCCGCCGCGGGTGACGGTCGACGACGGGCTCGCGGTACTCGAAATCGCGAAGCGAATCGAGGCACAGGGGGCGAGCGACCGAGCCGCCGCGGACGTGGAGGTCGCACATGACTGAGCAGCGCCACCGACGCGACCGCGACCGCCTGTACGGGGTCGATCGACCACCAGCCAGACAGCGGGACGCGTTCGCGAGCGGGGAGATCCCGGTCGCCGTCTACGGGCTCGGCAAGATGGGGCTTCCCGTGGCGGCGGTGTTCGCGGAGACGACGGGGAACGTCCGCGGAGCCGACATCGACCCCGATGTCGTCGCGTCGATCAACGACGGTAACTGCCACCTAAAGCGGGAGCCGGGACTCCCGTCGCTCGTCGGCGAGACGGTCGCCGACGACGCACTGTCCGCGACGACGAGTCCGCGGGAGGCCGCCGAGCGGGCGTCGGTCCACGTCGTCATCGTCCCGACGCCGATCACCGACGAGAACGAACCCGACCTCTCGGTCCTCGACGCCGTCACCGAGGCGATCGGTGCCGGGCTGGACGCGGGGGACCTCGTCCTCGTCGAGTGTACCGTCCCGCCGCGGACGACGAGCGACCGGGTGCTGCCCGCACTCGAGGACGCGTCGGGGCTCGACCGCGGCGAGTTCGGACTGGCGTTCTGTCCGGAGCGGACCGCGAGCGGTCGGGCGCTCGCGGACATCCGCGGCGCGTACCCCAAGGTCGTCGGCGGTGTCGACGCCGAGAGCACCCGCGCGGCGACGGCGGTCTACGAGACGATCAACGACGAGGGCGTGATCGCCGTCGCCGACGCCGCGACGGCGGAGGCCGTGAAGGTCTTCGAAGGGCTCTACAGGGACGTCAACATCGCGCTCGCGAACGAACTGGCGACGTTCACCGACGAGTTCGGCATCGACGTCAGGGACGCGATCGAGGTCGCCAACACGCAGCCCTACTGCGACATCCACGACCCCGGACCCGGCGTCGGCGGCCACTGCATTCCGTTCTACCCCTACTTCGTCATCGAGCCCTTCGAGACGGACGCGCCGCTGTTGCGGACCGCTCGAGCGGTCAACGACTCGATGCCGTCGTACACGGTCGATACGCTCCGCGAGGCGTTCGCCGCGGAGCGAACCGAGTTGGCCGATACCGCGATCGCGCTCCTCGGACTCACCTACCGCCCCGGCGTCGAGGAGACTCGGGCGTCGCCGGCGCTCGGGATCGCCGACCGACTCGCGGCGTTCGGGGCCGAGGTCTACGGCGTCGATCCGGTCCTCGACTCGTTCGAACCGTTCGAGGAGCGGGGGCTGACTCCCGTCTCGCTCGAGGACCTGTATGACCGACCCGTCGACGGCGCAGTGCTGGTCACGCCCCACGAGGAGTTCGACGCGATCCGGTGGGACGACCTCGAGCGCGAGGGCGGCCGACTCGTCGTCGTCGACGGACGGGCGGCACTCGAGGATGCGACGATTGCGGAGACCGACCACCGAGTGATCGTCATCGGGGGTGAGACCGATGAGTGACTCCCGGTACGCGACGCCCGACCTCGGCGCGGACGAGGCGCGGATCTGCATCGTCGGGCTCGGCTACGTCGGACTTCCCTTGGCCTACGAGTTCGACGCCGCGGGCCACGAGGTGTGGGGATTCGACATCGACCCGGCGAAAGTCGAGACCCTCGAGTCGGGGACGGACCCGACGGACGATATCGGCGACCGCGAGATCGCGACCAGTTCGATCGAGTTCACGAGCGACGCGAGCGTGATCGCCGACGTCGAATACGTCATCGTCACCGTTCCTACGCCCGTCGACGGCTCCGAGAAGCCGGACCTCTCGTTCGTCGCCGACGCCGGGCGGATCATCGGCCGGCACATTCAGCCCGGGTCGATCGCGGCCCTCGAGTCGACCGTCTATCCGGGCGGGACACGGTCGGTATTCGCGCCGGCGATCGAGCAACACTCGGGGATGACCGCCGGCGAGGAGTTCGGCGTGGGATACGCCCCGGAGCGGGTCGTGCCGGGCGATCGAGAGCACACGATCCGAACCGTCACCAAGCTCGTCAGCGGGTTGACCGAGGGGACGCGGGCCGAACTCGCGTCGCTGTTCGAAACCGTCGTCGACGCGGACGTCCACGAGACGCCGACAATCGAGGCCGCCGAGACGGCCAAGTGCATCGAGAACGTCCAACGGGACCTGAACATTGCCCTCGTCAACGAGCTGGCGATCGCGTGCAGTCACTTGGGCCTGGACACGAGCGCCGTCCTCGAGGCGGCGGGCACGAAGTGGAACTTCCACGAGTACGAGCCGGGACTGGTCGGCGGCCACTGCATTCCGGTCGACCCGTTCTACCTGATCTACGAGACGGAACGGAACGGCTTCTCGCCGGAACTCATCCGGAAGGGCCGGGAGGTCAACAGCTACGTTCCGGAGCACGTCGCCAACATGACGATGAAGGCTCTCAACGACGGTGGAAACGTCCTTCGGGACAGCACCGTCCTGGTACTCGGGTTGGCGTACAAACCGGACGTCGGCGACGTCAGAACGTCCGCGATCGATGGGGTGATCGAATCCCTCGAGGAGTTCGGCGTGTCGGTCGTCGGGGTCGATCCGATCGCCGACGACGACGCCGTCCGCGACGAGTTCGGGATCGAGGTTCGATCGACGGTTTCGCCCGACGGGGCCGACGGCATCGTGATCGGAACGCCACATAGCGCCTTCGACGACCTCGACTTCGAGGCGATCGTGTCGGCCATGAGCGAGGAGCCGATCGCGGTCGACGTCGACGGAACGTTCGAAGAGCGATTGGACGGACTCGTCTCCAGCTACAAACGGTTATAATGTACCGAGAACACACGATCGGCGTCGTCGTTCCGGCGTACAACGAGGAGGGGTTCGTCGGCGACGTGATCCGCGAGATGCCCGCGTTCGTCGACCGGATCTACGTCGTCGACGACCGGTCGACGGATCGCACGTGGGACGAAATCACCGCGAGCGCGCGGGCGGATGCAACCGACTGGAACCGAAGCGACGGGACCTACGGCGACGGGCTGGCGACCGCCGACGGCGGTGCCGTGGGTGGCTCCGCGGAAACCGCCCCCGTCGACAGCATCAGTGACACCCTCGAGCGGCGCGCGTCGGTCCACGATCCGATCGGTCGCGTCGTCCCGATACGACACCGGGAGAATCGGGGGGCCGGCGGGGCGATTCTGACGGGGTATCTGGCCGCATTGGACGGCGGGAGCGAGATCACCGTGACCGTCGACGGCGACGGACAGATGGACCTCTCTCAGATGCCGAAACTCCTCGACCCGGTCGTCGAGGGAGCCGATTACGCGAAGGGGAACCGGCTCCTCTCCGCAGAGTACCGGGCCGAGATGCCGCCGTTCCGGTTCGTCGGCAACTCGGTCCTCTCGTTGCTCACCAAGATCGCCAGCGGCTACTGGAAGGTGAGCGATCCCCAGAACGGGTACACCGCCATCTCGCGCCACGCGCTCGAGACCATCGCCGTCGAGGAGTTGTACGAGTACTACGGCTACTGCAACGACCTGCTGGTGACGCTGAACGCCAATCGGATGCGCGTCGCCGACGTGGCGATCCCGTCGGTCTACGGCGAGGAGGAGTCGGGAATCACGTACCGGACGTACATTCCCAAGGTGTCCGGCATGCTCCTCCGCAACTTCCTGTGGCGGCTGAAATCGCGGTATCTGGTCGTCGATTTCCACCCGCTCGTGTTGTTCTACCTCTTCGGCGTCGCGTCGGCGTTCGTCGGGGTCCTGAGCGGCCTCTGGTCGCTCCTCACGGCCGCGCGGACGCGAGAGGAGGACCCGGACTCGAGCGGGGGCGGGAGCCGAACCCGCGACGCCCTGACGAGCGCTGCGCTCGCGCTCTTCGGCGGCGTTTCGGTGGCCTTTGCGATGCTGCTCGACATGCGCGATAACGAAGCGCTGGAGGACAGGATCTATGAGTGAGACCGCCGAGCGCGTCGTGAGCACGATCCAACACCCCGCGCACGTCCACTTCTTCAGGAACGCGATCGGCGAACTCGAGGACCGGGGATACGACGTGCACGTGTTCGCGCGTGAGAAGGATCTCGTCCGCGATCTGCTCGAGGCCTATGGCATCGAGTACCGGACGCTCGCGGCCGAACCCGGCAACCTGTACGAACTCGCCAAAGTGCAGGCGAAATACGAGTACGAGGTGATCCGACGCACTCGCGAGTTGGAGCCCGCGGCGTTGATGGCCATCGCGGAGCCGTCGATCACGCACGCGTCGCGGGTCAGCGGCGGGCGGAGCGTGCTGTTTACCGACACCGAGCACGCGACGGTCCAGAACCTCCTCGCGTTCCCGTTCTCCGACGTCATCTGTACGCCCGACTCGTTCCGGGACGATCTCGGCTCGAACCACGTCCGGTACTCGGGCTATCACGAACTGGCGTATCTCCATCCGGACCGGTTCAGTCCGGACCCGACGGTACTGGACCGGATCGGTGCCGACGCGGACGAGACGCTGGTCGTGTTACGACTGGTCTCGTGGACGGCCGCACACGACGTGGGGAAAGACGGTCTGCAAGACGTCGAACCGCTCGTCGAGCGACTCGAGGCGGCCGGCTGTCGGGTAGTGATAAGCGCCGAGGCGGCGCTTCCGCCGTCGCTCGCGGACAGGGAGGTCTCCGTTCCGCCACACCGGATACACGACCTGCTGTCCCACGCCGACCTGCTGATCGGCGAGAGCGGGACGATGACCATCGAGAGCGCGCTCCTCGGCACGCCCGCGATGTTCGTCTCGCCGTTCTCCGCGGGCGTGCTGACCGAACTGGAAGACCGGTACGGGCTCGTGTTCTCTCGCTCCGAAACGGAGACGCCGGCGGATCTGTCCCGACTTGCCACCGCGATCGTCGCGGCGGATCCGGCGATCTGGCAACGGCGACGGCGAGCGATCCTCGAGGAGAAGATCGATACGACGGCGTTCATCGTCCACGCCGTCGAGCAGGTGATCGACGCGTGACCTCGGTCCCGGACGACTCCGCGTTCGCGCTGTGTCTGACCCACGACGTCGACCGGCCCTACAAGACCTACCAAGCGCCGTACTACGCGGTGACGGAGCGCGATCCGTCACAGCTGCGCTCGCTGGTGACGGCGGAGCGGCCGTACTGGCAGTTCGACGCGATACGCTCCCTCGAGGCGGAGTTGGGCGTTCGGTCATCGTTTTACTTCCTGAACGAGAAACCCCTCCGGGAGAAGCCGCCGCGGGAGTGGGTGCGACCCGGGGCGTGGCAACTCTACGCCGGTAGATACGACATCACCGACGACGAGATCGTCGACGCGATCCGGACGCTGGATCGCGGCGGCTGGGAGATCGGTCTCCACGGCTCCTACGACTCCTACGACGACCGCGACCGACTCGCCGCCGAGAAGGCGACGCTCGAGTCGATTCTGGGCCACGAGATCGTCGGCGGTCGCCAACACTACCTCAACGTGGATCGGCCGCGGACGTGGCGGTACCACCGCGAGATCGGACTGCGCTACGACGCGAGTCTCGGCTCGAGCGACGACTACGGGTTCGACGGCCGCTACGACGTCGTTCGGCCGTTCGACGACGAGTTCGTCGTCTTCCCGCTGACGATCATGGAGACGGCGTTGGTAGAGAACACCCCCTCGATCGACCGCGCGTGGTCCGAGTGCCGGCGACTCCTGACGGAAGCGGCGGAAAACGACGCCGTCGCGACCGTCCTCTGGCACCCCCGGTACATGAACGAGGCCGAGTTCCCCGGCTACCGGCGGCTCTACCGGCGGCTGATCGAGGAAGCGCTGGCGATGGGGGCGTGGGTCGGCCCCTGCGGCGAGTACTACGACCGACTCGAGACGGTGACAGCAAACGCATGAGCATCGACATTACCCGATTCGACGCCGACGACCGCATCGATCGCGAGCAGTGGGACGATCACGTCCGCACCTCTCGCGGCGGAACGCTGTTCCATACGTTCGATATGCTCGAACTCATCGAGCGCCACGCGTCGGCCGACCTGTACCCGTTCATCGGCTACAAGGGACAGGAACCGGTCGGCGTGTTTCCGGTCTTCGAACTCAGCAAGGGCGGGATCTCCGCGGCCTTTTCCCCGCCGCCGCGGATGGGGATCCCGAGCATGGGACCGGCACCGCTCAACGACGGCCACCTGAAACGCCGGAAAGCCGAACGCCGGCTGCGGCGCTTCGTCGAGGGCTGTCTCGAGTCGATCGACGAGCGGATCGGACCGCGGTACAGTCGCGTCTGTACCTCGGTCGGCGTCGACGACCCCCGCCCGTTCACGTGGAACGAGTTCGACGCGTCGCCCCGGCACACGTACGTCCTCGACATCGATCGAGAGCCCGAGGACCTCAAACAGTCGTTCTCCAAATCGCTGCGACGGTACCTCGATCCCGACGGGGACGACGCCGAGCGCTTCCGGATCGAGGAACGCGGCACGGACGCGATCGAGTTCATCCACGAGCAGGTCACCGCGAGGTACGAGGCCCAGGACCGAACGTACACGGTCCCCCTCGAGTTCCTCCTCGAGGCCTACGAGACGCTTCCGGAGGGACGGCTCAGACCGTACGTCGGGGCGGTCGACGGCGACCTCGCGAGCGGGATCCTCGTCTTTGAGGGGCCGTCGACCATCTACTACTCGGCGGGCGGCGGCAAGCCGGATGTCGACTACCCGATAAACGACCTCCTGCACTGGCGGATCATCCGCGACGCGCGGGACAGAGGCATCGAGCGCTACGATCTCTGCGGCGCGAACACCGAACGAATCTGTACGTACAAATCGAAGTTCAATCCCGACCTCGTCACGTACTACGAGGTCGAACGGGGAACGCCCGTCATGAACGCCGTCTCGAGTCTCTACAGGCGGCTCCGGTAATCGAATCGAAGGCCGTTAGGGCCCGTTCTGTGAACCGGTCGGTCGAATCACGCCGCAGTCGGGTGCGGCGTACCGCGGCCGTTAGCGGATTCGTTCCTTGTCGAGATAGGTGTGGGTTCCGCCCTCGACGTAGGTGAGATCGACCAGTTCGCCCGTGATCTGCAGCCGGTGGACCCCGCGCTCGATCGTTCCGCTCACGCTGTCGGCCGAGTTGCTCGTCACGTCCGCGCTCGTGTCGTCGTCGGGTTCGATGGTGCCGTCGACGGTGATCTCGTAGACGGACTCGGTGCCGTTACCCACGATGGTCAGGGTCGACGACGATCCGTCGCCGTACTCGGCGGGATCGACCCGCTCGTCGTTGACCGAGACCCGCGCCGGTCCGTCGACGCTGAGGTCCTCGAGTTCGCCGCTGAAGACGAACGCGTCTCGCCAGCCGCCGACGGATCCCGTGACGGTGCCGCCGTCGACGGTGTCGGCGTCGTTGACCGTCGCTCCCCTGTAGTTCGACGCTTCGGCCGCGCCGCTGACGGTGAACTCGTAGTCGGTCCCGCCGACGGTGCCGATGCCGTCGATGAGGATCGTGTTGTCGAGGCTCTCCTCGGGTTCCGGCGGAGACTCCGGATAGTCGTCGAAGGTGACGACGTCGTCGCCGGCGCCGTCGGCCGGCCCGCGCCACGCGCGTTCGGGATACGGATCGAACGCCATCGCGACGATGTCACCGTTGAAGTAGAACCCGTCGTACGTGCCGGGGCCCGCGGTGGCTTCGACGACCGCGTACTCGCCTTCCTCGCGGACGGAGACGGTCTCGTTGTAGCTCGCTCGTCCCCAGTCGGACTGGACGATCTCGCCGTCGACGTAGAGCGTGTACTCCGAGGCGGAATCGCCGTTCCGGAAGGAAAAGCGCTCCTCGTACTGGTCGCTCTGGCTCGGAGGCACGACGTTGTCGTGGGCGTCGTAGTCGAAGCCGCCGCTGCCGCCGTCGCGGTCCTCCGGCAGGCCGCCGACCGCGATTCGGTGGTTATCGTAGTAGATATCCGTATCTCGCGGGGCGACCTCGGAGCCGCCATAGCGCATGACGGGACCGAGTAGCTGGTGGGCCTGCTGCGGTTCGGTCGTCCAGCGGAAGTCGTCGCGATGGTACACTTCCTCGCCGTCGACCCAGACGCGGACGAGCCCGTCGGCGTTCGCCTGCCCGTTCGAGATCGTGTTCATCTCGATGTAGGTCTCGACGCGCTGCCACTCTCCCGGTCGGAAGATATCCGACCGGACGACGTCGGATTCGCCGGACGAGGCGCGGCGATCCATGTGGTAGCTGTAGACGTTCAGGCCGAACGGCCCGCTCGAGTTGCCGTCGTGGTCGTAGACGTAGAGCCGAACGGACCAGCCGTCGTCGCCCGACGGCGGGCCGTCGACGCCGGAGTGCGCATCGCCCCACTGGATATTGATCCCGGCGTTGAGAAAGCGGACGTTGTCGCCGGTGGCGTTGAACGTCATCGATTCACCGCACTTGACGTCGATGGACTGGTAGACCGCTTTCGGCGCGTCGTAGCCGTCCTGTAGGATGTCGTAACTGACGTTCTGGTTGGTATTCCGATTTCGCTCCGTGTGGATGGACAGGACCTGCCCGTCGTCCCTGTCCGAGGGCGTGAACCCGTAGGAGCCGTTCCCGGACGTGTAGTGGTAGACGTCGTCGGGACTGCTGTACTGGTCGTAGTCGAGTTCGATCCAGTCGACCTCGCTCGCGGCGCTCACTGTCCCGGTCGCTGCGCCCGCGCCCGCCGCAAGTGCAGCGGCCGTTCCGGTTAGTTTCAGATATGAACGACGGTCGATCCCGTTGTCGGTCGTCGATCGCCGTGGGCCATCGGCGTCGGTACTGTCGTCATCCGCTACCGATCTGTCGCGTGCCATTCGATCGGGTAATGAGAAGATACCGCTATAAACTTTTCCGGACTCATTGTTGTTCATATTTTCAGAGTATATATTTATCTTAGTATTAGTATAGGGAACTATACCCTATCTGTACCGATAACTTATATTCCGACGCGTCGCCGTCCCGGGGTTTCATTTGTCTACTCTCGTCTCCTTCTGTATGCAATACCAAAACGGATGCGAGTAAAATAATATTACCGGCGATGAACAACTCGAGCGAAACGTTTCACTACACACTGTGGTGACCCACCCGTCGTAATATCTAATTACCCGCACAGAACTCCGCCGCAGCGGAACGGCAGTGGCGGAACTCAGGGCACGAAACCGTCCCTTCGGCGACCCACCGGGGCTCGTTACGAGCGCCGAGCGGACGGCGCGCGGTCGGACGCGGCGGGTCCGACGACGATCCGGTGATCGCCGTACTGAATCGATTGCTCGGTCGGGGCGACCTCGCTGCCGCCGTACCTGACGCGGGGACCGAGATACTCGATCCCCTGCGCGTCCGTCGTCGTAAACCGGAGGTCCTCGCGCTCGTAGGCGAGTTCGCCGTCGAGCCAGTAGCGGATGACGCCGTCGGAATTCGCCTGACCGTTCCGGTACGTGTTCATCCGGACGTATGTCTCGAGGTCGACCCACTCGCCGATGGGGATCACCGCGTCGGCGAGTTCGATCTCGCCGGAGCCGCTGTGATAGTCCATGTGGTAGGTGTACGTCGCCAGCCCGTACGTTCCGGCGGGCGGGTTCCCGCGGTTCGCCAGACAGACGACCGACGACCAGCCGTCGGCGCCCGTCGGCGGTCCGCGCCCGCCCGAGCCCGCGTTGCCGGCCTCGGTGTTGAACCCGATAGCCGTGAACCGACAGAGGTCGTCGGGGGCCATCTCCCAGCCGTCGCTGATGGAGACCCGCTGTCGCTGGTAG
The DNA here is from genome assembly GCF_052439245.1 of Natrinema sp. LN54. NCBI lineage: Archaea > Methanobacteriati > Methanobacteriota > Halobacteria > Halobacteriales > Natrialbaceae > Natrinema > Natrinema sp. LN54. The sequence continues at coordinate 38,381 of NZ_JBQVRP010000001.1, forward strand.
GCCTCCGACGGCTGTCCGTAGCCCTGCTCGGGCAGCCAGTACATCGCGTTCGTGCCCCAGCTATCGCCGCTGCCGACCGTAATCGAAAGCGACTGCGACCCGGACTGGGTCGGGTGCTGACCCATCGCCGCGCTCGCTTCGTTCCCGTTCCAGACGCGGTACGCGTCCGACGGTGCGCCGATTCGATCATAGTCGATGTCGATCACGCTCGAGGCGTCGTCCGCCGTGCCGGTCGCCGGCGCGCCGTCAGCGCCGGCCGCCGATGCGCTGGCGGTGCCGGCGGTCAGCCCGGCCGCGACCGCCGCGCCGGTCGCTCGCAGGTACGACCGACGCGAACACGCGTCGTCGGACGCCCGCTCCGCAGCGTTCGTCGACTCGTCGCCACCGGGTAAGAACCGATTGGGGACCATGCGACTCGAGTAATCAATCGTTCCGTTATCAACCTTCGTTTCCTGACTTCGTACCGAAAATACGACTGTTTGATGGAGAATATTAACGCTCGTAGTAATTCGGTCTCTCCGGAACGTTCGACGGTCGCGGGACGATGGGCGAGTAATAACGTATTGAATCGCCAGTTGCAGCCGACGAGTGAACTGTTTCGATCGCGTCTCGGAGCGGACCGACACGCGACGGAGTTGCGCGACCGTCCACGCACGACGGACGCACGCGCATCCACAGACCGAGCTGTCTTTGTCCCAAGCCTGTACATCGCCTGTACGGGATTGTTTGGATTATTTCACAGTACACATACACAACACAAAACGACACATAGGTCGGTGGTGGACTGGCCGTATGACCGATACCGAGGACCGACAGCGCGACTCGGCGAGTACCGATACCGGTGGTATCGCGAGCGGATCGACGATCGAGGATCGGCTCTCGGAGTTCGATCCGCGGGCGGTCGCTCGCTCGATCAGAGCGCGAACGAACGGAACACGGGTGGGTGCGGCGGACGCGGACGACCGGAACGACTCACCGCTCTCGGCGGTGTGCTACCGGTCCATCAGCGGCGCCAACGAGAACCAGTGGAACAACGTCGTCTCCCAGTCCGACCGCGGAACGCTGTTTCACCGGTACGAGTGGCTCCGCGCGGTCGAGGACGGGTTCGACTCCGACCCGTGTCACATCGTCGTGAAGAAACGCGGGAACCCGGTCGGACTCATGCCGAACTTCGTCACCGACCTCTCGCTGCCCGATGCCGTCGTCGACGCGCTCCCGGTGACCCCGCCCGTTCGGCAACTCGTCTCCGCCGATCCGGGATTCGGCGGCCCGGTCGTCACCTCGAGCGAGGGCGAGACCGTCGACCTCCTGTTCGACGCCCTCGAGACGGTGTCCGGACCGCGGGTCCTCTCCCACCGCGTTCGCGCGTACGACCCGGAGTACGTCCGGTACGGTCGCTACCTCGAGGCGCGGGGCTATCGCTCGACGCTCGACTCCTGTCTCCTGGTTCTCGACCTCGGTGACGGGTGGGAGGCCATCCGCGAGAACATGGACAAGGAGCGCCGACGGGACCTCCGGAAGGCTCACGAGCAGGACTATCGCGTGGAGATCGACCCGCTCGGGGACGACCTCGAGACGACGTATCGGTGGTACGCGAAGAACGTCGACCGCGTCGACGGCACCGCCCATCCCCGTGAGTTCCTGGAAGCGATCGCGGACCGGCTCGAGGAGCGGGTCCGCGTGCTCCGGGCCGTCGTCGACGGGGACGACGTCGGCCGATACGTCTACCTGCTCGACGAGGAAGGCGGAACGCTCCACCACTGGCTGTCGGCGATTCCGGACGCGGAGAACTACCAATACCATCCCTCCGAACTCATGCACGAACGAGCGATCAAGTGGGGGATCGAGCGGGGGGACGACCGGTACAGTTTCGGACGGACCGGCTCGCACTTCGATAACTCGGTGTTCACGTTCAAACGGAAGTACGGCGGCGACGCGATCCCCCTGGTCGAGATGGAGACGGGGTACTCCCGACTCGGCTGGTCGCTCTACCGGTTGGGCCGCTCGCTGTACCTCGAGCGGACCCAGTGAGGCCCGCGGCCGGCCGAGACGAACGGGGCCTCGATCACTCGCCGGCGGAGTCGCCGGCGTAGTCGTCGATGTCGGCTTGGTCTCCGTCGACCCACAGCTCGGCGGGGTCGGGGTCCGCCGAAATCGAGACGATTTCGCCGTTATAGAAGTAGCCGTCCGTACTCGAGGGCACGATCGTCGCCTCGACGACCGTCTCCCCGTCGTCGGTAATCGAGACGGTGTCGTTGTACGTCGCCCGCTGGCCGTCGATGTTGCTCCACTCCGAGTGGACGATCTCGCCGTCACAGCGGATCGTGTACGTCGTCCGCTCGTCCCGGCTCACGAACGTGATCCGTCCCTCGTACTCGTCTCTGACCGTCGGGCTCACGAACCCGTCTTTCTCGTCGTAGGACGGGATGGGCGGGGCGTCGCCGAGGACGAGCCGATGCTCGTCGTAGTACAGCCGGAGATCCGTCGGCGCGTTCTCGCTGCCGCCGTACCGGACGATCGGACCGGCGTGTTCGACGGCCTGCGCGTCGGTCGTCGTCCACCGAAAGTCCGTCCGTTCGTACACCAGTTCCCCGTTCAGCCAGTACCGAACCTCGCCGTTGGGCACCGCCTCCCCGTCGACGATCGAGTTCATCCGTACGTGGGTCTCGAGTTCGAACCACTCGCCGCTCGGGATCGGTGCCGCGATGACCTCGAGTTCGCCGGCCGAGTACGATTGGTCCATGTGGTACGTGTAGGCGGCCAGATTGTACTCGTCGGTCCCGTTCCCGTCCGGTCCGCGAGTGGTGACGGTCACGAGGTTCGACCAGCCGTCGTCGCCGGTGGGCGGTCCGTTGCCGCCGGAGCCGGCCGGACCGGCCTCGTCGTTCAGCCCGGTACACCAGAACCGGCAGACGTCCTCGTCCTCCATTTCCCAGTCGTCGCCCAGCGCGATCACCGCTCGCTGGTAGACCTCGTTGGGTTGGCCGTAGCCGTTGACGGGCAACCAGTACGTCGCGTTGCTGCCGTTGTTCTCGCCGTTCTCGATCCGACAGCGCATCGCGCTGTCGCCGTCGTATACTTGATCGTCGACGAACGAGTACGTCTGTCCCTCCTTGCCCGTCCAGATGCGGTAGACTTCCCCCGGCCGATCGTGTCGGTCGTAGTCGACGTCGATCACCGCCGCGTCGTCCGCCGGCTGTTCGGGCGGCTCGATGGCGGCAGTCTCGTTGGTCGCGTTGGGGTGGACGGTCCGGTCGTCGGTCGGCGCGAGCGTCGCGGCACCCGCCGTCACCCCCGCACCCGCCAGTAGCGCCCCCGCGATCTTCAGGTACGACCGTCGAGTTCGCATGCTATCGGCGGTATCGGCTCCGGTGACAATACAGTTTGTACCGTGGTGGGTCGGAATCTCGGATTAGACGGTTCGTCGTCAGGTAATACGAAAATACGATGACACTATGGGCGAGGATAGCCCACGGTGCGAACCCGACGGGTCGCTCCAGTTCGGCGGGATCGGTCACCTCGAGAGAGACGGGCAGTAACGTTCACGAACGCGCGAACAACGGGGGATAGCTTTTCCGGACTGGTTCGCGTAGCGGGGAGCCACTCGTGACCGCGACGACAGCAACTGCAGCGCTGCCCGGACGAAACGACCGGTGTGTCGCCCGCTCGAGCCGTCGCGACCCGGCGATCACCCGTCCGCTCGAGGGGGTCCGATGAGTCGGCGACTTGTCGCCCTCTCCGTCGGCGCGATGGTCGCGCTGCCGATCGTGGCGGTGATCGGGCTCGCCGTGCCGCTCTGGCTCGGGCTGTCGAATCTCGCCGTTCTGGGGCTGTACGTCGCGATTCCGATGGTCGCCTCGCCGCTCGTCGTCCGTCGAGTCGGCACCGACCGAATCGCCCGCCACACCCAGCTCGGCTCCCTCGGGGCCGTTGACTGGCGATTCCTCTCGATCGTCTTCCACGTCATCCTGAGCGCGCTCGTACTCCTCGTCGCCAGTTCCGAGGTTCGTCCCACGGTGTTCTTCCTCGGCGTCGGGGCGCTGTACACGACGTGTTTCCTGCTCGCCGTCTCGACTGACGAGAGTACGAGCCGGACGATCGTCCTCTATCACGTCGCGGTCGCGCTGTTGCTCGTAATCTTCAGCGTGACGCTCAACTACGACTTCTTCGTCGGTCGAACCGATCTGTCGACCCACATCTCGATGACGAATTTCGTCGTCGAAACGGGGTCGACGCCGTCACAGCCCGCGTCGTACGAGCCGTTCGTCCTCTGGCACGCCCTCGCGGGGGCCACGTCGCAGGTGTTCGGCGACTGGGTCTCGCCCCACGCCACGATGTATCTGCTCTCCGGGCTCACCTTCGGCGCCGGCGTGCCGATGATGTACTCCTTCGCCCGCCGAGTGTACCCCAACGAGCGGGTCGGGCTGCTATCGTGTCTCCTCCTGATCTCCGTCCCGATGTACATCTTCTACGGGATGTATTCGATCCCCCGGAGCATCACGTCCGTGCTCTTCCTCGGACTGCTGCTCGCGGCCGTGACGCCGCCATCGGCCCGGACGCGGGCGCTGACCCTGCTCTTCCTCCTCGGAATCGTGGTCTATCACCCCGTCTCGATCCCGTTCGTGCTGGTCATCCTCGGCGTGTTGTTCGTCGCGGAGCGGCTCCTCGGCCGTCGAGCCCGGATCGTCGACGGGTTCCTCCTCGCGTCGGCGGCCCTCGTCACGACCACGTACTGGCTCTACCGCGCGGAGTTTCTCGTCGCGCGAATCGCGGACGCGATCGTCACGAGTTTCGCCGGCTCCGGCGGGGAGTCCGCCCCCTCGAGCGTGCTCACTGCGCCGTGGGTCGAACTCGCCAATTACGTCCCGTACGCGTTCCTCTTGGGATTCGTCTTGCTCGGGTTCCTGTTCTGGCTCCGGTCGACGCGGACCCACGACACGACGTTCGTCGCGGTCGGCGTGCTGACCGTCGTACTGATCCCGCTGGTCTTCCCGGGGCCGACGCTCCTGTTGGACTCGCTGGTCGGCGTGAACGTCGGTCGGTTCGAGCATTACAGCTTCATGCTCGTGGCGCTCACCGGGGCCGTCGGGCTCCACCAACTGTTGCGCCGGGGCGGGTTCAAGGCCTTCGTCGTCTTGCTCCTCGTCGTCTCTTGTTTCTCCGTCGCGGCCGTCTCGAACGACTTCGTCGCCACGGACAACCCGATGGTCGAACGCCCGTTCTATACGTACTACCTCACCGAGCAGGAGCGGGCGTCCTTCGAAGCGATCGACGAGCGACGCGCCGGCGAGATCGGTGCCGACCGAGTCACCTGCCGCTATCTGACCGAGGTCCGGTCGTCGACGTGTACGATCGCCAACGCCGCGGACGAGGACCTGTTCGCGGGGTACGACGGCGTCGTCGTCCGCGAGGGCGAACTCGAGCGGCGGCCGTTACAGTTCAGGGAGTACGTCCCCGAGTCCGAGTTCCCGCGGGAGGAGCTAAACGACCGCCACCGGGTCTACGATTCGGGCTCGGTGTCGTACTACGCGTAAACGACTGGCTCGCGCCGATCGTCGCTCACCCTCTGAGCTGGACGAGGAGCCGCCGGAAATCGAGGAGCCCGAAGAGGTGGCAGGCGAGTAGCCAGATCGCCACGCCGACGCCGACGCCGAGCACCAGCGAGGCGTACCCCGTGAGCGCGTCCGTGAGCCCGTAGACGCTGGCCCCCATCACCAGCGAGATCCCCGCCACCTTCGAGAGGCTGATCCCGACCCGCCGGGGATCGAAGGGAAGTTCCGTGTAGACGATCGCGACGGAGCAGACCGCGTAGAGCCCGAAGGTGACGACCGTCGCCGCGGCGGCTCCGGCCGCCCCGTAGAGCGGGATCAGGACGAGATTCAACCCGAGGTTGCCGAACGACGTGACGGACTTGAGAACCGCCCGCGACCGCGCTCTGCCGAGGTAATCCAGCGCAGGACCGGAGATCTGTTCCAAGGCCTCGAACAGGACGAACAGCGCCAGTACCCGGACGACGAGCACCCCGTCGGCGTACCCCTCGCCGAAGATCGTCGGAATCGCGACGTCGGCGATGGCGAGAATTCCCGCCACCGCGGGGACGTAGAGGATCAGCGTCTTCGAGAGGCTCTCCTGATAGACCTCGGTCGCCTGCTCGAGTTGCCCGCTCGCCTGCTCGGACCCGTAGGTCGGCGACAGCGCGAACCCGATCGAGGCCGCCGGCACCCGCGTGAACTGACTGATCTGTTTCCCGAGCGTGTAGAAGGCGACCTGCGTCGGATTGGTAAAGAAGCCGACCAGAACGGTGTCCAGTTCCTGATCGACCTCGTCGGAGAGCCGCGTCACGCTCATCGGGACGTTGTATGTGAGGATCTTGGCCCGGACTGTTCCCCGACTCGAGTCGGACGCATCGATACCCCTCGTCAGCCGGTAGACGACGACGAACCCGGCGACGGCGGCGACCGCGTACCCGAGTACGTAGCCGGTGACGGCCGACAGCGGCGTCGGATCGTACAGGACGAGTCCCACGACGAAGACGAGCGTGCAGGCGCCCTCGAGCGAGTGGACCTTCGCGCTGGCGGCGATCGCCTCGAACCCCTGCATCACGAACCGGTGGTGGGTGTGGATCGAATAGAAGAAGACGTACCCGGACCCGACGACGAGCAGCGGTGCGAGCGCCGGTTCGTCGAGGTGCGTCGCCACCGGTTCGGAGAGGGCGGCGAGCGCGAGCGAGACGACGGCCGCGGCGACGGCGAGTAGCTTCCAGGACTCGAGGACGGTCCTGAACGCCGTCCCCGGGTCGTCCTCCTTGAACTGCGCGATGTATCGCGCCGCAGAGCGCGGGAGGCCGGATTCGCTGAAAAATCGCGCGGTCGCGAAGATGGATATCGCCAGCGCGAGCAGCCCGTACAACTCCGGTCCCAGCGTTCGGGTCAGGAATATGAGTAATACGCCGGTGCTGATGACGTGGACGACTCTCCCGCCGAAATCGGAGAGCACGTTGGAGAGCAATCGGCTCACCATGGCGGGAGCGTGCCGAGGGAATCCCGGTGTGCGACTCGACGGAATCGACGAGGCGCGGTTCTCGAAACCGCGGGCGCTTCGAACCCGTTTCCCCCCATCGATTAGGGGGTCGCGTGCTCGAGGTCGCGCGATCGATACTCGCAGCGATCGACCGTCGGCTTCCGACCGTGAGTCGTCTGCTGGTTCATGTATCGACAGTCCTCCGCCGGACACGCACTAATAACTTGGCGGCGAGTGTGACGACCGGACTCCGACGAGCCCGCTACCGCAGTCTGGTTCTGAGGAGGTGACAGAGCCCGCAAGCGAACGGAACCGGATCGTCGAGTCTGAACTCGTCGAAGTGGGGCGCGAGGCAGAACGATTTGAGTATCTCCCACGTCCGCGTCGTAAACTCCGGTCGGGCCGCCATGCTCGATTCGTCGCGAAGCACGCTGAGGAGGTGGTTCAGTTCTCCATACAGGAAATGGCTCTTGACGCCGACGTCGTAGCGGGGATCGATCGACTCCGGTCGACCCGTGGCGAGACACCAGTAATCGTACGGAAAGTCCGCGCCGGCGCGGACGGCACACGGGAGCGACTGCCACATTCGGGGGTTGATCTCGAGCAGTTTGTACTCGCCCGTCTCGCTGTCTTTCGCGTACTCCGCGCACGCGAGGCCGTGCCACTCGAGGTAATCCAACAGCCGCCTCCCGACCGACTCGAGTTCGGGATCGTACATCGACTCCCGATAGACGCCGCCGCCGCTGGCGTAGGAGTTGCCGCGAATCTGTCTGTGCTGAAACGTGGTCACCGGCTCGCCGCGGTCGTAGAGCGCACCGAAGACGTACTGCGTCTCCGAGCGGATGCGCTCTTGGCCGATCGGCACGTGCTCCATCTCCGCGGTGAGCGCGGCGATGTCGGGTTCGCTGCCGGGCTCGACGTGTCGTATTCCGTCCGCGAAGCCGGATTCGGTCGGCGAGTACGACGGTACGTACTCGCTGGCGAGGAGGTTGTACCGAGATTTGACGATGTACTCCGTCCGCCCGTCGGCGAACTCGTCGAGGCGGCCGGTTTCCGGAACCGGAACCCCCGCTTCCGACGCGGCCTCGAAGAGCGCGATTCGGTCGTGAACGGTCGCGAGCGTCTCGAACGGCGGGACGACGAGCGAGACGTGTCGATCGAACGCCTCGCGATACTTCGCGAACAGATAGGTGTCCTGCGGTCGCATCGGGACGATCGTCTCGATCCCCGGCCGCGCCGCGATCCGTTTCAGTGCGTCCCTGTAGGCGAGCAGGTCGTCTCGAGGTGCCGGGATACGGAGCCGTTCGTCACAGAATCGGGACGCGCCGGCCGGAACGTCCCTGTGCTCCGACGCGACGACGGTTCGAACGCCGCGCCGAGCGAGCGACCGGACACACGAGTACCCGCCCGGAGCGAACCCCGTCGGAATGAGCACTGACGCCTGAGCGTCGGTTCGGTCGACCATAGGGCGTTATCGATCCCACTATCTGCTCACCCTCGGTAAAAGCGGTCCGTCCGTCCCGGCGGCGAAAATGATCATTTACATGACATTTAGAGCGGCGGGCAGCTACCCGCTCGCGATCGCTCGCGGACCGCCGAGTCGACGCCTGCTGCGTGACCGAGTGCGGTATCCGTCCGAAAGATACCATTACTCATGACCATCTGTCCCGACCGAGAGGTGGCTTTACGAGTCCGGTCGTCCTGTCTACGGCCGATGACGACTCACCGCCGGTTCCGAATCGTTCGGTGGCAGATCGCGGTGATGGGAGCGACGGCGCTCTCGCTCGCCGTACTGGACTCGCTCTCCTACGGCCTGTTTTTCGGAGTATCGCTGCTCGGACTGGTGGTCGTCACGGAGCTCTCGACGTCGCGGCTCGTGGCCCTCCCGTGGCGCTCGCGGCTCCGACGGCTCGCGGCGCTCGGTCTCCTCGGCTACGCGGTCGTCGTCGTCCTCCGTCTCACCGACATCCTGTCGGTCGGTCCGCTTCCGTGAGGATCCCTCGAGCCGTCACTCTCCCTGAGGCGGCCACCGACACGTGACCAGCCACTCCGTCTCGTCGGACCCCGGCGCGACCTCGAGGCGGACCGGTCGATCGAGTCCGGTCGCGAAGCCAACCGCGAGAAACGAGGCGACGGGGTGATCGAACCGGTCGAGATCGCCGAGGACGCTGCCGGAGACGGTGAGCGTGAGAGAGCCGTCTCCGACCTCGGACGGCTCGACTGCCCGCGCGAGTTCGAACAGGTCCACGAGACCCGCCGCGAGCTGGGCGGCGAGCGGCCGCGGCGCGCTCCCGAGTTCCTCGTGTAACTCGCGTTCGAAATCGCAGAAGAGTCGACCGCCCGAGGGCTCGAGGGTCGTCCCGGTCTCGTCTCCGCCTCGAGCGAGCGCGTCTCCGGACCGGGTCGAATCGACGGGTCCGGAGAGGTGGAGCCGCGCCGGGACCGCGCCGTCGTGCGGGACGTAGACCGGGTCACGGCTTCCGCCGACTGCGTCGGCGACCGCGCGTTGATTCTCGGCGGTCGCCGTCGAGACGCGGTCGGTGACCGCTGCGGGGACGACAGCGGTCGGCGACAGGGAGTAGGCGAGCAGCCCGCCGAACAGTCCCGTTCCGGCGAACGCGAAGAGAATCCGGCGCGCGTCGGGAACGGCGAACCCACCGAGGGCGGCGAGGGCGCCGAGTGCGAGCGAGCCGAGCATCGTCCGCCGATACCGGGACTCGAGCGAGCGTCCGTCGCGGGGGCGGTATCGAGGTCGTTCCTCGCGGTCCGGACCGCTGCTCCGATCGTCCCCTCCGGCGTCGTCGCCGTGTTCGGTCGCCGTCTCCGTCGCTGTGGCCCTGTTCTTGGTGTTGTCCGCGCTCATGTGCCACGCGAGCGTGACGGCCCTGTTGTTGCTCGAGGGACCGCGCGTCGACGGGGAAGCGAGAAATCGATGCAGCGGTCGGCCACCGGCGGCGTCGAAGCGGCCGATCGATGGGGACGGCGGCCGCTGCCGACGGAGAGCGGTCGATCGGCTGTCGGCGAAAACATACCGCCCACGACGGGCGATGCGGGTTTGAAACCAGTGATGGTCACGGTCGCGAAAGATCCGGTTAACCCAGGGGCGGATCCATCCGACGGTGTCTACGGTGGGTGATGGCGGCGGAAGCGATATCGTCGCCACTGAAAGTCAATGCGCACCTGATCGCACCGCCGGCCAGCGATCAGTGTGGAACTCGTTTCAGTGGCTACCAGCGGTGCCGGTGACGTCAGGACGTGTACCGTCGATAGATGGTTCGACCGGCGTTCAACGCCGGTAGCGCCGGCGTCGGATGACCGCGTTCCCACCAGAGCATCGGTTTCGCTTTCCCGCCGAACCGCTCCTTAAAGCGGAAGAGGCCGTCCCTGAAGTCCGGGTCCGTCCCGCGGAAGTCGTAGGTCTCGTATCCGTTTTCGATCCCCCACTTGATCGCGTGCTCGTGGAGGAGTTCCGACGCGTTGTACTCGAAGTGGTCCTCCGTGATCCCGGAAAACTGGTAGTGGAGAGTCGACCGACCGTCGTCCAACAGGACCATGATCATGCCGCGCCTGTCCCCGTCGACGCGGAGGGAGAACACCGTCACCCGCTCGGGGAACTCGCCGAGCGCGCGAAAGAACGACCGCGGGAGGCCGTCGCCCTCGACGCGGTCCATCACCGACGAGAAGTTGTCGTAGAACTCGGATAACGTGGGCTCGCTGAGGTCCTCGTCGACGATCTCGTACTCCTGATCGTGTCCCTGCTCGATCGCCCGCCGGCGCGAACTGTGCATCTCGGAACTGAGCCGGTCCCACTGGCGGGTGAGATCGAGCGTGAACCGACACCGCCGGACCGTCAGCCGGTACCCCCGTTCCTTCAGGAAGTCGTGGTATCGAACCGACTCCGGGTAGGTCATTCGCAGCTGGTTGAAGGCGACCAGTCCGGAACAGAGGTGGGAAACCCCCTCGACCAACCGTTCGACGGCCGCCTCCTCGTCGGTCATCGCGACCGGCCCGCCCGAGCCGGGGGAAACGGAGACGAGACGCCGTATCGGGGTCGAGCCAACCCGATGGACGAAGTTCGGTAAGATCGCGATCGGATTCCCCTTTTTCGAGACGTGGAGATGTCTCGGCTCGAGCGACGTCCCGTCCTCGATCGCCCGAAGCCACTCGTAGCGGTGAAACACGCTTCCCTGATCCGATTGGGTCACGACCTGATTCCACTGGTTTCGGTTCACCGGTTCGATACTGCTATGTTTCCGAACGTCGAGGGACATGCGAGCGGATCACCGGAACGGATACGCTATCGACGGCACAGCCGCCCAAAAGAGTAGGTGCTCGTCTCTCGGTTAACACCCAGTATCCCCTGTGAAAACGAGAGAGAGTGGCCGGAGCCGGGCGGCCCGTTCGTCCGGAGCGGTCGCGAACTGATCGCCGATGTCGCGCCCGACGAGCGAGCCCGTATCGCCGAGCCGTTCCGACTGCCGTCGGCCGTCGCTGGGAGTCAGTAATACGTCCGTATTCGTCCGGTATATCGGGTTATCCGTCGAAACGAACACGACTGTTTTAGACGGCGGCTGAAATGCCATCGGCAATGGCCGATGTTCGTTCACCGACGCGCTCGCGGCTTCGGACGATCCGCGCACTGCCGGCGGATCTCACCGCCGCCGTCGCGGTGACGATACTCGCAAACGGCGTCGTATTCGCGCCGGTCGTTCGAGAGACGCCCCTCCGGGTCCCGGTGGGGATCGCGTTCGTCCTCTTCGTCCCGGGATACGCGCTCGTTTCCGCCCTCTTTCCCGAACGAGGGCCGTGCCGGGCCGAGGGAGACCCCGAGGACCCCCACCGCGAGCCGCCGGACGCGGAACGCGGGGACCGATCCGACGGTGCCCGACTCGATCCTCGCGTGTGGAACGCGCCGTGGCCCGCACGGATCGACGGCATCGAGCGCGTCGCCTACGCGGTCGGGACGAGTCTCGTGGTCGCTCCGTTCGTCGCCGTCTCGCTCGAGTTGACGCCGTGGGGGATTCGACCGGCCCCGTTCGTGGTCGCACTCACGGTCGGGACGGTGATCGCGACGGTCGTCGCCACCGTCCGTCGGCTGGCCGTCCCGGAACCGGACCGCTTTCGAGTCCCCTACCGGTCGTGGCTGGCGAGGGGACGGACTGCGATACGCGGCCCCGACAGCCGCGCGGACGCGGCGCTGAACGGACTGTTGATCGCGGCAGTGTTACTCGCGGCCGGCAGCGTCGGCTACGCCGCCACGGTGCTCCCGCAGGACGACGACTATTCGGCGATTTATCTCCTCTCGGAGGACGAATTCGAGGCCGATAGCTATCCGACCGACCTCGAACCGGGCGACAGCGCCGCGCTCACCGTCGGCATCGAGAACCGCGAGGGCCAGTCCGTGAACTACACCGTGATCGTCGCGGAACAGGAGATTGCGTCGGACGAAACGGACACGATGATCGCGGCCCAACGAGAACTCGACCGGCGCGACGTACGCGTCGATGCCGGTGAAACCGCCGAGGTCGACTACGACCTCGAGCCGACGATGACGGGCGAGGACGTTCGGGTCGTCTGGCTGCTCTATCCGGGCGATCCCCCGGACGAACCGTCCGTCTCGAACGCGGACGGACACGTCCATCTCGCGCTGTCCGACGGGTCGGACGCGGGCAATGCCACGGAATCCGTTGCCGGATAAGAAACTGTTTCTCCCGCTGTGGTTGCGACGGCGATAATGTTCCACGTTATTTCTGTTATTGGCTTGGTGAGACTGTCTGGGGTCTCAAAACGTGGGGCTCGGTAACGAGCAGCCGTATGCTCGATTATACTGCTATCGTCCTCGCGGCCGGGGAGGGCACCCGGCTTCGCCCCCTGACACGGAACCGGCCGAAACCGATGCTTCCCGCCGCCACGAAGCCGATTCTCGAGCACGTCTTCGATCAGCTCGTCGACGCCGGCATCGACGAAATCGTCGTCGTCGTCGGCTACCGGTGCGACCGCGTCCAGTCGTATTTCGGGCCGACGTACCGGAACGTTCCGCTCACGTACGTCACGCAGGAGAACCAACTCGGAACCGGCCACGCCCTGCTCGCGGCCGAATCCGCCGTCGACGGGTCCTGCCTCGTGATCAACGGCGATCAGATCGTCGATAGCCGCATTATCCGGGAGACGATCGCGGGCCACGAGTCCGATTCGGCCGCGACGCTCGGGCTGTTACAGCGCTCGTCCGTCGAAGCCTACGGCGGCGTCACCCTCGAGGACGGGCACGTGACGAACATCGTCGAAAACCCGCACGACGACCGAGACTACTACCTCAACGCCGGTGTCTACGTCGCCGAGCCGGCGGTGTTCGATGCCGTTCGAGCAGTGGAACCGACTGCCGGCGAGCACCACTTGGTGGACGGACTATCGGCACTCGTCGATTCCGGCGAAATCGTCCGCGGGGTGGTCTCCGAGGGGATCTGGGCCGACGCGACCTATCCGTGGGACCTGCTCGACGTTTCGTTCGAACTCTTCGATGCGGGAATCGTCGACGGGGACCGACCGCTGGACGATCACCGCGGCGTGAGCGTGCACGCGTCGGCGGTGATTCGAGAACCCGTCGTCATCGACCGCGACTGCGTCATCGGACCGGGTGCCGTCGTCGGTCCCTACGTCTGTCTCGGCGAAAATGCAACCGTCGGCACGAACGCGGTCGTCGAAGAGAGCGTCATCGACGCCGACACGCGCCTCGGAGCCAACGCGACGGCGGTCGAGTGCATCACCGGCATCGGCGTGACGATCGGCGCTGGATCGACAGTCTCCGGGGGCCCCGGCGACGTCCGCGTCGGGGACCGCATCTTCGAGGACGAGTCCCTCGGCGCGCTCTTAGCCGATCGGGCCCGCGACGGCGGCGGCGTCACGTACGTTCCCGGATCGATCGTCGGCCCCGACGTGGACGTCCACCCGGGGACGACCGTCCGCGGAACGATCCCCGAGGGAACGGAGGTGCGGTCCTGATGTGTGGCATCATCGGCTACACGCCCGCACAGACGGACCCCGACATCCTCGACGTGCTGCTGGACGGCCTCTCGGGGCTGGAGTACCGGGGGTACGACTCGGCGGGTGTCGCCATCGCCGATTCGTCGGTCTCCGTGTACAAGCGAAACGGCGAACTGTCGGAACTCGAGGCGGCGGTACCGGACGGGTCCGTCGACGGACGGGCCGGGATCGGCCACACCCGCTGGTCGACCCACGGGCCGCCGACCGACGAGAACGCACACCCCCACACCGACTGCGACGGCTCCGTCGCCGTCGTTCACAACGGGATCATCGAGAACTACCGCGACCTCCGCGAAGAACTCGAGGCCGCGGGCCACGAGTTCGACAGCGAGACCGACACCGAGGTCGTCCCGCACCTGATCGAGACGTCGCTCGAACAGGGGGCCGACATCGAGACGGCGTTTCGGCGCGCGGTAGATCGGCTCGAGGGGAGTTTCGCCGTCGCGGCGGTCTGTTCCGGCACCGAGGGGGTCCTCGCCGCGCGCCACCGGTCGCCGCTCGTCCTCGGCATCGGCGACGACGGCTATCACCTCGCGAGCGACGTGCCGGCGTTTCTCGAGCACACGGATCGGGTCGTCTACCTGCGAGACGGACAGTTCGCGACGATTCGGCCGTCGGGCGTCGAGATCACCGACGAGTCCGGGGCGCTCGTGGACATGCCGGTACAGACCGTCGAGTGGGACCCGGAGGAGGCCGGCAAGAGCGGCTACGACCACTACATGCGAAAGGAGATCAACGAACAGCCGCGGGCGATTCGCAACTGTCTCCGCGAGCGCATCGACGAGATCGACCGCTCCGTGTCGATCGACGAAATCGACGACCTCAGTCCGCCGGCGCGGATCCAACTCGTGGCCTGCGGAACGTCGTACCACGCGTCGCTCTACGCCGCGCGGCTCTTTCGCGACCGCGGCATCACGGCGTCGGCCTTCCACGCGAGCGAGTACGACGCCGACGCGATTCCCATCGGCGACGACACGCTGGTGATCGCGGTCACCCAGAGCGGCGAGACGGCCGATACGCTCGGGGCGCTCCGGGACGCGAACCGCTGGGGTGCCGAGACGCTTGCAGTGACCAACGTCGTCGGGAGTTCGGCGTCGCGCGAGGCTGACCACGCGATGTACATCCGCGCCGGCCCGGAGATCAGCGTCGCCGCGACGAAGACGTTCGCCTCCCAGCAGGCCGCGCTGGCGATGCTCTCGAGCGCGCTCACCGGCGAGTGTTCTCGCGGGTTCGTCGAGGCGCTTCGGGCGTTGCCGGACCAGATACAGTCGATCTTGGACCGGTCGCGCGCGAAGGCGGTCGCCCGCGACTACGTGGAGTCGGACGCGTACTTCTTCATCGGTCGCGGCTACGGCGCGCCGGTGGCCCTCGAGGGCGCGCTGAAGATGAAGGAGATCACGTACAAACACGCCGAGGGGTTCCCCGCCGGCGAGTTGAAACACGGGCCGCTGGCGCTGGTGTCCGAGCGGACGCCGGTCTTCGCGATCATCAGCGGCTCGTCGAAACGGGAGAAAATGATCGGGAACGTCAAGGAGGCCGAATCCCGCAACGCGCCGGTGATCGCGGTGACGGACTCGGCGGACGCGGTCGAACACCACGTCGACGACCGCTTGCGTATCCCCGAGACCCGACCGCAGTTGATGCCGATACTGGCGAACGTACAGCTCCAACTGCTGTCGTACTGGGTCGCGAACCGACTCGGTCGATCGATCGACAAGCCCAGAAACCTCGCGAAGAGCGTGACGGTCGAGTGAGCGCCGGAACCGGTCTTACTCGTCTCCGTCGCTGTCGCCGTCTCTCGGGTCGTCGCCGCTGCCGTCTTCGTCGCTACTCCCATCCCCATCGGAGCCGTTCCGGTGCTCCGAAAGCGCTTCGTCGATGGTCAACTCCCCGGACGCGACGCGGCGGGCGAGGACCTCGTCGATCGCCCGATTGCGCTCGCTCCGTTCGCGCGAGCGGTCCTTGATCACCTGAATCTCGCCCTCCGTGGGCTCGATCTCGCGGGCGTCGACCACCTCCCCCTCGAGCCGGGCGATGTTGACCGCGGCGAGCACGTCACCCATCCCCCTCGAGCCCGTTCCGAGATAGGGCGTCGTCCCCGTCTCGTCGACGAGTTCGACGTGGACGGTGTCGAGTTCGTTGACCAGTTTCGCGCTCTCGAGGCGGGAGCCGTCGCCGATCCGGACGACCGGCGACGGTGCCTCGGCGGCCTCGCGCTGGATCACGTCGACGGCGTCGCCGAGGGGCACCTGAAAGGTCGCGACGATGGTCTCGCCGGTGAGGACGGCGATGCCGGGTTTCTTCCCCGGATCGACGCCGATGATCGTTCGGCCGCCGTCGCCGCGGACCGCGGCCAGCGCCTGATCGACCGCCCGCCGAGGGTGGTCGGGTTCGGCGACGATCGTCGGCACGTCCGCGAACGCGTCGGCGTGCTCCGCCCCGGTGACGACGATAGTGGTCTGCTCCGGCAGCTCCTCGTCGGGCTCGATGGTCGTAAACACCGTCCCGCGGTCGCGGAGTTCGTTGACGACGCCGTGGTACACCTCGAAGTCTGCCGTAGCGACGACGATCACAGCCGGGCTTCGCCCCCGCGACGAATAAACGTACGCGAACTGCCGGCTCCGCCGACGCTCCCGACTGTGCGTTTCCCGACCGATTCCGAGCAGCGACCCACTCTCGCTGCGCGACCCGAACGCGAGCGCGGGCCCGTTCCGGGGCCTTTTTGCGCGTACCCTGCCAACTCGAACCGTGACCGACGAGGCGATTCCAACCGGCTGCGGCCCGGTCGACGAGTTGCTCGGTGGGGGGTTCGAACGCGGCACCGTCACGCAGTTATACGGGCCGCCGGCCGCCGGAAAGACGAATCTGGCGCTGTCGGCGGCCGTCCAAACGGCCGTCGACGGCGGCACCGCCGTCTACATCGACACCGAGGGGGTCTCGGTCGACCGCTTCCAGCAGCTGCTCGAGGCCACCGTCGAGACGCAGTCGCCGCGAACCGACGGCACTCGAGACGCAGACGCAGCCGACGACATCGAAGCCGTCGCCTCGCGAATCGTCATCGAGGACGCACTGGACTTCGACGAGCAGGCCGAGGCCGTCCGCGACGCCGAGGAGTTCGCCGAGCGCGCGGAACTGATCGTCCTGGACAGCGCGACCGGCTTCTACCGGCTCGAGCGCACCGCCGACGGCGACGAGGGAGAGGCGCTGCGAAGCGTCACCCGGCAGGTAACGCACCTGCTCTCGCTGGCCCGGAAACACGATCTGGCGGTCGTCCTGACGAATCAGGTCTTTTCGGACCCCGACTCGGATCGCACCAAGGGACTCGGCGGCAACACGTTAGAGCACTGGACCGGGACCGTCCTCCGCCTCGAGCGTTTCCGCGGCGGCAAACGGCGCGCGACGCTGGAGAAACACCGCTCGAAGCCCGCCGGCCAATCGGCCCAGTTCCGGATCACCGACACCGGCCTCGAGGGCGAAGACGAGACGGTCCGATCCTGAATCCGTAGTTTCGATCACCCCGGTACGCGTATCGTGTCGTATCGCTGTCGATTGCCCGGGTCCGCATTCCGTTCGGCGGTCGAAAATAATCGGGAGAGCGTGGCGTCGACGACGGCGGCCGTCTACGGCAGTGCGGCTACAGCTGGTTCAGCTTCCGGAGGAGCTGGCCGCGGTACTCCTCGTCGCTGGTGACGCCCTTGAGTTCCAAGACGTTGCGCTCGAGTTTGTCCAGCGCGACGCGGAAGGCGTTCTCGGAGCCGTAGCCTTCGCCGGTGCCGGCGACCTGATCCTTGTTCGTTCGCAGGCGGATCTGACACTGCACGAGCGGGGTGCCGCGGAGTCGCTCTTGGTGTTCTTTGAATCGAACGTGTGCGTGCATCACCTGCATGTCCTGGTACTTGTCGACGACCTCCTCGATGTTCTCGACGATACCCTCTCGAGTGATGGTGTCGAGCATCGAGATGTTCGTGATCTGGACGTCCATGTGCTCTTCCTCGGTGAACGTCAGCGCGCGCAGCACGTCCGTCTTGGTGATGACGCCGATGACGATGCGGTCGTCGTCGGCCGGCGTGACCATCAGCCCCGCGTAATCGTCGTCGAGCATCGATTCGACGGCCTCCTCGGCGGTCGTGTCGAGGGTCGTCGTCTCGACGGGGCTCGACATGATATCGTAGACCGGCACGTCGAGCAGGCGCTGGGTGTCACCGACTCGGTCGCCGGTCGTCGTCGTGTGGTTCTCCCGGATGACGAAGTCGGCGATGTCGTGGGTCGTCACGACCCCCGAGAGGTAGCCGTTCTCGTTGAGAATCGGCAGCCGGGAGATCCCGTGCTCGCGCAGGAGATTGATCGCCTTGCCGATCCCGTCGTCCTCGGTGAGCGTGACCGGATCGGCGGTGTAGATGTCCTCGACGGTCAGCGCGTCCAGGTTCTCGAGGACGGCCTCGAGGATGGCGTCGTCGGTGATGACGCCCCAGAGGTTGCCGTTCTCGAAGACCGGGGCGACCTTGGCGTTGCTCTCGACGAGGACGCGTGCGGTCTCCCGGACGTCCTCCTGCCGGTCGACCTTGGGCGACGGCGTGCTCCGGCTCGGTTTGGTGAGCGCCGCCACCTTGGCGTCGTCCTCGACGTGGGACTGGAGGACCTCCCGCTCGCTGATGACGCCCTCGTACTCCCCGTCGTCGGTGACGATGATTCCCTTGGGGTTGCCGTCCTCGAACATCGAACGGACCTTCCCCATGCGTGTGCCGACGTCGACTTCGATGAACTCCGTGGTGGCGATATCAGCGATATTCATCCTTCTAGGGGAACATACTGACGCAGAGGTATTTAACGTACTGCCCGTTTTATCCAAGGAGGATCGGCCCGGGGGATTTTTGCACCGGCCGTTGAACCTGGCCCGATGCTCGATATCAGTGTCTTCGGTCGCTACACGTACCTCGTGACGGAGGTCGTCTGGGGAACCGTCGCAGCCCTGCTGTTGTCCCGCGCGAACGCCCTTCGGAAGGCGGCAGTGACCATCCTCGCGCTGTACCCAGTCGCCTACGTCTGGGACCGGTACACCCTCGCGGTCGGCGTCTTCGACATCAAACTCCGAACCGGAGTCGAGGTCGCCGGCATCCCGCTCGAGGAACACCTCTTCATGGCGGTCGTTCCCGGCCTCGTCATCGGCTTCCACGAGACCATTTTCGGCGACCGCGACGGGCCACCGAGTCGGTGACGGTGACGAGCCAACTCGACGGCAACTGCGCACCTGTTTCCACTGCAACACTCACGTCTCACTGACTGTAACTGACCGCGACAGTCTTGTGTCGCTGTCTGGTCGTTCGACTCGATGGACGGCCGGCGATCCGAGACGGCGTCGACTGAGACGGACGGGAGCGGCGACCGCGCACTGCTCCGGGGCCTGCTCAACGTCCTCGTCTCGCTCCTCCTCATCTGTTCGCTCGCGCTCGGCACCGCGCTGTTCGCGCCCCAGCTCATCGACGGCCTCGATCTGGGTCTCGGGGACCGACCCTCGCCCAGTTCCGACCCGCCGCCGGCCGGCGAACGCGATCCCAGCGTGACCGATCCGGACGACCCCGGCAACTCGAGCTACGAGACCGACATCGAGACGGTCCGCTCCCCCACCGTCGAGGACTTCGTCCACGCCGAGATCAACGAGCGGCGGGCCGACCACGGCCTCGAGCCCCTCGCGTGGGACGGGACGATCGCGTCCGTCTCGCGCGCACACAGTGACGACATGGCTCAGCGCGACTACTTCGCGCACACGAACCCCGACGGGGAGGGACCCTACGATCGGTTCCGCGACGTCGACAGTTACTGTCAGGGGTACGGTGAGAACATCGCCATGACGTGGGTCGACCGGCGCGTCGAACGACCCGGGGAGGGCGGCCCCGTTCGATATCAGACCGCCGAGGGACTCGCGACCGGGCTGGTCAACCAGTGGATGAACTCGACGGACCACCGGGAGGCGATCCTCGAGGAGGGCGAGACGCCCCGCTGGGACCGAGCGGGCGTCGGCGTCTACATCGCCGACGACGGCTCGGTCTACGCCGGCCAGAACTTCTGTCGCGAGTGGTAGCCGTCGTCGCGCGGCGCTCGCCATCGCCATTGTCATCGCGATCCGCGACCGCTCGGCGACCAGTCAGTCTCGAGCGGTGACAGACGCGGCGGAAATCGCCGTCACGGGCGGGCCGCAGGAACTGCGAACGACTTACACGTTATTGGCCCCGACGGTCGTACGAATCGTATGGAAATCCCGGAGACACTCACTGCGATCTATCGGACGGCGAGCGACCGCGACCTGACCTTTCTCGCGGCCGGGTTCGCCTACTACGCGTTCGTGTCGCTGATTCCGCTGGTCCTGCTCGCGCTCGTCGTCGGCTCGCTGCTCGGCGGCGAGCAGGCCGCCCAGCGCCTCATCACCGCCGCCGGCGACTTCCTCCCGGCGTCGGGCGAGGACCTCGTCACCGAGGCGCTGACGACCGAATCCGGGCGCGCAGAGGCGACCGTCGTCGCGCTCGGCGTCGCCACGTGGGGTGCGCTCAAGGTCTTTCGCGGGCTGAGCCTCGCGTTCGACAAGGTCTACGACGAGGTCGCCGAGGACTCGCTCGTCGATCAGATCAGGGACGGACTCACCGTGATCGTCGCGGGTGCGGGCGCGCTCGTGCTGATGCTCGGGATCGGTGCCGCACTCAGGACCGTCGCCGACACCGTCCCGTTCGCCGGCGTGCTCGGCTGGCTCGTCCTGCTCGCTGGGCTCGTCCTCGTCTTCCTCCCGATCTATTACGTCCTCCCGCCCGTCCCGGTCGACCTCGGCGAGATCCTCCCGGGCGCGGTCTTCGCCGCCGTCGGCTGGACGATCCTCCAGCTCGGCTTCCAGCTCTACGCGGCGAACGCCGCCCAATACGAGGCCTACGGGGCCGTCGGTGCCGTCCTCCTGTTCGTCACGTGGCTCTACTTCGCCGGCATCATCATCCTCGTCGGCGCCGTGCTCAACGTCGTTCGTGCGCGGCCCTCGATCGCGGAATAGGCCGCCGCTGTGACCGCCGTCTCCCTCGTTTCCTGAACCCTCTTCACAGGGGAAAGATTATGTCCCCGGCAGCGACAGACCACCACCATGAGCGACGACCGATCCACCGCCGCCGCGACCGACGAAAACGGTGCGGCGGACGAGACGAACGAGGCCGATTCGGGCGACGCCCTCGAGCCCAACGGCGGTCCCCAACGGGTCGTCTCCGAGGAGAGCGTCGACGACATCCTCGACTCGCTGGACTCGACGAAATCGGCGTCGGCCACCTCGGTATCGACCGGCTCGAGCGCGACCGAGACGGTGACTACGACCACCGCCGAGGCCGATCCCGATACCGGCGCCGACGAATCCCCGTCCCCGACCTCGGCCTCGGCCTCGGCCTCGAGCGACACCGAATCGACGGACAGTGCCGAGGCCAGTTTCGACGAACCTGGCTCGAGCGACGAGAGCACTGAGAGCGCCGAGAGCGACCCCGAGCCGTCCGCAGTCGACTCGGCTGCGGCCTCCCTCCCGGACGATATCGCCGACGAGTCGCCCGAGGACCTCGCCGCCCGCGTCGAGCAGGGCGACGTCACCGGCGCGGACGTCCGCGCGGCCGAAGCCGGCGAGGGCCGCGAGTCGACCCCCGAGATCGACGACGTCGACCTCTCGATGGACGACCTCGAGACGACAGGGGCCGGCGGAGCCAACGGTGCGGACGTGGCCGACGACGCCGGCCCGCTCGCCGGGTCGGTCGACCCCGACGACGGACCCGCAACGGAGGACGACGAGGACGATTCTCCCGGACTGCTCGGCAAAATCAAGGGTTTCTTCTCGCGGTAACCGCCGGTCGCGACGGTTAACCGACCAGCGATATCAGGACGAACATCGTCGCGATCGAGGCGAGCGTCGTGACGAAGACGTTCAAGGATGCAAATTTCCTGTCGCCGCCGAGTTCGCTCGCGAAGACGAACGTCGAGACGGCCGTCGGCGTGCCGAGCATCACCACGGTGGCGGTGAACGTCGCCGAGTCGACGGCGAGCGTCGAGAAGACGGCCCACGCGAGTACGGGCATCAGGCAGATCTTGAGAGCCACGACGGCGGCGGTCGCACCGACGTCGATCGACGGCGCGTCGACCTCCAGCGAGGCACCGACACAGAGCAGTGCGACCGGCAGCGCGAGCGAGCCGACCGCATCGAGGCCGGTCGCGGCGAACGACGGAATCGATGCGCCGACCGAGCCGATCGTCAGCCCGGCGAGCAGCGCCAGCAAGACGGGATTTCGCCCGAGTCCGCGGAGTCCCCGCCCGATCGAGGCGTCGGTCCCGTTGAGCATCGAGAGCACGACGACCGTCAGCGGCACCTGCGCCAGCGACACGACGCCCAGTACGACGCTCGCGATCGCCGTCACCGAATCGTTGAACGTCGCGGCGACCAGCGGCAGGCCGAGATAGCCCAGATTCGAGTGATACGACTGGACGATCGCGACGCTCCGGCGCGCACTCGAGTCGCGATGCCGATGGACGAGCCACGCGATCCCCGCGGTCGCGAACAGCACGAACAGCAGTCCCCCGAGCAGCGCGGGCGAGAGGAGCGCACTGATCGATCGGTCGTAGGTCGAGACGAAGATCAGCGCCGGGAGCGCGACGTAGTAGGCGGTGTCGTTCAGAAACGAGGTCCGGCGCGCGTCGAGAACGCCGGTCGTCCGCAACCCCGCTCCGACCAGCAACACGACGAGCAGCGCCAACAGTCGACCGACGACTTCCATACCCCGGCCGAATCGACTCACGGCTTTGTACTGTTCGATCCGGGCAAGCTACTGGGCGCGGTAACGTATCGGAACAGTAACAGTAGACGGGCGACGAGAAGCAACCGATGTCATCGGAGGACGCTCGAGACTGGGTGGCCAGCCGAGAAACGACGAATCTCCTTCTCGGAACGAATATCGTGGTGCTCGCCGCGGGCTTCGTTCGCCTCGGGTCCGTCGGTCCGTGGCCGATACAGTGGCTTTCGGAACTGCTACTCACGCTCGTCTTGGCCGTCGCCGTCGCGCTCGTCGTCGGGCGACTCTTCAACTACGAATAGCTGCGTGTCGTGGTGTCTAGGAGCACTGACCCTCGCTGGAGCTGCTCGGGGTCTCGCAAAACGACTCACTGAGACTTGATTTTCGATATCGGCAGAAACGGGATGGAGCATATTTGAACCACGCCGAGACGTGCTCACTTCGTTGCGCGCGCCTCGTTTGGTTCAAACTGCTGTACCAATTTTCGAGCGACGCGCTCGTCGCTCCGCTCCTCGCGTAGTGTCGCTCGAAAAGTGGGTTGGAGCAGATTTGAACTGCCGGCCTCCTCCATGTCAAGGAGGTGTCGTAACCAGACTAGACCACCAACCCTGGTTTGGCTTTCGTCCGTGGCCTGCGTCGCCACGTTGTCTGCACTCAGTCGTTGCCCGCCACACCAATTGAAGGTTTCGAATCGACTGCTGTACGCGAGTCTCCACCACGCACCCGTCCGATACCCTTAAGTCGATGTACGGATTTGGGCATTACAAGACAACTACGTACATTGGTGTCCACTATGCAGGAGTATGTCGAACGAGTCACGGACGGGGAGGATCTCACGCAATCGGACGCTCGAGCGGCTTCGACGGCCGTTTTCGAGGATGCGACGGAGGCACAGATCGGCGCGCTGCTGGCGGCGCTGCGTTCGAAGGGAGAGACCGAAGCCGAGATCGCCGGCTTCGCCGAGGGGATGCGCAACGCGGCCAGAACGATCTCGCCGGATCGGGAGCCACTGGTCGACACCTGCGGCACCGGCGGCGACGATTACGACACGATCAACGTCTCGACGACGAGCGCGATCGTGGCCGCCGGGGCCGGCGTTCCGGTCGCCAAACACGGCAACTACTCGGTCTCCTCATCCTCGGGCAGCGCGGACGTGCTCGAGGAGGTCGGCGTCGACGTCGAGGCAGAACCGCCGGCCGTCGAGGACGCGATCGAAACCGACGGCATCGGCTTCATGCTCGCGCCGGTGTTCCACCCGGCGATGAAGGCCGTCATCGGCCCGCGCAAGGAACTCGGGATGCGGACGATCTTCAACGTACTCGGGCCGCTGACCAACCCCGCCGGCGCGGACGCACAGGTCGTCGGCGTCTACGACCCCGACCTCGTCCCCGTGCTCGCGGAGGCGCTCTCGCGGATGGACATCGACCGCGCGCTGGTCGTCCACGGCGCGGGCACCGACGAAATCGCCATCCACGGCGAGACGGTCGTCGCCGAGGTCGACGGCGATTCGGTCGAGGAGTACGCGCTCGAGCCGGCGGATCTTGGGCTCGCGGAGCACGATATCGACGACATCGCCGGCGGCTCGCCCGAGGAGAACGCGGTCGACATGCGCGGCATCGTCGAGGGCGACGTGACCGGCGCGAAACGGGACGTCATCCTCGCGAACGCCGGCGCGGCGATCTACGTCGCCGGCGAGGCCGACTCGCTCGAGGCGGGTGCCGAGGTGGCCCGCGAGGCGATCGAGAACGGTGAGGCGGCGCGGAAACTCGAGCAACTCTGTGGCGCGACGGCGCGGGCGGAGGGCCAATGACCCGCGTCAAGGTCTGCGGACTGACCACCGAAGCCGACCTCGAGGCCGCGATCGACGCGGGCGCGGACGCGATCGGCATCATCTGCGACGTGTCGGTCGACACGCCCCGTGAGGTCTCGATCGAGCGGGCCGCGGCGCTCGCGGCGGCGACCCCGCCGTTCGTGACGAGCGTGCTCGTGACGATGCCGGAGGGTCCCGAGGAGGCGATCGAACTGGTCGAGGCGATCGAACCCGACGCGCTCCAGATCCACAGCGACATGCGGGTCGGCGACCTCGCCTACCTGCGCGCGAAACTCGAGACGGAACTCCTGCTCGCGGTCGACGCCGACGACGCGACGACCGCCGAGACCTACGACGACATCGTCGACGCCCTCATCGTCGACACGCCCGGCGACGGCGGCGGCGGTGGTACCGGCCGCACCCACGACTGGGATCAGACGCGAATGGCCGCCGCGGACCTCGAGTCGCCGCTTGTCCTCGCGGGCGGGCTCACGCCGGAGAACGTCGGCGACGCGGTCCGAACCGTCGACCCCTTCGCGGTCGACGTGGCAAGCGGCGTCGAGGAACGCGGCGGCGTCAAGGACCCCGATGCCGTGCGATCGTTCGTCGACCGAGCCAAGAACGCCCGCAAACCCGCGGAGCCGTAACCGTGACCATGCACGACGCCGACTCCGATTCGACGCCGGCCGACCGCCCGGTATTCGACATCGACCGGGAGACGTTCCGCGACCACGCAGGCACGAGCGAGGAGCGGGCGGACCGACCCGCCGTCGTCCACACCGTCGCGACCCTCGAGTGCGAGACGACGCCGCTGGCCGCCTACGCGGCGCTGACCGGCCGCTCCGACGCGGTCGATCGCGAGCGCTCGCCGTACGCCTTCCTGCTCGAGAGCGCGGAGAAAACGGCCTCGAGCGATCCGGACGGCGCGTTCCGGCCGAGCGCCGCGGACGCCGAGCGCCACGCGCGCTACTCCTACGTGGGCTACGACCCCCAGGCCGTCGTCACCGTCGAGTCCGGCGAGGCGACCGTCGAGGCGCTGTCCGAGGACGCGCCGCTCGAAGCGATCGATACCGACGCCGAGGGCGACACCGTCGACGCGCTGCGGGCCGCGATGCCCGACGTTCGCCTCGAAAACATGCCCGATCACGACCGCCAGCACCTCGAGGGCGGACTGGTCGGCTTCCTCGCCTACGACGCCGTCTACGACCTCTGGCTCGAGGAGGTCGGCTGCGAGCGGCCCGACTCGCGGTTCCCGGACGCGCAGTTCCTCCTGACGACGAAGACGCTGGCCTTCGACGAGCGCGACGGGACGGTCTCGCTGGTCTGTACACCCGTCCTCGAGGCCGACGACGACCCCGGCGCGGTGTACGACGCGCTCCGGGCGGAGGCCGCTGATGTCGCGGCGACGCTCCGGGAGGCCGAACGGCCGGAAACGGGCGGGTTCGTCCGCGAAGAGGAGGTCGCAGGCCCCAAAGACGAGTACGAGGAAAGCGTCCGGCGAGCCAAAGAACACGTTCTCGACGGAGACATCTATCAGGGCGTCATCTCCCGAACCCGAGAGCTCTACGGCGACGTGGACACCCTCGGCTTCTACGAGGCCATGCGGGACGTGAACCCGTCGCCGTACATGTACCTGCTCGACCACGACGACCTGACCGTCGTCGGGGCGAGCCCCGAGACCCTGATCTCCGTGCGCGGCCGCGAGGTCATGTCCAACCCCATCGCTGGCACCTGCGACCGCGGCTCGAGTCCCGTCGAGGACCGGCGGCTCGCGGGCGAGATGTTGGCCGACGGGAAGGAACGCGCCGAACACACGATGCTGGTCGATCTGGCGCGCAACGACGTGCGCCGCGTCTCCGAGCCGGGCTCGGTCCGCGTCGACGAGTTCATGAACGTCCTCAAGTACAGCCACGTCCAGCACATCGAATCGACGGTGACCGGCACGCTGGCCGAGGACTCGGACGGGTTCGACGCGACTCGAGCCTCGTTCCCCGCCGGCACCCTCTCAGGGGCCCCGAAGATCCGCGCGATGGAGATCATCGACGACCTCGAGTCCACCCCTCGCGGCCTCTACGGCGGGGGCGTCGGCTACTACTCGTGGACGGGCGATACGGACTTCGCGATCGTGATTCGGACTGCAACTGTCGAAGATGAAGGTGAGCAGGACCGGATCACGGTCCAAGCCGGCGCGGGGCTGGTCGCCGACAGCGACCCCACCGCCGAGTACGAGGAGACCGAGCAGAAGATGGGCGGCGTCCTCGCGGCGCTCGAGGAGATCGAGCTCCCGGCCGGCGAGGCCGGTTCGGACGCGGACCGCGAAGCGACGCCGGAGGTGGGGCGATGAACCCGGCCGCGAGGGACGAGGCGGCCGCGACCACCGACGGAGATGCGGACCCGATCACGGTCCTCTTCGTCGACAACTACGACTCCTTTACCTACAACCTCGTGGAGTACGTCAGCCAGCAGGCCGGCACCGAGACCGAGGTCCTGAAAAATACCGCGTCGCTCGCGGACGTGCGCGCCGTCGAGCCCGACGCGATCATCGTCAGTCCGGGACCAGGGCATCCGAAAAACGACCGCGACGTCGGCGTCACGATGGACGTGCTCCGGGAACTCTCACCCGACGTGCCGACCCTCGGTGTCTGTCTCGGCCTCGAGGCCGCGGTCTACGAGTACGGCGGCACCGTCGGCCGCGCGCCCGATCCGATCCACGGCAAGGCCTCCGCCGTCGACCACGACGGCGAGGGTGTCTTCGAGGGCCTCGAGCAGGGCTTTCGGGCGGGTCGCTATCACTCGCTCGTCGCGACCGAAGTGCCGGACTGTCTCGCGGTCTCGGCGACCGCGGAACACGGAGAGGAAACGCTCGTCATGGGCGTCCGCCACGAGGAGTACCCCCTCGAGTGCGTGCAGTTCCACCCCGAGAGCGTGCTGACGGCGGCGGGCCACGACGTGATCGAGAACTTCCTCTCGAGCGTCTGAGCGTCGCTGCGCGTTTCTCGTTGCGGCCGTCCGAAAAGGTCGACACGGACTGAACAGCGATCTCTCGGCGAGTGATTCCCGTATCTGGGAGCTATTCGACGGGACTGGACGATCGTCCTCAGACGCCGGGAAGCAACTCGAGTTGCCCGACCGCGTAGAGGGCGGCGAGGACGACCGCGGCGACGATACCGACGCGGACGGCCAGTTTGATCGCGATTCGGAGGGCGATAACCGCGACTGCGAAGGCGGCGAGAACGGCCAGCACCAGCAGGATCGGTGGTGCCGACAGCAGTGCATCGATCATACGAACCACCCCGCACTGCAGGGACGTAATCTTTCTGGATATCGTGACTGACTCGCGAGAGTGAGTGACTCGAGGGAGTATATCGGTCAGTCCAACCGGATCACCGGAAAACGGGAAATTCGCCCGCTTGCGACGGCCTCGTGTCGGAAACAGTCACGTTCAATTCGGTCTGAAAATCGTTAAGGCAGTCGACTGCGTAGGGGCTATTGACCACACAGGCGGCCGTCTCGGCGGTCGCCGGAGGAACAGAAACGAAAGGTTACAGAGACATCTTTGCAACCACATTTGTATTACTACAAGAAAAGTAGGACAACAACACCACGTTTTATGAGGTATCAATGAATATCGAACCTTCGTTACGAATGATGCGAGCTAGGACCCAGTCCGACGCCAGAATCGACGTGCTGCAGCAGTGTACCGACGAGGTGACGCACGCGTGAGCGATGTCGAACTCTCCGCGGCAGACCTCACGCTTCCGATCAAGCGCTCCGATGGTGACTCCTTAGAGGAACGATTAACTGACAACGCATACCAGAACATTCTCCCGGCCCGGTATCTCCGGAAGGACTCGAACGGCGAACTGATCGAGACGCAGGAGGACCTCTTCGACCGCGTCGGCAAGAACGTCGCGCTGGCCGAAGCCGTCTACGAGGCCGAAAAGCGCGACCTCGAGATCACGGTCACGCCCGACCAGCTGAAGCCCGACCACCCGCGCCGAGACGAACTCGCCGCGGAGGTCTTCGGTGAGGGTGTCACGGCCGACGACGACGCGGAAACCGTCCTGACCGAACACAACGTCAATAAGTTCGCCTACGAGACGGTCGTCCCCGAGCTTCCCGACGAGGTCCGAAGCCACGTCGAGGACGTCGCCGGGACCTTCACGGACGGCATGGAGTCGCTTTCCTTTATGCCGAACTCGCCGACGCTGATGAACGCCGGCGACGAACTCCAGCAGCTCTCGGCCTGTTTCGTCATGAGCCCCGACGACGACCTCTCGGACATCCACGAGACCGCCAAGAAGGCCGCGGAGGTCTTCCAGTCCGGCGGCGGCGTCGGCTACGGCTTCTGGCAACTGCGTCCCTACGGCGACTCGGTCGGCTCGACGGGCGGTATCGCCTCCGGCCCCATCACCTTCATGCGGACCTACGACCAGCTCTGTGAGACCATCGCGCAGGGCGGTACTCGACGCGGTGCCCAGATGGGCATCATGCGCGTCTCCCACCCGGACGTCATCGAGTTCATCCACGCCAAGAACAAGGACGTCTCGCTGGCCCACACGCTGCGACTGAACGACCCCGACGACTACACCTATACCACCTTCTCGGAAGCGCTCGAGGAGGCCCGCGATCTGATCGACGAGGACGGGCGGGTCCCCAAGCACCTGCGCAACGCCGTCGAAGGTCACCTCTCGAACTTCAACATCTCCGTCGGCGTCACGGACGACTTCATGGAGGCCGTCCAGAACGGCGAGGAGTACACCTTCACCAACCCGCGTACGGAAGAGCCCCACATCGCGAGCGAGGAGACCAAGGAGATGTACAGCCGGTACGACCTCGGCGAGCACGTCGAGGTCGGCGAACCGCTCTCGGTCCCCGCGGAACTCGTCTGGGAGCGCATCGTCCAAGGGGCACACGAGAACGGCGAACCGGGCGTCATCTACCTCGAGCGAGTGAACGACCAGCACTCCTTCGACGTCGAGAAACAGGAGGACCACCAGATCCTCGCGACCAATCCCTGTGGCGAACAGCCGTTGGAGGAACACGAGGCCTGTAACCTCGGCCACATCAACCTCTCGACGCTCGCCGATCTCGACGCCCCCGACTGGCGCGTCTGGTCCGAGGAACACGGCGACGAGTACGACTCCCAAGCGGCGGCTATCGAAGCCTTCCTCGAGGAGGCCATCGACTTCGAGGAGTTCGACGAGCGCATCGAGTACGGCACGCGCTTCCTCGAGAACGTCGTCACGATGTCGGACTTCCCGGTCGAGGAAATCGAGGAGAAGGTCCGGGACATGCGCAAGATCGGGCTGGGAATCATGGGACTCGCGCAGCTGTACGTCCAGCTCGGGATCAAGTACGGCAGCGACGAAGGGAACGAAGTCGCCCGCCAGCTGATGACCCACATCAACCACGGCGCGAAGGCCAAGAGCCACGAACTCGCCACCGAGCGCGGCTCCTTTAACGACTGGGGCGAGTCGAAGTACGCGAACCCGACCGAGTACCGCGAGTGGTTCGAGCACCAGACCGGCGAGGACGCCGACGACTGGGAAGACGGCTTCCCCATCCGCAACCACAACGTCACCACCATCGCGCCGACCGGGACGACCTCCATGGTCGGCAACACCACCGGCGGCTGTGAGCCCATCTACAACGTCGCCTACTACAAGAACGTCACCGACGACGTCCAGGGCGACGAGATGCTCGTCGAGTTCGACGACTACTTCCTGCGAACCCTCGAGGCGAACGACATCGACGTCGACGCGGTCAAAGAGGAGGCACAGGAGCAGATGGCGACGAACCAGTTCGACGGCGTCGAAGGGCTCTCGACCGTGCCCGACGCCATCGGCGAACTGTTCGTCATCACCAGCGACCTCTCCGCGAAACAGCACGCCGCGGTCCAGTGTGCCTGTCAGAAGGGCGTCGACTCCTCGATCTCGAAGACGGTCAACGCGCCCAACGACTCCTCGCTCGAGGACGCAAAGGAGGTCTTCGAGTGGGTCTACGAGAACGGCGGCAAGGGCGTCACCTACTACCGCGACGGCACCCGCTCGAAGCAGGTGCTGACGACGCGCGCGGACAACGCCGACTTCGCCGACGAGACCGAGGCCGCACAGGCCCTGGTCGAACAGATCGACGAGATCTTCGGCGGCCTCGAAGGCTTCCTCGAGAGCGAGGAAGTCGCCGACGTCCTCGAGGAGGACGTCGACGCGCTGCTCGGCGAGGACGGCCAGCCGGTCGAGATCGACTTCACCGAGAAGCGCGAGCGCCCCGACGCCCTGCAGGGCGTCAGCCAGCGCATCGACACCGGCTACGGGAAGATCTACGTGACGATCAACGAGGACCCCGAGACCGGCCAGCCGTTCGAGCTGTTCGCCAACATCGGCCACTCCGGCGGCTTCACGAACTCCTTCACCGAGGCGCTGGCGAAGGTCATCTCGACCTCGCTGCGCTCCGGCGTCGACCCCGAGGAGATCGTCGACGAACTCTGTGGCACGCGCTCGCCGAAGGTCGCGTGGGACAAGGGCGAACAGATCCAGTCCATCCCCGACGCCATCGGCACCGCGATGCGCCGCTACCTCGAGAACGAGATCGACAAGCCGTACCCGAAACAGCAGACCCTCGAGGAGTCGGCCGACGCGGACTTCGCCGAGTACGACGGGCCGAAGACCGACGGCGGCGCGGCCGCCGCCGATAGCGGCTCGACCGCGGACGCTGACGACGACACGACCCAGGACCTCATCGACGCCGGCGAATCGCCGGAGTGTCCCGACTGCGGCTCGATGTCGCTGTACTTCTCCGAAGGCTGCAAGACCTGCGAATCTTGTGGCTGGAGCGAGTGCTGAGCGCTGACTGAGCCGGTTTTGGGCTTTTCTCTCGTCTCGGTTTTCTTCTCTTTTACATTACCGCTCCGTCGGAAACGCCACACTTAGCACCGGTCGGCGAGTACGCCGTCGTATGACTGTCGACGGTGTGGACGGCGCCGCGGGCGGTGCCGACGGCGACGGGTCGACCGACAGCGCTGCTACGGACGACTCGAGCGACCGAGCCGCCGGCGCGCCGCGCTGTCCGCACTGCGAGGCCCCGATGTACAAGCGTCACTGCAAGTACGTCTGTCCCCAGCACGGGGTCATCCTCGACTGCAGCGACCCCTTCCGCTGAACGTCCCTTTCTCGCCGAACCACCGAATCAGCGCCCGACTCGAGTACTGAGTCGCCCGGAACCCCTACAAGACGGCGCTTTGTGGTCTCGGGCACTGATCTCTATGTCTGCGCAACCGACGATTCTCGTCGTCGACGACGAACGGGAGTTGGCCGACCTCTACGCGATGTGGGTCGGCGAGGATTACGAGGTCGTGACCGCCTACGACGGGACCACCGCACTCGAGCGAATGAGCGACGCGATCGACGTCGTCCTGCTCGACCGGCACATGCCCGATATCACCGGGGATCGCGTGCTTGAGGAGATCCGCGCGGCGGGCTACGACTGCTGGGTGATCATGGTGACCGCCGTCGATCCCGGTCTCGATATCGTCGAACTGGATCTCGACGACTACGTCACGAAGCCGGTCACGCGAGCCCAGTTGACCCGAATCATCGAGAACCTGCGGGTCCAGTCGCGCTACGGCGGCGGCGACCGGCGCGAACTCGAGTCCATCTCGAACAAGATGGAGACCTTAGAGGACGAGCACTCCGTCGAGGAGTTGACCGAGACCGAGGGCTACCAGCGACTCGAGTCGGAGTTACAGGACCTGAGCGATTCGTTGATCGAGGAGGGAGACGGGTGATCGGACAGCGATACCGCGCAGTTGCGGCCTGATTTTCGCGACCCACATCACGACCGGCAAACGGATCACCGCCGACCGAGCCGACTAGCTGTCCGTCGATCGTCCCGCGCCCTCGGTTCGCGTTCGGTCCGTCCGGAGCGTGCGGTAGACGGGGCCGGCGAGGAGGCCGACGGCGGCGAGCGCACAGACGACCGACAACGCCACACCGAGTTCGCCGAGTCCGCTCGAGGTGATCGTCGCCGCCGAGGCGCCGACGACGACCGCGGCGATCGTCCACGGGAGTTCGCCGATCGCCGTCCCGACCACCAGTTGGCGGAGCGTGACGCCGCTGACCGCGGCGGCACACGTCGCGACGTCCGACGGGATCGGTGCCAGCCGCGAGGCGGTGACGCCGCGGAGCGGTCCCGCCGTCTCGTAATAGCGCGCGACGGCGTCGCCGGCCCGCTCGAGGAACCGAGAACCGCTCCCCTCGCTTCCAGCGCGGGATTCACGAGCCGCGTCCGCCTCGCCGGCGGCGAGCCAGCGGGCGACGAGGAAGACCGGAAGAATGGTCGTGACGACGCCGACGAGCGCGATCGGGACGCCGGCCGCGACGCCGAAGCCGTAGCCGACGACGACCGCGAGCGGCGTCGTGGGCCACGCGAGAAGCGGCCGCACGAGGTAGAGGCCGGCGACGACGAGACCGAACAGGAACGGGTCCGCGGCGAGGGCGTCGACGGTCCCCATCGCCCTCGAGGGCGAGACGAGCAGTCCCGCGGCGACCATGCCGCTGGCCGCGATCACACCGGCGAGCGCACGCGTCCGAACCGACGACACCGACATTCGACCTGAAATCCCGCTCGAGCGTTGAAACCTTTGTGTCTCACTCGACTCGAGGACGGTTCGCACCGAGCGGATCTCGGACCGCCGACGATCGATGCCGCTCGAGCCCCGACGCCGACGGGTTGCGTGGACCGCTCACGTGTCACGTGAGCCCGTCATTTCCGTGTGACCTCGCCGCAGTCGCCGACCCAAAGGAAAGGGCTTTTATAATCACACTGGATACGAATGAGTGCAGACAGAGACCGCGAGCGTGGGTAGCCAAGCCAGGCCAACGGCGCAGCGTTGAGGGCGCTGTCCCGTAGGGGTCCGCCGGTTCGAATCCGGTCCCACGCATCGCACAGGTGGCTGAGCTCCACCAAAGATCGATGCAGGTGATTTCCCTTCGCGGACATCACCCACGCATAATCCTTTCCGACACTACTTCCGACGAGCGATCGCTGTGGCTATTGTCTCGATACGAGTACTGGAAATCGGAGGACGGCGACGAGCGGTGACGGCTCTCCGCCGGAGACGATAACCACTTTCACGTTCCGCTCGAACGACCACACATGGAATACGTCCCTCGAGAGCGCGTGCACCTGCTCACCGGCGTCTTGAGCGTGGTGTCGTTGGCAGTCGTCTTCGCGGCCGCGGGCGGACGAATTCCGTCCTCGAGCGTGCCGGCGGCCCCGGAGTGGATCATCGACGTGATTCCGCTGGTCAACGCCGTGATCAGCGCGGTCGCGATCGGGACGATCACGGTGGGTTGGCGGGCGATCCGTCGCGGTCGGATCGAACGCCACCGCGTCGCGATGCTCGCCTCCTTTGGGCTGTTCGCGGGCTTTCTCGCGCTCTATCTCTACCGGCTGACCGTGACTGGCGGCCCGCAGCCGTTTCCCGGACCCGACGCGGTCTACCAGTTCGTCTACCTGCCGCTGCTCGCGATCCACATCTTCCTCGCGATCGTCTGTATCCCCCTGCTCTACTACGTCCTCCTGCTCGCGGCGTCCCGTCCGGTCACGGAGATTCCGCAGACGAGCCACGCCCGGATCGGCCGCGTCGCGGCGACGCTGTGGCTGATCTCCTTTTCGCTGGGGATCGTCGTGTTCGTGTTACTCCACGGCGTGTACTGACGGCGGGCACACCGTCCGTGTTCAGTCGAGAATATCGCCGATACGGCGGGGTTCGCCCTGCAGGTTCGGCTGTTCGGCGACGATCTTCAACACCTCGTGGTCGGTCACGTCGTAGTAGGACTTCTGGGTCGCTTCCTCGATGAGTTCCTGCTCGAGGCGAAACTCGGTGCCTTCGTAGACGACATCGACGCCGTCGTCGTCGAACGCGAGCGTAGTCATGGCTGGTCGTATGCAGCGGGGGTGTAAAAGCGAGGCGACTGTACTCGACGGCTGATACCGGTTGCTGTAACGATGTACCGGCGCAATCCCAGAGCGACCGGGGTTGTGCCGGCAATGACGTACAGCAGACCGTATGAAGCGATGGCGAGGGCGGCGCGGGCGACGGCGTCAGACGGACGACTGACGACGCGCGAGGTTTATTAGGCGGTGCTCCCTTTGGATGCGAGTGTGGCCTTCAGCAGGGATCCGCTCGACGAACTCGTCGTTCCCGACGGAACGGAAGCCCAAGAGCGCGACCTCGTAACCGACGGGGACGTCCTCGTGGGCGGCCGGGCGACCGTCGGGTTCGGCGTCCGCGGCCGAAACGTGTTGGCCGGCGAGTCGGCCGAGTTCGGCGGCGCAATCGAGGCCGACGGCGACTGTCGGCTCGACATGTGGTGTGACGTCGCCGAGAACGTCTTGGTCGGGCAGGACGCCTATATCGGCGAGCGCGTCCACATCGGCGGTCGATTGAAAGTCGCCGGCGACCTCGACATCGGCGACGACGTCGAGATCGAGGAGGGGTTCGAAGCCAACGGCTGGATCGTCATCCGGAACCCGATGCCGACGATCGTCTTTCTGTTCGTCTACCTCAAGCACCTCCTCCTGATCGGCGAGGACGACGCCGCACAGCGGCTGATCTCCGAAATCGTCGACGATGAAGACGAGGACGAACCCGACGCCGAACCGCTCGTCATTCCCCGGAACGCGACCGTCGGGGACGACGCGTGGCGCGTCTCGACGCCCGCGACGATCGGTGACGACTGCCGGCTCCACGGCAACGTCCGCGCCGAGACGATCGACGTCGGCGCCGACTGCAACGTCTTCGGCAGCCTCCGGGCACGCGGCGACGTCACCGTGGGCGAGGGGACCCGTATCCACGGCGACGTGACCACTCGCGACGGCGATGTCGTCGTCGAGCGCGACGCCCGCGTCCTCGGCGATGTCTCCTGTGAGGACTTCGAACTGGGCCCCGACGCCGAAGTCGACGGAACGATCCGGGCCGACGGCGAGATCACGATGCGGACGACCGAACGCGAACGCGAGTAACGCGACCCGCCGTCCGGACGACTTTCGCTCGAGCGAGACGCTCGATCCACGACGACCACCATCGAAGCCGTACGAATTCTCCGGGAGACTGTCTCCGCGTTCGGGACAATTTATCGGCGAATTTCACCCCTATTCTTAATACTGATACTATGGTAGGGTGCGACAGCCATGGTAGAAATTAACACGCTCTGGCAACGGGGGTATCCATGCGGTCGATCGTACTGACGAAAGGCGTTCCGGACTTCTCGGAGGGGGCCGTCTCGTTCGACGAAGACGGCCACCTCGAGCGGGGGAA
Organism: Natrinema sp. LN54; assembly: GCF_052439245.1. Classification (NCBI taxonomy): domain Archaea; kingdom Methanobacteriati; phylum Methanobacteriota; class Halobacteria; order Halobacteriales; family Natrialbaceae; genus Natrinema; species Natrinema sp. LN54. Next base: position 74,367 of record NZ_JBQVRP010000001.1, read on the forward strand.
GACGCCGACGGTTATGAACCCGAACGACGAGTTCGCGCTGCGGGCCGCGTTGCAGACCAAGATCCGACACGGCGGTCACGTCAGCGGGATGAGCATGGGGCCGCCGGGGTACGCCGAGGTCCTGCGGGGGGCGATGGAGACGGTCTACACCGACGACAGCTTCCTGCTCTCGGATCGCGAACTGGCCGCCTCCGACACGTGGGCGACGGCGATCGCACTCAGCGCGGGTCTCGAAACGTATCGGGAGGAGGTCGCCGACATCGATCTGGTGTTTGCGGGGTTCAAAACGGCCGACGGCGAGACGGGCCAGACCGGGCCCCAGACCTGCTGGGCGATGGACTGGCCGATCGTCACCCACGTCGTCGCGCTCGACATCGACCCCGACGAGCGGACGCTGCGCGCGAAGCGCCTCGTCGAGGGCGACATCGACGAGATCGAGACGGTCGAAGCGCCGCTGCCCTGTGTCGTCGTCACCGATCCCGAGTTCGAGCCGACCTACCGGACGGCCTCACACCGGCTGACCCGCAAAGAACTCCGGGCCGAAACCGAAGCGCGAGCCGAGAACCACGACGACCATCTGACGACGTGGGACCACACCGATCTGAACCTCGATCCCGACTACATCGGGCTCGACGGGTCGCCCACGATCGTCTCGTCGGTCGATCCGATCCCCAAAGCGCCGTCCGAACGGGAGGCGACGATGATCGAACCCGACGACGGCGAGGGAATGGGCGACGTACTCGAGGAACTACAGCCCTACGCCGCGGGGGCAGGTGATTGAAATGACGGCGATCGACCCCGACGACCACACGGTCGACGAACTGACGGCGGCACTCGAGACGGTCGACGACGTAGACGAACTGCAGGCGATCCTCGAGGCCGAGCGGACCGGGCAGGACCGCGCGACGGCCCGCGAGGCGGTCCGGAAGCGACTCGAGGCGATCGGTGCCGACGCGGAGGGTGAAAGCGACGGCGTCGAGGAGGGGACGGAAACCGAAGGCGAGTACGAGGAGACGAGGGAGTCCGTGGGCGACGAAGCAGCGGGCGACGCGGAGAGCGAGGACGAAGCCGCGGCGACCGGGGAGACGGGAGCGGAGCCCGAGACCGACGAAGAAGAAGACGACGGGCTCTCCCATCCCACCCGCGACAAGAAACACGTGCGGGCGCTCGAGGACGGCGACTACGCCGATATGTGGGTCTTCTGTGAAACGCAGGGCGGCGAGTTGCTCGATGTCGCAAGGGAGATGCTCGGGAAGGCCCGCGAACTGATGGACCAGTTCGAGGCGGACTACGGGGAAGAAGAGGCGGTCGTCGCGGTCCTCGTCGGCGACGACTGCAAGGGCCTCGCCGAGGAGTGCATCGCCTACGGGGCCGACGTTGCGGTCTATCACGACGACGAGCGCCTCGAGCGGTTCCTGCACAAACCGTACGCCGAAATCGCGGCCCACATGGCTCGCGGCGATGGAACCGTCGAGAGCACCGACTGGCGCGAGTACGACAAACCGCGCTATATCCTGTTTCCGGCGACGAACAACGGCCGCGATCTCTCGGCGACGGTCCAGGCCGAACTCGACTCCGGACTGGCCTCGGACTGTTCGGATCTGTTCATCGCGGACGAGGAGGTCTCGAACCCGGTCAAGACCGGCGAACCCGGCGTGAAGAAGACCGTCGAGAAGGTCCTGCACATGAAGCGGCCGGACTTCTCGGGCTTCGAGTACTCGACGATCCTCTGTCTCGACAATCCGGGCCGGGACTTCCACCCGCAGGGAGCGTCGGTCATTCCTGGGAGCTTCGACCCGATGGATCCGGACCCCGACCGCGAGGGACTGGTCGTCGAACACGACATGGAACTGGACGACGACTGGTTCCGCGTCGCGATCACCGAGTACGATCGGCTCGAGGCCGGGATCGATCTCACGGGCCACGACGTGATCGTCTGTCTCGGCCGCGGGATCGCCGACGATCCGACTGCGGGGATGGAGTTGGGTCTCGAGCTGGTCGACGCGTTCGAGGACGCCGAACTCGGGATTACGCGGGGGATCGTCACCTCCTCCTACCAGTTCGAGGGCCACGTCGAGGCGTACTCGAAGGAGGAGCGCCAGATCGGCGAGACCGGGCAGGTCGTCGCGCCCGACGTCTACATCGCGGCCGGCGTCTCCGGGGCGGTCCAGCACAAGGTCGGCATGGACGAGTCCGAGACGATCATCGCCGTCAACACCGACACCGACGCCCGCATCCGGGACTTCTCGGATTACTTCATCGAGGGCGATCTCTTCGAGGTCTTGCCGCGGCTCACCGAAGCCGTCGAATCGGGGGCGATCGATCTCGAGCCCGAGGCCGTCGCCGACGGGGGTGACGAGTGATGGCGGCCGCGACGGACGACTACGAACACTACGAAGCCGTCGTCGTAGGCTGTGGCCCCGGCGGGGCCGCGGCGGCCGCGCGATTGGCCGACCACGGCGTCGAGACGCTCGTCTTGGAGCGCGGAACGGAGGCCGGCTCGAAGAACGTCTCCGGCGGGCTGCTCTACGCCGAGGAGTCCGCACCGTACACGCTCGCGGACCTCTTCGACGGCGTCCGCGAGGAAGCGACAGAGCGGCCCGTCACGGACTACTACATCCACAACGTCGCCGGGAACTCGGTCAAGACGTACGAGCTGGCCGACCTCCACGAGCACGACACCGACTGGTGTGACGCCGTGCTTCGCCGGCAGATGGACTCGTGGCTCGAGGCCCGCGTCCACGAGAAGACCAGTGAGACGGGCGGCGGCGTCCTGACGAACGTTCGAGTGAACGGCCTGCTCAGGGAGGACAGCGAGGGTCGCGTACGACCCTCGGACGAGTCGAGCGGGCGGCGAGGCGGTGACACCGCCTCGAACGAGACGGCGAAGCCGTCTCGCGGCCCGCGAGACGGAGAGATCGTCGGCGTCACCTGCGACGAACTCGAGCCGATCGCGGCGGACCTGATCGTCGCGGCCGACGGCGTCAACTCCGAACTCGCCCGCGACGCCGGGCTGATGGACTGGGAGGAACCCGACGAGTGGTTCCAGGGCGTCAAGGCCGTCGTCGACATGGACCCAGAGGCGATCGACGACCGGTTCGATCTCGAGCCCGACGAGGGGGCCGCTCACCTGTTCTCGGGCGACCTCTTCGATGGCGTTCGCGGCGGCGGCTTTTGCTACACGAACGAGGACTCGCTGTCGATCGGGACCGTCTTCCACCTCGACAGCCTCGTCGAGCGGGAGGCGGAACCCCACGAACTGCTCGACGCCCTGCTGACCCACCCGCTGCTGGCGGGCTGGTTCAAAAACGAGTACCGCGAGCGCGAGTACGCCGCCAAGCTCGTCCCGGACTCGAAGAAGGTCGCCCACCGCGAGCCATACCGCGACCGGCTCGTCCTCGTGGGCGACGCGGCCGGCCAGATGCAGGCCCAAGGGCCGATCATCAAGGGGATGAACCACGCCGTCACCGCCGGCGCGCTCGCGGCCGACGCCTTCGTTGCCGCGCGCGGCGATCCCGGTTCCGAGGCGGCGGGCCGGCGGTACACGACGATGCTCGAGGAATCGGGTACGATGGACAAACTCCGGCCGCAGCGGTACGAACTCTCCCGGACCCTTGGTGAGAACGACGCCGTGACGAACGCGGTCGAACGGGTGCTCGAGTCGCCGCTCGGATCGCTCGCGGTCGGCAACCCGATCGCGGACCGGCTGTTACAGCGGGCGTACAACTCGCCGTTTCTGGTGTCGATGCTCCCCGATACGAAGACCGGCTACGTCTCCCTGCCGACGGTGATCGCCGAGGAACACGGCAAGACGATCCACTGGGAGAGCGATATCGAGCCGCCGAGTCTCGAGGAGCGAATCGGCGACCTGACGTATGACACCGACGTGGGGAACCCGCATATCGAACTCAGAGACGAATCCGTCGCGGCAAGCGGCGCGGCCGTCACGGCCTGTCCGGTCAGCGCCGCGGATTTCGGCGGCGGCTGTTACCGCTCGGAGGTCGTCAAGACGAACGGCACCGAGGAGACGCTGGTCAGTCTGGACACCCAGCCCTGCGTCGAGTGTGGCACCTGTGCGATCGTCGCCGACACCGAGTGGGAACACCCCCGCGGCGGCAAGGGCGTGGACTACCGCGAGGGATAATATGAGCCGGTACGGGCCTCGCATCGCCGCGCTCGCTCGCCGCGCTGAGCGCGAGCGAGCCGCGTTCGAGAGCGGCGACGGGCACCGACCCGCCGGTTCGACGAGTACGGGAACGGAACCCGACGACCCCACCGCATACCTCCGAGAGGGGGCGGGACAGGCCGTCTGGCTCTACGTCGAGGCCCGGACAGGCGGCCGCAGGGTCCCGCTCACTGCGGCCGAGCTCGCCGCGCTCGAGGACGCGATGAACCGCTGGCTCGAGTGTTACGCGCGCTGTCACGGCGTCGATCTCGAGGCCGAGTTCGCGATTCGGACGGCGGCCGAACTGCTGCTCGAGACCCGAAACATCATTGATACGACACAGTTGTTGACACGTGTTCCCGAGCGTGAATCAGGGACGGGGCCACGGCCGACACGGTGAGGAAGGCCGACAGCCGAAATCGGCGTCAACGTGTCCCAAACCGACCCGTACTTGACTCCCACGCAGTAGACGGGTATTCGACTATTCCCGTTGGGCACAAAGTCAGCCTGATGGCACGAGACGATCGGTTATCCCGACGGCGGATGCTTCAGTTGACAGGTGTCGCGAGTTCAACGGCGTTTATCGCCGGCTGTGGTGGCGGCGGCGGCAACGGTAACGGCGGCAACGGCGGCAACGGCGGCAACGGTGGCAGCGGTGACGGCTACGAGATCGACCCCGGCACCGACATCGAGTTCAGCGGGCAGACGTCCGAGTGGGAAGGACTCGCACCGTCCCAGATCGAGGGCGAGTCGAACCCGACGCTGATCCTGCAGGAGGGCGAAGACTACACGATCGGCTGGACGGAAGGCGACGGGTCCAACCACAATATCGAAATTCGAGACGACAGCGACGAAGTCGTCGACGACCTCTCGACCGAGGAGGTCACGGAACCCGATGACGAACAGATGTTGGATATCACGGCGAGCAGCGAGATGGCCCAGTACGTCTGCCAACCGCACGAAACCCAGATGCGAGGCGATCTCGAGATCGATGGCGGCGACGGCGGCGGTGGCAACGAATCCGAAGACGGCAACGAGTCCGAGGGCGGTAACGAAACCGAGGGCGGTAACGAATCCGAAGGTGGCAACGAGTCCGAGGGCGGCAACGAATCCGAATAAGAGGTCAGCCACCGTTCGGCGGCGTCTCGATCAGCCCCGACCGAATCGGCCGTTAGTAGATGAGTTCGTCGTCGTTTTCGACCATGTACAGCGTCCGCGCAGCGATATTGACCGTGTGATCGCCGACGCGCTCGAGGTCTCGAATCGTCAGTAGGAGTCGCGAGACGTCCTGTAGGATCCGCTCGACCTCGTCGGGCGACTCGAGTTCGCGTTCGATCAGGTCGCGGACGACGATCTCGCTCGCCCGTTCGGCGAACTCGTCGAGTTCGTCGTCGCGGGACGCCAGTCGCCGACACGTGTCGGTGTTCTCGGTGTCGTACGCGATCATCGCGTCCTCGAGCATGTCGAGGGTGAGATCGCCCATTTCCTGGACGTCGACGTCGGGGAACAGGTCCTGTTCGGCGTCCATCGTGTACTCGCCGAGGTTGGTCGCGAGGTCGGCGATCCGCTCGAGGTCGGTGATGATCTTGAACGAGGCGGCGATAAACCGCAGATCGCTCGCGACCGGCTGCTGGAGCGCGAGCAGGTCGATACAGTCCTGCTCGAGATCGAGGTACATCCGGTTGATCTCGCCGTCGCCCTCGATCACTTCCTGAGCGAGCGATTCGTCTTTCTGCTCGAGGGCGTCGAGCCCCATTCGAAGCCGCTCCATGACGACTTCGCTCATGTAGAGCACGTCCTCACGGAGTTCCGTGAGCTTCTCCTGATAGGATTGTCTGGCCATACTGTTGGCACGTCGTCCGTCCCTGATAAAGACTGTGTGCGTCACATTGGACTTTCGCCGGCTACGGCGAAAGCAGGACCTTCGTGACGCCCTCTTCGCGCTCGTCGAACCGCTCGTACATCTCGGGGGCCTCCTCGAGTGAGACGCGGTGTGAGACGAGGAAGCTCGGTTCCGCCCGCCCGGAGATGATCATGTCCCGGAGCCGGCGGTTGTACCGTTTGACGGGACACTGGCCGGTGCCGAACTTGAGTCCCTTCTCGAAGGCCTGCCCGATATTGATGTCCAGGTTACCCTGTTCGGCGATGTGGTCGGGCTCGTTGGGGTCTTGGGAGGTGTAGACACCGACGATGCCGATCTTCCCGCCGGCCATGACGGCCTCGATCAGCTGGTTGATCACGATCGAGGGGTTCTCCCGGTCGGCGTCGTAGGCGTGGTCTCCCTCGCGGTCGCCCTCGATGGCCTGGTAGCCGACGGCGTCGACGCCCTTGTCGACCGGGCCGCCGTGGGCCTCGGTGATTTGCTCGACCGGATCGCCTTCCTCGAAGTTGATCGGCGTTGCGTCGCAGTGCTCTCGGACCATCTCGAGGCGGCTGTCGACGCGGTCGACGACGTAGATCTCGGCGGCCCCCTTGAGCTTCGCGCTGTAGGCGGCCATCGTGCCGACGGGGCCCGCCCCGAAGATAGCGACCGACTCGCCGGGCTGGAGGTCCGCGAGCTCGGTGCCGTGCCAGCCCGTCGGGAAGACGTCCGCGAGCAGGATGAAGTCCTCCTCGTGGCCCTCATCGGGTAGTTTCAGCGCGTTGAAGTCGGCGTAGGGCACCCGGACCTTCTCGGCTTGGCCGCCCTGATACGGCCCCATCTGTACGTAGCCGTAGGCCCCGCCGGGGGTGTCGGCGACGTTCAGACAGTAGCCGTACTCACCGTCCTCGCAGTTCTCACAGAAGCCACAGGAGACGTTAAACGGGAGGACGACGCGGTCGCCCGCCTCGAGCGTGTCGACGCCGTCGCCGACCCGCTCGATTTCGCCCATGATCTCGTGGCCGAAGACCATCCCCTCGTCGGCCCCCGCTCGACCCTCGTACATGTGTAAGTCCGAGCCACAGATCGCGGTCGTCGTCACCTCGAGGATTGCGTCGTTGGGGCTCTGAATCTCCGGTTCGTCGATGTCTTCGATCGAGACGTCGTGTGCGTCGTGATAGACTAAGCCTTTGATAGACATTAATCGGTACCCACGACGTGCCACGCCGAGACTATCAGTAAAGCCACCACGCGCAGGCGCAACGGTGTCGCTGACCCGTGCCGTCGGTCGATCGTGATCGGTCGGGCTACCGGAACCACTCGAGTGTCGTTTTCGGGGCGTGCGCGTCGATCGGGCGCTCGAAATCGTATTTCATGCCGAGCAACCCGCCGAGGATGATGATGACTGCGACCACGGACGCGAGCATATTCAGGAGCAGCCAATCGACGGACGTTCCGTACAGTGTGGGATCGACGGGAGCGAACAGTCGCACGCCCCCGGTCAGCATATCGAAGCCGACGTGCGAGCCGAATCCGATCGCGGCGGCTCGCCACGGACCGAAATACGCGAGGAGTGCGACCACGACGACGCCCCCGAGCAGCGAATGCGTCAGTCCCCGATGGCTCCATAGCGGCCCCGAAACGTATCCGAATTCGACCAGCGGCCGGAAGACGAACGTGTCGATATCGGGGGCCATGGCGGCGAGTGCAACGACGAGGTACGGCTCGGCCCGTCCGGATCGGGAGACGAGCAGGGCCAGCGCGAGACCGATCAGGATGTGGACCCCAGTGGCAACCATCCCTTCCAACCCATGCGATATCCGCGCATAAGCGACGTGGTTAGAAATCGACACTTAGTCGCGACGCAGACAGTCTCTCGAGCGAGTAGACGTACCGAATACGAACACGAACGGCGACTCGACGCGGTGTGGTGACTCGGTGGGACGCGAACTGTAACGCGACTCGAACGGAACGCGAGACCGATCGAACGAAAACCAGCGGGTTATCCGAACTTGCCGGTGATGTAGTCTTCGACGCGGTCGTGCTCGGGGTTCTCGAAGATCTTGTCGGTGTCGTCGAACTCGACGAGTTCGCCGCCGGTCAGGAAAACGGCCGTCTTATCCGAGATACGGGCCGCCTGCTGCATGTTGTGGGTGACGATGACGACCGTGTACTCCTCGGCGAGGTCCTCGATCAGGTCCTCGATCTTCGAGGTCGCGACCGGATCGAGCGCCGACGCCGGCTCGTCCATCAGGATCACTTCCGGATCCGGCGCGATGGCGCGAGCGATACAGAGCCGCTGTTGCTGGCCGCCCGAGAGGTCCAGCCCGCTCGAGTCGAGTTGATCTTCGACCTCCTCGAGTAAGGCCGCTCGCTCGAGGGCAGTGTGGACCTTCTCGTCGACGTTCTCGTCTTTCCCTTGGACCTTCAGCCCGTAGGCGACGTTATCGTAGATGCTCTTCGGGAAGGGGTTGGGTGACTGGAAGACCATGCCGATCTTCCGGCGCAGCGCGACCGGATCGACGTCGTCGTCGTAGACGTTCTTCCCGCGGAAGTAGAGGTCGCCCTCAACGCGAGCGATGTCGATGAGGTCGTTCATGCGGTTGATCGAGCGCAGGAACGTCGACTTCCCGCAGCCGGACGGGCCGATGAGCGCCGTCACCTGTTTTTCGGGAATCTCCATGTCGATCCCTCGGAGCGCCTGATCGTCGCCGTAGTAGACGTCCAGATCGCGCGCCTCGAGGAGGGTGCGATCCATCATGGTCTCCCCGCCAGTGTCGGCGGTGCGGTCGTCGAGGCCGCCGGTTCCCGGCGTCGGGGCTGGCTGGTCGTCGGTCGGTTCCGTTTCCGAGGAAGTCATCTGTTCGTTAGTCATTGTCAGTATCTCTATTGATAGCGGTTCCGGATGACGATCGCGATCGAGTTGATCGTTAGCAGGACGACGAGCAGCGTGACGACGCCGGCGGCGACGACGCCGTACTGGAACTCCGTCTCGGGGTACGACGCCCAGTTGTAAATTTGCAGGGGCATGGCGCTGACCTTGCTGAAGAGGCCGTTGGGAATCCCGAAGACGGTCGTGGGCGCGGCGATCATGATCAGCGGCGCGGTCTCGCCGATCGCCCGACCGAGCGCGAGGATCGTCCCGGTCATGATGCCGGGCATCGCCCGCGGCAGGACGACGTTACGGATCGTCTGCCACTTCGTCGCGCCCATGCCGTAAGAGGCCTGCCGCTGGGAGTCGGGCACCGATCGGATGGCCTCCTGTGCCGAGATGATGACGATCGGCAGGATGAGCAGGGAGACGGTGAACCCGGCGACGAGAACCGTCCCGTAGCCGAGGTTCAAGAGGCCGACGAACAGCCCCAGTCCCAGGAGGCCGTAGACGACCGACGGGACCCCCGCGAGGTTCGCGATGTTGAGTTGGATGAATTTCGTGAGATAGCCGTCGTCGGCGTACTCCTCGAGGTAGACCGCGGCCCCGACCCCGAGCGGGAACGTGATCAGCGCGATCAGGAGCATGATCGCGATGGAGCCCACCAGCGCGGGGAAGTACCCGGCCGCGTAGGGGTCCGGATGCGGCGGGTTCGTGAGGAACTGCCAGTCGAGCCAGCCGACGGCGTCGACGGCGACGTTCGCGAGCAAGACGGCCAGCGAGACGATGCCGAGCAGCGTCGCCGCCAGCGCGAGCAGGCGGAATGCGACGTCTTTCGTCCGGCTGACCTGCCCGAAACCGGCGTCGGGCGCGTCCTGCGTGTCGGCCGCCATTAGCGATACACCTCGCGATACCGCGACGCGACGAACTCGCTGACGAGGTTCATGATGAAGGTGATGACGAACAGGGTGAGTCCGACCGCGAACAGGCTCTTGTACGCGACGCCTTGTCCGACGATGTCACCGGTCCCGATCTGGACCATCGCGGCGGTCATCGTCTGGATCGAGTTGAGGAACAGCCCCGCGGGATCGGTCACGTCGGCCAGTCGCGGCGTCTGTCCCGCCGCGATAGCGACGATCATCGTCTCGCCGATCGCCCGCGAGAGCGCGAGGATAAACGAGGAGAAGATCCCCGACAGCGCCGCCGGAACGACGACGGAGGTCGAGACGGTGTACTTCGTCGCACCGAGCCCGTAACTCGCCTGCCGCAGGGAATCGGGCACCGCGCTCATCGCGTCCTCGCTGATCGAGGACACCATCGGGATGATCATGATGCCGACCATGATCGACGCCGACAGCGCGTTAAACGTCGAGAGCGGCAGGAACGTGTCCAGCGCCGGCGTGACGTAGACGAGCGCGAAGTAGCCGTAGACGACCGTCGGAACGCCCGCCAGCACCTCGAGGGCCGGCTTCAGATAGGCCCGGCGGCGCTCGGAGGCGTACTCGCTGAGATAGATCGCCGTCAGCAGGCCGATCGGGAGTGCGACCATCGCCGAGCCGATCGTGATGACCAGCGTCCCCGAGATCAGTGGCAGGACGCCGAACGCGATCGGGTCGTTCGTCGGACTCCACCGCGTTCCGGTGAGGAAGTCGACGACCGAGATCTGCGCGAAGAAATCGATCGCGTCGACCAGCAGCGTCAACACGATCGCGACGGTCGTCAGGATCGACAGGAGCGCACACAGCATGAAGAGATAGCGAAAGACGGTGCCCCGCGCCGTGCGGCTCGCGTCGTGAGAGAAATCGGGTGCGCTCATTCGGTCACCTCCTCGATGTGGGACTCGAGTTTCTCGAGGTTGTCGTCGCGTTGTTGGTCGGTGATCGGCACGTAGCCGACCTCCGAGACGAGGTCCGTCGCGGCCTGTTCCATGTAGAACCGGACGAAGTCCCGTACGGCGGGTTCGGCGAGTGACTCCTTCGCGACGTAGATGTACAGCGGCCGCGAGAGCGGCGTGTATTCACCGGATTTCGCCGTCTCGATCGAGGGCTCGACGCAGCCGTTCCCGTCGTCGATCGAGACTGCCTTGATCGAGTTCGGGTTTTCGCTGTAGTAGGAAAAGCCGAAGTAGCCCATCGCGGCCTCCGATCCTTGAACCCCCTGGACGATCGTTCGGTCGCGCTCGGTCGCGTAGTAGTCGCTCCGGTGGTTCAGTTCTTCGCCGAGGACCGCCTCTTTGAAGTAGTCGAACGTGCCGGAGGTCGTCGCGGCGCCGTAGAGTTCGACCTCTTCGTCGGGCCAGTCCTCGTTGATATCGCTCCAGCGCTGCGCCCCGTCGGCCTGCCAGATCTCTTGGAGCTGTTCGACGGTGAGACAGTCGATCCAGTCGGCATCGGGGTTGACGACGACCGTCAGCGCGTCCGTTGCGACCGTGAACTCGAGCGGCGTGACATCGTTGGAGCCACACTGCTCGGTTTCGGCGTCGGCGATCGCCCGACTCGCGTTGTTAATGTCGGTCCGACCGGCACAGAAGAAGTTCCCGAATCCGCCGCCGGTCCCGGTCTTACTCATCGATAAATTGACCGTCGGGTTTTCTTCGGAGAACGAGGAGGCGATCGCCTCGGTCACGGGAAATACCGTACTGCTTCCCGCGATGTTCACTTGGTTGCCCTCGGCGGCGAAGACGCCGGTACAACCGGCCAGTCCACCGGAGAGAGCAACGCTTGCCGCGGCGAGAAAATCACGTCGACCGAAGCCGGTCGACAAAGACGCCGTGGTATCTCTCGACATCACCGAATCGAAGCCACAGAACGGGTAAGTATACTACTATGAGCACTATATAGCACTATGTATTCATTCGGGGTGTTTGTGGTAGTACAGCGAGTGCCAACGTCAGTACTCGAAACGCATACATATGCCAATAGTTGACGTTCCGTATTTTCACCCACCGATCACGGACAATATTTCGGATCTATCGGCCGGATAATAATGGCAGCATATATAGATTCGATTACGAGACGAGCAGCCACGATCACGGGACGGCGTCGAGTACAGTTTCATCCTCCGGGCTCGATATCGCCGTATAGCGGTCTATAGATCGCGTTGGGGCGGTTTTCAGTGCTCGAGCGACGATCAACTGGGAGAAACAGCAACGAACGCGAGCACAGCGGATTCGAACCCACAGCGGCGTCAAACGAGTAACTCCTCGCTGTTCTCGAGGGCGTACAGCGTGCGAGCGGCGACGTTCACCGCGTGGTCGCCGACCCGCTCGAGGTCGCGAACGATGACGAACGTCCGCGAGACGTCGGAGATCACGTCCGCTATCGGCGAATCGACGAGATCGTGACGGATGTCCCGACCCCTGTTCGAGTTGGGGTCCGGCGCGCGTAACTCGATGAGCGTCCGGACGACGCGCTCGGCGACGGTAGCACAGCGGGCATCGAGTTCGTCGTCGCGGTCGGCGATCGCAAAACAGGCGTCGGCGTCGTCCGTGCCGAACGCCTCGACCGCGCGCTCGACCTGCTCGAGGGCGAGCGCGGCGATCCGCTCGAAATCGACGTCGGGAATCGGCGGCGACGCGTCCGTCGAGGACAGGGTGTACTCGGCCAGATTGACGGCGAGATCGCCGACCCGCTCGAGGTCGGTGGCGATCTTGAACGCGGCGACGACGACTCGGAGATCACCGGCGACGGGTTGGTACAGCGCCAGCAGGTCGAGACACTCGCGCTCGACCTCGAGGTACCGGTCGTTGACGCTGCTGTCGTCCGTGATCACTTCGCCGGCGAGTGCTCGATCGTCGGTAAACAACGCCGTCACGGCGTCGGCGAGCCGGTCACAAACCAGATCCCCCATCGAGACGACCGCGTCGCGAAGCCGCTCGAGGCGCGCTCGATAGTCCTCGCGAGTCATCGGGCCGTCACCCGAACTTGCCGGTGATGTAGTCTTCGACGCGGTCGTGCTCGGGGTTCTCGAAGATCTTGTCGGTGTCGTCGAACTCGACGAGTTCGCCGCCGGTCAGGAAGACCGCCGTCTTGTCCGAGATACGGGCCGCCTGCTGCATGTTGTGCGTGACGATGATAACCGTGTACTCCTCGGCCAGATCCGCGATCAAGTCCTCGATCTTCGAGGTCGCGATCGGATCCAACGCCGAGGCGGGCTCGTCCATGAGAATCACGTCCGGGTCCGGCGCGATCGCCCGCGCGATACACAGCCGCTGTTGCTGCCCGCCCGAGAGGTCCAGCCCGCTCGAGTCGAGTTGATCTTCGACCTCCTCGAGTAAGGCCGCTCGCTCGAGGGCGCTCCGGACCGTCTCGTCGACGTCGACGTCTTTTTCCTGTACGTCCAGTCCGAACGCGACGTTGTCCCGGATCGATTTGGGGAAGGGGTTCGGCGTCTGAAAGACCATGCCGATCTTCCGGCGCAGGGCGACCGGATCGACGTCGTCGTCGTAGACGTTCTTCCCCTCGAATCGCAGTTCGCCATCGACGCGAGCGGCGTCGATGAGGTCGTTCATTCGATTGATCGTGCGCAGGAACGTCGATTTCCCGCAGCCCGACGGCCCGATGAGCGCCGTGACGCCGTTTTCGGGGATCTCGATGTCGACGCCTTGCAGGGCCTGAACGTCGTCGTAGAAGACATCGATATCCCGCGCCTCGATCACCGTCTCAGTGTCTGCCGGCAGGGAGCCCCTGTCGACATCGAACGAGTCGTCGAGTAGCGAGTCGTTCGTCGTGTCGGCTCCCGTAGTCGGTTCGGAGACGGTCGTTGCGCTGCCGTCCGTTCGCTGCTCGTCGCCGTCGTCGGCGTTTCGAATGTCGTTTCGAGTCATCTTAGTTATCTTTCTGGTACTTGTTGCGAAGCAGGATCGCGGTGCCGTTCATCATCAGCAAGACGATGAGCAACACGAGGACGCCGGCCGCGAGAACGCCGTGGTAGAAGTCCGGCTTGGCCAACTGCGCCCACGAGTAGAGCTGTCGCGGCATCGCGCTGAACAGCCCGACAAACGAGTTCGGCGAGATCCGGACGACCGCCGCAACGCCGACCATCAACAGCGGTGCCGTTTCGCCGATCGCGCGGCCGAGCGCGAGGATCGTCCCCGTGAGAATTCCGGGCATCGCCCGCGGCAGGACGACGGTCCGGACCGTCTGCCACTTCGTCGCACCCATGCCGTAGGCCGCCTGTCGCTGCGAGTCGGGTACCCCGCGGATCGCCTCCTGTGCGGAGACGATGACGATCGGCAGGATCAGCAGTGCGACCGTCAATCCACCGACGACGACGATTCCCGGACGCAGCCCGCCCGTCTTGACGAACAGCGCCAGGCCGAGCAGTCCGTAGACCACGGACGGCACCCCGGCGAGATTCGCGATGTTGATCTCGATGAGTTCGACGATCGATCCGAGCAGTCCGTTGCTCGGCGCGTACTCCTCGAGGTAGATCGCAGCGCCGACACCGACCGGAAACGCCGCGAGCGCGACGACGATGATCATCATCACCGACCCAACGAGCGCGGGGTAGATGCCTGCCTCCCGCGGTGTCCGACTGTGAGCGGTGGTCAGGAACTCCCAGTCGAGCCAGACGTTCGGGCCGGCGAATCCAGCCGCGTCGACGACGACGGCGCAGACGACCGCGCCGACGGCGAGTGCGACCGGCAGTGCGAGTCCGGAGACGCCCTCGCCCCCTCTGAGAACCCGTTCGACGTAGAGCCCGACGGGAACGCCGACGACCGTCGTCAGAATGAGCCACGTCGTCCAGGAGACGCCCGCAACCGGTCCGGCGACGACGCCGAGCGCGGCCGCGATGACCGTCGCTCCCCCAGCGATCACGCCCGCCCGGTCGCTCCCCCGGACGCGACGGAGGTACCAGCCGACCGCGATCCCGATCGGGACCACGAACGCTCCCAGAAGCGACAGCGGTGCCATCGGGAGGACCGGAAGCGACAGGATCAGTGCACGGAGACTCGGGACGAGCCCGGGGACACCGGCGATCGTGAGTACCAGGACAGCCACGGCGACCGCGGCCCGCTCGAGCGCTCCGGCGTCCCGAGTTCGCTCGTGGACCTCGAGTACGACGTAGGCCACGAGTACCGCGACGACGAGCGCGAGCCACTCGTGTGGGCTGACGATGTGCCTGAAAACGATGCCGACGCCGCCGGCGAGCAGCGTCGCAGCGACGGGCAGTCCAAGGGCCGTGTACGCGACCTCACCTGCCTGTGGTTCGAAGCGGTAGTAGTAGGCCGAGAGGGCGACCCCCGGGACCGCGACGGTCACGACGACCGTCGCCCACCAGGCGGGATCGGCCGTCCTCGGTTCGATCGCGTCGACCGCCACGTAGACCAGAAAGACGAACACGAGGAACAGCGTGAGCACCGTCGCGCCGAGGCAGCCGGCTTTGAACAACAGCCCGCGGAGCTGACTCACCTGTCCGTCCGCGCCGAACCAAGCGCCCGTCGACTCGTCGGTCGTCGCCATCAGCGACGCACCTCCGTCGTGACCGTGACGGTCGCAGTGGGTGGTCGGTTCATTGGTACTCCTCCCGGTACCGAGCGGCGATACGGTTGCTGAGTAGGTTCATGCTGAACGTAATGACAAAGAGTGTCAGCCCGATCGCGAACATCGAGTAGTAGCCGGCGGTTCCGCCCGACAGGTCCGTCGTCACCGCCTGCACCATGGCAGCGGTCATCGTCTGCCCAGAATTGAGGAGGTTCGCGAACGGTTCGGACGGGTTGAACATTCGGCCCTGACTGCCGCCGGCGACCACGACGATCATCGTCTCGCCGATCGCCCGCGAGAGCGCCAGGATGTACGAGGAGAAGATCCCCGAAATCGACGCCGGGATGACGATCTTCGTCGAGACCTCGAATTTCGTGGCTCCGAGCCCGTATCCTGCCTGCCGTAGCGAGTCCGGCACCGCGCTCATCGCGTCCTCGCTGATCGAGGACACCATCGGAATGATCATGATCCCGACCATGACCGACGCCGACAGCAGGTTAAACAGGCTCAGGTCGAGCCCCAGCCGCTGGAGCCACGGCGTCAGGTACACCAGCGCGAAAAAGCCGTACACGACGGTCGGAATTCCCGCGAGGATCTCGAGGGCCGGTTTCAGCACTGATCGCATCCGATCGCTCGCGTACTCGCTCAGATAGACCGCGGCCGCCGTGCCGACCGGGATCGCGACGAGCGCCGAGACGATCGTCACGATGAGCGTGGCAGACACCAGCGGCAGGATACCGAGAATCGGGTTGTCGCTCCGCAGGACCCACTCCGTTCCGGTGAAGAAGTCGAGGGGATCGACGCGTCGAAAGAACTCGACGGCGTCGATCGCCAGCGTGGCGACGATGCTGATCGTCACGAAGACAGTCAGCGCCGCACAGCAGAACAACAAGCCGTGGTACAACCGCTCCTTTGCAATTCGTCCGTTTGCCGATCGTGTGAGATCGGCTTCCATTGATGTGTCACTCATTTTCTATCCGGTTTCCTCCGAAAAATCGATCGGCGTCCGCGTTACTCGCCCGCTGCGTCCTCGAGCGCGCTCATGTTCTCGTCGACCATGTCCTGGTTCGACGGGACGTAGCCGACGTCGTCGGCGATCCAGTCGGCGTTCGAGTTCTCGAGGTAGAAGTTCACGAACTCGTAGACCGGCTCGCGCTCCAGCGCGCCCTCGGCGGGGTAGATGAACAGCGGTCGGGCCAGCGGATACGTTCCCTCGCTGGCCGCCTGCAGACTCGGGGCGGCGGGTTCGTCGTCGTCGCTCTCTGCGATCTCGAGGGCCTTGACGCGGTCCTCGTTTTCGCTGTAGTAGGCGTAGCCGAAGTACCCCATCGCGTACGGGCTGTTCTCGAGGCCCTGAATGATCGTGTTGTCGTCCTCGGTACCCTCGTACTCGGTCCGGTGACCGCCGCCGTTGATGTTCTCGCTGAACCAGTCGTAGGTCCCTGAGGTCGTGTCGGGGCCGTAGAGCTCGAGTTCTTCGTCGGGCCAGTCGGAATTGATGTCGGACCACGTGGTGGCGCTGTCGTCGCCCCAGATCTGGGCCAGTTCGTCGAAGGTCATGCTATCGACCCAGTCGTTATCGGGGCTGACGGCCACCGTGAGCGCGTCGCCCGCGATATGCATCTCGATCGGTGAGACGTCGTTCTCGGCACAGTGGTTTTGCTCCTCCTCCTTGATCTTCCGGGATGCGCCGTTGATGTCGGCGTCACCGGGACAGAAGTGGTTCTCGAAGCCGCCACCGCTGCCGGTCGGGTCGACCGTGACGTTGACCTTCGGGTTCTCCTCCATGAACCGCTCGGCCATCGCGTCGGAGATGGGGAACACCGTGCTCGACCCCTTGACGATGACCTCCCCCGAGAGCTCGCCGTCGCCGTTCCCGCTGCTCGTGTCGCTGCACCCTGCGATCGCGGCCGTACCGGCAGCACCGGTTGCGGCGATGAATTTCCGTCGCGATACTGCGTCGCGTCCGAACTGGTTATCTGCCATCACGTGGTCAATTCGAGAGGGTATAAAAATACGATGCTATGAGCCGTATATATCGATCAGTGGCCACATATTCCTATATAGAACAATTACTGTCTCTGGAAAATCGTCTTTCGCGTCCGATTTCGCCGGTTTGAGGGGAATCGAGTGACGGCGCTCGCGGATGACTATTTCACGTCGTTCCGGCCAGTTCGACTCGCGACAGCCATCCCGCGCTCCGCATCCGACGACTGTGACGTTGACTCGTCGATCGCTGTCACGCCTCGAGTCGGACGTGACACTGGCCGTTCGAACCCGGTTTCGCGGCAATTCCGGTGACTCGAGTTCGGGGTGCGTACAGGGTCGGTCGGTGACTAGAGGGCGGGAATCGGCGATCGATACTATGACGGTGTGTTGTTACTCCACAACCACACTGCTATATAGGTCTATAGTATAGAACATCGACGACGGTATTGCTACGTATTTCTCTATTCCAAAATCGGCCAGAACCGACCACTGAACGGCGACTATACCCGTATATCGGCGGTGCTCTATAGATGCAC
This sequence comes from Natrinema sp. LN54, assembly GCF_052439245.1. NCBI lineage: Archaea > Methanobacteriati > Methanobacteriota > Halobacteria > Halobacteriales > Natrialbaceae > Natrinema > Natrinema sp. LN54. The sequence goes on from NZ_JBQVRP010000001.1 coordinate 92,275, forward strand.
ATATATTTATATTCGGGCGGTCGAAACCCCCGCAACATGGAGACGCGCAAGGTCCAGGTGACCGGCGGATCGACGTACACCGTCTCGCTACCGAAGACGTGGGCGACCGAAAACGACGTCAGTGCCGGGACGACCGTCGAGTTCTACCCGGAAGACGACGCGCTCTTGCTCACGCCGCGGAACGAAACCGACCGGCAGGAAGGCACCCTCGACATCTCGAGTCTCGAGGGCGAGCGCCTGACCCGGGCGGTGATGACGATGTACGTCAGCGGCTTCGACATCATCAGGCTCGAGGCGGGCCGGATCACGACGGACCAGCGTCGAGCGATCCGCGACGCGACGCAGGGACTGGTCGGCGTCGAAGTCCTCGAGGAGACGACCGACAGCGTGGTCATTCAGGACCTGCTCGACTCCTCCGAACTCTCGATCGTCAACGCCGTGACACGCATGCGCTTGATCGCTCAATCGATGCTCGAGGACGCCGTCCGGGCGCTGATCGAGGACGACGACGACATCGCTCATGACGTGATCGAGCGCGACGACGACGTCGACCGGCTCTGGCTGGTCGTTTCGCGAATCTTTCGCGCCACCCTCCGATCGCCCCGCGCTGCCGAGGAACTCGGGGTGCCCCGCGAGGACTGCTTCGACTTTCACTCGAGCGCTCGGCAACTCGAGCGTGTGGCCGACCACGCGGCCAAGATCAGCAACATCGCGCTCAAACTCGGCGAGATCCCCGAACCCGTCGCGGAGGGGCTCGAGGAACTGCAGGCCGACGCCTCGACGGTCCTCGAGAAGTCGATGGACGCGCTGTTCGCCGACGATGCGGGCGAGGCGAATCAACTTGGCCACGACGCCCGGGAGAACGTCCTCGAGATTGACGAGCACACGCGCCAGATCGACGACATGCTTCGGGACCTCGAGCCGGTCCAGGCCCAGTCGCTGGGACTGATCGTCGACTCGCTGTCCAGAAGCGCCGACTACGGCGGGAACATCGCCGAGACGGCGCTGCAGAAGGCGGCACCGCGACCCTGAGCGATCGCTCTGCGTACCGGAGGGGTTTTATGCCGATAGCGGTGAGTGGGAGGTAGACGGCACGGTCAGACAGTTACCTTTCAGCACGCGTGGTTTCCACGGGTGTTCACCTGACTGACCTACCCCGTCTTTCCAACAACCCTGAGCGGTCGCTATGGCGGTCTTCTGTGTCCTGTTGCTATCGTCCGGTAGCGGCGCAGATGCGCAGTTTGAGTCCGGTACCCGGCGCTTGTCCTCGAGGGTGCTCTGTATACTGACGGTATGTTCTTACTCGCTGGAAAGAGGGAACGAAACGAGGCAGAGCGTTCTGCTCAGGCTGGCAACACGGAATCACCACGCCCTCCCCAACCGATTCGCTCAGTCACGTCGTTCCCTCGCTCATCCCTCGCACGGGTTCGACCACGGTTCGTCAATGACTCACCGTGGTCCAGCGCGCGCCACCGCAGTATCGGCTGCCCACTTCGGAACGAGTCGACGATTTCAGTCCTTTATACGTGATTCAGGGAACGAACGCCTCGAGCGATCCCCCGCCCGGTTCACTTTCACCCTCCTCCGGGAACGCTTTTTATGCCCCAACTCGAAAGGCAAGTGATGGAACTCGACGATCATGCCGAGGATCTCGCCTCCGACCTCGGTGTTGACAAAGAGGAGGTCAAAGACGACCTGCAGAACTTGGTGGAGTACAGCGTCCCGGTCGACGAGGCCAAACAGAGCCTCCGACGGAAGTACGGCGACGATTCCGGCGGCGGTGGCGGGACACCGTCGGCGAAGGACATCGCCGAAATCACGCCCGACGACGGGTCGGTTACCGTCACGGGCGTCGTCCTGACGGCCGGCGAGCGGTCGATCCGCTATCAGGGCTCCGATCACGTCATCGTGGAGGGCCGGCTGGCCGACGAGACCGGCGTCATCGACTACACGGCGTGGGAGGACTTCGGCCTCGAGCCCGGCGACACGATCACCGCGGGCAACGCGGGCGTCCGCGAGTGGGACGGCGAACCCGAACTCAACCTCGGCGAGAGCACCTCGCTGTCGTTCGACGACGACTCGCTCGAGGTGCCGTACGAAATCGGCGGCGACGCCCAACTGGCCGATCTCCAGACCGGCGATCGCGCGGTCACCATCGAGGTCTCGGTCCTCGAGTGCGAGCGCAAGACGATCGACGGCCGCGACGGCGAAACGGACATCCTGAGCGGCGTCTTCGGCGACGAGAGCGGTCGGCTCCCCTTCACGAACTGGGACCCCGCTCCGGAGATCGAAGACGGCGGCTCGGTCCGCATCGAGAACGCCTACGTCCAGGAGTTCCGCGGGGTGCCCGAGGTCAACGTCTCGGAGTTCTCGACGGTCAGCGCGCTCGATCGGGAGATCGACGTCGGCAGTAACACCTCGACGATGGACGTCGGCGACGCCGTCGGCACCGGCGGCATCTACGACGTGGAAGTCGTCGGCAACCTACTGGCGGTCCGGGACGGCTCCGGACTCATCCAGCGCTGTCCGGAGTGCTACCGCGTCATCCAGAAGGGCCAGTGCCGGACCCACGGCGACGTCGACGGGATCGACGACATGCGCGTCAAGGGGATCCTCGACGACGGCACCGGGACCGTCACCGTCGTCCTCGACGACGAACTCACCGAGCGCGTCTACGGCGGCACCTTAGAGGACGCCTTAGAGCAGGCCCGCGAGGCGATGGATCAGGAAGTCGTCGCGGATCGCATCCGCGAGCGCATCGTCGGTCGCGAGTACCGCGTGCGCGGTCACCTCTCGGTCGACGAGTACGGTGCGAACCTCGATGCCGAAATCTTCGAGGAGAGCGACGACGATCCGGCCGCCCGTGCGACGGCCTTCTTAGAGGAGGTGGACGCATGAGCGCGAACGGCGACGGAAACGGTGACGGCGACGACGAGGTGCCGGGGCGAGAACTCGCCTACCGGCTCTTCGCGGCGGAGTACGACGACGCCTCGCTCTCCTACGCCGAGAGCGACGAGGAACGAGCCCCGAACTACGTGATCACGCCGACCGGCGCGCGGCTCAACCGGGTCTTCGCCGTCGGGACGCTGACCGAAGTCACGTCGGTCAACGACGAGATGGTCCGCGCCCGCGTCGTCGACCCGACCGGCGCGTTCGTCGTCTACGCCGGCCAGTACCAACCCGACGAACTCGCCTTCTTAGAGCAGGCCGAACCGCCGGCCTTCGTCGCGGTGACGGGCAAGGCCCGGACGTTCCAGCCCGACGACTCGGACCAGGTCTACACCTCGATCCGTCCGGAAAGCATCGCGACGGTCGACGCCGACACCCGGGATCGCTGGGTCGTCAGCGCGGCTGAGCAAACCCTCGAGCGGATCGGCACCGTCGCGGGAGCCACCGAACTCGGTGTGACTGACGAGGCGCTGACCGACGCCCTGCTCGAGGCCGGCGTCGAATCCGGTCTGGCGGCGGGGATTCCGCTCGCACAAGACCACTACGGGACGACGCCGTCGTACCTCGCAGCGCTGCGCGAGTGCGCGATCGAGGCGGTCGAAGTCGTCGCCGGCGAGCGCGATCAGGTGGGCGGACTCGATATCGCGCCCGACGCGACGAGCCCCGACTACGACGCGTCCGTCGCGTCACTCGCCGATCTCGAGGGCGTCGATACCGAGGCGCTCGAGGCCGGTGCCGAGTCCGAAGCGGAACCGGAGCCCGTCGCAGCGGCGGCCGGCGGGAGCGGGGCGGCAACCGATCCGGAGGACGCACACTCCGGCTCCGCGGCCGGAACGGCGACGAGCGCCGGGACGGACGCCGCCGAGAGCGCCGACATCGACGCTGACCTCGAGAGCGAACCGACCGCGGCCGAGTCCGAGAACGACACGGCCGAGGGCGACCTCGGCACGGACGCGAGTGGTGTCACCGACTCGGAGTCCGAATCCGAGACCGCCGAGACGGCGACCGGTGGCTCGGCGAGCGCCGACGAAACGGAACCCGTCGATCTCGAATCCGATACCGAGACCGAAACGACGGACGACGCCGTCGACGAGCCCGCTGTCGAGGACCCGGCATCCGACGACGCTGACGACGCCGACGACGATCTCGGCGACTTCGACGCCGGCGACGTCGACGACAGCATGTACGAGATGGACGAAGCGGAGCGCGAACAGCTCGAGGAGGAGTTCGGCGCGGAGTTCACGACCGGCAGCGAGGTCGACGACCCCGGCGAGGCCGGCATCGACGTTCCCGAGCCGGAGGATGTCGAGACCGGCGACGAGTCCGAATCGGACGACGCCACGGGCGACGCTGAGACGGCGGCCGAGCCGGCGGAGGGCGATACCGCCGCCACCGAATCGACCGAGCCCGACGACGACCTCGGTGCACCGCCGGAATCCGGGCTCGAGGCCGACGAGACCGACGAACCGGACGCCGAGTCCGAATCCGAAGCCGACGAGGAGCCCGAAGCCGACGCTGACGGCAACGACGAACCGGCCGCGGACGTCGACCTTGAGGACTACGTCGTCGAGACCATGGAGGAACTCGACGACGGCGACGGTGCCGATCGGACGGCGCTGATCGAAGCGGTCGCCGACGACACCGGTGTGTCCGCCGCCGAGGTCGAAGACGCGATCCAGGACGCCCTGATGGGCGGCCAGTGTTACGAGCCCGACGACGAGACGCTGAAAGCGATCTGATCGGGCGACGATGCGAGACGATCCCCGTTCCCGCCCCAACGCGGCCGAATCCGGATCGCGGCCGCCTCGAGTCGAACCCGTTCCCGGCGAACCGGCCGCGACCGCCGCGGTCGGCAGCGAGCGCGCGCTGTTCGTCGCCGACTACCACGCCGGCTACGAGGCGGGACTGCGCTACGAGCGCGGCGTCGACGTTCCCAGTCGGGCACCCGACCGCCGGGAGCGCCTGCTGTCCCTGCTCGAGCGCACCGATCCCGATCGGCTGGTCGTCTGCGGCGATCTGATGCACTCGATCGGGGACCCCGGCGGGGCCGAACGCGGCGAACTCGAGGTGCTGTTCGAATCCTTCGGAGCCGATCTCGCGGTTACCGTCGTCAAGGGCAACCACGACGGCCGGATCGAAACGTGGCTGGCGGACGGCGACGATATCGGGGCGACGGTCGACGTCGTCCCCGGCGAAGGCGTTGCCCTCGGCGATATCGGCGTCTGTCACGGCCACACGTGGCCGTCGCGGGCCGCCCTCGAGAGCGACGTGCTCTGTCTGGGCCACGAACACCCCTGCGTGCGACTCGAGGACGAGGTCGGCGGCAGTCGCGTCGAGCGCGCGTGGCTGCGCGGCCGCCTCGATCCCGAGCCGTTTCGCGACCGCCCCGAGTACGAGGGGGTCTCGTGGCTCGAGGATGCGGACGAATCGCCCCCGCGCGTGGTCGTGATACCGGCGTTCAACGACCTCGTCGGCGGGACGTGGATCAACGTGACCGGGCAGTCGTTTCTCTCGCCGTTTCTCCCCGCAGGGCTGGCCGAGGGCGAGGCCTACCTGTTGGACGGGACGCGGCTCGGCCCGTACGGAACGGTCTAACGGGCCCGCGATCGGCTCCGACACCGAGTCTGGCCGTCACTTCTCGGACAGTTGAACCGCCGTGCGATGAGAATGGGGTACAGTTTCGCGGCTCCGGTCGAACGGGGCCGTGTCCGCCGCGTTCGGCTACCGCCGCTCGGTCGTCGACCTGATCTCGTCGCCCTCGCGCCACTGGTAATAGTAGTACTCGGTGCCGCCGATCTCTGTCACCGAGACGGTCGCTCGCTCTGGGACGCCGTCGGGGTAGGTCTCCGGATCGGCCGCTGCCGTCGCCTCTCCTTCCTCCCGGCGTGACTTCCACGACGCCAACTCCTCGAGATAGCTACTCGCCGCGCGGAGCGTCGCCGGTTCTCGCGTCGCGAGTTCTCGTAGCGCCTCGCGACCCGTGCGATCGAGTTCCGTCGGCGCGCTCGGCCGCTCGTCTCCGCTCATGTCTCCCGGTGGTGGGCTGAGGACCGTAAACTATCGCCTTTCCGTTTGGAACTCGTCGACCGACTCGAGACCGACTCGCCGCCTCAATCAGATGGCTGTTGACGCACCTCGTATTGAGTCCTAGTATTCATTAGTACGCCAACCACGTGTAGATTTATATACCGGAACGAGGTCGACACTGATGACAATGGCCTCACAGACACACCGCCACGACACTCGGCTCGAGCCGATCCCCCGCGACCTCGAGTCAGCCAGCGCGAAACTCGTCTATCTCTATCTCGAGGCGGCCGACGGCGCGACGATCGACGAACTGGGGGAGATACTGGCGATGAAGAAGATCGACATTCTGAGCGTGCTGAACTCGCTCTCGAGTGCCGGCTACGTCGAGCAGGCAGGCTCGGAGTACGTCGTCGCGAACTAATCCCGAGACGCGGGCGGAGCCGACGAGTGGTCGCTGTTCTCACGACGGTGTCGACGAAAACGGAATCGGCCGCAGTGAGCCACGGCAGTCACAGAATCGTCGCCGGTGTGTCGATCGCGGCGGAGTTAGACGCGGTGAAAGCGGGAGTCGCCTCAGAAGGTCTCGAGGTAGCGGTCGAGTTCCCAGTCGGAGACGTCGACGAGGTAGTCCTCGAACTCCTGACTCTTGGCCTCGACGAACTTCGGCCCGACGTGCTCGCCGAGCGCGCTGTAGATGACTTCGTCCTCCTCGAGGGCCTCGACGGCCTCGCCGAGGTTCGTCGGCAGCGTGTCGATGCCGTACTCTTCGCGTTTCTCCTCGTCGAACTCGTAGATGTTCTCCCGGACCGGATCCGGACAGTCGAGGTCGCGCTCGACCCCGTCGAGACCCGCGTGGATGAGCGCTGCGAGCGCGAGGTAGGGGTTACAGGACGGGTCGGGGAAGCGGGCCTCGATGCGCGAGGCGGCCGGGACGCGGGCGGCCGGTTTGCGGATCAGCGCCGAGCGGTTGCGGTCGGACCACGCGACGTAGACGGGTGCCTCGTAGCCGGGCACCAGTCGCTTGTAGCTGTTGACGGTGGGGTTCGAGATCGCCGTGATCGCCGGCGCGTGCTCGAGGATCCCGGCGATGAAGGAGTGGGCCGTCTCCGAGAGGTCGAACTCGTCGTCCTCGTCGTGGAACGCGTTCTCGCCGTCCTCGAACAGCGAGAGGTGCGTGTGCATCCCCGAGCCGTTGATGCGCGGGATCGGCTTCGGCATGAACGTCGCGTGCTGGTCGTGCTGGGCGGCGATGGCGCGGACGACAGTCCGGAACGTGGCGACGTTGTCCGCCGTCGTCAGGGCGTCGTCGTACTCGAAGTTGATCTCGTGTTGGCCCTTGGCGACCTCGTGGTGGCTCGCTTCGATCTCGAAGCCCATGTCCTCGAGGCCGTAGATGATGTCGCGGCGGACGTCGCTCGCGAGGTCTTTCGGAGCGAGGTCGAAGTAGCCGCCGTGGTCGCCCGTCTCCGTCGTCGCGCGGCCGTCCTCGTCCTCCTCGAAGAGGAAGAACTCCGGTTCGGGCGCGGCGTTGACCGTGTAGCCGAGGTCGTCGGCGCGCTCGAGTGCGTTCTTGAGCACGCGGCGCGGGTCGCCCTCGAAGGGCTCGCCCGTGGAGGTGTCGATGACGTCACAGATCATTCGGGCCGATGCGCCGTCCTCGCGGTCCTGCCACGGGAGAATCGCGAACGTGTCCGGGTCGGGCTTGAGCCGCATGTCCGACTCCTGAATGCGAACGAAGCCTTCGATCGAGGAGCCGTCGAAGTAGATTCCCTCGGTGAACGCCTTCTCGGCCTGTCGGGCCGGCACGGAGACGTTCTTGACCGTCCCGAGAATGTCGGTGAACTGCAGTCGGAGGAAGTCGATGTTCTCCTCCTCGATCTCGTCCAGTACGTCCTCTTCCGCGGCGGTTAAGTTTCCGTTCGTCATCTTCTGCTCGCCTAAGCCAATGGATTCTACTATTAAAGTTCTATTGTTGTTGGCGAATATCCGCAAATGGAGATAAAAATGGGCGTTTGTAGTTTATAATATGGAATATTCGGAGTGAGGATGACATTGGCTGAAAAATATCGTCGGAATTGAATAGTCGTGGAGCGTCGGCTCGAGAACGCGGTTTACCGGTCCGATCGAATCGCGCGTTCCCGCCGCCGTTACCGCCCGGCGGGCCGGTTAGCTCATCTCGAAGGCGCGGCCGCTGACGGCACCGACCGCCGCCGCTGCGGTCAGACTCGAGATGCCGATATCGATGCTCGCCCGCCAGACGGTCGCCGAGGTGCGGAGCGTGCGCCGCCACACTGCCAGCGGGGTCGGCGCTCGAGCGGGCGACGGGTCGGTACGCCGCGGTCGTTTCGCGAGCGTGGTCTCACAGGACGGGCAGACGTATGCGACGTGTCGTGGCCGTGGCTGCACCTGCCAGTCGCCGTCGATCGGACTCGCGTGATCACACTCCCAGCAGAACAGCGTCGCTTTCCGCCGTGTCGGCGCACCGTCGTCGCGGGTGGATGCTGGCTGGGTCATCGAGCGAGGCTACAGCGGCCACGTATAAAGTCACACTCCGTAACCCGTTCACACAATACAGTTTCCCGGTGAATCTCCGCTACGACACCGTCAATCGATCCGAGGGGTGTCGTGTCGACGTGGCGCCGTCCGTCGAATAGGCCCTCTCCGTCGGCCGAACACCGCGACATCCGTCACCGATTTCCGCGGTGAGACCCTCCGTTCGAGTATGGCCGCGACCAGCAAACCGAGCCGGTTCGAGACCGGCGACGACCTCGAGACCTTCGTGGAGAGCCACGACGTGGCGCTCGTCGAGTTTTACACCAGCGGCTGTGCGCTGTGTCAGGCGATGGAGCCGGTACTGGGGAACGTCGCCCGCGCGACCGACGTCGCAATCGGGATGGTCAACCCCGTCAACGATATCGAGCTCGTCGACCGGTTCGACATCCGGTCGGTGCCGACGCTGATCCTCTTCGAGGACGGCGACGAGACCGCTCGACTGGCGGAGGGCTTTCAGGGTGGCGACGCCGTCACCGACTTCCTCGAGACACACGTTCCGAACGCCGTCGACGCCGACTGATACGGGTCGCTGTACCGATTTATCGGCCCAACCCCGACCGCGCTGGGGTTGCGCCGGCAATGACGGACAGGAGGCCGTATGAGCGGGGCTCGCGGACCGCGCGAGTCCACGAACCTTATGGCCGCCCGCTGCTAGGCCATCTCTATGTCTGCCGAGGGTGCCGAGCTGTTGGCGCTGCGCTGTGACGCCGTCGCCGAACTGGACGAGTCGGCGCTGCGCGACGTGCTCGGCTACTTCGATCCGGCGCTCGTCTACGTCGTTCGCGACGCCTCGGACGTCCGCGTCGTGAGCCGCCTCCGGCGTGCGTTCGACGGGCCGATCGTCTCCGCCGCCGGACCCGCGGAGGTCCAGACCGAGACCGTCGGGGACGTTTCGTTTCTCTTCGCGGGATCGACCGCACTGCTGGAGGACGCCGCCGAAAGCGACCCGTCCGCTGACTACATCGTCTGCGACGACCTCGAGCCGACGACCGACGCCGTCTCGCTGGAGGCGACTCTCGCCGGCCACGAGGCCGCCGCCTGCTACCGGGCTCGAGCGGGCGGGGACCCGACGTTTCTCACCGGCGCTCTCGAGGCGAGTTACGACCACGTCTGGACGGCGACCGTCGACGGCGAGTCGGTCCGACTACCGGTTCGGGGGGTCGCCCCGCTCCGCCGGTCAGGTGGGGCGGAACTGGCCGGCCTCACCTGCGATCGAGCGGGGTCGGTCGCGGTCTCATCGGTCCCGGCGGACCGGTTCGGGCTACAGGCGCTCGCCGGTGTCGGGCCGACGACGGCGGAGCGGCTCCGGACGAACGGGTACGACACGCGCGCGGCCGTCACCGAGGCGACGGAGACGGCGCTGTGTGCGATCGACGGCATCGGTGCGTCGACGGCTCGAGAGATCGTCGACAGCGCGCGGGCGCTCGCCGAGTCCCGCGTCGTTCGACGAACCGCCGACCCGGTCCCGCCGGCGACCGACGCGGCGACGCCGCTGTTCGTCGACATCGAAACCGACGGGCTCCAGCCGACGATCATCTGGTTAATTGGCGTCTACGATCCCGAACGCGACGCCTACGTCGACTTCGTCGACACCGAGCCGACCCGAGACGACCCGGGCGCGGCGACCCGCGAGTTCGTCTCGTGGCTGGCCGCCGAGTACGACGCCCCGTCGCTGGTCGCGTGGAACGGCCACTCGTTCGACTACGAACACCTCGAGCGGTTCGTCGCCCGCGACGCGCCCGCGTATCACGAGTATTGGCGCGAACACGTGTCCACCTACGATCCCTACGACTGGGCGGTGCGACGGGACAACGCCGTCCTGCCGGGTCGAACGAACCGACTCGGGGATGTCGCGCACGCGCTCGGCTGCGACCGCTCGGGTGCCGCGGCGGCCCTCGACGGGAAGACCCTCGCCGAGCGGATTCGGCGATTGCTCGAGGGCTCGCGCGGTCCCGATTCCGGCGCGAACGGCGGCTCAGACGCCGCGGCCGACTCCGGTATCGACTGGGACGCGGCGCGTCGGTACTGCGAGGCGGACGTTCGCGAACTGGCCGCGGTCTACGATGCGATCACCGCGGCCCCGCCCGCGACCCAGCACGGCACAAACGGTGATCGAGCGACGGACGATTCGACGACCCAGACCGGACTCGCCGACTTTTGAGTATGCCAACTGACGACACCGAGACCCTGACGACGGACGGAGACAGCACCCCGACGGACGGCCTCGCGCTGACCGCCGCGGAACTGGTCGAGACGTATCCCTCGAGTCGCTACAGCGGCCAGGACCGCGAGCGGTTCACGCTGCCGGCCGAGTCCGCCAGCCACGTCCCGGCCCGCGAGGTATTGGCGCCCGAACTCGCGGCGAAACTCGCGGTCGACCCGTGGAGCCATCAGGCCGCGGCGCTCGAGTCGCTGTCCGCGGGCGAGAACGTCTGCGTCGCGACCTCGACATCCTCCGGGAAGACCTACGTCTACGGACTGGACATCGCCCGGCGATTTCGGGAGAACCCCGACGTGCGCGCGTTGCTCGTCTATCCGACGAAGGCGCTCAGCCGCGATCAGGAGCGGGAACTCAACGACCTCTTCGACGCGCTCGGACTCGAGGTCACCGTCGGCGTCTACGACGGCGACACGAAACGACAGGAGAAAGCGCGCATCCGCGAGGAAGCGAACGTCGTCATCACGAACTTCGCGGGGGTCAACCAGTACCTCGAGGGGCATCACCGCTGGGCCGACTTCCACGCGAACTGCGACCTGCTCGTGATCGACGAGGCCCACGCGTGGACGGGGATCAGCGGGATGCACGCAGCGTGGATTCTCCGGCGGACCCGTCGACTGATCGACTGGTACGGCGGCGACCCACAGTACGTGCTGACGACCGCGACGATCGGCAATCCGGCCGAACACGCGCAGGCGCTGACCGGCGAGTCGGCGACGGTCATCGATGAGGACGGCTCACCGAGCGGCCGCCGTCACCTCGTGTTCTGGGACCCGCCGGCGGACGGCGACGGAGGCGGTTCCGGGGACGGGAACGGCGACAGCAGTGCGTGGACGCCGAGCAAGCGCCCCGCGACCGTCGAGGCCCCCGAGGTCTGGGCGCACTGCTGCAATCACGGCGTCCCCTCGCTGCTGTTCTGTGACTCCCGCAAACAGACCGAACTCGCCGTCGGGCGCGCACGGGAGTACCTCGAGACCCCGAGTCTCCCCTCCCGCGGCGGAACCGAACTCGCCGCGTACAACGCGGGCCACGGCAGGCGGTCGCGTCGAGGGACCGAGAACCGGCTCAAGAGCGGCGACCTCGACGGCGTCGCGACGACCAGCGCGCTCGAGGTCGGCATCGACGTCGGCGGCATCGACGGCACCGTCCTGCTGGGCTATCCCGGCTCGAGACAGTCCTTCTGGCAGCGGATCGGCCGCTCGGGACGCGGCGAGCGCGAGGCGCTCTCGGTGTTCGTCCCCAGTCACGCGACGCTCGACCAGTACATCCTCCGCCACCCCGAGTACCTCCTCGAGGAGGAACCCGAGAGCGCGGTCGTCGATCTCGAGAACAATCCGGTCTACCTCCAGCACCTGCGGTGTGCCGCCCAAGAGCTACCGCTGCGCCGCGAGGACGCCGACCGGTTCGGCGGGCTCGACCGTCTCGAGCGGGCCGTCGAGTACGGGCGACGAATCGGCGACTTCGAGGGCTCGCTCGCGGGTGGCGTCACCTACGCCCACCGCGACCGACCGCAGGACGAGATCAGCCTCTACGCCTCCGGCGGGGACGACTTCGAGGTCCGACTGGCCGGCGAGGAATCGTTCGATCACCAGCCGATCGGCCGCGCACGCGCGTATCGGGACTACCACGATGGCGCGACGGTGCTGTACCGGGGGGACCAGTACGAGGTGGTCGAACTCCGGGAGGATCGGCCCCAGCCATACGTGACACTCGAGGCCGTCGACATCGACTACTACACGCAGTCCCAGCGCCAGACGACGATCTACGACACCGAGGTCCGCGAGTCCCGCGACATCGGCCCGTTCCGGCTCAACTGGGGCTACGGCACCGTCACGGTCCACCACGGCACCTTCATGAAACGGGAGATCGGCTCGGGCGACGTTCGCGCCGTCGGCCTCGAGACGGGCGTCCCGCCCCTGGAGATGCGCACGCAACTGTGCTGGGCCGAGGTGCCCGACGACGTGGAACGGGCGGTGACGGCCGCTCACAGCGACTACCACAACGACGAGTGTGAGAACCTCCCGCCGCGGCTCCACGGCTACCTCGGCGGCATCCACGCCATCGAGCACGCGATGATCGCCGTCGCCCCGCTCGAGTTGACCGTGGACGCGGCCGACCTCGGCGGACTCGCGACCAACCGGCTGCCCGACACCCCCGGAACGAGCGGCTGGTTCATCTACGACGGTATCGAGGGCGGACTGGGCTTTTCCCGGCGCATCTACGAGGAGTACGAGGCGGTCGCCCGGCGGGCCCGCGACCTGATGGTCGACTGCGAGTGCGGGCGCGACGAGGGGTGTCCCGCCTGCCTGATGGACGACCGCTGTGGCAACGACAATCGACCGCTGTACTCGCCCGCGGCGACGGACGTGATCGACGCGCTGCTGGGCGATTTCGACGTCGATGATCGGCGTGCCGATCTCGAGACGAACGACGGAACAGATAGCGAGCGCCGGCCGCCCGCGTCGATCTCGTAACGCGGTCAGCTATCGGGCTCGAGTTCGCGCGGATCGAGCTCGCCCGCGAGGTAGCGGTCGCCCGCGTCGGAGACCTCGTACAAGCCGGGCATGTGGCGCTTCAGGAGACCGTACTTGGCCAGTTCGCGACACCGATAGGCCGCGTACTTCGCCGGACAGATCCCTTCCTCGTCCATCTGGGTCGGCTCGAAGGCGTCTTCGTCCTGCATGAACTCGAGGATTCGGCCGTCGACGGCCTCCATCCATCTGGCGTCGATTTCCGAGCCGGCGTCGGCATAGATCGGGACGCCGGCTTTCGTCTCGACGGTGATTCCGCCCTCGAGATGGTCGTCCGCGTCGACCCGTATCTCGGGATGTGCCTCGACACCGGTCTCGCTCTCCGCGTCGGCGTCGGGAGTGCGTTCGTCCATACGGGGTCGTTCGATCCCCGCCCGTGAGTATGTTTATACTGCCGGTCGCCGGACTCGAGCGACGTGTGTACTGTCCCGTGAGAACGGTCGGTTACGACTGCCGCTGGTCGGGCGCGTCGTAATCGACGTGGACGTTCGGGGTGGTCGCCGGTTCCTGTCCCGTAATTCCGCGGTCGACGAACGTCACGTCGGTCAGATCGCCGGTGAACCGGAACGTTACCGTTCCGGACTCGATCGTCCCCTCGACCGTGGTCCCCGACACGACGGTCGCGTCGGCGTCCCGCGGGTCGTCGGTCAGATCGATCTCGCCGTCGACGGTAATCTCGAAACTCGAGGGCGTCCCCTGTCCGATGATCGTCAGCGTGTTCGGGAGGGAGTCCTCGGTCTCGCCGGCGTCCATGGCCGCCGTTCTCGTCGCTGCGATCGTCGCCGTCGCGGTCGGTTCGACGGTGCTCGGCGACGGCGTCTGGTCGTCCGCCTCGGCCGCGAATCCGCTCCTGTCGTGGTCGACTGTCGCGTTCTTCCGCGTCATATACTGGACACAGTCGAGTATGCCAGCATAAGCCTTCTCACTGAACTAACGGTAGGAGGCGACGAAATATAAGCTCTCGAGTCGAAGATCGGCGGAATTTTCGAAACGGCGTCGACTCGAGAGAATCGCGGGTATCCCGTGGCTGAGTCCCGTTCACGGCATCGGCTCGACGGAGAACAGCTGATCGGGTCGATCGGCGTCCGGCCGTCGACGGGCGACGATTGCAAGGTCAATACTTGTCCCGGCGATCGCCGTAGCCGACCGGTATGGATTCGAAACGGCCCGACGTTCGACTCGACGACGCGCCCGACGAAGACGGAATCGTCACCAAGCGAGATCGCACTGAACAGTCCTCCCGCTCGCTCATCGGCAAACTTCGCGAGTATCTCGGCCGGTAATGTGTCGGTGAGCGGCCGGTCAGCCGTCGTCCTCGAGGAGACCGAGATCGGTGGCGGCGAGATCCGCGATACGATCGGCGATGTCGGGATCGACTTCGGCGACGTCGTCGCCGTCGTGGAGCTGGTCGTTGTGTCGTTCGATGGCGTCTGCGAGGTCGGAGAGCGGAACGCGGGAGGTCGTCTCGCAGGCCGGACAGACGACGGGAACGCGCGGCGCGTCCTCGTCAGCGTCGGTCGTGTTCGTCATTTGTCGGGTATCTCGCGTCGACCGTCAAAACCTAATTGGTTCGAACGGCGCTCCGAGTCAGCCGTCCGCGAGAGTACGGCCATCGAGACGTTCCGCTTCGAACGACTGACGTTGCTGTGGTTTGATAGCACACATCGGTCGATTCACCGGCGTCTGTCGTCCGTTTTCGTCGCGTTTTGAACCGATTGGCCAGCAGTATTATTGTGTTCCGCTCGAATCATCTGACAGACGGGGGTACGACAGTCTGTCGGTGGGATACCCCACCTGATCTTTGCCCCGTCACGACGTGCGAGGAGCTCCATGGTTCCCGGCTACAACTCGTAGCCGTTCCCTGTCTTTCGTCTCGGTTCTCCGATGTGAGTTAGCTGTCCATGACGCCGCTCGAGCGGCTGTGTCGTGAATATCCGGGCCGCAAGCGTCGGGTGAGCGTCGGCTCGAGGGCCGGGATTAGCCGCGGTATCGAGCGAGGACGGCAACCGAGAGTGCGACGAGGGCTGCAAGGACGCCGAACCCGGGCATTTCGTCGTTCTCGCCGGACTCACTCTCGTCGGGTTGCTGGTCGCCCTCGTTCGTCGAGTCGCTCGTCTCGTTCGTTTCCGACTCCGAGCCGCTCGAGCCGTCGGGGTCGAACCGTTCGTCGGCCGGTGCGTCGAGTTGCAGGATGACGTCGACCTGTCCGTGCGTGGCCCCGGGTTCGTAGGTCCAGCCGCCGCCGGCTTCCTCGTAGGACCCCGCAGCGGTTAGCGGGTCGATGTCGGTATCCCAGCCGTCGCCTTCGGGGATCTGTTGAATGTACCCGGCGACCTCGACTCGGTCGGCATTCTCGCCGCTGATCTGCGCTTCGCCGTACTCGATCGTCGCGTCCTCGGGATTGCCGTGCAACTCGATACAGTGGGAATCCAAGTAGCCGTCGCCCTGTGCGATGTCCGGACTCGTGCCGAACTGGTCGGCGTCGAGCGGACGGTCGTAGTGCTCGGTCATGGGGAACTGGACGGTCATCGGATCGGCCTTGGAGTGCCAGCTCGTGACATCGTTCGTGGGAATCGTCACGGACGTGTTGGGGACCGACTCGCCGACGACGGGGTCGCCGTTTTCGTTGACCAGTGTAACACAGATTTTCCCGGAGCCGTCGCCGAGATACGGGTTCCGATACTCGTCGCGCGGGTTCTCGTAGCTGATCCAACTACCGTCGTCGGCCGCCGCCTCGAAGTAGGGATCGCCCGGCTCCGGCGTGGCCTCGACGTACGCCTCCTCCGAGACGGACTCGTTCGAATCGGGACCGACGGCCGCAGACGCGCCCATAGCACCCGTCGCGACAAGACTCGCGATGACGGCCAGTCCGAACCCGAGCGCGAGAATCGTCTGCCGGCTGCCCGGAACCAGGTCTCGAAGCGTTCCTAATCCGATCATGGTTACGCTCCGTACCCGGCCGTGGCTGCCGTAGAATCGTTCGTCTGACTGTTCCGCGACGACGACTGTCGTCTGACAGTACTAGTCATCGAATTGAGGTACCGGATTCCCCGCCCTATATATGAGCAGTGTACTCGAGGAGTAGACGACTGCTACGCCGAGTAGACAGTCGTTTCGATGACCGGCAGGGTCCGAAACCGATCCATACCAGCGGCTCTTCGAGGTGCCCACTGGGGTAACTCCGGGTTCATCGACGGCAACACTTCGCGTACCGTCGTTTCGATCGGTCAGTAATCCCGTATATTGGACAATGTCCGGCCAAAGACAGCTAACAGGAACGTGATCCCAATGGATTGTATTTAGTTAAACTTAACACCCGGTATTGGACAGGGAGTGGTATGGTAGAAGATAGCAACAACTTCGAGCGGATACTGACGAAGAAAGACCTCTTCGTGCTCGCGTTCGGCGCGATGATCGGGTGGGGATGGATTATCCAGACCGGCTTCTGGATCGACGAAGCGGGGGT
This sequence comes from Natrinema sp. LN54, assembly GCF_052439245.1. NCBI lineage: Archaea > Methanobacteriati > Methanobacteriota > Halobacteria > Halobacteriales > Natrialbaceae > Natrinema > Natrinema sp. LN54. The sequence continues at coordinate 109,019 of NZ_JBQVRP010000001.1, forward strand.
CGCCGGATCGGTGCTCGGCTTCGTCGTGGGCGCGATCATGGTCTGTATCGTCGGCCTGATCTACGGCGAGCTCGCCTCCGCGCTGCCGTTCGTCGGCGGCGAGCACGTGTACAGCTTCCGGGCGCTCGGGCCGCTCTGGTCGTTCGTCTGTACGTGGTCGCTCGTCCTCGGCTACGTCGGCGTCGTCGTCTTCGAGGTCGTGGCGCTGCCGTCCGCGATGGCGTACATCGTACCCGGCTTCAACGTCCTCGAACTCTGGACGGTGGCCGGCGAGCCGGTCTACGCCTCGTGGATTCTCGTCGGCGGGATCGGCGCGGTCGTGATGACGGCGCTCAACTACCGCGGCGTGAAACCCGCAGCACAGTTCCAAACGATACTGGCACTCGTCATCGGTCTGGCCGGGATCATGCTCGTCATCGGCGCGCTCTTCAACGGCCAGTCGCAGCCGAACCCGCCGCTGTCGGACGTCGGAACGGCGGGCGTGGCGACGGTCGCGATCATGACGCCGTTCATGTTCGTCGGCTTCGACGTTATCCCCCAATCCGCGGAGGAAGCAGACGTCGCGCCCCGGCTCATCGGGCTGCTCATCCCGGCGTCGGTCACGCTCGCCGCGCTGTTTTACATCGCGGTCATCTGGGCGTCCGGACAGGCGATGCCCGGCTCCACGCTCGTCGACAGTCCGCTGCCGGCCGCCGCGGCCATGGAAGCGATCTTCAGCAGTCAGCTGATCGGCCGTATCATGGCACTCGCCGGTATCGCGGGCATCCTGACGAGTTGGAACTCCTTCCTGCTCGGAGCCAGCCGTGCCGTCTTCGCGCTCGCCGACTCCGGCATGATCCCGCGGCGGATCAACACGCTCCACCCCGAGTACAATACGCCCTCGACGGCCATCGCCCTCATCGGCGGACTCTCGATCTTCGCCCCACTGTTCGGCGAACAGATGCTGGTCTGGATCGTCAACGCGAGCGGCCTCGGTCTCGTCGTCGCGTGGTTCATCGTGGCCGTCTCCTTCCTGGTGTTGCGCCGTCGCGAGCCCGAACTGAACCGGCCGCTGAAGCTCCCGTTCGGGTACGCGTTCGGAGTGGCCGGGCTGGTCCTGACGCTCGGATTCATCGGCCTCTACCTGCCCGGCGGCCCGTCGGCGCTCGTGTGGCCCTACGAGTGGGCGATCGTCCTCCTCTGGGCGCTGCTCGGCGTGGTCCTGTACGGCGCCTCCTCGACCGATTCCGACCTCGAGCTGGCGGATCTCGAACTCGACGAACTCGAGTAGTCACTCGGGGGGTTGACAGCGGGAACGTGAATCGCCGCTCGATTTCGGGTCGTCTTTCCCGGCGAAAACGGCGGTATCCTCACTCGTCGTCGGCGACGGTTTCGACTAACGTGTCCAGTTCGAAGTCGTTCAGCGGGTAGGACTCGTCTTTGACCGTTTCGACGACGAACTGCGAACTCGTTCGGACGACCTCGTCGATCGCCTCGTAGTCGCTGATGAGGCGATGGACCATCTCGCGGCCCGAGAGGTAGGCGATGACGACGAAATCGGTGTCGCCCATCGTGAAGTACACCTGATTGACCCCCTCGATGGCGGCGAGTTTCTCGCCGACCTCCTCGTGGTACTGCTCTTCGTACTCCGCGATGACCTCCGTGATCACCGTGATCTCGAGTCCGAACTCCTCGAGGTCGATGTCGAACAGATCGTCTGTCACGACGCCGCTCTCTTTGAGTTTCGTGAGTCGATAGTGAACGGTCGACTTCGGGATGTCGGTGTACTCCGAAATCTCGTCCGGGCTCCCCGTTCCGAGTTCCGCGATAGCCTGAAGAATGCGAACGTTTCGCTCGTCCATACTCGCGAAACGGAGTACACGGATAAACAACATTCGAACGTGAGTCGCGAGATCGGGGAAACGTTGGATGCAGTTCGGGGGTTCGCCGCGACTCGAGCGGTCGCGCCGCTCGAGCGGCCAGTGAATCCGGGGCCGGCGTTTTAGATATGGGACAGGATTCCTAAAGACATATTTTATTAGGATGTAGTTCGACTCTTTAGGTAATGGCTGGACAACAAACTGATTCGTCCGCCGGCCGAGAGTCGAACGCGGCCGTCCTGTCGGCGTACGACGACCACGTGATGCCCATCTGGAAATCGCTCGACGTGCCGATCAAACGGGCCTCGGGCTGTACGCTCGAGGACTTCGAGGGCAACGAGTACCTCGATGTCTTCTCCGGGATCTCGGTGGTCAACGTCGGCCACGGCAACGACGCCGTCGTCGACGCCGCGAAAGACCAACTCGACGAGTTCGTCCACGGCTGTTCGTACGTTCACCCCAACGAACCGGTCGCCGACCTCGCCGAGCGGATCGCCGACGTGACGCCGGGCGATTTGCAGAAGAGCTTCTTCTGTAATTCCGGGACGGAAGCGGTCGAGGGCGCGGTCAAACTCGCGCGGAAGTACACCGGCTCGAAGGAAGTCATCGCCCTCGAGATGGGCTTTCACGGCCGCACCCTCGGCAGTCTAGCGCTGACGGGGAACAAGGCCTACAAGCAGGGCATGGCCCCGACGCTCAACGACGTCGCCCACACCGCGCCGCCGTACGGCTACCGCTGTCCGCGCTGTGACGGCGACCAGTGCGACGCCGACTGCGCCGAGGAACTCGAGCGGATCATCGGCTCGCACACGAGCGGGGACCTCGCGGCGGTCGTCGTCGAACCCGTCATGGGCGAGGCCGGGATCATCGTGCCGCCGGCGGGGTGGCTCGAGCGGGTCCAGGAGATCGCCCACGACCACGGCGCACTGCTCATCGCCGACGAGGTCCAGACCGGCTACGGTCGGACCGGGGAGCTGTTCGCGAGCAGCCACTTCGACGTCGAACCCGATATCCTCACGCAGGCGAAAGGCATCGCGAACGGGCTGCCGCTGGGTGCCTTCACCGCCTCCGCGGAGATCGCGGACGCCTTCGAGTCCGGCGACCACCTCTCGACGTTCGGCGGCAACCCCGTCGCTTGTGCCGCCGCACTGGCGACGATCGACGAACTACAGGACGGCATCGTCGACAACGCCAGCGAGCAGGGCGCGTGGCTCGAGTCCGAACTCCAGACCCTCGAGGACGAGTATGATGTCGTCGGGCAGACCCGCGGCCTCGGGCTCATGCGCGGCGTCGAACTCGTCGACCCGAGCGAGACCGGGCCACAGAACGTCGCGCCGAAACCGGACAGCGACCTCGCGTCCGCGGTGAGCGAGTACCTCCGCGAGGAGTCCAACGTCGTGATGGGCGTCGGCGGCTACTACAAGAACGTCATGCGCTTCCAGCCGCCGCTGACCATCTCCCGGGACCAGCTCGAGTACGCCGTCGACGAACTGGAGGCGGCCCTCGAGACGGTCGCCTGAGTCCGCAGCCGCGCCGAACAGGACCGGCTCGAGTGCGGATCGACCGCGGTTCCTCCCGCACTCACGGCAGGTCCTCGCTCTCGGCGGAACAGGTCGATAGTCGGGACAATCAGCTTCTGTTGAACGCTATCCAATACACGATTGTAAGTTAGCTTTATCTGGAAATAGAAGCCATATCACGACACTGTGTTCGAAAGAGTACTGATCGCGAACCGAGAAGAGATCGCCGTTCGAATCGTTCAGGCGTGTACGGACCTGGGTATCGACGCGATAGCCGTCTACAGCGACGCCGACGGGGACGCCAAACACGTCCGCATGGCCGACGAGGCCTACCACATCGGCGGCTCGAAGGCGAAGGACAGTTACCTCGATCAGGACGCGCTGCTCGAGGCGGCGCGGGCGGCCGACGCCGACGCGATTCACCCGGGGTACGGGTTCCTCGCCGAGAACGAGTCGTTCGCCGCGAACGTCGAAGAAAGCGAGTTCGCGTGGATCGGCCCGCCGAGCGACGTGATGGCCGATTTCGGCGAGAAGACGAAAGCCCGAAAGATCATGGAATCGGCGGACGTCCCCATCGTGCCCGGCACGACCGATCCGGTCACGTCCGCCGACGAAGTCGAGGCGTTCGCCGAGGAACACGGCTATCCCGTCGCGATCAAAGCCGACGGCGGCGGCGGCGGCCGCGGCCTCAAGATCGTCCGCGAACCGTCCCAGATCGACTCGAAGCTCCAGGAAGCGATTCGCGAGGGCGACGCGTACTTCGACAACCCGAACGTCTACCTCGAGAAGTTCCTCGAGAGCCCGCGTCACATCGAAGTCCAGATCATCGGCGACGAACACGGAAACGTGCGCCACCTCGGCGAACGCGACTGCAGCATTCAGCGACGCCAGCAGAAACTCCTCGAGGAGTCGCCCTCACCGGTGCTAGACGACGACACGCGCGCCGAACTCTGGGAGGCCGCCTGCCGCGGGGCAGCGGCGGCCGACTACGTCAACGCCGGCACCGTCGAGTTCCTCTACGAGGGCGGCGAGTTCTACTTCATCGAAGTCAACGCGCGGATTCAGGTCGAACACGCGGTGACCGAGGAACTCACCGGGATCGATCTTGTCACGTGGCAGCTCCGGGTCGCCGCCGGCGAGGAACTTTCGTTCTCCCAAGATGAGGTCGACCCGCGCGGGGCCGCCATGGAGTTCCGCATCAACGCGGAGGACCCCGACAACGATTTCACGCCGTTGCCGGGGACGCTGTCGACCTACGAACCGCCGCGGGGCATCGGCGTCCGCGTCGACGACGGCGTCGACGAGGGCGACTCGATCGCCCCGTTTTACGACTCGATGTTCGCGAAACTGATCGTCACCGGACAGAACAGAGACGAGGTGCTCGCCCGCAGTAAACGCGCGCTCGACGAGACGACGATCGAGGGCGTCCCGACGACGATCCCGTTCCACCGGCGGCTCCTCGAGGACGACGGGTTCGTTTCGAACGAACACACGACGAAGTACGTGGAACGAGAACTGCTCGACGAGTGAGGATCAACGGGCGGCAGGGGAGTTCGATTCGAGATCGGTGTTTCAACACCTCGATCAGGCGATTTGCGACAGCGGTGCGAGTTCGATGTCGTGTTCCTCGACCCGGTCGTGGATCGCCTCGAGGATCGCGACGGCGTTGGGGTTGTCCCCGTGGATACAGATGCTCTCGGCGGGGATCGAAATCTCCTCGCCGTTTGCGGCCTCTACGACGCCGTCGGTGGCGATCGAGACGAACCGATCGGCGACGAGTTCCGGGTCGCGGTCGGCGAGTTCCTGCTCGACGATCAGGGAGCGGTCGGCCCGGTAATCCAAGTCGACGTACCCTTCGAAAACCGCCCGGAGCCCGTCGATATCCTGTGCAACCTCGTAGATGTTCATATCGGTCGCGAGGTAGATGAGATCGTCGTCGACCTCGAGCATGCCGTTCATGACCGCGCGGGCGTGCTCCGGGCTCTCCGAGAGCATCGAATACATCGCGCCGTGGGGCTTGACGTGCTGGACGGTCGCGCCGTGGCGGCGAGCAAACGCCGTGAGCGCGCCGAGTTGGTAGACGACGTAGTCGCGCACTTCTTCCGGCGTGGCGTCGATCTTGCGGCGGCCGAAGCCGGTTCGGTCCGGGAGACCGGGGTGAACGCCGATGCCGACATCGTGTTCGGCCGCCAGTTCGACCGTTTCCCGCATTACGTGCGGATCGCCGGCGTGATACCCGCCGGCGACGTTCGCGGACGTGATGTAGGGCATGACCGCCTCGTCGTGGCCCATCGTCCAGTTGCCGAAGCTCTCGCCCATATCGCAGTTGATGTCGATCGCCGCCATGGGTGAGAGTCTAGCACAATCCAGCATATAGCTTACGTCGGTTCGTCCAACAGTATCTGGGGGACGTCAAATAACATCTCACGAAGGCCTCAGAGACTAGCTCCTATCCGGTTGCATACCAGAAAACCTGTCTCGATTACAGTCGAATCGCGATCGGCCGACAGCGGACGGAACTCGCCGATCCGGCGGGTCGCTTCGACGCCGTTATTCGAGTTCGACGATCGCCTGATCGGCTTCGACTTCGGCCTCGTTCTCGACGAGGAACTCGCTGATCGTCCCCGAACTGTCGGCCTCGATGTCGTGGAAGTTCTTCATCACTTCGACGAGGCCGATCGTGTCGCCCGCTTCGACGGTATCTCCCGGTTCGGCGAACGGCGGGTCGTCAGGGTCGGGTTGTCGGTAGAAGATGCCCGGCATCGGTGACTTGATCGTGGTTTTCTCTGTCATATGTTGTGGATGTATCGGATTCAATCCCGAATCTATTCTTTGTTTCGGTTACTATTCTGTCTGTTAGCGTATCGTTGACTCTAATTCTCACCCTCGATGTCCGCTCGGATCGCCTCGAGGCGCTCGGTCTGCTCCGTGCGCGCGTCGATCGCCTCGTCGACATCGACTGACTCGAAAGAGACCGACTTGTGGGTCTGGCGCTGTGCGAGCAGCCCGCGGTCGGCGCTGATCACGGTCCCGACGGTCGCGTAGCCGCCGCCCGTGACCGCGTCCTGCATGAGGACGATCGGCTGCTGGGGCACCTGAATCGACCCGATGGGATAGCCGAGGTCCACGACGTTCGACGGATCGGTTCCCGCGCCGAAGGGTTGCTCGCGCTCCTCGAACTCGAGGTCCGGCCCCTCGAGCCGGTAGCCGACGCGGTCGGCTTCCGACGAGACGGTCCACTCGGACTCACAGAGCGTCTCCTTGGCCTCCTCGGTGAGCCGGTAGCTCGTCAGGCCGAGGACGATCCGAACGGTGTCCTCGTCCGCGTAGTCGGGCACGTCATCGTCGTCGATCCGCGTCCCGACCAACTCGCGCCGCTCGGCCGGCGCGTCGCCGATCGGGAGTTGGTCGCCCTCCTCGAGACCGCGGCCTTCGTGACCGCCGATCCCGACGAGGGTGTACGTCGAGCGGCTGTCCATCACCTCGGGAACGTCGATGCCGCCGGCCACCGCGAGGTAGGCTCGCGCCCCCTCGGTCGCGAACGCCAACTCGAGTTCGTCGCCGGCGTCGACGGCGACGGTCGCCCACGTGTCGATCGGCTCGCCGTTGAGGCTGGGCGACATGTCGGCACCGGTGATCGCGATCACGGCGTCGTCTCGGAACGTCGCGGTGATGCCCTGATACGTCATTTCGACGGTCGCCGCGTCGGCGTCGTTCCCGACGAGATAGTTCGCGACCGTGTGGGCGTAGCGGTCCATCGCACCCGACGGCGGCATGCCGATGTGGTAGTGGCCGGTGCGACCGAGGTCTTGGACCGTACTCGCGATACCGCCCTCCTCGATTTCGATCATTCGACCACCTCCATGAGCCGCTCGTTGTACTCGGCCGGTGACTCGAAGAACTCCTCCGGTGAGAACCGGACTTCGCCGTAATTGTACTCGTAGGTACCCGCTTCGACCTCCTCGCGGATCGCGTCGTACTCCTCGCGATCGATCCGTCTGTAGTTCAGGATGTCACCGGGGTTCGGGAACACCATCGAATCGCGGAAGTCGGGCAGCGTCTGCTCGGTGTCGAGCACTTCGATCGGCGTCCGCCCGTACAGCTGGTAGCCGCCGGCCCCCTGTACCGGATAGATGACCGAGAACGCGCCGCCGAAGCCGACCGCGCGGCTCGGCGTGTCGGTCCGCGGCTCGACGTATTTGGGAACCTCCAACTGCTGGTTCCGCGGGACCATCTGGAAACACCACGGCAGCCCCGGCACGAACCCGACCATCGTGACCAGATGGGGCGCGCCGACGAAGGCGTCGATAAAGGACTCGACGCCGTCGAAGCCGTTGAGTTCCGCCGAGTACTCGAGGTCCGTCCCGTCGGGGTCTTGATGGCGTTCCCGGAACTCCATGAGCGTCTCGTGGGTCCACGGATCCTCGAACAGGACCGGCACGTCGATGATACGCGTCTCCCACTCGTAGTTCTCGAGATCGATCTCGGACTCGATCTCTTTGAGCTCCGCGATCAGGTCGTCCGGGTGGATGATCTCCGGATCGATACGGAGCATGTAGGACGCGTTGGCCGGGCAGTTTTCGACGACGCCGTCGATGTCTCGCTCGGCGACCTGCTGGGTGATCGCCATCGCCTTGAAATTGGCAGTGAAGCTCATCTCCTCCGCGAGTTCGACGAACACGTGATCGTCCGCCCCGTACTCGTAGCGCGGTTCGGGAAGGTCGACGGGTGTGATCCGTTCGGTGGCCATGCCTTGTGATGACAATTCAGAGTTCAACTATGAATAGATATTGGTGCCTGATCAATATTACCACAGTATCCTGAACCAAATCCGACTAGGGTTCGAGATGGAGAACGAAGTGCGATATCACGACGGCGTCGCGCGTGTTCTCGAGAGCGCTACGCAGCGCCGTCGTCCCGTTCGGCAGAACCGTAGAGAAGGATCGAGATCGGGTTCCAACAGCCAGTGCGAACGCGACCGACTGCCCCGCGAGGAAGGTCACTCGTCCGAGTCGTCCTCGAGAGACAATTCGGAAAGAGAGCCGTCGACGGCGGAGAACGCCGTACTGCCACAGCGACAGCCGTCTCGGCGGCCGATCGGGCGAAGCTTGTCGTCGGACAACTCGAGTGCCGCGTAGAGTGCGCCACACTGCTCGCAGGCGGCGATCGTTCGTCGATTGGCATCGGATTCGTCCATCGTCGCAGTATCTCGTCGTCAAAGCGGGCACAAATAGACGCTGTGAGGATGCGAGTGATAGCACGCTCGTTGCTACGGTCGTAACAACACGGCTGGCGTCCGGGAGCGGAGGTCCGAGCGAGCGGACGGGCCGGACTGATCGGGCGAGCCACGCGAGCGCCGGCCGGCCGCTTTTCCGACGGCTGGTGATAGCTCCGGCTATGAGCGACGACGGACCGAGCCGCGACCGCGTCCAGGATCGTGCCGAACAACGCAAGGCGGAGCGGGCCGACCACACCGAGTCCATCCTCGAGGATGTCGAGCGCCACCTCGGCGAGATGGAGTATCCGATCACCAGCGAGGAGATCGCCTCGGAGTACGGCAACGAGCCGATCGACATGCCCAACGAGACGGAGTCGCTGGGGAGCGTCTTCGACCGGCTGGCGGGCGAGCAGTACGATTCGCCCGAAGAGGTCCGCGAGGCCGTCTACGGCGAGATCACCGGCGAGGCCGGCAGTCCCAACGAGGCCAACGCCGAACGCGACCTCGACGAACTGGACGACGAGGCCCAGGGTTCGCTCAGCGAGAGCGGCGGCGGCACGTACTGAGCCGACGGCCGCCGCCCACTGCACGCCGACGGCGCTCGTATCCGTTCCGTTCGGCACGCCGTCGGGCGGATCGTGATAGCAGAACGGATTTACGTTCGCGTCACCTGTTCTCGCGTATGGATTACGAATCGAGTCTCGACCGAGCGATGGAGGACGTCCCCGATATCGGGGGCGACGAACAGCGGCTACAGATTCCCGACCCGGAGCCACAGAAAGACGGCGCGTTCACGCGAGTAACCAACCTCGACGAGATCGCCGACGTGCTCTCCCGGGACACCGAGCACCTCCACCGGTTCATCCAGCGCGAACTGGGGACCAGCGGCAAACTCGAGAACGGCCGCGGCCGGTACAACGGGACCTTCTCGCAGACGGACCTCGACGCGGCGATCGACGCCTACGTCGACGAGTACGTCCTCTGTTCGGAGTGTGGCCTGCCGGACACCCGCCTCGTCCGCGAGGACCGCACCCCGATGCTTCGCTGTGACGCCTGCGGTGCGTTCCGCCCCGTCACCAAGCGCTCGACCAGCAGCCAGCAGCAACAACAGCAAGACGCCGTCGAAGAGGGCCAGACCTACACGGTCGAAATCACTGGCACCGGCCGCAAGGGCGACGGCGTCGCGGAGAAGGGCAGCTACACGATCTTCGTCCCCGGTGCGGACGAGGGCGACGTCGTCGACATCTACATCAAGAACATCTCGGGCAATCTCGCGTTCGCCCGCCTCGACTGAGACGGGTTGCTGTACCGATTTCCCGGCACAACCCCGATCGCTCTGGGGTTGTGCCGGCAATGACTTACAGGAGACCGTCTGAGATCCGCGGTTCGATTCGTTTTATTTTCGACGGCGACTCGAGCGTGCCGCGACGAACACGTTAGCACACCGAGTCGGGTACCGCGGCCGGGAGACAGACGATTTTCTCGCGACCGACCCGGTAGCGTTCGACGACGTCGCGGTCCTCGAGATCGGAGAGCAGCCGGCTGAGCGTCGCACGCGACCAGCCGTAGCGGTCAATGAAGCGCTGCTGTTTGATCCGGCCGCCGTGTTCGACGAGCACCGCGCGGACGTACTCCGCGGGCGTGAGGCCGTACTCGAGGATCTCGGCCCTGCTCGTCGGTCCGTCGTCCGGATCGACGGCTCCGTTGGCGATCGACGACCCGCCGTCCGATTCGCCGGCCGTCGGTCCACTGCCAGCCGCTCCCGCGTCCGAATCCTCTCCTGGCGCCTCGCCGGTTGCGGTTCGGCTCGTGTCCTCGAGTCGCCCCGCCCACGCCTCGCGTCGCTGCCTGGATCGGTTCGCAGTACTCTCGTCGCGTCGAATCGCACTTACGGAGCCGACCGCGTCGGCGCAGGCTCGAATCGCCCGTCCGACGGCGGTCACGTGTCGGGAACCGATCGGCGCGTGTCGTCGAATCATCGTACTCGTGGCTGGCGACCGTGTCCGAAAAGGGGTATGCACAAAACCGTCCAAACAACCCCGTCACCGTGAGACCGCGAAATTAAAGTAGATTTGTGCTAGTCACACTGTCGTGGGAGTATCGTTCGATCTCTTCGGGACGCTGGTGACCGCCGACCGCCCGGACGACCCGGCTGCAGCCGTCGCGGCCGAACTCGCAAAGCGAGACGTCACGGTGCCGGACGACTGGGCCGCGGCCTACGCCGAGCCCCACGTCGACGCGCCCGACGGCGCGGAAGTGCCGCTTCCGGCTCACGTCTCCCGCGCCCTCGCGAGCCGCGGCGTCGACTACGACCGAAACGCGGCCAGACGGGCGGTCGTGGCGGCGTTCGATCCGGCCGTCGAGACCAGAGACGGCGCACTCGAGGCGGTCGCCGCCGCTCGAGAGCGGGGGCCGGTCGCGATCTGTTCGAACTGTAGCGTCCCGGAACTCGTCGGTCGCACTCTCGTCAGGTCGGCCTTCGAGCGCGACGATTTCGACGCGATCGTCACGAGCGTCGGCTGTGGCTGGCGCAAACCCGCGCCGGAAATCTTCGAACTGACCGCCGACGAACTCGGCGTTCCGCCCGCCGATCTCGTCCACGTCGGCGACGATCCGCACGCCGACGGGGGTATCGAGGCCGTCGGCGGCACGGCGCTGCTACTCGAGGACGCCTCGCTCGCGGACGTGCCGGCGCGACTGGCGACCGGCGAACGACAGCAGTCATGACCGCGCGGCTCCATTCCGAGGATAGCATGGAGGCGAGGAGGGCGTGCTGACGACGCTTTCGGTCATCGGCCTCGCGTTCAGTCTCGATCTGCTGCTCGGTGAGCCGCCGACCGCCGCCCATCCCGTCGCGTGGTTCGGCCGCCTCGTCGGGGCCGTGGATCGGACGTGGAGCGACGACGAGCGCCGCCAGCGACTGGTCGGCGGCGCGATCGCCGCCGTCGCTCCGCTCGTTCCGGCCGCCGTCGCCGGCGGGGTCGTCCTCGCGGCGGGGCTCGTCCACCCGATGGGCGGCGGCATCGTCGCCGCGCTCGTACTCTTCCTGACGACCAGCCTGCGCTCGTTGCTCGAGCTCACTGAAGACGTCGTCGGAGCGACCGCAGACGAAGCCGATCTCGAGCGCGCCCGCGAGCGAGTTCGCGGATTGGTCGGCCGGGACACGTCGACGCTCTCGGCCGGCGAACTTCGCAGCGCGGCCGTTGAAAGTGCGGCCGAGAACCTCGCGGACGGGCTGGTCGCGACACTGCTGCCGTTCGCGGTGCTCGCACCGATCTCGCTGCCGGCCGCCGCGGCGGTCGCCGCGTGGGTCAAGGGCGTCAACACGCTCGACTCGATGCTGGGCTACCCCTCGAAACCGATCGGCACCGCGAGCGCGCGGCTGGACGACCTCGTGATGTACCTGCCCGCCAGAATCGCCGCCGTCTCGATCGCGGTCGCCGCGGCCGACCCGCTCGCGCTCGCTCGCGCCCGGCAGTGGGCGCGGGTGCCGCCGTCGCCCAACTCCGGCTGGCCGATGGCGACGCTCGCCTGCGCGCTCTCGGTCCGCCTCGAGAAGGCGGGCGTCTACGTCCTCAATCCCGACGCGGACGTCCCGACGCTGGCGGAGGGAGAGCGGGCCGTCACCGCGGTCGGCCGCGCGGCCGTCGTCTCGATCGCTGGTTCGATCGGGCTGGCGATCGCCGTCTCCGGGGTGGTGTCCCCGTGACCGCGATCGGGCGCTGGATCGGTTCCGTCCGCGGCGCGCTCGGCTTCCTGACGCGCCTGCCGGTCGGGTTCCGCGACGGCGACTGGGAGGCCTTTCGGACGACGCCGGCGGCGTTTCCAGTCGTCGGACTCGTCGCGGGCGCGCTGGCGGCGATGCCGCTACTCGCCGCCGAGACGCTCGCAGCGCCGACCGTCGCGCTCGGATATCTGCTGTCGGTGTACGCCGTCACGGGAATTCACCACCTCGACGGGGTCGCGGATCTGGGCGACGCGCTGGTCGTCCACGGTGACGTAGCGCGCCGCCGCGAGGTGCTCAAGGACACGACCACCGGCGTCGGCGCGCTGCTGGCGGTCTCGCTCACCGTCGCTGGACTGGCGCTCGGGGGGCTCGGACTGGCCGGCCTCCCCGTCGGAACGGCGGTCGGCGTCGCGGTCGGAGCCGAAATCGGGACGAAATTCGGAATGGGGCTGATGGCCAGCTACGGACGGGCGGCTTACGACGGCATGGGGAAACAGTTCACCGACGGAGCGAGCAGCGGCTCGTTTTTCGTCCCCATGGTCGTCGTGCTCGCCGCGGCGACGCTCGTCTGGCCCCATCCCGGCGCGATCGCTCTATGCGGAGCGATCGCCGGCATCGGCCTCCCGTGGTACTGGGCGAACCGGTATCTCGGGGGCCTCAACGGGGACATCTTCGGTGCCGCGAACGAGATCGGCCGCGTCGCCGGCGTCCATCTGGGGGTGATCGCGTGGACGCTGTTGTGATGTGTGGCGGCGAGGGGACCCGCCTCGAGATCCCCCGCGAAAAGCCGCTGCACCCGATCGCCGGGACGGCCATGGTCGATCGCGTGCTGGCGGCCCTGCGAGAGAGCGCGATCGAGACGGTTTACGCCGCCGTTTCGCCGAACGCACCGGACACGCGATCACATCTCGAGGCGACCGACGGCGTCACGACGATCGAAACGGCCGGCGAGGGCTACGTGACCGATCTGCTGAACGTCCTCGACGATCCCCGAATCTCGCCGCCGGTGCTGACCGTCGCCGCGGACCTGCCGTTGCTCGAGGGCCCCGTCGTCGACCGGATACTCGCGGCCCACGGCGACGGCAGCGCCTCGCGGACCGTCTGCGTCCCGGTGGCGCTCAAACGGCGCCTCGGGGTCAGTATCGACACGCGACTCGAAACCGCCGACCACCTCGCGCCGACCGGGGTCAACGTTGTCGGCACGACCGACGATTCGACGACTATGACCGACGTGTACTACGACTCGCGACTGGCGACGAACGTGAACCGACTGGAAGACGCCCGTCTCGCGGCCGGACTGCTGCGGGACCGAGACGAGGACGGGGAGGGCCGCTGAGATGCGACTCCTCCTCCCCGCCGGAACGACCGAGACGGCCCTGATCGACGGCATCAGCGCCGCCGGAGCCGCCCCCGAACTGATGGAACACACGCCCTCCGCGGACGTCGAGATCCTCGAGTACGGGGAGCCGGTCATGTCGCCGGTGACGCCGGTGAGCCCGAACGGGTGTCCGACGCCCGCGGCCGTGACCCGCGCGGTGCGGGAGGTCGTCGGCTTCGACGTGTCCGTGATCGACGCGGGGCTCACCCGGTCGACGGCCGCGCCGACGGTCGACCTCGGCGGGACCCCCGGCACCGATATCCGCGACGAAGCGGCCGTGCCGGACGCGAACGCCGCCTTCGACCGCGCCCACGACTACGGGGCGAGCCTCCCGGACGACCGGCTCATGATCGGCGAGACGATCCCCGGCGGGACGACGACCGCCCTCGGCGTCCTCACCGCGCTCGGCGAATCCGCTGGCGTCTCCTCGTCGCTGCCGACGAACCCGCTCGAGCGCAAACGGCGGGTCGTCGACGAGGCGCTGGCCGCGAGCGGGCTCGAGCCGGGCGACCGCGATGGCCGCCCGCTCGAGGCGATCGCAGCGGTCGGCGATCCCGTCCAGCCGACGGTGGCCGGGATCGCAGCCGGCGCGCTCGAGTCCGGGACCGACGTGACGCTCGCCGGCGGCACCCAGATGGTCGCCGTCGCCGCCGCCCTGCGCCACGCCGGGATCGACGCGCCGCTGTCGATCGCGACCACCTCCTTCGTGGCCGACGAGCAGGGCGACCGGCTCCCCGACGCCTGCGAGCGGTTCGACTGCGACCTCACCGTCACCGATCCCGGCTTCGACGAGCGCGAGCACGTCGCGATGGCCCGCTACTGCGCCGGCGAGGCCAAGGAGGGCGTCGGCATGGGCGGCGCGCTCTCGCTCGTCCCCGACGGCGAGATGGCGGCGGTCAGGGACCGGCTCGAGGCGGTCTGCGCTCGCCTCGGAATCGGCGGCGGAGAGGACGATGCCGACGACGAACCAGCCGGCGACGGCGCGTCGGAGGGCGACCGTGGACCCTGACTCGATCCGTACCGGGACGCGAGTCCCCCACGGTGGCGAGACAGACCGCGACCTGCTGGACTTCTCCGCCAACACCAACCCCCGAACCCCCGACGGCGTCGGGGACGCGTACGCGGCCGCACTCGAGGAGTCCCGACGCTATCCGGACGACGACTACCCAGACTACCGGGCCGCCGCGGCCGCGTTCGTCGGCTGCGATCCGGCGCGGGTGATCCCCACGCCCGGCGGGTTGGCTGCGATACGGCTCGCGATGGAAGCCGCGCTCGAGCCGGGCGACGAAGCGCTCGTTCCGTACCCGAGCTTCGGCGAGTACGCCCGCGAAGTCGAGCTGCAGGGAGCCGAGCCGCGGTTCGTGCACTACGACGACCTGTTCGAACTCGGCCCGACCACCCTCGAGGCGTGTGCCCTCGCCGTCGTCTGCACGCCGAACAATCCGACCGGCGACGCGGTCGATCCGGACGCGCTCGAGGCGTTCGCGGCCCGGTGTGCCGACGCCGACACGACGCTGCTCGTCGACGAGGCGTTCCTCGGCTTTACCGACCGCCCGTCCGCGGCCGAGTTCGAGCGCGAGAACGTCGTCGTCGCGCGCTCGCTCACCAAACTGTTCGGCCTGCCCGGGCTCCGGGCCGGCTTCGCCGTCGCGGCCGGCGAGCGACGGGACGCGCTCGTGACGGCGCGGCGCGCGTGGTCGCTGGGGACGCCCGCGGCGCGGGTCGGCGCACACTGTCTGCGACGGGAGGAGTTCGTTCGCGACACGCGCGCTCGCGTCGCGACCGAGCGCGAGCGGATGCGCGATGCGCTCGCGGAACGATTCGACGTCCACGAATCGGACGCCCCGTATCTCCTCTGTGACGTCGGCGACCGCGACGTGGCGACGGTGATCGATGACGCGCGAGCGGCCGGCGTCGCGATCCGCGACGCGACGACCTTCCGGGCGCTCGACTCACACGTCCGGGTCGCGGTCAAGGACCGCGAGGCGAACGACCGGCTGCTCGCGGCGCTCGGCGTTCGCGACCGCGAGGACGCCGACCGCGGGTCCGAGTGATGACCGACGCGGACACCGATCGGGACCCGGAGTTCGATGCGGTCCGACGGGACGGCGTGCTCCGAATTCGCCGGCCGAACGCGGAATGGCTCTCGACCGGCTGGAACGGCGGCCGCCGCGTGGCGGACCACGCGTACAACATTTCGGTCCCCGAGGGCTGGGACCACACGGATCTCGAGACCTACGTCGACGACCGACTCGAGCGAGCGGGGTTCGAGACGCCCGCTTCGGAGACGGCCGGACCGGCGCTGCTGACCGGCGTCGATATCGCTGACGCGCGCGGCGCTCGCCGCGGTCCCGTGACGGCCTACGCGACCGCCGGGATGTCGAACCCCGCCGCGCTCCCCGTGGAACCGGCTCCTGCAGAGTCGGACGGAGATGGGATCGAAGCCGGCGAGTCCGAACTCGAGCCGGGCCGAGGAACGGTCAACGTCGTCGTGGGGACGACGCGAGCGCTCGCGCCGGGCGCGCTGGCGAACCTGATCGCGGTCGCCGCGGAGGCGAAGGCGGCGACGCTCCTCGCCGAAACCGGATTTCCGGGCACGACCACCGATGCAGTCGTCGTCGGCCACGATCCAGACGGACCGCAGACGGCGTTCTCGGGGAGCGGCACCGAAGTCGGTGCGGCGACGCGAGCCTGTGTGCGAGACGCCGTCCGGGCGTCGCTTCGCGCCCACTACGCGGCCGCCGACGCCGAACTCCCGGAGTCGGTCGCCGACGCGACCTACGGGGTTTCGACGGCCGAGCGCGCCGACGTGTTTCGGCCGCCGCTCGAGGACGGCTCCGCCGAACCCGACAGTTAACCCGCCGCGACGCCAACCCTCGACCGATGGCCGAGGACGACGATTCGCCAGCCGAACCCGACGACCCGTCAGCGATTCGCTCGATCGCGCTGTCGCCGGACGACGCCGTCGACGCCTTCGTCTACGGCCGAGAGAACCCCGGCGACGCCGTCCTCCGGGTGACCCCGCCGTTTCACGGCCGAATGCGCGCCCGGATCCACGTCTACCGCGTCGACGACACCGAGCTGACCGGCGCGGTCCACCTCTCGCCGGCCGAGATCATCGCGGACGACGTCGTCGAGGACTACCCCGACCTCGAGTCGGCGCTTGCCGACGCGGATGCGGACGACCCGGACGAGACCGACCGCGTCCGCGAACGCCACGTCGAGGCCGTCGAGGAGTGGCGAGCGCGGGCCCGCGAGGCGATCGTCGACGCGGTCGCGCTCGAGACCGACAGCGGGCCACATCGCGTCGAACTCAAACCGCTCGGATAACGGCGGGGGACTGACCCAACTCCTTGCAATCGGCCGCGTCGAGCCGATCGGCGGCGCTTCTCGGGGACTCCACTCCGTCCCGTACTTTCACTTTCACTCCGGACGGATCGGTTTGACGTACTATCAGTCTAACTGAGAGGTATGCAACTGGCAGTCGAGGGGACCGACGAACGACGCGACCGCGATGAGGGGAACAACCGACATGCGCCTCGATCGACCGGCGACCGTGACGACCGACCGCAGCGAGAGCGCCGACGGATCGACGTCTCCGATCTGCACGCGGCGGGGATCGACGAATTCGTGCGCTCGAACGTCGATACCGACGCCGTCTCGCTCGAGCACCGCGGCGGCCGAACGTACCTGCTGCTCGAGGACTGATCGGCCGGTATCGGCATCGATCATCCCACTATCGCCTCACCCCGTGACGAGGTGGCCGCCGTTCCGATGCGCTTGATCGGTCGGAATCGATACCGGTCCCCGTAGCGTTTTGCGTCGGTCCGTGGGACCGACACGCATGACTGGTCCGCGAACGGGTGACCGAGATCGATCGCCCGAGACCGCGACGCGGCGGCGAGTACTCGCAGTCACGGGGAGTGGGGGTCTCACCGGCGTGTTCGGATCGAACGCAGGCGCGATCGAGACTCGAGACGGCGACGCCCGAGTCGCACAGGCTGACGCCGGCGGGGACGGCCCCGTCGCGGAACGCCCGCTGTTCGACGCGCACACGCATCTGATCCCCCACGAGACGCTCGGCAGGGAGCCACTGTCCGCCGAGGGGCTGTTGTCTTGGATGGACGAGCACGGGATCGATCGCGCCGTCGTCCACGCGCTCGATTCGCCGGAGAGCTACCCCGTACAGGCCCCGAGCTGGTGGGTTCTCGACCAGGTCGCGGCCGCTCCCGACCGCTTGATCCCGTTCTGTTCGGTCGATCCACGGACCGTGGTCTACGGGGAGGAGACCGTCAGCAATCTGCTCGAGGGGTATATCGAACGCGGCGCTCGCGGCTTCGGCGAACTCAAGCCGGGCCTGCCGATCGACGACCGACGGCTCGAGACGATCTACGAATGCTGTGCGGAGTACGACCTCCCAGTCTTGTGCCATCTGGACGACAAGGCGCTGTTGGACGCGGTCGGGCTCCCGGGATTCGAGGACGTGCTCGCGTCCTACCCCGGCGTCGATTTCATCGCACACGCCCACTTCTGGTGGGCCCACATCTCGGCGGACGTGACGGTCGCCGACCGAGGTCGATACCCCGACAGTTCGGTCGAACCCGGCGGACGGGTCCCCGAACTGCTCGGGGCGTACGACAACGTCTACGGCGACCTCTCGGCCGGCTCGGGCTGGAACGCGCTCACTCGCGATCCGGCGTACGCACAGGCGTTTCTCGAGACCCACTACGAGCGACTGATCTGGGGATCGGACTACCTCGCTCCCGGGCAGACGGTTCCGCAGACGACGATGTTCGAGCGGTTCGATCTCGATGTCGAGGCGTGGGCGGCTATTCGAGCGCGGACCCTCGAGCGTGTGCTTCGGTGACGAAACGGAGGTCGGTGTCCGTTCGAGAACGAGACGGCTTCGGAACCGGGACTCGAAACCGTCGGCCGCCACTCAGAACCGCTGCAATCGGATCTCGTCGCCGGTGATTTCGTCGATGTAGTCCTCGTCGAGCTGGTAGGTTTCCATCCCGTCGGCGACGTCTCGGTCCCGGCGGAGCCGCGATTTGATCGAGTCCGTCATCTCCGGTCCGGGTTCGACGTACGCGACGCCCGCGTCGACGTCTCGGACGACGCCGACCGCTCTCCCGTTCGTGTTGATGATTCGCTTCCCTTCGTCGTCGACCGTCAAGTTGGCGCACATAGTCCCCCGTTGGCCGAGCAGCGGGGTATACGTTGGACCGACATGTGCGTGGGTGCGGTGTGGCCGACCGGCGGCCGGTTGGATGGAGTGATGACCGCTCGCCTCGAGCGAGCCGTTCGGCCCGGATCGGGCCGTGATCGAATCGGTACCACTAATCCCCCGGAACCGAGACCGCCGACAATGAAACTCGCGCGGATCGCGACGGACGACGGACCGGTCACCGGACGATACGAGGGCGGCGTCGTGCATACCGACGACGGCGTCTACGAGGTCGAGTCGGACGCGGACTTACTGCCGCCCTGTGAGCCCTCGGCGCTGTACTGTGTCGGGCGCAACTTCGCCGAGACTCTCGACCAGATGGAGTACGAACGACCGGATGAGCCCGACTTTTTCATCAAGCCGCCCGCGTCGCTCGTCGGCCACGAGGACCCGGTTCCCTACCCCGGCTTCAGCGACGAAGTGACCTACGCCGGCGAACTCGCGGCCGTCATCGACGAACCCTGTCGAAACGTTTCGGAAGCCGAGGTACCCGAAATCGTCCGCGGCTACACGATCCTGAACGATATGGACGCGCTCGATCAGGGCGGCCGCACGGCCCGCAAGGCGTTCGACGCCTCCGGCCCGCTCGGTCCGTGGATCGAAACCGCCGTCGACCCGACCGACATCGACATGCACACCGATGTAGCCGGCGAGCGCCGCCAAGAAGCCAACACCGAACTGATGCTGTTCGATCCCGCCGAAATCATCTCTTTCCTCTCCCGCCGATTCACCTTCCGCCCCGGCGACGTAATCTCCTTCGGCAGCCCCGCCAACCCCGGTCTCGTCGAACCCGGCGACACCGTCGAAATCACCTACGAGGGCGTCGGGACGCTCCGCAACACCGTCGTCGACTCGAGCGAGCGGGACAGTCTGGCGCTCGAGGACGGCGCGATTCGCACGTAGAACAGACTGAACTGAGACGTAGAACAGCATCCTGCCCCATCCACCGCCGGGCGGGACTGAAAGGTGCTTTCGGCGTCGTTGCGGGACGTTCTCTTCGGCGCTGCTACAGTATCGGCTGACGATCGGTAGAAAGGCACTTCACGGTGACCACCTACCGACGACACGTGAGCGCTGACGCCACGCGACGCGTCGAAGTCTATCCCGACCGCGAGGTCGTCGTCGAGTTCGATCCCGAACTCACGTTCGAGTGCGTCGACGACTGCACGTGGTGTTGTCACCACGGCGTGCTCCTCTACGACCGGGATCTGCTCGAGTTGGCCCAGCGGGCGAACCTCGCCGACACGACGACGGAGTTCCGCGGCGAGAAATTCGTCACCCGCGAGGGGAAAGACCGCGAGGACCACGTCGCCGACGACGGCTCGGCCTGTGCGTTCCTCCGGGAGGACGGCCTCTGTTCGCTGCATCTCGAGGAGGACTGGAAACCCACCCGGTGTTCGGTCTTCCCGCTGGGGGTCTGGCTCGAGGACGGCGACCTCCACGTCGACATTCGGGAGTCCGCCCACGAGCACTGCGAGGGGCTGAACGTCAGCGAGCGGAGCGTTATCGACAACCTCGAGGCCTTTCTGCCGGAACTGCTCTGGGATCTCGAGAACCCGGATTCGGACCGCGAGCTATAGGGTCGGGCTGGTGGTCTGCGAACCGGTCGACCGGCGGTCGACTCCGTCGAGGATGAGACACATAGTCGTACAGCGTCGTGGGGTGCGATACCACGTCTCCCCAACCATTTAAAGGTCTACCGCACGTAGTAAACCTGTGTCAGAAGACTCCGGGCGACGGAACCTCCGTATGCCCAACAGCGATGAAGTATTCGCCGTCGTAACCGAACACCTCGGTGGCAACCACGTTCGCCTCCGCTGTGAGGACGGCGAGGAGCGACTCGGCCGCATTCCGGGTCGCATGAAATACCGGACCTGGATCGAGCAAGACGACATCGTCGTCGCCGAGCCGTGGGACTGGCAAGACGAGAAGGCCACCATCGAATGGCGCTACACCGGCCAGGACGCAGATCAACTGCGTCGCGAAGGCCACATCGATTGATCCCCGGTAGCGGTTTCGCTTCCTACTAGATTTCTCCGCACCGCCCACTTGTTGGTAGCGGCCGCGCCGGCGCTCGTCGCTATCCGTCAGTGACCCAGTCGGAGAACCGAGAGCCGATACCCGCTCGTTCGACGGTCGACGCGATCAGTCCGATTCCCTACATACGTATGAAATACGTTTAACACCGGTCCCATACTCAGGTTCGAGCATGGAATCGCTGGCCGGTGAGTCGGTCGTCGTGATCGGGGGCGGCATCGGTGGGCTCTCGACGGCCTGTTACCTCGCGGACGCGGGTGCCGACGTGCGCGTCATCGAGAAGAACGAACAGGTCGGCGGCCGAGCGAGTCGCCTCGAGAAGGACGGCTTCCGGTTCGACATGGGTCCCTCGTGGTATCTGATGCCCGACGTCTTCGAGCGGTTTTTCGCCGATTTCGGCCGGGTTCCGAGCGAGTACTACGACCTCAAGCACCTCGATCCCCATTATCGGATCTTCTTCAAAGACGGGGATCAGGTAGACGTGACGCCGGACTTAGAGCGAACGAAGGCCGTCTTCGAGGAGTACGAGGACGGCGCGGGCGACGCGTTAGAGCGCTACCTCGCGAAGTCGAGGGAGAACTACGAGGTCGGGATGGAGCACTTCGTCTACGAGGACCGCGAGCGTCTACGGGACTATCTGGACCTCGACGTGGCCCGACAGGCCCGCGGCCTCTCGCTTCTGGGGTCGATGCAGGGCCACGTCGAGGGCTACTTCGACCATCCGAAGCTCCAGCAGATCATGCAGTACACGCTGGTGTTTCTGGGCGGGTCGCCGACGAACACGCCGGCGCTGTACAACCTGATGAGCCACGTCGATTTCAACCTCGGCGTCTGGTACCCCGACGGCGGCATCGGCGCGGTCATCGACGGCATCGCCGACCTCGGCCGGGAACTCGGCGTCGAGTACGACACCGAACGCCCGGCGACGGAGATCAAGGGCCGCACGGGCGGGTTCGAAATCGAAACCCCGAGCGGCCCCGTCCGGTCGGATCTGGTCGTGAGCAACGCCGATTACGCCCACACCGAGCAGGAACTGCTGACTCCCGAACGGCGCGGCTACGACGCCGACTACTGGGACGAGCGGACCTACGCGCCCTCCGCGTTCCTGCTCTATCTGGGCGTCGAGGGCGACGTCGACGAACTCGCCCACCACACGCTCGTCCTGCCGACCGACTGGACCGACCACTTCGACCAGATCTTCGAGGACCCGCAGTGGCCCGACGATCCCGCCTACTACCTCTGTGTCCCCTCCGAAACAGACGACGATGTCGCGCCCGACGGCCACAGCGCCCTGTTCGTCCTCGTCCCGATCGCGCCCGGCCTCGAGGACACGCCCGAAATCCGCGACGAGTACCGCGACCGAGTCCTCGCCGACATCGCCGCAAACACCGGCACCGACCTGCGGGACCGGATCGTCCTCGAGGAGCGATTCTCCGTCGAAGACTTCGCCGATCGGTACAACAGCTACGGCGGAACGGCGCTGGGACTGGCTCACACCCTCCGGCAGACCTCCCTCTTCCGGCCGCCCCACCGATCGAAAGAGGTCGACGGCCTCTACTTCGCGGGCGGCGACACCACGCCCGGAATCGGCGTCCCGATGTGTCTCATCAGCGGCGAACTGACCGCCGAGAAAGTGCTCGCCGACCACGGCGACGGGACCCGGCCGTGACGGGACCGCGACGGGGCGATCGGGTCGACGGTATCGATCGAACGGCCGACCGAGACGACCTCACCGCGCGCTCGAGCCCCCATCGATGACCCCGAATCCGACGGCCGAGAGCGAAGCGAGCGTCGGCGACCAGCTGTCGTACCTGCTGACACTCTCGCGACCGCGGTTCTGGCTGTACCTCGCGGGTCCCGTTCTCGTAGGTGTGGCCTACGCGGCGACCGCCGTCGGCGATCTGTTCGCGCCCGCGACGGTCGCGCTGTTCGCCTATTTCCTCCTGCCGGCGAACGTCTTCCTCTATGGAATCAACGACATCTACGACCGGGAGATCGACGCGGCGAATCCGAAGAAAGAGGACCGGGAGACGCGGTATCGGGGACAGCGATATGTTCCCGCGGCCGTCGGGCTCTGTGCGGCGCTTCCGTTGCTCTTTGCACCCCTCGTCGGAACGGCCGCGATACCGTGGCTCGTCGCCTTCCTCGTCCTCGGCGCGGCCTACAGCGCCCCGCCGGTCCGGTTCAAGACGACCCCGCTCCTCGATTCGGTCTCGAACGGGCTCTACGTCACGCCGGGCGCGGCCGCCTACGCCGCCGTCGCCGGCGCGCAGCCGCCGATCCTCGCCGTCGCGGGCGGCTGGCTGTGGGCCATGGGAATGCACACATTCTCGGCGATCCCCGATATCGAACCCGACCGCGAGACCGGGATCCGAACGACCGCGACGGTGCTCGGCGAGCGCCGGACCTACCTCTACTGCGGCGCGTGCTGGCTCGCGAGCGCGGCCGCCTTCGGCGTGCTTGACATCCGGTTGGGTGCGCTCATGCTCGTCTACCCCGCGCTCGTGGCCGCGATCGCCACCGCGAGCGTCGCCGTCGACCGCGCCTACTGGTGGTTCCCCGCCATCAACACCGCCGTCGGCGCGTTCCTGACGATGGGCGGCCTCTGGAGGCTGCTCTATGGCTAGGGACCCGGATCGCCCGCCCTCGAGTTCGGGTCCGGACCGGGAGCCCGAGACCGACTCGAGCCCGGAGACGGGGTCCGACTCGAGACCGAACTGCAGCCGCGAGGAGTCCGCCGGCGAGGATCGTGACGGCGGCGGCGAGCGTGATGCAGACGGGACCCGAGCCGCGGTCCAGCGTCGACTCGAGGCGCTCGTCCGCGAGAATCGGGTCACCATCGCGGTCGTCTTCCCGATCGTCGGCGCGGTGACGCTGGTCGGGAGCGCCGAGGGAGTGCTTCCCGACCCGCTCGCGTACAACCCGCTGTTGATCCTGTTCGGGACGCTGGTGATGCGCTCGCCGCTAGTCGTCGCCCTGCTGCCGCGGGTCGACCGCCGGGCGGTCGCCTTTCTCGGCGTCCTGACGGCCTACACCTACGCCATCGAACTCGTGGGCGTCCAGACCGGCTGGCCCTACGGTACGTTCGAGTACGGAATCCGACTCGGGCCGATGGTCGGCGGCGACGTGCCGCTCGCACTGCCGCTGTTTTTCGTCCCGCTGGTGCTGAACGCCTACCTGCTCACGCTGCTGGCGCTCCGCGAGCGGGTCGGACGGGTCGTCCCTCGATTGCTCGCGGCTATCGCCGCCGTCGTCGCGGTCGATCTGGTCCTCGATCCCGCGGCCGTCGCGATCGGGTTCTGGACGTACGTCCCGCCGGGGAGCTACTACGGCGTTCCCGCCTCGAACTACTGGGGGTGGCTCCTCTCGGGGACCGTCGCCGTCGTTCTCGTCGAGTTGGCGTTCGATCGCGCGGCGTTGCTCGAGCGCGTTCGGGCCTGCGAGTTCGCGTTGGACGATCTGGTGAGTTTCGTCCTGCTCTGGGGCGCGATCAACGTCCTCTACGGCAACTGGATTCCCGCCGGCGTCGCCGGACTGTTCTGTCTCGGGCTCCTCCGGACCGACCGGTACGACCTCGCGACGGTTCGGACGGCGCTACCGACGGGGTGGTCCCGGCGGTGACGGAAGTTGGTCGCGCTCGGTGACGACGACGATGCGGACTGTCTCGACGACCGACGGGAGGCGCATGCTGGCGGTCCGTTTTTGCACTCGAGGCGTGTGATCTCCGTATGGCTACCAGAGAACCGGTCGAGTGCCCGGTCTGCCGGGAGTCGCCGGCCGCCGATCAACAGCTCGAGGAGCACCTGTTCGCCGACCACTCCAAGCGCAAACTGGCGAAGTTCATCGTCGCCGAGACCGCCACGCTGACCACCGACGACGTCTCCGAGTAGCGCGCGGTGGCGACCCGCACGGTTTGGACCGTGAGACGGGGAGCAGCGGCTAGTCAGACGAACAGACTCGAGATGACGTCGCCGAAGAGGAGCAACAACACCACGGCGGCGACGGTGAGCGCGAGCCACACGCCGAGGCCGACCGCCGTCGTTTTCGCCATCTGCCGTTCCTCGTCGAGTATCTCGGAGTTCGTGTCCGTGGACATACTACTCCTTTCACTCGCGGGGACAACGAACGAATAGCCACTATATCGTGGGGATTGATATGCGGCCGATCGTCACCGGGTCGGAACGCCGTCGCCGTGTTCCGGACCCAGCCGGTCGCGCTCGCCGGTCGACACCGCCGAGACCCGCTGAAACACCGCCTCGGGATCGCGGTTCCAGTGCCAGTACCAGCGCGTCTTCGCGAGACACCACAGTTTCCGGGCCGTCGATAACGACGGCTCCCGGGAGAGAACGTCGTACTCCTGTGCGCGGATGACAGCGTGGTGTTCCACGTAGAGGACCGCGGCCAACAAGACCGGGAGCTGGCAGTCCTCGGGCAGATAGCGGATGCCGGCGACTCCCTCGCGGTAGAGGTCCTCCGTGCGCTGGAGTTCGGCCGCCATCGCCGCCGCGAACGACTCCGAGTGCTCAAGCCGTTCGATCTGCGCGGGCTCGACCCCGTGGTCTCGGAGCGTCTCCTGTGGAACGTAGATTCGATCGCGCTCGCGGACATCCTCGCGAACGTCCCGGAGGAAGTTCGTCATCTGGAAGGCTTCACCGAGTGTGACGGCGTGGGGGAGCGCGGCCTCCTCCGTCTCCGGCTCCATGATCGCGGTCATCATCACGCCGACCGAGGCGGCGGACCCCCGCATGTACGACTCGAGGTCGTCGTAGGTCTCGTATCGGCTCGTCTCGATGTCGGTCGCCATCGCGTCGATGAACGTCTCGACCTCCGCGTCGTCGATCCCGTATCGCTCCCGGAGCTCCTGAAACGCCTCGAGCACCGGGTCGTCGGGCTCGCGCTCGCCAAGCGCCTGTGATCGGAGGTCCTCGAGTTGGGCCCGCTGTGTCTCCGGCGGGACGTCAGCGGCGTCGTCGACGACTTCGTCCGCGATCCGGAAGAACGCGTAGAGGACGTGAGTCGCGTGTCGCACTCGCTCGGGGAGGAACCGCGTCGCGAGATAGAACGTCTTCCCGGTTCGTTTCTGTATCGCCTTGCCCGCGTCGATGTGTTCCTGTTGCATTCTCTGCCTCGTTGACCCTGCCGATGGCGATCGGATGTATACGATACGACAGATGCACATAAAATAACACCCCCTCACTATGTTCAGCAGCGGCTTGCGGCGGACTCAGTGCAGTCGTCGTCCATCGACACGGATGTATCGACACGTTCGTCAACAGCATCCGCTGGGTGGCCTGCCAGTGCTGTTACAGTCGATCAAGAGACCGGTATCGAGACTCCCAGTTCTTCACCTGAACCGTCTCCCGCCGCTCGAACGAGCTCGCGTCGTGGACCGCACGGAGCGCAACGAACCGGCGGTCGGTCAGGCCGGCTCGAGTCGCGTCGAAACGCTAGTTCATCGACAGGGCGACATCATTGCTGTCACATCGGTTCGCTGCGGTTTCTCCCTGACTGAAGTACGAGTCACCGCTCGAGTAGTTCCCGTCCGCGTATTCCTCGGCACCGCTGGCGTAGTACTCCGCAGCATCTTTCAGTGCGTTCATCTGGCACGAGAGGTCGATCAGGTCGCTCCGGAACTCCGCCGGCGCGTCGCTTTCCGCCTCATTGAACGTCGTATAGGCGCTGTTGAACGTATCGGCGGCCGACGAAAATTCCGATGCGGCGGTATTGTATCGCTCCGCCTCCAGCGCGTCGACTGCATCAGTGAACGGCAGCATCCCCTCGGCCATCTGCCGGCTTCCAGTGAACAACACGTCTGTCACGCTGAGGACGTCCTCGATCTCCTCGAGCGCGACTTCCATCTCGGCGCGGTCGACCTCGTCGACAGCACCGAGCGCGGTCGTGTCGATATCGTCGAAGGTCGACCGTGCGACCGTCGCACTATCCATCGCATCGTCGTTGTATGACTCCGCACGCTCGGCCGAACTGACCGCATCACCCCACCGCTCTTGATCCAGGTACTGCTCCCACGTGTCGAGTTCGTTCATAGCATCGCCCAGCGCCGAAAAGACGTCGACGAAGTCACGCAGGAAATCGGCGACGTCCTCGAGCGCTCCGATCGTCGCGAGCTGGTCGTCAGTCGCCCCGTCGCGCGCTGCCGACAGATCGTTTTCGGCCTCGCTGATCTGGGCCTCGATCGGTTTCGTTTCGATGGCGTACGAGCCATCGTTCAGCGGACCGCCGGATTCGTCAATTGCTGACTCGAAATCATCGACCGCTGCGTTGAGCGTTTCGTCGGCCGATTCGATGAGCGTCACCGGGTCGTCCTCGCCGTCTGTACTGGTCGAATCGTCGTCACCGCTATCGCTCAGACATCCGGCGAGCGATAGTGTCGCAACCGATCCCCCGATAGCGGACAGCATCCGTCTCCGATTCATATATAGAACTGCAACCCAGTGAATAAATATATTATCTTTAACGAGACAGTACGGAATTGGAATAGTTACCAGCTGCCGTACTTCATCACCATCGAGGTGGCCGATTCGTGAGCAGCGAACTGGACGACCTGTCGAGGGAAGACGGGTTATCCGTTCCGAAACGGATACTGTAGCGAACGCATCGTCGCGCTCACTCGGAGTGCTTGGCTGTTGCAATCGTTTGTCTCGCTGCTGACAGCTGCCCTGTTGTGGTTAGAATTTTGTTATGTTAGTTAACACTTATATAACAGTTCGTGGACGGTTCCCACGGAGATCAGGCGTGCCGGGATACTGATCCACTCCGGTGACGGACCGAGCGCCGGACCCGGACGGAGAAGACACCGATCCGTCCGAAGGTGGGCGCTCGGAGACGGTGGGAAATCGACGAGGAGATCTCCGATCGAAACCGGATCGCACAGTCCACGTCCCTGTCACCCGTGGTTGTGTTCGCGACCGGTCGTCTCGCGACGATCGGTCGCGTAACCCGTTGGAACCGGCGACAGTCGTCCGTAACCGAACAAATACCTATGTGGGACTATGGCATAGTTCGTCCCATGGTGAGCGATCAGATCACGCGCGGACGGTCGCGGTGTCGGAACTGCGGGTTCGAAGCACCGGGCGGAGACGACGAGTGGCGGCGGATCGAGGTCCCGAAACTGGGCCGGATGACCCAGTGTCCGAACTGCGAGAGCACGGACGTCATTACCAGCCGGTGACGGCAGCGACGACGGCGACAGCGACGGTGCGATAGCGATATCGGGTGGTCCGTGCAGACAGACTCTTGAGTGTCTCGACCCTATCGGGGTCTATGAGCAACGAGTCAGATCACGCCCCGACGAGCGACGAGGAGTGGCGCGAGCGACTGAGCGACGAGGAGTACCGCATCCTCCGCGAGGCGGGTACCGAAGCGCCGTTCAGCGGCGAGTACGTCGACCACAAGGACGACGGCTCCTACGCCTGTGCCGGCTGCGGAGCCGAACTGTTCGAGTCCGGAACGAAGTTCGAGTCCGGCTGCGGCTGGCCGAGTTTCTACGACGTCGACGACGACCGGGTCGAAACCCGAACCGACACCAGCCACGGCATGCGCCGGACCGAAGTGCTCTGCGCGAACTGCGGCGGCCACCTCGGCCACGTCTTCGAGGACGGCCCCGAACCGACCGGCAAGCGCTACTGCATCAACTCCGTCGCCCTCGAGTTCGACGACGAGTAACGGCGACGGTCGCGACCGCGATCACGCGACGGGGACAGTAAACGAGAACGTCGCCCCCTCGCCGGGTTCGGAGTCGACCCAGATGTCGCCCCCGTGGCGCTCGACGATCCGCTGGCAGAGTGCGAGGCCGATCCCCGTCCCCTCGTACTCCTCGCGACCGTGGAGTCGGTCGAAGACGGTAAACACCCGCTCGTGGTCGTCGGGATCGATCCCGATTCCCTCGTCCCGGACCGAGATCACCCACTCCCGACTCCGTCGTTTGGCACTGATGTGCACCCGCGGCGGCTCCTCGCCGGAGTACGTAATCGCGTTACACAGCAGATTCTGGAACACTTGCCGCAACTGGCTGGCGTCGCCTTCGACGCGGGGAAGTTGCTCGGCCTCGATGTCCGCGTCGCTCTCCTCGATGTGGAACTGGAGATCCGCGCGGACGTCCTCAAGGACGGCCTCCAACTCGACCGGTTCGAACGGATCGCCCCGGGTCGAAACGCGGGAGTACTCGAGGAGGCCGTCGATCATCTCGCGCATGCGCTCGGCCCCGTCGACGGCGAACTCGAGGAACTCCTCGCCGTCCTCGTCGAAGGCGTCGCCGTACCGGGTCTCGAGCAACTGCAGGTAGCTCGTGACCATCCGCAGGGGCTCTTGGAGGTCGTGGGAGGCGGCGTAGGCGAACTGCTCTAAGCGCTCGTTCGAGTCCTCGAGCGCTCGTTCGCGCTGTTTTCGCTCGAGTTCGTACTGGACCCACTGGGACATCAGGTGGTGGAACGTCCGCTCGGCGTCCGTAAACGCTCGGTCGTGGGCGTCCGAGGCGACGAAGAAGAACGTCCGGTCGGGTTCGTTCTCGAGTTCGATCCGCGACCCGAGGTACGTTTCGACGCCGAACTCGTCGTAGGCGAGCGTGTCGCCGAAGCCGGCGCGGACGGGGTCGGTTACGCCGGCCGTCGACTCGTCGACGGTCAACCGGCAGTAGGTCTCCGAGAGCGGCGCCTGCGCGCCGGGTACGAGATATTCGTGCTCGTCGCTTACGGCCTCGACTTCGAACGAGTCGGTCGCCGGATCGATGCGCGCCAGCCCGCCGAGGTCGAGGTCGAACCGTTCACAGCCGAGTTCGAACATGGCCTGTAGCTTCTCGTCGAACGAGCGGTCGGGGTCGGCCGCGATTTCGTACAGCGTCCGCTCGTGGGACTCCCGCTGTTCCTGTTCGAGCTGGTATTTGACCCACTGGCCCAGCAGACGGAGGAAGGTCCGTTCGTCGTCCGTGAACGCCTCGTCGCGCCGGTCCGGAGAGACGAAGAAGAACGTCCGGTCGTCACCGCCCTCGACGGGGATGTAGGTGCCGAGATACGCCCGCAGTCCGAACTCGTTGTAGACGGTGACATCGCCGTACCCGTCAGCCTGCGGATCAGTCACGCTCTCGGCGGTCTCGATTTCGGTGGCGGCGGCACAGTATGTCTCCGACAACGGGAGTTCGACGCCGGGTCGGAACTGTTCGTGATCGTCGCTGACGTACTCGAGTTCGAACCAGTCGTCGTCGACGTCGACGCGGGCCATCGCCCCGAGTTCGAGGTCGAAGCGTTCGCAGCCGAGGTCGAAGAGGTCCTGTAGCTTCTCCTCGAACGAGCAGTCGGGATCGGCAGTGATCTCGTTTTGCCGCTCGAGGTGTTGCTGGTTGTGCTGTAACTCGGCGCGGGCTTCGGTCCGATCGAGCAGCGTGCCCATCATCCGGTCGATTTCGCGTGCCGGTTGATCGGGCCCGAAGAACTCCTCGGGCGGCGTGTAATAGAAGTTCTGACAGACCGTCCGGTCGTAGATCAGATGGGGGTGGGTCTTGATCACGTCGCGGATGGTCTCCGCGGGAAACCGCTCGCGGTTGTACTGACAGAGCGCGATTCCGTTCGCGTCCGGGAGAACGCGGTTGAGTTTGCTCTCGTACTCGATGAGCGCCTCGAGCGGCGGATCGTCGCCGAACACCCACGTCATCTCGCCGGTGATCCGGAGGCCTTCGTACTCGTCCTCGGCCTCCTCGATCGCGTCGGCGAGGAACGCGATCATGTCGTCGGGGTCGAATTCGCCGTACCGGAGGTAGGAGTCCTGTGCGGTGTGCATCGTCAGCGCGCCCGACTCGAGCGCGCCGTCGACGTCGACGCCGGCATCGCGGAGCGCCGCGAGGACCGCATCGGTGTCGTTCTCGTCGGCGATGTAGAGACAGCGTTCGCCGCGCTCGAGGCCCTGTTCGATGTACGGAATCGCCGTCGCGAACTGTTCGCCTTGGGTCTCGTAGAGCAGGGCGAGGTGATCGTACGAGTCGTGTTCGTCGACCGGTTCGACGGGTCCGTGGAACTCCGGACTCGCCTGCAGCGCCTCGAGACCGGTCTCGAGTCCGAGAACGTCGTGCTCGGGGGGTTGTGTCTGTTTACTCATGTGGTAGTGTCGGGTCGCAGTCAGTCGTTCGGAATCGCTGTCGTCCGATCCGTTCGGCGAGGAGACGGCAGGGAGAGCGTGATCCAGTCGCAGGTCACGTCGGTTGCTACTAACAGAGACTGCACACAGTCGGATAAGCCGTCCGGTGGAATCGGTTCAGACGGCGAGACAGTGGCGTACGACGACCAGTTCGGCGGTTTAGAACTGCTCGTGAGCGACGGAACGCGGCCTCGAGACGGACTCCTAGTGGCCCGGTCGAGTGCAGGCACTACGTTTTTCGAGAGACCCGGCTCACCTCTATCCATGTCGAACGAACGACCGAGCGCCGAGGAACTGCGACAGGGCATCACCGTCGAAATCGTCCAGGACGATGCGGATCCCGAATCCGAAGACACGGAGCCGATCATCGGCGAGGTCGGGACGATCCACGGCGACGACCCCGAGGGACCGCACGTCAAACTCAAGAGCGGCGTCGTCGGTCACGTCCAGTCGGTCGTCACCGACGAGTAGCGCTCCACAAAATCTAATTGAACGCCGCCGTTAGAGACGATGTGGCGGCTGGATTCGGGCATGGATACCTAGAATACTGACCGCCTTCTTTTCAGACCGTCTCTTCACAGCCCTCCGATACCAAGATAAATACTGAGTAACGAACCGAGAATACCAAGAATCCCTGCTATAAGACTAAATCGTTTCTTCTGTTGAATAGTCATATCGGGCTCTATTCGATATAGCGGCATAAATGTACTGTGAATAACTCTTGTGGGGGGTCGGATGGGCTACAGGACTATGAGAGAGATACCCAATCAACCGTACCGAAACGCGACCACGAGTAGTGCCCGTTCCTTTCGGG
Source organism: Natrinema sp. LN54 (assembly GCF_052439245.1). Taxonomy (NCBI): domain Archaea; kingdom Methanobacteriati; phylum Methanobacteriota; class Halobacteria; order Halobacteriales; family Natrialbaceae; genus Natrinema; species Natrinema sp. LN54. Next base: position 140,942 of record NZ_JBQVRP010000001.1, read on the forward strand.
TGCGATGTCCCATGTTTCTCGGTTGCTCCGTCGCCGCGGCCCGGTTCCATCGCCGGCCGAAACGGTTTCTGTCGGTCCGTTGATCCCGTGCTATGCGCGCCTCGAGTCTCACCGCGCTCGCCCACGACGTCGCTGCGATCGCACGGGAACGACAACTCAGCGTCGCTGCCGCCGGACTCGCCTATCACGCGTTCAATACCGTCGTCCCGCTGGTGATCTTGGCGCTCGTCGGCGCGTCGCTCGTCGACGCGCTCGAGCCGATCCTCGAGGTCGCCGTCCGGGAGACCGGCCTCGAGGGGACGGTATCGGCGAGCGACCTCGAGGCGGTGACCGGGGACGGCGGCGGCCGAATCAGAGCGGCGCTGCTGGCGTCGGGGATCCTCTGTTGGAGCGCAGCCCGGTTGTTTCAGGCGGTCAACAGCGCGTTTCTAGCGGTCTACGACGGTCGAAAGGAACAGTCGTACGCGGACGCGGCCACCTCCGTGACCCTCGTCACGGTTTGCAACGCCGTCCTCCTGACGGCGACCGTCGCCGTCGGCGTCGCGCTGGTCGGCGTGATCGGGGCCGGGATTCCGACGGGGAACGGCGGGCTCTTGGCGACGGTCCTCGTGACCCTCTCGCTGACCGTCCTCCTGTTCGCGGCGTTTTTCCCGATGTACTACCTGTTTCCACAGCCCGCGGTCTCGATCCGAGAGGTGCTGCCGGGGACGGCCGTCGCGGCCCTCGCGTGGACCGCGCTCGCGGTCGGCTTTCGGCTCTACGCCGCCGCGTCCGAAAGCGTCGCGCTGTTCGGCGTCGCCGGCGCGATCCTCATCGTCCTGACGTGGGTCTACCTCGGCGGGCTCTGTCTCCTGCTCGGGGCGGTCCTCAACGCGGTACTCGCCGACCGCGTGAATCCGGAGACGGAGTGGCTCCCGCTCCGAAACGTGTGGTCGAAGTACGCCTGAGGAGTCGACGCGCCGGACTCGTTACAACCCGTCTAACTTCTCCCCGATATTGCGTTTCACATCCAGAACGATGCCTTCCGTTCTCGAGTATTCAACCACTGATTTGGAAAATACCGATACATTCTTGGTTGCCTGGATGTATTCTCCGAGTATGATGCCCGAAGCAGAGTCGACCGGAAGCCGGTCGAACGAGGCAGGTGATGTCGTCGCAGCCGTCGACGAGATCGACGGCAGTCCGCATCTCGTCGTCGCGAACATCGCTCGGGACGACAGCTGGATCGCCATGAGCGAGGCCGACGCCGTCTCGCTCGAGGAGTGCCGGTAGACGCTTCGGGATACGAACGACGCCTGACCCCCCTTCTTCTCTCACGGGCCGTCGTCGCGGAACGCGGTGTGAATCGTCTTCGCCCGCGTCGGCCCGATCCCGTCGATCCCCGCGAGTTCGTCGACCCCCGCCTCGAGCAGCGCTTCGACGGTGGGATACCGGTCGTACAGCGTCGCCGCGAGTTCGGGGCCGATCCCCTCGATGCAGCCGTACATCCGCTTGGTCGTCGGTTCGCGCCGGCTCGGCACGGAGCCGACCGGCAGCCGTCGGCTCGTCGGGTCCTCCGCGTGCTTTCGACCGAGGCGGATCGCGAAGTCGATCAGGTGCTGGCGATCCGTACAGGGGATGACCGCCACCCCCTGCCGGGCGGTGATCGACGCCATCGATCCCCGGATCGACGCCGGTGACACGTTCGTTCGGAGCGACTCGAGGTCGGCGAAATCCCCCTCGAGCAGGACGTAGGAGTGGTCGTAGGCGGCGGCCATCCGTTCGACCTGATCCGCGATGTCCGAGCCGCTCCGACCCATGGCGCTGGTGACGTAGTCGCGGGGCGTTTTCCGTTCGATGCCGACCGAGTCGATCGCGAGGTCGCCGGTCGCCAGCCGTTCGACGGTCACGTCGATCACGTCGGGGTGGGTTCGAACCGCCTCGACGAGTCCGGCCGGCTCCCGGTCGTCGACGGTAACGGCAACGCGCATACGCCCCCGTAGGGACTCGAGCGGTGAACGGGTGTCGGTCGCAGCGAGCGCGACCGGAGCGATGCTTTCTATCCGGTGGAGACCCTATCGGAGACGAATGGATTCGCCAGCAACGTTCGACAGCGCGCGGCTCCTCGTCGTCGAGCCGTCAGAAGGGGCCCTCTCGAGTGCGCTCGAGGGCGACGCGCGCGACGTGACCGCGGTGTCGACGGCCGCCGCCGCACTCGACCGGCTCGAGCGCCAGTCCGTCGACTGTCTGCTGACGGTACAGTCCCTGCCGGAATCCGAAGCGGCCGGACTCGCCCTCCTCGAGGCGGTTCGCGAACGCGACCCGGAGCTTCCGGTGGTGTTCGCGCCGGCCGACGGCGACGAGACACTGGCCAGCGACGCGGTCGCCACGGGCGTTACGGCGTACGTTCCGCGCGATGGTACCGACGACGCCGATGACACGGTCGCGGACTGTCGGGCGGCGATCGACCGAGCGCTCTCGACGGGCCGCGAGCGACGGCGCCGGCGGGAGCGGGCTCGCCGGTTCGACGCGATTTTCGAGGACTCCGAGACGTACTCGTGGGTACTCGAGCCCGACGGAACCGTCCGACGGACCAGCGAACCCGCGCTCGAGGCTATCGGCGCGACCGAGGGAGACGTTCGCGGCCGGCCGTTACAGGACCTCCCGTGGTGGCGGTGTACCGCCGACGGGGAAACGGCGATTCGGGAGGCGATCGACCGGGCGGCGAGCGGCGACACGGCTCACCGGGAGCTAACGCAACTCCGCGCCGACGGCGGCGCGACAGCGGGGGCCACGGACGGCGGAAGCGCGTCCTCGAGCGATGTCGCGGACGCGGCCGAGGCCCACTTCGAAGTGACCGTTCGACCAGTCCGCGACGAGTCCGGCGGGGTCGTCTCGTTGCTCGCGCGGGCGACAGATATCACCGAACGCGCCCGGCTCGAGCGGGAGCTCCGCGAGTCGGAGGAGCTCCACCGGGTGACGCTCAACAACATGACCGACACGGTCCTCATCACCGACGACGACGGCGAGTTCACCTACGTCTGTCCGAACGTCCACTTCATCTTCGGCTACTCGGACGACGAGATCCGGGAACTGGGGACGATCGACGAACTGCTCGAGCCGGACCTCTTCGATCGCGCCGAGCTCGAGTCGGCCGGCGTCCTGACCAACCTCGAGTGTACGGCGACCGATCGGGCGGGTCGCGAGCACACGCTACTGGTCAACGTCCGCGAGGTCTCGATTCAGGGCGGAACGACCCTCTACAGCTGCCGGGACATCACGACGCGAAAGCGCCGCGAGGAGGCGCTGACGGCCCTCCATCGCACCGCCCGCGAACTCCTGTACGCCGAAACCGACCGCGAAATCGCCGACATCGTCGTCGACGACGCGACGGACGTCCTCGACTGCGAGGCGAGCGCGGCGTACCTGTTCGAGACGGACGACAACGTGTTGCGGCCCGCCGCGTCCTCGCCGGGGATGGAGCGGCTACACGGGCCGGTCCGCGATCATCGGGCAACAGACGACAGCGTTCCGGGACGCGTGTTCGTCGACGGCGAGAGTCGGTTCTTCGCGGACGTTCACGACTCGCCGTCGCTCTCGAACCCCGGGACGGACCTGCGAAGCGCGGCCTACGTCCCGCTGGGCGACCACGGCGTTTTCGTCGCTGGCTCACCGGAGCCGGACGCGTTCGACGACGTGACCCGAGAGCTGACGGACTTGCTCGCGGCGACCGCGGAAGCGGCGCTCGACCGCGTCGAACGAGAGCACGCGCTGCGCGAGCGGGACCGCGAACTCGAGGGGCGGAACCGACAACTCACCCGCCTCAATCGGGTCAACGAGATCATCAGGGAACTCGATCAGGCGCTGGTTCGAGCCGAGACCCGCGAGGAGATCGAACGCGCCGTCTGCGACCGGCTCACGGCCGCCGATCGGTTTTCGTTCGCGTGGATCGGCACCACCGACGTCGGCGGCGACCGCCTCGAGTCCCGCGCGCACGGCGGCGAATCGAACGGCCGGGCGTATCTCGATAGCGTGTCGCTCTCGCTCGTGGACGGGAGCGAACCCGCGGTCAGGGCGGCGACCGATCGGGAGGAGACCGTCGTCTCGAACGTCGCCGACGGCCTCCGCGACGAGCCGTGGCGGTCGGCGGCGCTCGCCCGCGAGTACCAGTCCGCCGTGAGCGTCCCGCTCTGCTACGACGAGTTCGCGTACGGCGTCCTGACCGTCTACGCCGATCGACCCGGCGCGTTCGACGACATGATCCGGGCCGTCCTCGGGGAACTCGGCGAGACGATCGCCTCCGCCATCGCCGCGGTCGAGCGCAAGCGCGCGCTGGTCTCGGACGCGAGCACGCGACTCGAGTTCGAGGTGGGCGACGACGCGTTCGTGTTCGCACAGCTCGCCCGACGGGCTGATTGCGCGCTCTCCGTCGACGGGAGCGTCCGCCAGCACGAGGACGGCGCGTCGGTCTTCGCCGCGGTCGACGGCGCGTCGCCGGACGCCGTCGTCACCGCGGCCGCGGACCTCGTCAGCGTCGAGCGCGCACAGGTCATCGGCGAGGGCGATCAGGGCGGCGGTGGCAGCGATCACGGCGACGGTAGCGACGGCGGGATCGTCCGCTTGCAACTCGCCCGCCCGGCGCTCGCTCTCCGCCTCGCGGACCACGGCGCGGTGTTACGGGGGATCGAGGCGTCTCCCTCGAGCACTCGAGTCGTCATCGACGTCCCCGGATCCGTCGACGCGCGGGAGAGCGCCGACATCGTCTCGACGGCGTTCTCGGACGCCGACCTGCGCTCGAAACGGACCGTCGAACGAACGTCGCCGCGCGATTTCCGGTCGGCACTGCGGGATCGGCTCACGGATCGCCAACTCGAGGTCGTCCAGATCGCGTACTACGGCGGCTACTTCGAATCGCCGCGGGAGAACTCGGGCGAAGACGTCGCCGGCGCGCTCGACATTTCGCCGGCTGCGTTCTACCGTCACATTCGGGCCGTTCAGCGGAAGCTCTTCGAAGTGGTGTTCGAGGAACTCGGACTTCCGGCAACCCAATCGCAGGGGGTTGAATAGTGAACCCTCAATTAACGGCGACGCTAGCTATCTGACGGATATACTCATCCTAATATCCCTTGTATTCCTAAATGCGACGACCATCGAAACATCGTTCGTCATCTCTCCCATGCAACACAAAGACGCCGACTTCGATCCCGAAGCGGAATCGACCTACGAATGCTTCGACTGCGGAACCGTCGTCCGCGCGGCTGCGCCGGATGCCTGCCCCGAATGCGGTGCGGAGATGCGAAATCGGCGCACACCGATCGAGTAACGATGGCGTCTCAAAACCGTTCGTCGCCGACGCGGGAAGCGACGGCCGAATCGACCGACCCCGAGACCGCACTCGGGACCGCGCGCCGACAGCTCGACCGCGTCGCCGCCCAACTGGATATCGATGACGCCGCCCTCGAGCGGCTCGCACACCCCGCGGCGGTCCACGAGGTAACGGTGCCACTCGAGCGCGACGACGGCTCCGTCGAGGTCTTTACCGGCTACAGGGCCCAGCACGACAGCGTCCGCGGGCCCTATAAGGGCGGCCTGCGCTACCATCCCGACGTGAGCCGCGACGAGTGCGTCGGCCTGTCGATGTGGATGACCTGGAAGTGCGCCGTGATGAACCTCCCCTTCGGCGGCGCGAAGGGCGGTATCGTCGTCGATCCGAAGTCGCTGAGCGACGACGAAAAGGAGCGGTTGACGCGTCGATTCACCCAGGAAATCCGCGACGTGATCGGGCCGAAGACGGACATTCCGGCACCCGACATGGGAACCGATCCGCAGACGATGGCGTGGCTGATGGACGCCTACTCGATGCAAGAAGGCGAGACGATTCCCGGCGTCGTCACCGGCAAGCCGCCGGTCATCGGCGGCTCCTACGGCCGCGAGGAAGCCCCGGGCCGGAGCGTCGCCATCGTCACTCGAGAAACCTGCGAGTACTACGACTACCCGCTCGCCGAGACGACCGTCGCCGTCCAGGGCTTCGGCAGCGTCGGCGCGAACGCCGCCCGCCTGCTCGAGGAGTGGGGTGCCACCGTCGTCGCCGTGAGCGATGTCAACGGCGCGATTTACGATCCCGACGGGATCGACGTGGCCGAAATCCCGTCCCACGACGAGGAGCCGGAAGCGGTCACTCGCTTCGCGACGGGTATCGATGACGCGGACAGCGTCCGGCGGCTCTCGAACGAGGCCCTCCTCGAGTTAGATGTCGACGTACTGATCCCGGCGGCGGTCGGCAACGTCATCACGGCGGACAACGCCGACGCCATCGCGGCCGACATCGTCGTCGAGGGCGCGAACGGTCCGACCACCTTCGCCGCCGACACCATCCTCGCGGAACGAGGCGTGCAGGTGATTCCGGACATCCTCGCGAACGCCGGCGGCGTCACCGTCTCGTACTTCGAGTGGCTGCAGGATATCAACCGCCGCGCGTGGTCACTCGAGCGCGTCCACGAGGAACTCGAGACCGAGATGCTCACGGCGTGGACCGCCCTGAAAGACGAGGTCGAGCGGCGGGACGTGACGTGGCGCGACGCCGCCTACGCCGTCGCGCTCGATCGGATCGGCGAGGCACACGAGACGCGCGGTCTCTGGCCCTGATCGGACGGGCGGAATCGAGCGCGGCCGTCCGACCGTCTGCAATCGAGTTTCCCGAGTACTATTCTCCGAGTTGACGGCGCACTGATCGGCTTAGATCGGAATCGCACCGACCACCACGCCGGCGACGAGGATCGTCGCCGAGACGACCACCATGTAGGGGAGCGTGAACTTGATGTGTTCGCCGAGTTCGATGTCCGCTAGCCCGATGAGGAGGTAGGTCGCGCCGGTAAACGGTGAAATCGGGAAACCGACGGTCTGGCCGACCAGCGACGCGCGGACGACGGCCACGGGATCGTGGCCGTAGGAAACGCTCGTCTCCGCGAGCACGGGGAGGACGCCGAAATAGAAGGCGTCGGGGCTGAACAGGAGTCGCGCGGGCAAGGAGACGATCGCGACGACCAGCGGCAGGTTCGCGCCCAGCACGTCGGGGATGAGCACGATCAGGATGTTCGCCATCTCGGTGATCATGTCGCTCTCCTCGAGGACGCCGATGAGGACGCCCGCGGCAAACAGGATGCCGACGTAGGTCATCACGTCGGGCGCGTAGGACTCGAGGACGTCCTTCTGCTTCTCGTAGTCGGGGACGTTGACGACGAGGGCGATGACCAGTCCGACCATGAACGACAGTTCGGGCGACGTGACACCCCGGATGAGCACGGCGAGGACGGCGACCGTCAGCAGGAGATTGAACCACCATCGCCAGTCCGTCTCGATCGTCCGCTCGTCGACGGCTTCGTCGATTATCGACTCCTCGTCGACTCCTTCGAAGGCGGTGACGGAGTCGATATCGTTGCGGATCTTTCGCCCGAAGTAGGCGCTGATCACGAAGATCGAGAGGACGCCAGCGGCTTGGGCGGGGATCATCGGATCGAACACGTTCGAGATCTCCGCGGGCTCGATCGCCGCGACGCCGCGGACGACCTGCCCGCCCCACGGGACCATGTTCATCGTCCCGGCGGTGATCGCGACGAGCGCCGCGAGGATCTTCCGATCGACATCGAGGGCGTCGTACAGCGGCAACATTGCCGGAATCGTGATCAGCATCGTCGTCGCGCCGGCCCCGTCGAGATGCGAGACCATCGCGAGGACCACAGTTCCACCCGTCAACAGGGCTGGCCGATTGACAACGCTGCTGACGATGCGGGCGACGAACGGGTCGAAGAGCCCGTTGTCCCGCATGATGCTGAAGTACCAGACCGCGAACGCGAACATCGCGGTGATGCTGACGATTCCGCCTAACCCTTCCGCCGCGAACGTCCCGATCTCGTCCGGCGAGAACCCCGCGATCAACCCGGCTAGCACCGGGACGATGATCAGAGCAGGGATGACGTATAACCGCCGTTGTATAATCAAAAATAGTATGAGAAACACCGAACAGTAGCCGATAATACCAAGCGGCAAGCCAGTTATTGCCATACGAGGGCGGTCATATTCTACATATAAAAATTAACTGATGTCTATCACTGTTTATCAGATCTTGCCGCCATAAAAAGTATGAACAATTATTAAAATAGAGTTATTTGTAAGTTCTTCGAATATTTGTACAATACATGTCCAATTCCCTTTATCTGGACAGATCAGATAACGGACAATCGGATCGAAAAACGACGGCAGCCGTCACGGGAGTAGCGCGTCGGCGGTCACGACGGCACTCGAGACGGAGCCCTACCCCCGATCGAGGTACTCGAGTGCCTCCTCGTCGGTCACCTGCCCGAAATCCCGGTAGTACTGGCCCACGGCACGGAAGTCCGCAGGCGTTTCCAGCGCGATCACGTCGTCGGCCTCCCGCTCGAGGGCATCGATCGACCGCGGCGAGCCCACCGGGACGGCAAGACCGACCCAGTCGGCCCCGGTCTCCCGGACCTGTCGGAGACAGGCCGTCGCGGTCGCGCCGGTCGCGACGCCGTCGTCGACGAGCAGGACTCGCTTCCCCCGAAGGTCGGGGAGGCCGCCCGTCTCGCGGTACCGATCTGCTTTCTCGCGCGCGTTTTCGGCCTCGTCGGTCCGGATCTCCTCGAGGTACGCCTCGGAGGGATTTACCCGATCGATCAGGTCGTCGTTGTACCAGACGCTGCCGTCGCTTGCGACCGCACCCAGCGCCACCTCCGGGTTTTGGGGCGCGCCCATCTTGCGCGCCACGACGACGTCGAGGTCGGCCGCGAGCGCGTCGGCGACCGGCCGCGCGACGGGCAGGGCACCGCGGGGAATCCCGAGGACGACGTCGGCCTCGAGCCCGCGGGCCTCGAGGTCCGCTGCGAGGCGTTCGCCGGCGTCGGTTCTGTCGTCGAACATGGTTCGTCCGGAGCTACGGCGGCAACCCACTATGGGTTTGCGTCGCACACGCCGGGACGCAACGCCGAACCGGAACTCGCCTGCCGAACGCCTACACGCCGTCGTTCGGGACGGTGCGTATGGCACGGCTCCAGCAAACGCTCTCGAACATCTCGGAGGAGTCCGGACACGACAACGGCCGGGTCGGGATCGTCGCCGGGAGCGTCGCGTACCCGAACCAGCCCGCACTCGTCGGCCGGGCGGCGCTCCGGACGGGCTCGGATCACGTCCGGGCGTTCGTCGCCGAACCGATCTACGAGATCGTCGCGGGCCACTCGCCGAACCTGCTCGTCGACCACCACGGGCACGAGGAGTTCTACGACGGTGCCGTCGAACGGACCGTCGAGGTCAGCGAGTGGGCCGACGCCTTCGTGATCGGCCCCGGCCTCGTCGACGCCGATCCCGAGGCGGTGCGCGACGCGGTCGATCGCATCGAAGTCCCGACCATCGTCGACGCGCTGGCGATCGAACCCGCCCTCGAGGCCGACCTCTCGAACACCGTTCTGACCCCCAGCGGCTCCGAGGACGGCCCGATCTACGAGGCCTACGGCTCGCTCGAGGCGTTCTCCGAGGAGACGGGAGCGGTCATCGCGCTCACGGGAGACATCGACGAGATCGTCGCCGAGGGCGAACGGATCGAAAACGAGACGGGAACCTCGGCCATGACCGTCGCCGGGACCGGGGATACGTTGGCCGGGATCATGGCGTCGCTGCTCGGTCAGGGGATGGATCGGCGCGAGGCCGCCGAACTCGGCGCGTGGATCCTCGGCAAGACCGGCGAACTCGCGACGGCCGAACGCGGCCCGGGCGTCGTCGCGACCGACGTCATCGAGCGGATTCCGGACACGATTCGATAACGGGGTAGGTCGTCCTACTCTTCGACTGCCGCCGCGGCCGATGTCGGACAGCCGTCGGGAACAGTGTTTTGCGGGTCGGTCCCGGACTCACCGCCGAAGTACACCGTTCCGCCGTGGTGGTCGGTCCACCCGCCGTGGAACTCGTCGCCCCATCGGGTCTCGATGGCGGCGATATCGCTCCCCTCGCCGTTCGCGCCGGGGACGAACGAGTAGTGGTGCCCGTTCATGGCGAACTGACACCCTTTGACCAGGACCGGCCCGGACGGCCACGCCCAGACGCCCCGGCCCTTGCGGTACTGGCGGTCGTCGGTGACGGCGGCGACGCAGTCCTCGACGATCCCCGACGCGAGCCGGTAGTTGGCGACCCACGAGTTCGCGGCGTAACAGTTCCGCAGGGCGACGGTTCCGCCACAGCCCGTACCCGGCGGCGAGCAGTAGAAGCCGTTGTCGCTCATCTTCTGGACGTTCACTCGATCGATCTCGAGGTGGCCGTCGTGGTCCGGACTGACCCAGATCCCGGTCCCGCCTTTCTCCTCGTAGACCGCGCCGTCGCCGAGCCAGACGTTTTCGATGCGGGAGGTCCCGCCGTCGGTATCGGCCGCGCCGATCACCGCTTCGTCGCCCATATCGACCTGCCCGCGGACCGCGACGTTCCGGATGGTCCAGTCCGAACCGTACGCGACGATCGTCACCGCGGCCCCGCTCGCGGTGACGTCGAACAGGACGTTCTCGAACGTCCCGCCGTCGTCCACGCGGACGACCTCGCGCTCGCCCGCGGGAACGGTGACCGTCTCGTACCCGTCGTTCGACGCCGCGCCGACCGTTCCCGCTCCGCCGATCGCCCCCGCAACGGCCGTGGCGGTTGCTGCGAGACACGATCGCCGGTTCAGGTGTGTACTCCGGTGGTGTTCGGGAGACATAACCGATACTCCAACGACCGACGGCGAACGCATAATGAATGGTTATAGTCATCAGTTCATGAAAATCAGTTCGATGTGACTGTTCTCGGTGAGCGGCGAGACCCTCCGGTCGACGTTCCACACCTTCGGGCAGCGGTCTCGAGGGTCACTGCGGGCGAAAACGCGACCCGAACGCGGCCTCGAGTCCGAAGACGGCTACCGGATCGAGAACTGCTCGTCCCGTCGCCGAAGTCGCCCGCGGACGACCGGCGTCACCGGGAAGATCCCGACGCCGGTCCGCTCGATCTCGAGCACGCCGAACGCGTCGTGGCCGACGAACCGCGCGACCGTCTCGCGGTTCAACTGACAGCCGCCGGCGGCGCGCTCCCACAGCGGTGTCAGCCGATCCTGGGCTCGCGCGCGCCAGCCGTCGTTTCGGACGTGCTCGAGGAAGCGCAGTTCCCCGCCCGGCCGCAGGACGCGGGCGACTTCCTCGAGCGCGGCGTCCGGGTCGCCGATAGTACAGAAGACCAGTCCGGAGAGCACGACGTCGAAACTGTCGTCGGCGTAGGGCAGCGACTCGCCGCGAGCGTCGCGGAGGGCGACCGACAAGTCCGTGCGCTTTGCCTTGCGTGCCGCCCGGCGTCGCATGTTCGGGTCCGGTTCGACCGCGTGGTACTCGAGGTCGTCGCCTCCCGCGTCGGCGGCGTAGGGAAACGTCGGGCCGCTGCCCGCGCCCAGATCGAGGACGCGCCCGGAGAGGTCGGCCGCGAGGTATTCGCGGTGCGGGCCCATCAGGAATCGATCCGGCACGAGACGGTCGGACAGCGCGGCGAAGGCGGGATGGGAGATCGTCCCCTCGCCCGCACCGCGCCGTGGATCAGTGTCTGCCATGGCGGACTCGGTGCAACCGACGACGACCTCGTTGATACCCGTTTGCCCGTCCCCGCTCGAGCGGCCGTCGTCTCGAGTGGTTTTATGGCCGAACGCGCCGGTGTCCCGCGTATGAGTGACGATCGACTGCGCATGACTCCCGGACCGACCGAGGTGCCCGCGGCCGTCCGCGAACGGATGAGCGAGCCGACGCCGAACCCCGACATCGAACCCGCGTTCTTCGAGTTCTACCGCGACGTGACGGCCAAGCTCGAGGCGATCTACGGAGACGACGATATCGCGATCCTCGGCGGCGAGGGCATCCTCGGTCTCGAGGCCGCTATCGCCTCGCTGGTCGAACCGGGCGATCGGGTGCTGTGTATCGCGAACGGCCTTTACGGCGAGGGGTTCGCAGACTTCGTCGACATGGCCGGCGGCGAGGCGGTGGTCTGTGACGCGCCGTGGCGGGACCCGCTCGATATCGAGCGGATCGAGTCCCGGCTCGCGGACGAGTCGTTCGACGTGGCGACGCTGGTCCACTGCGAGACGCCGACGGGCACGCTGAACGATATCGAGCCGATTCTCGATGTGCTCGAGGAACACGGCGTCATCAGCGTCGTCGACGCCGTCTCCTCGCTCGGCGGGACGCCGGTGCCGACCGACCGGATCGACGTCTGTCTCGGCGCCTCCCAGAAGTGTTTCAGCGCGCCGCCGGGGCTGACGGTCTGTTCGATCAGCGACCGCGCGTGGGAGAAAATCAAGTCCTTCGAGACCGAGAGTCTGTACACCGACCTCGAGCCGTGGCGCGACGCCGCCGCCGACGAGTGGTTCCCTTACACGCACCTTGCGTCGAACCTGTACGGGCTCGACGCGGCGACCGACCTGCTGCTCGAGGAGGGCCTCGAGTCGGTCTTCGAGCGCCACGAGGACGCCGCCGCGCGCTGTCGCGAGCGGGCCGCGGATCTCGGACTGTCGCTGTACCCCGACGAGGCGACGCCGTCGCCGACCGTGACCGCACTCGAGATCGACGGGAGCGCGACGGCCCTGCAGCGAACGCTCGCCGAGGACCACGACATCGTCCTCGCGACCGGGCTCGGCGACCTCGAGGACGACATCCTCCGCGTCGGGCATATGGGACACAACGCGCGTCTCGACCGCGTCGATCGGACGATGGACGCGTTAGCTGCTGTTCTCGAGTAGGCTCGAGTTGCGATCGACTGCGGTTCGGACCGTTCGTCGGATCGGCGCGAGCGGGGATGACACCGTGGCAGGGATGGCCATACCACGCCGCTGTCGGACAGAAACCCGTTTAGGCACACCCCGTCCAGAAGGGGTAATGAGTACGAGTTACCGGATCGGACTCGTCGGCAAACCCTCCGTCGGCAAGTCCTCCTTCTTCAATGCGGCCACGATGAACGACGTGCCCGAAGGGGCCTACCCGTTCACGACCATCGACCCCAGTGTGGGCGAGGCTTACGTCCGCGTCGACTGTGCAGCACCCGAATTCGACGAGGAGTGTACGCCCAACGTCGGCTACTGCGACCACGGCACCCGCTTCGTCCCGACGAAACTCGTCGACGTGGCCGGGCTGATCCCCGGCGCACACGAGGGCAACGGGCTGGGCAACCAGTTCCTCTCCGATCTGAACGAGACCGATGTGCTCGTCCACGTCGTCGACTTCTCCGGGGAGACGGACGCCGAGGGCGAACCGACCGAGGGCCACGACCCGCGGGACGACATCGCGTTCTTGGAAGAGGAACTCGACCAGTGGTATCTCGGCGTCTTGGAGAAGGGGATCAACCGATACGAGACGGGCTACACCACCGAGGACGACGCCATCGAGGAGGAACTCGCCGAACAGATGAGCGCGTTCAAGACCACCGAAGACGAGATCAAACGACTCATTCGGCGCGTCGACGTGGGCTTCGATCCCGACGAGTGGGACGAGGACGACCAACTCGAGTTGGCCCGCGAAATCCGCAAGGAGACCAAGCCGATGGTCATCGCGGCGAACAAGATGGACACCCCCGAAGCGCAGGCAAACTACGAGGAGATCGCGAACGATCCCGACTACGAGCACCTGACGATCGTTCCCTGCAGCGCCCACGCGGAGAAGGCCCTCAAATCCGCCGACGGGGCCGGCGTCGTCGACTACCGACCCGGTGACGACGACTTCGAGATCACGGGCGACGTCTCCGGCGATCAGGAACAGGGCTTAGAGCAGATCCGGGACTTCCTCGAGGAGTTCGGCGCGACCGGCGTTCAGGCGGCGCTGGAAACCGCGCTCTTCGACGTCCTCGGTGTCACCCCCGTCTTCCCCGGCGGCGCGAACGGGCTGGGGAACGAACGGGGCGAGGTGCTGCCGGACTGCTACCTGATCCCGCCGAACTCGACCGCGGAGGACTTCGCCTACAGCCTCCACTCCGATATCGGCGACGGCTTCCTGCACGCGATCGACTGCCGGACGAACCGCCAACTGGGCAAGGACTACGAAATCGAGTCTCGAGACGTCATCGAAGTCATCACGACGAACTGACACCGACGCGGTCGAGACCCGCAAATCGACTCCGGTCGACCGCGAACGGCGTTCTCGTTATCGTCCCCAGATAGCGCGCTGGGCCGCGTCGTTCAGTCGACTCGAGAGGCCGGCAATCCGTCCGGCGGGCGAGAGGGTTCGCAACCGGTCCTCGTCGACCTCGATTCGGTCCTCGCCGTACGGGTTTCGCTCGGCCCGTTCGTCGTCCCGGTCGGCGTTCGTGATGTCGACCGCTACCGACATCGAGCAGCGGCCACACGCCTCGCGGTCGTTGGTCATGGTCGGTTCACCGTAGGAGCGCGCGATCCTTAAGTGCTGTCGCGACTCGACGGAGAACGGCCGATCCGAAACGGTGCCGACGGACTTTTGGCCGTCTCGTGCCATTCGAACGCATGGACGACCCCCTCGCGAGAACTGCCGGTCTCGATCGACACACCGCTTCCGGCGACCGAACCGATGATTCGAATGAGTGACAGTGACAACGCGAACGGCCCCGACGACGCTCTCGAGGACGTCCCCGAGTGGGACGACGAGTACGTCGACCGGGTCAGCGACCGACTGCTGCACAACTACGACCTCGAGCAGGACTTCGCCGTCGAGGGCGAGCGGTTCACGCTGTACGGCGAGCTGGAGATGGTGAACAAGAAGCACTTCCTCCATCCGTCGGTCTCGCTGGCCGAACACCAGTCGACCGAACACCTGTTCGTCCGGCGCGTCGATCGCGTCGACGACCGGACGCTCGATCGCTTCGTCGACCTCGGCGAGCGGCTGGCCGACGAGTGGATCGAGCCCGACGAGGACCACTTCTCGACGGAGTTCACGTTCGTCGCGGTCGCACCGTCCATCCCGGCCGAGATCCGCGACGCGGTCGCGGGGTTCGACGGCCGCACGCTGTTGAGGTGGGGGTATCACGGCCACTACGAGATCAATCTGGCCGTCGTCTCGCCCGCCAGCGAGGAACTGGTCGCCAGCGAGAACGCCGACGTCGCGACCGCGTTCCGGCTCTGGGAACCGATCGAACGCGACGAGCCGGGACTGCTCGGACTGATTTCCCGCCGGCTCCAGCTGTAGCCGGTCCACCGCGTTTCGGTCGCCGTTCTTGCGTCGAGTACTCGAGATCGCTCTCTGGACTCGCTCGAGCCGTCGGATCCAAAAAAATCGGTGCGATTACGAATCGCACCCTCGTGACGCGATCAGTCGTCGTCAGAGGCCACGTCGGCCGCGGGGCCGTCGCCGGCCCCGCGGGCCATCTGGATGTTGTCGTAGCCGATCTTGAACAGCGACAGCGCCAGTCCGATGAGGACGGCGATGATCGCGAGCTGGACGACCGCCGAGGCCTGTCCGAGCAGTTCGGTCTCCGCGTCGGCGGTGATGCCGAGCAGTCGCCCGCCGAGGATCTGATAGAGCCCGGTCCAGGTGAGGCCGATGACCGTGATGAATCCCATCAACGCCATCGGGCCGCCCGTGGAGAGCAGTTGCTTGGACTGGCTCCAGTTAGCCAGCCAGACGGTGCCGGTCAGCAGCGCCAGCGACGCCAGCAGCTGGTTCGCGCCGCCGAACAGCGTCCAGAGGTCCTCCCATCGACCGCTGCCGAGCAGGAAGAACGCGACGATCGCGATGATGGACGTGTTGACGTAGCGGTTGGCCGCGTACTGCTCGACGGTCGTCTCCGGCGTCCCGACGATCTCCTCTAACATGTATCGGCCCAGTCGAACGGCCGTGTCCATGCTCGTCAGCAGGAAGCTCGCGAGTACGAGCGCCATGAACGGCGCGGCGTACTCGAACGGGATCCCGAGCGCGGTGAGCAGTGCGCCGCCGCCGGTCGCGAAGTTGGGCAGCGCGAGGCCGATCCCGCCGCTACTTTCCGGAAGCGCGACGACAGTCACCGCACAGAGCGCGACCGCTGCCAGTAGGCCCTCGGCGAGCATGCCGCCGTAGCCGATCAGTTTCGCGTCGGTTTCCTTGTTCAGCTGCTTGGCCGTCGTCCCCGACGAGACCAGCGCGTGGAAGCCGCTGATGGTCCCGCAGGCGATCGTCAGGAACAGCAGCGGGAACAGCGGCATGAGCGGGATCATCTCCGCGAGTGGCCCGCCTTGTCCGAGGAAGCCGTACCAGGCGCCGGTCGTGATCTCGAAGTTCAGCGCGGAACCGGTTTCGGGGTGGACCGCGTCGCTGCCCATCCCGGTGATGAAGGTGCCGACGATGACCGCGAGCAGGCTCCCGCCGACCCCCGCGTACAGGAGGAACGACGAGAGGTAGTCGCGCGGCTGCAACAGCATCCACACCGGCAGGATGCTGGCGGCGGCCCCGTAGAGGAGCATCACCAGCACCCACGCGCCGATGTTCGCGCTGTCGAGCAGCGCCGGGAAGAACGCCGTCGAATCGAGCAACACGGTCGTTCCGCTGGGGTAGTCGCCGGGAACGATCGCGAGCGGATACTGGATGCCGACCCAGACCGACGCGAAGACGCCGCCGACGAAGACGACCGTCCCAACCGAGAACGGGAGGTTTAGCTGGTAGAGCCAGACCCCGAAGACGAACGCGAGCGTGACGTACAGCAGGCTCGCGGTCGCCGCCGACGGATACGCGTTCAGTACGACCCCGATGACCAGCGCGAACACCGCGACGACCAGAATCGTCAGCAGGAACGCGAACCACAACAGCATGTCCTTGCCGCGTTCGCCGACGTACTCGCCGATGATGTAGCCGATCGACTTCCCCTCGTGTCGCAGGCTGCTCGACAGCGAGACGAAGTCGTGGACCGCACCCAACAGCGGGTTGCCGATAGCGACCCACAGTACGGCCGGCACCCAGCCCCAGACCAGTGCGGCCGTAATCGGACCCACCACGGGTGCCCCGCCCGCGATACTCGAGTAGTGATGCCCCAGTAGCACCGGCTTCTTCGCCGGTACGTACTCCTGTCCGTCCTGGTACTTGTGTGCTGGCGTCTCTCGACTGTCGTCTAACCCCACGAACTGTGAGAGATATCGTCCGTACGCCACGTACGAGACGGTAAACGTCACCAGCACCAGTGCGACGATCCAAATTACACCTGCCATGTTACTAACTCCCTAGCGATGCGTTGCACGGGACAACCATAAATATAATTCATTGTATTTCGGACTAGGTCTGAACGATTTTTCATTCCTCCCTCTATTGATTTGAGAATATAATATATACGTCACGAGCGATGCTGAATCTACCGCGGGTTCCCGCCGACACCGAGTTTCCCTGTCCCAATCGCGACGGTCGACTCCGTTACGTCGTCGGCGCTCGATCGCCGTCTTCGACCTCGATCTCGAGGTCGGCGGCGACATCCTCGAGAATGCTCCCGCGGACCTCCTCGACGCGGGTTTCGATCGTCGCGGCGATCGGCACGTCGAACTCGCGTTCGATCCGCTCGAGGCGGTCGCGTTCGGTCGCGACCCGCTGGCGGAGATAGCGCGCGCCCCGGCCGTTTTCGTCGGGATCGGGCTCGGGCGAGAGGCGGTTGACCACGAGTCCCCGGATCGGCAGGTCGGCCTCCGCGAGCGTCTCGACCGACCGGCGCGTCTCCCGGATCGAGAGTTCGTCGGGGTTCAAGACGAGGTAGAACGCGGCGTCCTCGCGCAGCACCTCCCCGGCGAACTCGAATCGCTCCTTGCGCTCCCGCAAGCGCGCGAGGATCGGATCGCCCTCCATCACGCGGCGCGGTTCGTTGTTGCCGATCGCCGCCTTCTCGAAGCGGTCGATGCTGCGCTCGCGTTTGTCCATCAGCCGATCGATCCAGCGCTCGAGCAGTTCCGGGAGCGCGAGCAATCGGAGCGTCGACCCGGTCGGCGACGTGTCGAACACCACCCGATCGTACGGCTCGGCGTTGCGCATCACCTCGACGAATCGATCGAACAGGGCGGCCTCGTAGGCACCCGGAGTCTGATGGGCCATCTCGAGTTGGATGTCGACCTCGTTGACCATCGTCGCGCTCAGTTGGGAGCCGAGTTGCTGTTTGAGCTCCGAGAGGTGGTCCTGGACTTCCCGATCGGGGTCGATCTCCATCGCCGAGAGCCCGTCATAGCCCTCGACCGGCCGCGGCTCGTCGCCAAACTCCTGGTCGAACACGTCGGCGGTGCTGTGGGCCGGGTCCGTCGAGACCACCAGCGTCTCGAGGCCCGCATCGACGCACTCGAGGGCGTAGGCGCTCGAGACGGTCGTCTTGCCGACGCCGCCCTTGCCGCCGAAGAAGGTAAACTCCGTCATCAGAAGTGGTACTGGTGGCCCTTACGCTCGATCACGGACTGCCGGTCCCACATCCGTCGTTCCCACGCTTGATACTCGTCCTCGAGGAAGGGGAGGAGTTCGGCCGTGTAATAGGAGACTGGCGAGGGGATGCCGAAGGCGTCGGGGAAACACGCCAGCATGAACGCGTCCTCGAGGTCCTCCGCTTCGGCCTCGATCTTCTCGTAGGCGGGGTGGGCGATCATCCCGTGATAGAGCCCGCGGAGCCACTCCTCGAGCGTGGCCCGGAACGTCGCGATCCGATCGGCCAATGTCATCGTCAATCATGCTCAGGGCCGGAGACAAAAATATGTCGCGTCCCGGCGGTGGCCGACTCGCCGTCGCTCGGAATATCGAACCGCGAGAGCCAACAAACGCACTCCCGGTGACCGCGGGTTTCGACTCGGTTACCGCGGCGGATGCGCGTAGCCGACCGAATACTCGCCGTCGTATCGGAGCATAATGCTGCGGGCCTCGTCGGCGTCGACGGTGAACGAATCGCCTTCCTCGAAGTCGCCGTCGACCTCGTCGGCGATGTCGATCTCGGTGCGACCGTCGGTCGTCCAGACGCGAGCCTCGAGTTTCGACGCGGGGAGGGTGTCGCCGCCCTCGTGGGTGACCGTCCCCTCATCGAACGACAGCTGGATCGACGGTTCCGCTCGCGTACCGCCGATGCGGATGTCTTCGTCGCCCCAGACGGCAGTGGCGTCGGTGCCGACCGCCACGTCCTCGAGTTCGATCGTCGTCCCCGAGCTAACGGTGTCGTACTCGTCGGCCCATTGCGTGGCCGCCGGCTCGTCGTCGATCAGCAGTTCGTACTCCGCGGCCGACCGCTCGGTCTCGTCTTCGAACTCGACGGTCGCCGAGAGCGTCTCGTTCTCGTAGTCGTACTCGAAGCGCACGTGGCCCGGCGGTCGGATACGGGTGCGAGCGATGCTGTCCTGTCGGCTCGCCCCGTCCCAGCAGACGAGGACGGTGTCGCCGGGTTGGACGTCCTCGAGTGTCGTCTCGTCACCCGAACTCATCGTTCCGCTCCACGGCTGCGTCGTCGTTTTCGGCTCGGGGCCGTCCTCGTCGAGTCGGTATCGCGGCTGTTCGTCGTAGGCGACGAGCGAAACCTCGTCGCCGTCGAGCGGGAACTCGTCTACGTACTCGACGGCGAGCGTCTCGGTCTCGATATCGTAGTCGAACTCGAACTGGAACCGGCTGAGGATCCTCGTTGAACTCGAACTCGTGCCGAGTTCGTGATCGTGTGTGATCGTGACAGACTGGTTCGGTTCGACGTCGTCCATGTCGATGACGATCGTGTCGCCCTCTTCGAGGGTGCCGTGGCCGTCGGCCCAGATATCACGGTCGTACTCCTCGTCGCCGACCTCGAGCGTGAGGTCCTCGATCGGAGTCGGGTCGCCGCGCCCGACTTCGATCTCGAGGTAATCGTCCTCGAGATCGAAGTCGCGTTCGGCCCGGAGGAATCCGGGACTGTCGTGTTCTCTGACCGCCCGTTCGGCCGCGAGATCGCGCTCGACGGAGATGGTGACGAGAGCGCCGTCGGTTTCGACCGTCGGCTCGCCCGTCGTCGCGGTGTACGCCAGTTCGCCTTTGAGCGTCTCGATCAGTTCGTCGGTGACATCAGAGGCGTCCTCGAATTCGACCCCGACGTTCATCTCGAGGGTGTCCGGATCGAGTACCGTGATCGCTCGGACGATGTATTCGACGGTAACGTCGTCCATGGAATCGGGGGCCTGAGCGCTGTTGCCGGTCTGGACGGTGTAGCCGGCACGGCCGCCGTCGAAGAGGCCGAACCCCTTCTTGAGGGAGGATTCGGCGGCCAGCAAGCGCTCGGTTTCGCCCGCCTTCGCGGCGAACGCGTCGTCGATCGTGTCGTCGTCTTCGGCGATGACGGCGAGCGTCTCGGTGACGGCGGCGACCGTTTCCTCGGTCTCCCGGTATTCGTACTCGACGCCGCCGTCGGTCTCGCGAGTCTCGGCGTCGCCCTCGAGGTCGAACTCACCGGCGAGGACAATGATCGGCCGCGAAAACTCGCTGCCTCCGCTGTCGTAGACGTAGACCTGTTTCGAGACGGATTCGGCGTCGATCTCGAACCGTCCGGTGGACGGAGTGCGTTCGTAGGGTTCGTCGGCTTTCCGTCGGCGCTCGTAGTCCGTCGCCATCACCATCATCGAGTCCGTCGCGACCGACGCCGGGAGATAGTCGAGGAGCCCATCGAGCGACGGTAACTCGGCGTCGCTACCCGTCTGTGTGGTCGTCGCGCCGGCGGCGCTTCCTACCATCGCGGCGGTGATCGTCGTGCCGATGCCACCGAGGAGGGTACGGCGGGGACACTGCTTCATACGAGCCGATTTTATTCCCGACATTACAAGTAGGTTTTCATTACTTTCCCATTCAGTAACTACTTCACCGGGGAACGGTAGTGGGGACGACGTACGTTCCGCGAGCCGACAGCCCCGACCTCGAGGCGACGCTTCTTGCCCCTCGAGTCACAACCCATCCCTATGCAATCGCCGATTCCGGTGACCGTCCTCTCGGGGAGCCTCGGGGCGGGAAAGACGACGCTGCTCAATCACCTTCTGCGGACCGCCGACCGCGACCTCGCGGTACTCGTAAACGACATGGGCGCGGTCAACGTCGACGCCGAACTCGTCGCGGAGGGCTCGGATCTCGACGTCGAGGGCGGCGTCGCCGAACTCTCGAACGGCTGTATCTGCTGTGAACTCCAAGACGACCTCGAGACGGCGGTCGTTCGGCTGGCCCGCGAACGGGAGTTCGATCACCTGCTCGTCGAGTCCTCAGGTATCTCGGAGCCCGCGCCGGTCGCCCGACTCTTTACCACGTCCTCGCGCGTGGCCGCCAGCTACGATCTCGACGCGCTGGTGACCGTCCTCGACACGCGGCTGTTCCTCGATACCTTCGCCGGCGACGAGGTTCCCGAGCGCCGCGGAGAGACTGGCGATGCCGATCGCCCGCTCTCGGATCTGGTGATCGAACAGCTCGAGGTCGCGAATCTGGTCCTGCTCAACAAGACGGATCTCTGTACCGAGACGGAACTCGAGCGGGCGGACGCCCTCGTCCGCGCGCTCCAGCCGACCGCCGAGACGATCCACACGACGTTCAGCGAGGTCGACCCGGATCGCATACTGGGCGTCGACCTGTTCGATCCCGGCCGGACGGGCGAGTTGGCTGGCTGGCAGCGGGCGCTGGGGGCGGACCGCGACGCCGAGCACGGAGACGAGCCGCACGGCCACGACGATCACGGTGACCACGACGACCACGGCCATCGCCACCCGGACGAGGTCTACGGCGTCGACTCGTTCGTCGTCCGGGAGCGCCGCCCGTTCCATCCCGAGCGCTTCGCGTCGTTCCTCCGAGACCTCCCCGACGATATCGTCCGATCGAAGGGGACGGCGTGGATCGCCGGCCGCGACGTGAAAGTCGATATCGCTCAGGCCGGCCCGTCAGTTCGTGCGACCGTCCGTGGGCCGTGGATCGACGCCCTCCCCGAGGTCCAGCGGGACCTGTACCGCTCCAATCGACCCGACCTCGAGTGGCACGACGACCACGGCGACCGCCGGACGGAACTGGTCGTCATCGGTACCGACCTCGCGGCTCACGAACCGACGCTTCGCTCGCGACTCGAGGACTGTCTGGTCACCGACGACGAGTGGGAGCGAGCCGACGAGTTGCCGAACCCGTTCCCGAGCGAGGACGACGAGGATGTCGTACTTCGCGAGCCCTGATCACTGCCGCTGCCCGCGCTCACCGCTCCGTACTCCGACTCCGTCTCCGCCGCTCGTTCCATCCCACCACAACCGTCAGCCGAGTTCGGTCTCGATCGTCTCGAGCGCCCCCTCGAGTTCGCCGTTGCGTTTCCACGCGGCGATCCGATCGCCGAAGGGCAGCGGCGCGGCGAGTTCGACCGCCGACCGGATCGTCACCCGAGTCCGCCGGTCGTCGATCGGCTCGTACTCGAGCCACGTCTCCATGTGAGAGAAGGGGCCGTGTTCGCCCTCCTGTGTGTAGTACATCGCGTCGTCGCGGTCCTCGAACCGCAGCGGAAGTCGGATTCCGGGACCGCTGGCAACGACGATCGTGGCGTCGGCTCCCTCCTCGACGCTCTCGACCGCGAAGCTCCCCTCGGCTTCGACGATCGCCGCCGGCTCGAGCCACGCCGACAGGTCGGCCGCGGCCACCTCGAGGACTCGCGACGCCGTCACCTCGCGCATAGTGACCCCGTGCCGCCGAACCACTATAAAAACCGCCGTCCCGGCGGGATCGTTCCCGACGAGACCGCCGACACTGGTCTCGACGCGGCCAACACGGCAGGTCGCCGCTGCGGGTCGCCGGTGTCGCGCACGGAAACCACTAAGTGACCCACGTCCCCCTCTCTTCGCATGGCCGAACCCGACGGCGAGCCGGACGACGGACTACAGGAAGGGCTCGAGTCCTCGCAGGGCGATCCGCGCGTCTTGCTCCTCCTGAACGCCGTCCTCTCGACGCTGTTCGCCGCGATGTTCGTCTGGGGGGCGGACCTCATCGGTGCGCTCGTATTCACGCCGGTCACCGTCGCAGCGGTGGCTCTCGCCGTCTTCGTGCTCACCCACGTCGTCACGCGGCCCTGACCGGTCGTCGTGAGGGGCCGATCGACGCGGCGATAGCGGGGTCCGGCGATACCGTCGCGAGGCGACAGGTTCTCATCGCAGGCCCGCTACAGTTTCGATAATGAGTATGCGGCAGCTGTCCGCCTACCGGCCGACCAAACCCGACGTCGCAGTGTTCGTCTCCGGCGTTGCCAGCATGGGACTGGAGATTCTCGCGGGCCGGATCATCGCCCCCCAGTTCGGAAGCAGCATCTACACGTGGGGAAGCATCATCACCGTCTTCCTCACCGCGCTGAGTCTCGGCTACTGGCAGGGCGGGAAGCGGGCCCAGACGGCGTCGAACCGCCGAATGAGTTGGATCCTGCTGGGAACGGCGGGTTACGTCGCCATCGTGGTCTACGCGAGCGACCAACTCCTGCTCTCGGCCTCGGCGATGCCGCTGCCGGCCCGATACGCCTCGTTGCCGGCCGTCCTCATCCTCTTCGGTCCCCCGACCTACCTGCTCGGGTTCATCAGCCCCTACTCGGCCGAACTCTCGATGAAGGAGGGGACCGGCGAGGCGTCGGGCCACGTCTACGCGCTCGGGACGATCGGGAGCATCGTCGGCGCGGGCGCGACGACGTACCTCCTCATCCCCGTGCTCGGCATCGACATGATCGGCCTCCTGTTCGGGTTCGTCCTCGTCGGCACCGCATTCGCGCTCACGCTCCCCGCAGTCACATCGAAACCAGCGGCTGCCAGCGTCGCCATCGCCGTGTTGCTCGTCGTCGCGGCCGGCCTCGGCCCGATCGCGTTCGACCACCGCGGCGACGTCGTCTACCAGACCCAGACGGCCTATCAGGAACTCGAGGTCATCGACGACGGCGATACCCGGACGCTGTATCTCGACGGGGCCCGCCACAGCGCGATGGACCTTGAGGACCCCGACCGCCACGTCTTCGAGTACACGCGGTTCTTCCACCTGCCCATGCTGATGGTCGACGATCCGGACGAGGTCGAGAACGTGTTGTTCATCGGCGGGGGCGGGTACACCGGGCCGAAGGACTTCGAACGGAAATACGACGTCAACGTCGACGTCGCCGAACTGGATCCCGAAGTGTCGCAGGCAGCCAAGGACTACTTCGATCTCGAGGAGGGCGATAACATGACCGTCCACACGGAAGACGGGCGGCAGTTCCTCCGAGATACCGACACGACCTACGACGTGATCGTCCTCGACGCCTACCAGAAGGATCAGGTCCCGATTCACCTGACCCAACTCGGATTTATGGAGTTGGCCGAGGAGCGACTGACCGAGGACGGCGTCTTCCTCGCGAACGTCATCGCCGCACCCAGCGGCGCCGGCTCGGAGTTCTACCGCGCCCAGTACAAGACCATCGACGAGGCGTTCGCGTCGACCTACAGCTACCGGACGTCGAACTGGGACTCGGTCCAGAACATCGAGGTCGTCGCGACGAAAGACAACACCGACTTCACCGACGCCGAACTCGCCGAGCGAAACGAAAACCGCGACCTCGGGATCGACCTGAGCGGCGAGGTCAACGCCTCCCTCTCCGAGCCGGAGACCGACGACGTGCCGGTGCTGACCGAGGACCACGCGCCGGTCGACAGTCTGCAGGCGTCGACGGTCGGACAGGAGTACGTCATCGAACAGACGGACGACGAGGAGACGAGCCCGGAACCCGCGTCGATCGCGGCGGGCTCCTCACCCGCACTCGCGCGACCCGCGCCGGAACCGGGCGGACCGGGACTCGAGTCGGGAGCGACCGATCCGGCGGCCGTCGGCCCGGTGGCAACGGAACCGGCGTCGCCGTAGCCGGTCGCCGCGGCTACGGAGCCATGACGACGCAGAACGGGTGCGCCGGTCGCTTCTCAGTCGGATAGCGTCTCAGACTCGAGCGGCGTCGCCGTCCGCCAGTAGTGGTCCAGCGAGTCCTCGGCCCACGAGCGGACGGCGTCGTCGTCGGTGTCGACGGAGGCGCGGAGAATGCCGTTCTCGTCGCGCAAGAGCAGGTAGACGACCTCGTCGACGATCATGATCGCGATCGGCACGCCCTCCTCGCGGACCCGGATTTCGGCGTCCTCGGCCGCGAGCAGGGCCTCGAGTTGCCCGCGGAGCGCCGAGTCGTCGGCGAGGGCGTCGATCGCGCTGCGGCCGAACACGCCTCGAAAGCGCTGCTCGCCGGCGGTCACGCGCTCTCGGACGACGCGCAGCGTCTGTTCGTTGAACGTGTGCGAAAACGTCCGGACCTCGACGCCCTCCCGAAGGAATCCGAGCAACCGGCTCAGCGGCGCGTTCGGCCGCGTCCCGCTGGGGACGGTGATCGTCGCGTCCGAGAGCCGCCGGAGGTCGAAGTCCATCGCGTGCGTGGGCAGGTAGTCCACGATATCCCGGAGCCTGCCCTCGGTCTCGAGGATCTCCTGTAAGTCGGTAAACCCCTCCGCGACGAGCCGTCCGGTCGCGGTCGCGACGTACTCGCTGCCGTCGTGTCTGATCCACGATCGGTCCTCGAAATCGCCGAGAATCCGGCCCAGCGTGGCCTGCGAGGCGCCGGTCGCGTTCGCGAGGTCGGTCCGCGTCCGTCGTTCCTCGGCGAGCAGCCTGAGCACCTCGACCCGGTTCGACGAGAGTGCGAGGAACTCGATCTCCTCGAGCGCCGATTCCATACGGACAGTCGTCGCCGCTGTGGTAAATCGTTTTCGCAGTGTGAAATTATTTCACGGTCTGCAGCGGTATCGCGGCTTCCAGCAGTTTCTCGGCTCGCCGACCTTTCTTACTATGAAATATTTTCTGAACGAAACTATAAACCCGTAGCTCGTACGGTGTAGTACGATGATTTTCGCTATCCCCGCGTCGGCCGAGATCGGTCCGGCGCACACGGTTCGAACGGAGGTGACGGCGTAGATGGTTTCCCGCCGCATCGCCGTTTTCTTCGCCCTCTCGAGTCTGTTCTTCGGCGGCACCTTCGTCGCCGCGAAGGCCGGACTCGCGTACTTTCCGCCGCTGCTGTTCGTCGCCTTCCGGTTCGACATCGCCGCGGTCGTCATGCTTGCCTACGTCGGTCTGACCTCGTCGCGATCGGAACTGCTGCCGCGGACCAGCGGTGACATCGGCGCGATCCTCGCGACCGGCGTCCTCGCGATCGGGCTGACGAACGCCTTGCTGTTCGTCGGCCAGCAGTACGTCACGAGCGCCGTCGCCTCGATCATGTACAGTCTCAACCCCATCATGACGCCGGTGTTCGCCGCGTTCCTGCTCTCCGACGAGCGCCTCTCCGCCCGCGGCGCGGCCGGCATGGGACTGGGCCTGCTCGGCGTCGCCCTCGTGGTCAGCCCCGATCCCGCGAACCTGCTCGGCGGTGCCGTCGGCAAGGGCATCCTCTTCGCCGGAGCGATCGCCGCCGCGCTCGGGGCCGTCCTCATCCGCCGGGCCGACAGCGACCTCTCGAGTACGGTCCGCGTCGCGTGGGGCCTGCCGTTCGCCGCCGCGCTGTGTCACCTGCTGGCCTGGTCCGGCGGCGAGTCGACGGCCGCGATCACGTGGAGCGCCGAAGCGGCTCTGGCGCTCGGCTACGTCAGCATCTTCGCCGGCGTCCTCGCCTACATCGCCTACTTCGGCCTCATCGACACGGCCGGCGCGATCCGCGCGAACCTGATCTTCTACGTCGTGCCCGTCGTCTCGACGCTCGGCGGCTGGGCGCTGCTCGACGAGACCATCGACGCGATGGCCGTCGTCGGCTTCCTGACGATCTTCGCTGGCTTCGCGGTGCTTGGCAGCAAGTCGATCGACGTTCGCTCGCTGCTCCCGACCGGTCCCGCCGACCCGCCGCTGGCAGACGACGAATCGGCGGTCAGGGAGGAACCGCGGGGCTACCGCTCGGACTGACGGGATTAGAACAGCGACAGCTCGCCGGTCACGCTGTCGACCCGGTCGTCCGCTGCCGGGCCGACCGCCAGCGCGGTGACAGTTCCCGGCTCGAGTTGGGTGTGGCCGGCGTCCCGGATCACGGCGCTCGGGATCCCCTTCCGCTCGGCGATTTCGGAGAGTTCGTGGAGCTGCCGTTCGCTCTGGCCTTTCAGGACGACCTTCTTCTGTCCGCCCTGTTTCCACTGGTCCTGTAACTGTTTGTCCGCCTTCTCGTAGGCCGACAGCGACGCGTGAGCGACCTGTGCGGCGAGCTTTCCCTGCCCCATCCCGATGTCCGTACGGGCGACGATGGCCTGTTTCATGGCCGACTCGAGGACGGGGACACCTTTAGCCGTGACTATCTCCGCGGCGAAAGCGACGACGGGTCGGCGAGTAGCCGTTCATCCGGTGAGATTTCGTCCGCCAGAGACGCGCGTTCCAACTGCGCGACCACCGCTTTCGCTACTCGCGTCGGGTGAACCGGCCGCGGTCAGTGAACGATCTCGCAGTCTCGAAGGAGTTTGCGCTCCGTCCGCGTCGCCTCCGGGCCGGCCTCGACGAGAGTCGGCTCGTCGATCGACTCCGAAAACCGATCGGGATCGGGCTCGACGCGCTCGAGCAGTTCCGAGAAGACCGAGCCGCGGCGGCCGCCCGCCGAGACGACGCCGCCGTACTTGCGCTCCTCGAAGGACGTCTCGTCGGGACCGGGGAACTCCTCGCGGATGATCTCGGCGGTCTCGCTGAGGTAGTCGGCGGCCTGTTTCTGGGAGTACAGGCTCTCCTCGTAGTAGGTCTCGGTGTATTCGTCGTCGAGGTCCTCCGAACAGTGGGCCGGCGATTCGTAGCGGACCGATTCCGCCGTCGTGTACCCGCTGGCGAACCGCATGTTGAGGGTGAAGCTGTCCGGATAGCGGAGTATCAGCGGGGAATACAGCATGTCGGTGATCGTGACCTGCTGTTGTGCCCGCCACGCCCCCTCGAAGTAGTACGCGGCCAGCGCGCCGATCCGGTCGTCTCGCTCACCGCGGTGATACGCCATCGCGACCTCCTCGTAGTTCTCCCCGACAGTCCGTCGAAGCCGCCGCTGGAACGTCTCGGCGATGCGATCGCGTTCCGCTTCGTAGGCGTCTAACACTGAGACGTCCGAGTCGGCGAACAGCGCCGCTTTCCGCTCTCGAGCGGCCGCCACGTTCATCATGTTCTCGTGGAACACGCGCTCGGCCTCCCGATCGGGAAGCGGTATTCTGACGGCCTGCTGATGCAGAACCCGCGTGTCGCCGTGGAACCGGTCCTGCTCCCCATCCATGCGGCGGCCTTCGTGATACAGCGTTATAATCGGTTAGGCCGTCCGATCGAGAATTTCAATGCGTTCACACGAGACGGCGACCTGCGCGATCGGTCGGTCGCGGCCGACCGACGGGTCGCGCTCGGACCGAGGAATTTAGGGCCCCGTGCTCGCTCCTACTCCGTATGATCCTCTCCGACGCGGACATCCTCGAGCGCCTCGAGGCCGGCGATCTCGTCGTGGAACCGTTAGACGATCCGGAACTGCAGATCCAGCCCGCGAGCGTCGATCTGCGGCTGGGCCGTGAGTTCCTCGAGTTCCAGCGGACGAACATCCCTTGTATTCACCCGAACACCGAAGACGAGGTCGACGAGTACGTCACCGAGACGATCGTCGACGAGGACGACGATTTCATCCTCCATCCCGGCGACTTCGTGCTCGGGACGACCCACGAGCGCGTCGAGATCCCAGCGGACCTGATCGCCCACGTCGAGGGGCGCTCCTCGCTCGGCCGACTCGCCGTCGTCGTCCACGCCACGGCGGGTCTCTGCGACCCCGGCTATCGGGGCCAGATCACGCTCGAGCTGTCGAACCTCGGCTCCGCACCGGTCGCGCTCACGCCCGGCATGCGCATCTCGCAGCTCACGTTCACCGAGCTCAAGTCGCCCGCGGAGCGACCCTACGGCAGCGAACGCGGCTCGAAGTATCAGGACCAGGACGGCCCGCAGGCCTCCCGTATCCAGAGCGACGACGAGTTCGGCGGCGACCAACTCGAGCGCGAGGACTGACGACGACCGGCGCGCGGGGTGAACACGCCGGCAGGGAGTTCAACCGCGGGTCGTTCGTAGCCGCGGGCACTGATTGGAGATGTCTCTCGCGAACTACGAACTTCACGAGCGGCTCGACCGCCTCGCGTCCGCGTCGGCCGACCGCGACGTGCTCGTCACGCTGACCGTCGCGCCCGAGGAATCGATCGGCGAGGCCCGCCAGCCCGTCGAAACCGACTACGCCGAGGCGACCCAACTCGACGAGCAGTCGATGGCCCAGCCGCTCGTCGACGCCCTCGAGGCGGTCCGGAGCCGCCTGAACGAGTACGACGAGGTGCCCGAGACCGGGCTGGCGATCTACGTCGGCGTCGTCGACGGCGACCTCGTCGCCGCGACGTTCGACGACCTCCCGGTCCCGATCGACGAGTCCAGATACGACCACGCGAACGAGTTCGCCCTCGAGCCCCTCGAGGCGGTCACGGAGCCCGAATCGACCTACGGCCTGCTCGTCGTCGAGCGCGGCGGGGCCGCGCTGGGCCGGCTGGACGACGAGGGCGTCGAGCCGATCGAGCGCTTCGACAGCGACGTGCCGGGAAAGTCGAGCGCCGGCGGGCAGTCGGCCGAGCGGTTCGAACGCGACCGCGAACGCCAGAAGCGTGACTTCTTCGACGAGGTGGCCGACCGGGCCGAAATGGAGTTCGTCGACGGCGACCCGATCGACGGCGTCCTCCTCGGGGGCACCACGGGCACCGTCGAGGACTTCCGCGAGGAGGCCGACCTCGACCACCGGCTCGAGGACCGCCTCGTCGGTGAGTTCCCCGTCGAGTACGCCTCCGAGCAGGGACTCCGCCAACTCGCGGCCAAGGGCGAAAGCGAGATTTCGGAGCGCGATCGCGGGGACGTCCGCGACGCGCTCGGGACGTTTTTCGAAGCGGTCCGTGACGACGGCGACCCCGTCGCCTACGGCGCAGACGAAGTCGACGACGCACTCGAGTACGACGCGGTCGAGACCCTGTTGCTCTCGACGGGGATCGAAGGGCGCGAGCTACAGACGTTGGGTGACCGAACCGCGGAGCAAGGCGGCGAGACCGTCGTCGTTCCGGACGACTTCCCGGACGGCAGCCGCTTCCGTGACGCGTTCGACGGCGTCGGCGCACTGTTGCGGTTCCCGATCGATTGACAACAGGTCAGACCGGCTGCGGTCTCCGAAATCGACTGGCTGTTGCAGGCACCACCGGCTTGCCTCGAGTCCCGGTAGCCGACGATATGTGCGCCACGTTTTCGGAAGACGACGTCGACAAACCCGTCGAGAACGCCGCCGGCGAGGAGGTCGGGGTCGTCGCGGCCGTCGAGGGGGACATCGCCCGCGTCAGGCCGGACCCGTCGGCCGTCGAGTCGATCAAGTCCTCGCTCGGCTGGGAGAAGGGTGCCGAGGAGCGGATCATGCTCGACCGGGAGTCCGTTCGCGAAATTACTGGCGACGCGATCCGACTCGAGGGCGGGCTTCCGATCCGGGATGACTCGACGACCGACGCCGGTGCCGAGCGCGACGGATCGTCCTCCGACGGACCGGAGACGGAACCCGCGGGCAGCATGAGCGGGATCGACGAGACTGAAATATCCGAGGATATGGCCGACGATGACGGCCTGCGTACGGCCGAAGAGATGGACCAGATCGAGGAACGGAGTCGCGGGATGGAAGCCGATCCGACCGAACTGGCCGACCGCGATCCGCAGTTCTCGTCGGGGTCGGCTGGCGACGACGACAGCCGATCCGATGCGACGGTAGACGTCGACGAGAACCCACAGCGGACGGACGCGACCGTCGATCCCGGAGAGGATGCAGACCGGACCGACGCCGCAGTGGACCCGGACGCGCTCCGCGAGACGGAGTCGACCGATCGAGGGCCGACGACCGAGGACGGTGCACGAGGGCTCGCGGACGACCCCGAAACGGAGTCGCTGACGGACGCCGAATCCGAGTCCGCATCCGGTTCCGACGAGAGCGGGGACGAGTAGCGTCCAAAACTCGCGTCGACACCGGATTCGTTTCCGCGCTCGCCGTGGCTCGCCGGGTGGCCTACTAAGACGCTCCTCGTGATACGCACACCAGCTATGAACTGGAGAGGCGAGGGCGACGGCGACGGCGTCGAGGGCGTCGACGTCGCCGGCCCATCGGATGCACAGTCGATCGTGTTCGTCCACGGCGCGATGTTCACGCGGAAAATGTGGCTGCCCCAGCAGCGGGAACTCTCCGAGGAGTATCACACCGTCGCGCCCGATTTGCCGGGTCACGGGACCCGCGCCGGCAAGCCGTTCCGGATGGCCCCGGCGATCGACGTCCTCGAGGACGTGTTCGAGACCCACGTCGACGGCTCGGCGGTGCTCGTCGGGCTCTCGCTGGGCGGGTACGCGGCGACCGAGTACGCCTACCGCAATCCCGGCGACGTCGACGCGCTGGTGCTGTCGGGTAGCAGCGTGAACCCGGTGAACACGATGGCGCTCGGTACGCGACTGACCGGCGGTTTGACGCGACTCCTGACCAAACCCGACCTCGGGAAACGCGCCGGCGAGAAGCTCGCGACGCGCTGGGTTCGAAACCGCGATCTCCCGCCGGACATCGAGCGGGAGATCATCGACTCGGGCTTCTACCCGAAGCAGTTCGGCGACGCGGGCCCGGACATCGCGGGCGTCGATTTCCGGGCGAAGCTCTCGAGCTATCCCGGGTCGACGCTGATCCTCAATGGGGAGAACGACAAACTCATGCGACGCGGCGAGCAGGCCCACGCCGGCGCGGCGCGGGACGGCCGCGTCGAAGTCCTCGCCGGTGCCGGCCACATCTGCAACCTCCACCGCCCGGCGACGTACACGGACCGGGTGCGACGGTTCGTCCGACAGGCCGTCCCCACACGGCAGTAATCGGCGACGACAACGCTACTCGGCGACGCTACGCAGCGAGCGACTCGGTGACGGCCCCGCTTGAGCGGCGCGGCCGTTCCGCTCACGGGTGCCGTAAAGCGGCGGCCGAGTCGCTGTGAGAGACTGATACTCGCGAGGAACTCGGACTCGAGTCCGGAACGGAACTCGGGCGCAAAATGGGAGCCGACGGACGGGACCGCTCTCGCTGTGCGCGATCAGGAGCGCCGGTCACCGATCAGGTTCCGAACGCGGCCCGGAATCCCGAGCAGGGAGATGCCGAAGCCGAACAGGACCATCAGGACGTAGACGCCGAGCGTCGAGGTCCAGACGACGATCATCGCGAGGATCGCCCAGATTCCCTCGAGGAAGTAGAACGCGGCGATCGACATCGCCGTCCCGTACAGCAAGACGAGGTACGGTCCCCAGTCGTGGGCGTGGCCGCGCCGCACGCGGCGTCGGACGTAGCGTTTCAACTCGCCCTCGAGGGATTCCTTTCGAACGGTCCTGTTCTCGACGTCGTCTTCGAAGGAATCCACGCGGTCGCGCAGCCGCTCGATCTCCTCGCGGAGCACCTCGGGGTCGCCCGAACGATCGCGCGTTCGGGCGCTGGCGCTCCTCGCGGTCGCACGGTCGCTCGCGCGGTCCTCCGCGGCTCCCTCGTCGGCACCCGTAGCGTCGTCGGTCATCGCTTCTGTCGAAATCTGTCGATGTCCGGGACTTTGTAGCTGCCGATCCACTTCACGGTTGGCGAGGACCGCGTTGAGGACCGCGCCGAAGACGAGGATGATCGAGCCGATGTACAGCCAGACGAGGACGAGGAACACGGCCCCGAGCGCGCCGTAGATCGCGTACCCGGTAGCGAGACTGGTGTACAGCGAGAAGCTCTGACTCAGTGCGTACCAGCCGAGAGCGGCGACGATCGTCCCCGGAGCGGCCTCCCGGAAGCCGACGTTCGCGTCCGGAAAGATGACGTACAGCGGCAGGAACGTCGCGATGAGCCCGAGGATGACGAACAGCTGCCCGATGATCGACAGGCCGACTCCGGGAACGAACCGGATCCCCAGTTCGAGGGTCCCGACTATGACGAGGCCTGCCGAGATGCCGAGCGAGACGATCATCGCGTCCCAGACGGTGTCGAGCAGCGATTTGTCCCCCGCGGTGCCGTACACCTGCGAGAAGGCCCGATCGAGTCCGCGGAGGACCCGACTCGAGCCCCAGAGTAGCCCGAGGATGCCGACGACCGTCGCCCCCTGTCGACCGGTATCGTCGACGATCGTCTCGGCGAGCAACTCCTGGGCCGCCGGCGTGAGCACGTCGCTGACCGCGTCCGTGAGCCGCGCCGCGAGTACTTCGCCGCCGATCGACGCGGCGATCCCCAGCGCCAGTAACATGAGCGGGACGAGCGAGATGAACCCGTAGAACGCGACGCCCGCCGCGAGCAGCGTCAACTGTTCGGTCCGCGCGAGCCGGACCGCTTCTCCCGTTACCTCCAGTCCCCGTTTGCGGTCGATCACGCGCGCCCCTTCCACGCGGGCCACTATATGTAGTCTCGTCGCACAGATGCACAACGGACTCTTACACTGTGGCGCTCGCTACGGCGTCTCCGGCCCGATCGCGACTGAAACGCCGTAGTCGTTCCCTTCGACCGGCGAGTCGATGTACGGGGCCGATACGGGCCGGAGAGCCGCCGCTCGAGCCGTCGCCGGACGCTGCGATTCGAGCCAAGTATTTTCAATTGGAGAACTGATACTATCGTATGGAGCAACGACGCTGTCCGGACTGCGGCGTGACGATGAAATCGGTCCCCGTTCGCGACACCGAGGGAATGAGCCTGTCCATCGCGACGGGGAAACGCGACGGACTCCTGGGAAAGATCGGGCTGAAAAATACGACGAAACTGCAGGGCGTCTGCTGCCCGGAGTGTGGGCTCGTGCGACTGTACGCCGACCTCGAGTGACCGCTCTCGTCGACTAGCCGAGACTGTCCTCGGTCGCCGCGCGGATCTCGCCCACGCTCGCGTCCGTCTTGAACGTCGTCCCGCCGTAGTGGGCTCGAGAGGCCGCATATCCCGCCTCGCGCAGGTCGGCCAAGAAGTCGTCCATCGCGTTCGCGGGCAGCCCCCAGTTCCGACAGAGTTTGTGCTGGTCGTAGTGGGTCGGCTCGTCGAGTTCCGCCGCGAGCGTATCACAGAGTTCCCGCGCCTCCGGTGCGGTATCGAACGTATAGGGAATCTCGTCGCGGACCGCGGCGATGAACTCCGAATCTTGGACCGGTCCGAGCCAAATCGGGCCGGCAGCGAGCATCCGATTCCCGCCGCAGTGGGGGCACGTCTCGACCGGATCGGCGATCAGCCCGGGGTCGACCTCGCGGTAGAGGCAGTCTTCGCAGTGATAGCAGTGGCCTAACTCGTCGATCGCGGCGTCGGCCGCGGTGGGCTTGTGGGTCAGTTCGAGGTAGGTGCGGACGTAGTGGCTGGTCGCGTGGGTCAGGATCGGCTCGACGCCGACATCGAAGCGCGCGCCGCTGCGTGCGAGCGCCGAAATGAGGATTCGAACGCCCATTTCGGCGTGGTAGTCCGTGTTTCGGGGCACCGCGGAGTACGAGCGGACGCCGCTGTTGAAGTGGGCGCCACACAGCGGCGCGGTGTCGGTCGCGGTCACGCAGAGCAGATCGCGGCAGTTCGCGAACGCGGCGTCGGCGAAGGGCATCGGCGTCCCGTAGGGATCGAGATCGATCACGTCGAACGTCGAGTCGTGCATGAGGGCGTTGACGTCGCGGTGTTCGACGGTCGCCGCCTCGCAGTCGTTTCGCTCGAGGTTCTCGCGCGCGAGGTCGACGGCTTCCTCGTCGACGTCACAGCAGGTCACGTCCCAGCCGTCCGCGGCGGCCCGAACGCCGCGGACGCCGCTCGCGGTCATCGCGTCCAGATAGGTGGTGGCGCGGTCCTCGCGCTCGCGGTAGGCCCGCAGCGTCGCGATCGTCAGATCCCGGTTCAACTCCTGTCGCGGGTTGTAGAAGACCGCCTCCTCGATGCCCTCCGTCTGCTCGCCGGGGACCTCGAGTTCGACCCCGCCCTCGGTGACGCGCATACCACGTCTCGTCGGTACCGGGCGAAAAACGGTGTGGTCTCGGACCGCAGTCGGCGGACCGCGCTGTGAGACCATGTGGGCTCACTCGAGGCGGTCGTCGGCCGCCGGTAGGGCAATCGAGAACCTCGAGTCGCCGCCCGGTTCGGACTCGACCCGGCTGTCCCCGCCGTGGCGTTCGACGATCCGGTTCCGTTGAAGCAGACGCAAAGCCTCGACCTTTAGCGCAGGGAGGATGTCACGTTACGGAGTCGTTCCCCAGACTTTCGGCTTTTCCGTCACGTCGCCGGCTCGAGCGGGAGTCGACCGGTTGACCGAGCCCAGCGTCGCTCCCGAATTGGCGGGCGATTGCACACAGGGCGCGTCGGGCGTCCCTCCCCCGCGGCGACACAACCAAACCGATTTTACAGTTCGGTGCACAGTCACGGACGTGTCGGAGGCCAACCCCGTCGAGCGATGGCAGGCTGCTCTCGAGGAAGCCGGCGAGCTTACGCCGGAGATCGTCGGCGAGATCTCGGAGATCCACGGCGACCGCGGGGTTCGCGCCATCGAAGCGGTCGGCGAAAACCGCGTGAAATCCTACCGCGACTTCACGATCGTCGTCGGCTACGACGACGAGTACATCGTCGAGGACGGCGGCTGTACCTGCAAGGACAGCGAGTACAACCTCGACGCCGACGACCCGACCGAGCGCTGCTGGCACTCCTTAGCGGTCGCGATCGCGCGCCGGGTCGGCCACGTCGACTACCACGACATGTGGTACTCGGAAGTCCGCGATCTCCTGTAACCTCTCAGCGGCCGGATGAGCAATCAGTCAGTGAGCGTCGGGTTCGCTCGACTACTCCTCGGCGCAGATTTCGACGAAATTCCGCAGGATCTGGAGCCCCGTCTCGCCGCTCTTCTCGGGGTGGAACTGCGTGCCGAAGACGTTGCCCGCCTCGTTCGCGACGATAGAGGGGAACTCGAGTTCGTAGTCCGTCGTCGCGACCGTCGCGTTCTGATCGTCGGGAACCGCGTAGTAGGAGTGGACGAAGTAGGCGTAGTTCCCGTCGATCCCCTCGACGAGGGGGTGCTCGCGCTGGACGTGGAGTTCGTTCCAGCCCATGTGGGGGACCTTCTGGCCCTCCGCGAATCGGACGTTGGTGCCGGGGATCAGGTCGAGTCCCTGAACGGCCGACTCGCCGTCGTTGTCGCCCTCCTCGCTCGTCGTGAGCAGCATCTGCATTCCGAGACAGATGCCGAAGAGGGGGGTCCCGCTCTCGGCTACCTCGAGGAGATCCTCGCGGAGCGGGTCGGCGTTTTCGACGCCCTCGCGGAACGCGCCGACGCCCGGCAGGACGACGCCGTCGGCCGCGGCGAACGCCGCGGGGTCGTCCGTGATTTCGACGTCGGCACCCGCGCGCTCCAAGCCGCGCGTGACGCTGCGGAGGTTCCCCAGCCCGTAGTCGACGATGACGACGGACGCGAGGGATTCCTCCTGCGGAGACGAAACAGTGCTCATACGCGTACTCGGTGGGGCGTGGTAAAGTGAATTACCCTTCGCGCAACCCGTTGGGGCTCACGCGGCGCGGCCCTCCGTCGACTCGATTGGCCTGCCGCTACTGCCGTCACTGTCGTCACCGCCGTCGCGACCGATCAGTTGCCGTCGCCGGTAGAGGTAGTAGCTGATCCCGGGAACCGAGAGCAGGTACGGGATCGCCAGTTCGGCTCCGGCGAGGTGGACGAGACCGAGGCCGCCCGCGATCCACGGGCTCGGATTCCAGGACGGGTGTTCCCGGAGCGCGAGCGCGTCCATGAGCAACGATCCCGCAACGATCGCAGCGAAGATGACCGACAACCAGCCGGCGAGGACGGTCACGGCGAACGCGGCCAGTCCGACGCCGAGCGACTCCGCGTCGACGGACCGCGTGAAGAGCCAGAGGCCAGCGTACGAGCCGAGCATCGCGAGCGGCGCGAGCGGAAACAGGTAGACGCCGAATCGCCACGCGGGATCGGCGGGTTCGGCGGATTCGGAAGCGGAGGGCTGAGACATATGCGTCGATTTCTGACAACATGTAATAATATATTCGATGAACTGTGATCGGTCGTCTGAATCGTCACCGAAATCGCTCCGCCGACGACTGAGAGTTACCGCGTCGGCTCCGGCAGCTCAAAACCCGTCGAGGCGGGACTGTCCGCCCTCGCTGTCCGCGACGCCCGCGAGATCGGCCGCCCGCTGCAGGGCGTTCTCGAACGTCTCCTCCTGACTGCGATCGTAGAGCGTCGCCGCTGGGTGGACACAGATCAGCAGTCGCCGCGGCGTGCCGTCGATCCGAACCTCCGCGAGGTCGCCCGCCTCCTTGGTGACCGCGACCGACCGCTCGAGCAGGTGTTCGCTCGGCACCTTCCCCAGCGTGACGATCACCTCCGGATCGAGCGAGGCGATTTCTCGCTCGAGGTAGCCCCGACAGTTCGCGAGTTCGTCCTTTTTCGGGTCGCGGTTTTCGGGGGGACGACAGCGCACGCAGTTGGTGATGCGAATGTCGCCGCGCTCGAGGCCGACGTTGCGGAGGCCGTCGTCTAAGACGGTGCCGCTGCGGCCGACGAACGGCTCGCCCTGCTCGTCCTCGTTGGCTCCGGGGCCCTCGCCGACGAACAGGAGGTCGGCGTCCTCGGGGCCGCCGCCGTTGACGATCCGGCTCCGCGAGTCGACGAGCGCCGGACAGCGCGTACACTCCGTGACACAGAGGTCCTCCATTGCTCCCATACGTGGGAGTCAGCGGGTCGCCTCCTACGTCTTTCGGGACGGTGCCGTCGGGTCCGAGACGGACTGCTACCGGTGTACTGGTTCGCAGACCTACTCAACACCCGCTTCATTTCCACGTCACTCGAGCGATCGCACGTACGAATCCGCCGCTCGAGCCGCCTGTCCGGCGACCCGAATCGGCTCCGGACGGCCGCCCTCGGGAGTGAATGCCCGGACGACGGCCGCCGCCTCGTCGGGCCCGAGCCCCACCGGTCTCACGTAGACGGTCTCGTCGTTGACCGACAGGTCGCGTCGCTCCGGCAGCGCTCGGTAGGTCGCGAGGCGGGCCTCGAGGTCGGATCCGGAAAACGCCTCTCGGAGGCCGGCCTCGAGGCCGTCGCTGGCCTCGAAGGTGACGGCGATCACCGGCCGGTCGACCGCCTCGTAAATTCGCGAGAGGTCGAGGAGGTTGTACCACGCGGGGGCGACAGCGCCGAGCAGGACGTACCGGATGTCCGGACGGCCGAGGTCGTCGAGCAGCCCGATAACGGCGTCGGTCCCGTCGGTGCCGCCGACGCGACAGGCAGTGTACTCGAGGCCGTCACAGACGCGGTCGGCCCGGACGACGGCACCGGCGAGCGTGCTCTCGGCCCGGTTACGGTCGCGATCGCCGCGGTACGATTCGGCGATGCCCAGCGCCCGCACCCCGGGCTT
Source organism: Natrinema sp. LN54 (assembly GCF_052439245.1). Classification (NCBI taxonomy): domain Archaea; kingdom Methanobacteriati; phylum Methanobacteriota; class Halobacteria; order Halobacteriales; family Natrialbaceae; genus Natrinema; species Natrinema sp. LN54. Next base: position 179,335 of record NZ_JBQVRP010000001.1, read on the forward strand.
CATCCGTCAGTCGCTCTCGTCTTTGATCTCCTTGAGCCGATCGAGCAGTTCGTCGCTGGACGCGCCGTTTTCGAACTCGATGGTTCCCTCGTGGCTGTTCTCTCCCGACTTGACTGCGTCCTCGTCGTCAAAATCAGCGTCGACCTCCTGTTGCTCAGATTCATCGTAGCTCCCAAATCCCATACAGTATGGTCTACGAGATACCGATTGAAAAATTCCGTGGTCACTGCGTTATGAGAGTTTTCCAAGCAACAAACACGTTCGGGAAAGACGTTCTACGGACGATCCGGAGATCCGATATAAAATATCCGCCAGATGTGCGATGGGCGAAGGCGGCGAGCGCGAGCGGCGTCGGGTTCCGTGATGGCACCGTTTTTGCCACCGGCCGTCGACTGTTCCGGTATGGAAGTCCATCACGTCACCGAGGACGCGGAGACGTTCACCTGCAACGCATTCCTCGCCGTCGGCGAGGACGGAACGACGACGCTGGTCGACGCCGGCGCGTGGGACGGCGTCGTCGACGAGATTCGCGACCACGCCGACGACCTCGAGGCCGTCGTGATGACCCACCAACACGGCGACCATGTCGCCCAACTCGAGGCCGTCCGCGACGCCTTCGACCCCGAGGTGTACGCCTACGCCGAGCATCCAGCCCGGACGCAGGCGATCGACGACGGCGATACCGTCCGGATCGGCGACGAGGAGTTCGACGTCGTCTACACGCCGGGCCACGCCGACGACCACGTCTCGTTCGTCTCCGAGTCGTCGCTGTTCTCCGGCGATGTCGTCGTCCACGACGACGGGGCCTTCGACTACGGCAGTTTCGGCCGCACCGACATGGCCGGCCAGTCCCGCGAGCGACTCATCGAGAGCATCGAAGACTTGCTCGAGTGCATGCCTGAGGGGGTCGAACACATGTACGCGGGCCACGGTGGGGTCTTCCACGGCGACGTACTCGATGTCGTGGAAACGGCACTCGAGCGGGCGGAGAAGCGGGAGCCGAAATATCCTGACGAGTGAGGACTTGTCGTCTGGGCCATCACTAGCGCTGCGACCGTCTCTCGAGACGACGGCGTCGCCAGCGAGAGTCGGAACTAAACGTCGCCACTACGGGGGAAGAAACGACAGAAACCGGATCGAACCGAGCGATCCGTCGCGGGCGATTATGCGGCGCGGGCTTCCTTCGCCTTGGGGCGAAGCTTCTTGTACCCGCACTTGCGACAGCGGGTGGCTCGCTTGGAGTTGCGAGCGTTACAGCGCATGCAGATCATCTTCTCGAGCATCCGTTTCTCAGCGGCGTCGAAACTGGCCATACCCGGCTTTCGCTCGTGGGGCATTTAATCGCTGTGATCCGACGGGCACGACCGAGCCGCGCTCGAACCCAACTGTCGAGCGAGCGTTGACAGGCATCAGCGGTCGGTGTCGGCGACGGTGATCCGTCGCCGCTGGCCCACACTACTCCTCGTCGGCCAGATAGTCCTCTTGGACCGCGACGACCTCGCTCGAGTCCGTACACTCGCTGTACCGCCGAAGCGGTTCCTCGTTGAGCGTCAGGAAGGTCTCGCCCCAGCGGAACGGTTCGAGCAGGTCCTCGGCCAGTTCCTGGTTGTCGAAGATACAGGCCGCGGCGGCGAGCGCCTCGACGGTGGTCAGCCGGAACGGGCGACCGTAGTTGATCGGGTTCGCGGCGACGAGGAAGGGGAGCGCCCGGTGGACCCCGCGCATTTCGAACGACGCCGCCTCGGCGGACTCCCACGAGCAGTCCAGCGCGACCAGCGTCCCCAACCCCTCCTCGAGATCGGCCGGCGAGAGCGCCTGCTCGGCGTGGGGGTTCAACACGACCCCGTAGGGCACCTGCCCCATCGACCGATGGAGGATCGCCTTCTCGAACTTCTCGAGGCGACGCGCGGTACACTTCTCGGGGTCGTCGTCGCCCTCGTAGTAGACGTGACACTCCACAGAAGGAGGGAGGGGAAGCCGAGAGAAAAGCGATGTGGAATGGGGCGACTCACAGGTCCGTTCGTCGTTTCCGGGCCTCAGTGGGACGTACTGCCATCGGAACGCCACCCTCGTGTCGACAGGTGCAATGCGAAGCCAGTGATGAAGCAGATCGTGGCAGGACCCAGCAAGACGAGTCCGGGCGGCCGAATCACTCCGTTCGCGGCGAGCAACACGCAGCCGACGAGGGAGACGATACTCGATCGAACCTGTTCCTTTGAGTCTCGATTCTCGAGCAGATCACGGACGAGTACGGTTGACACGAAAACACTCATTGCGACCTGTTCCCAGTAGATCTCGCTTCCAATTCCATCGATCATTTGCTATCTCGGTCGGTACCGTTTCGGCTATTCATTTCAGCCCTTCGAATATGGGATTATCGCTGAGAGTCGTCCGAATGATTGCGATCCCTGCTCGAGTAACCGAAACGAACCGGACAGGAGAGTCGCACACTTTTGTCGATCGCACCGAAACGTCGGGTATGGATTCGGCCGCTCTCGTCCGGCGATACTACGACGCGCTCGACGAGCACGATTACGAGACGCTCGAGGCGGTTCTCTCGCCCGAGTTCGTCCAGTACCGGCCCGACCGGACGTTCGAGGACCGCGACGAGTTCATCGAATTCATGCGCGAGAAGCGACCGAACCCGGACACGGACCACGACCTCGAGTCGGTGATCGCCGAGGCCGACCGGGTCGCGGTTCGCGGCCGCGTGATCGAGGACGGAGCGACGCTCTTCGAGTTCGCCGACTTCTTCGACCTGTCGGCGGGGGAGATCCGCCGCCTCGAGACGTACTCGCGGTGATCGATTTCGCGGTGGTCGAGCCGCCGATGTGAACGTGGGCAACAAATTTCAGGCAGGCTTCCCATTCGATCGCTATGGTCCACTGCCCCGACTGCGGAACGACCCTCGCCGAGGCGTCCGACATCGACTTCACAGAAACCGACGCGGAGATGGGGATCATCGCGGCGTCCAAACGCTTCTATACGGCGTCCTGTGCCGCCTGCGGCGCGACGATCGGCAGCGGTGTCGCCGGGGCGAAAGCCGGTGGGGCCGGAGGCGGCGGCGCAGTGTGAGGACAAGACATATAGCACTACTATCATAACGTCGCGTATGGTCCACTGCCCCGAATGCGACGCGACCCTCTCGGAGAAGACCGACGTCGAGTTCGTCGAAATGGACGCCACGACCGGCTTCTTTGCGGCGTCAAAGCGGTTCTATCTCGTCGCGTGCAACGACTGCGGCGCGGCGATCGGCAGCGGCGTCGCCGGCGCGAAGCGGTAGGCTGACGCGACGTTCAGCCAGCGAATCGCTCGGAACTCGCTCGACTCACGCGGAACAGTTGTTCGGTCCGAGCTCGAGTTCGACGCGCTCCTCCGGCGGAAGGGTGGCGTCGCCGCGGTTGTACTCGATGATCTCCTCGTAGTTCGACGGCTTCTCGCCGGCGTCGGCCATGCGGTCGACGAACTCGTCTTCCTCGAGTCCGAGCAGGTCGATCCCGGTCCGCGCGTCGCGGATCGTCGTTCGAATCGCCTCGCCGGGCGCGCCGTGCTCGAACTCGCCGTCGGCGGTAACCGTGACGTGACCCGGCAGCACGACGACGCTTTCGGGCTCGGCCAGAATCGTTCGGTGAAGTGTCTCGTAGAGGAGTCTGGCTCCCCGCTGCCCTTCGTCGTCGCTAAATTCGAGTTCCGTTCGTCCCGTCGAATCGACGTGGAGCGTATCGGCGGTCAACAGCGCTCGGTCGTCCACCAAGAGGGCGATCATCTCGCTCGTGTGTCCCGGCGCGAACAGCGCCTTGACCTCGCGCTCGCCGACCCTGAGCACCTCGTTGCGCTCGAGGGGCGTGTACTCGTACTCGACGTCGCGTTCGCTCGCGCGCTCGCCGAGGTAGTAGGGCACCGCGAGGTCGTCGGCCAACTGGCGGCCGCCCGAGACGTGGTCGGCGTGGACGTGCGTGTCGACGACGCCCGTGACGGTGAGGCCGGCTTCCTCGGCCGCGACCGCGTACTCGTCGGTGTCCGCGGTCGGATCGACGACGACGGCCTCGCCCGTGGTGTCACAGCCGACGACGTAGCCCAGACACCCCTTCGCGCGTCGCTGGATCTGGACGACCGTCAGCCCGTCCCCGATGTCGATCTCGACGTGATCGTAGACGCCGCTCCAGCCCTTCATCCCGCCGTCGACGGTCCCGACGTCGTACTCGTCGGTCGCCGACTCGAGGCGCGTCGCGAGGTTACCCGAGGAGATCCCCTTCGCACAGACGGTGATCACGCGGTCGGCGTCGCCGACGATATCTCGGAGGTCCTCGAGGCGGCCGTCGAGTTCCTCCTCGGGGCCGAAGGGGAAGTGGACCGCCCTGGAGATGTGCCACGACTCGTAACTGTCCGCGGGGCGGGTATCGACGAGGACGAAGTCCGCATCGTCGTCTTGCAGTTCCGCGAGCCGGTCAGCGTCGATCGTGGTGACCATACACGAACCTACGCCGCCGATCGACGTAAGTCTCGAGTCGGTGGCCGGAGATGACCGAACGAACTTTCCCGGCAGATATTACGCGTACAAAGAGGGTTCATTTAACTAATAGCCGGTTCAACGGTCGGTATGGCTCTCTCCGATTTCATCGCTGCCGTCGTCGCCGTCCTCCGTCGCCGCCCCGGCGATCTCCTGCCCGTGTACGCTCTCGGCGCCGCGATCACCGCGATCGTTCGCGTCGTCCCGTTCGTCGGGATCGCCGTCGCCTACCTCTTTCTGGCGGCGACCGGCCGTCTGGACACGATCCGGACGGCGCTGGCCGACCTCGAGTCGCCCCCGACCGATCCGAACGCCGATCCCGAGGCGTTCGAATCGTGGGCCAGCGGCCTCGAGCCCGTCTTCGACCAGCTCTGGACGCTGCCGCTCGGTATCCTCGCCGCGGTCACGGTCGGCGTGAGCGTGTTGCTGTTCGCACTGCTTTCGGCCGCCGTCGCCGCGGGACAGCTCTCGGCCTGTTACAGCCGGCTGCGCGACAACCGCGGGCTCCTCGCCGCGTTCGACGGGGCGCGACGCTACTGGCTGCGATTTCTCGGCCTCTTCGTCCTCGAGTTCCTGTGTTGGTCCGTCGTCCTCGTCACCGTCGGTATTGGGGCGGCGCTGCTCGCCGGCGCGATCTCGCTGGGAACCGGGTCGATGCTACTCATCGCTCCGGTCGTCCTGTTGGCTGGGCTTCTCACCGTCGTTCTCCTCGTCCTCATCCGGGCGCTGTTCGCGTTCGCACCGGTCGCGATCGTCGTGGACGACGCGGGCGTCTTCGGCTCCCTGCGGCGCGCCGCCGGATTTGTCCGCGCACAGCCGGTCGAAGCCGTCTTTTACTACGCCATGGCGATCCTCGCGATGATCGCCCTGTCGATGGTCACCGGGCTGCTCTCGCTCGTCGACGTCGTCACGCTCGGCTCGCTGATCTCCGCCCTGATCCTCTTCCCGGCGCTGGATCTGCTGAAGACGGCCGTCTACTGCGACTATCGGGATCGATTAACACCGCCGGAGCCGCCGACCCGCTCCCTCCGCGCTCAGTTCCGGGCCGGACTCCGGCGCGGCTGGACCGAACTGGTATCCTACGTCCGATCCACCCCGGGGACCCACGTGCTCGTCATCGCCCTCGGACTCTTCGGCTTCTGGATGGGCTGGGCGGCCGCCGGCCCCTTCGCCGGCACGTTCGACGCGTCGATCGCGGCTCGACTCGAGGGGATGTTCCCGCCGACGATGGCGCTCGAGCTGTTCGGCAACAACTGGCTGGTCGCGCTCACGACGGCCTACGGCGGCGTCGCGTTCGTAATCCCGGCGATCGTCTCCGTGCTGTTCAACGGCATCGCGCTGGGGATCACCGCCCGCCTCGAAGTCGATCCGGCCGAACTCGCGGCCTTCGTCGTCCCCCACGGCATCATCGAGATCCCGGCGATCCTCATCGCCGGCGCGCTCGGGATTTCCGTCGGCGTCACCGCGTGGCGGACGTGGCGCGGTCGCGCGGCACGGACGGACCTCGCGGACGCACTCGAGCGCGTGTTCTGGGTGCTCGTCGGGATCGGGATCCTGCTGGCGATCGCGGCCCTGATCGAGGGGTTCGTCAGTCCGTACTACTACCGGCTGTTCCTCTCGTAGTCGCGCCGACGCGGCGTCCGCACTCGGCGGCTACTCGTACGCCTCGAACTCCCTGCCGAACAGCAGGAAGTAGGCCGTCCCGAGCAGTCCGATCGCGGTCGCGAGACTGAACGCGACGATCGGATCGCCGGCGAACACCTCGGTCCCGGTCAGCGGGTTCGAAACGCCGTCCCAGAGGAGGCCACCGAGCGCGGCACTCGGGATGACGATCAGGTTCCGCAGGAGGTAGTACGCGCCGGTCACTCGACCGCCGGCACCCCGCTCGGCGGGGCCAACGATCAGCGCCTTGTGTGCGGGCAACCCCGCGAAGCGGAGCCCGGAGAAGGCAAAGAGGGCCGCGAGGGCGGCCGCGTCGGCGGGCGCGTTGATCAGGAGGATCGGAAAGATCGCGTAGACCGCGAAGCCGAGCGCGACGACCGGTTTGAGCCCGATCCGCTCGGCGGCCTTGGCGACCGGAATCATCGTCAGCAAGGCGACGAGCATCTCGATCCCCAGCAACACGCCGAAGTACGACTGCGGCGAGAGATCGACGGTCCCGACCGCTGGAACGGACAGGGAGAGGCCGACCTCGAGAACCCGGGTGACGACGATGACGAAGAAGACGTAGACCATCCCGTTGGCGAAGCGAACGAGCGTGTCGGCCACGAGCAGCGGGCGGAGTTCCGCGGGCATCGCTCGCAGATCGGCGACTACCTGCGAGACGCCCTCGAACGCCTTGCCGACATCGTCCTCGTCGGGCCTGTAGAGGACGTGCTGGACGACCGTGCCGAGGACTCCGAAGACGACGGCGATGAGCAGGATTAGCTGGAAGGCAGTACGGATCTCCCCGTCGCTCGAGCCGAACGGATAGAAGAGCGCGGCGGCGACCAGCGGGCCGACGAGGAAGGCGGTCCGGCGGAACGTCTCGGTGCTCGCGAAGCCGGCCGCCAGCTGCGAGGGCGGCACCGCCTGCTTGACGATGGCGAAGGTCGCCCCGAGGCCGAAGGACTTCCAGGCCTGCGCGAGGAGCAAGCCGACGAAGAGCAGGACGACCGCCAGCGACGTCGACCCGATCGAGACGTCCGCGAACGCGGGGGCGGCCAGCCAGATCCCGAAGCCGACCGTCGAGCAGAGGCCGAAGGCGGTCAGCGCGTACCGCGACCCGATCCGGTCCGAGATCGCCCCGCCGGGATAGGGATAGACGGCGCTGATGATATTTCCGACCGAGCCGAACAGGCCGATGACGACCGCCGACGCGCCGAGCGCCGACATGTACTCGGCCATGTACCGATTGGTCATCTGAAAGCCCAGACTGAACGCGAACATCGCCGCCGAGAGGACGAGCACGTCGCGCTCGAGCGCGAAGAACTGCCGGAACGGGTCCAGCGGATCGGCCGACTCACCCGGTCGGTCCTGCTCGAGGCTCATACGCCTCTACATCCCCATCGAGCCGACTTGAAATTTGGTCTCACGACCGATTCGGCCGGGGCTGCCGCGCCTCGAGTCTACGGGCGACTGCCGGACTCGGATGCGACAAAGGGAAGCGCTCATTAGCCAGTAGTGTGAGTTGCAGGACATGGCTTCGTGGAAGCGGGATTTCGCGAGTGGGCTCATCGTTCTGGTCCCGATCCTCATCACGCTCTACGCGATCTACTGGCTCTACGGACTCGTCGCCGGCCTCACGCCCGGTCTCATTCTCAAACAGGAAGCGTTGACGGCGTTTATCGGCGGCCAGAGCGATCAGGCCGTCCAGACGCGCGAGCAAGTCGCCCAGTTTCTGCGGGTGATCGTCGCGCTGACCGTCTTCATCATTCTCACGTTCTCGGTCGGCTACCTCATGCGGACGACCGTCGGCGGGCTCGTCGAACGCCTCGTCGACAACATCGCGAACCGCGTTCCCGTCATCCGCGTCGTCTACAACGCCTCCAAGATGGCCGCCGAGACCGCCTTCGGCGAACAGGAATCGCTCCAGAAACCCGTCAAACTCGAGACGTGGCAGGGGCTGCGGATGACCGCGTTCAAAACGGGCAAAGTAACCAGCGACGGCCGCGAGGTGCTCTTCTTGCCCACGTCGCCGAACATCACTACCGGTTACGTCATCGAAGTCGAATCCGACCGGATCACCGAACTCGACGAGGATGTCGAAGACGCGCTCACTCGCGTCCTCAGCGCCGGCTTCGGCGACGCCAACCGCCGCGGCATGGACGCCGGCGTCTCGATCGACGTGATCGACGAGGCGAAGACGACGGGCTCGGACGACGACTAAACACGAAATTTTGCTCTGCGGTCTTATCGCGCTGGCGGCTTCGCCGCACAGCGCGATGTCCCTCGGCAAAATTTCGATCAAAAGCACTCTTCCTTCCGTTCCGAGCGCTTTGCGCTCTCCACATCAGTCATCGGCCCGCTCGCTCACTTCGTTCGCTCGCGGAACAGCAAACATGGGCAACCGCCTGCCCTCCCCCGGGTCGCGTGCCTCTCGTGGTACTCGAGGCACGCTCCCGGCCAAACGGTTTGATTCGATCGGAAAAGTACCGCAATGCCGCCTGCGTAGCCGTTCAGAGAGCGAGTCTGCAATCGAGTCGCTGCGGCCGCTGTCGGGACCGCGAGGTTAGATATCGACGTACTCGAACCAGTCGTCGTATTCGTCGGGCGCCTCCTCGACGATTTCGAAGAATTTCTGCTGGATCTCTTCCGTGATGGGGCCTCGAGAGCCGTTCCCGATGACGACATTGTCGACTTTGCGGATGGGCGTGACTTCGGCCGCGGAGCCGGTAAAGAACAGCTCGTCGGCCGTGTTGAGTTCGCCCCGCGAGATGGAGACGTTGTCGTGGACGGTGTAGCCGAGATCCTCCGCGATCTGGATCACGGAATCGCGGGTGATGCCGTCGAGAATCGACTCGGAGAGCCCGGGCGTGAAGAGTTCGCCGTCGCGCACGAGGAAGATGTTCTCGCCGGGGCCTTCCGCGACGTTGCCCTCCTTGTTGAGGACGATCGCTTCTGCGTAGCCGTTCCGACGGGCCTCCTCGCCCGCGAGCATGCTGTTGACGTAGAGCCCGGAGGTCTTCGCGTTCGTGGGGATCTGGCTCGAGGCGTGTTTCCGCCACGAGGAGATCATCACGTCGATGCCGTTCTCCAGTGCGTCCTCGCCGAGGTAGGCACCCCACGGCCAGACGGCGATGGCGGTGCGGGTGGGACAGTCCTTGGGACTGACGCCCAGCGAGTTGTAGCCGTAGTAGGCGATCGGGCGGATGTAACAGGAGGGCAGCTCTTGGCGCTGAATGAGCTCTTTGGTCGCCGCAGTGAGTTCCTCGGTCGTGAACTCGATGTCCATCTCGTACGGCTTCGCGGACTGGAAGAGTCGCTCTAAGTGTTCCTCCCAGCGGAACAGCGCCGGCCCGTTGTCGGTGTCGTAACAGCGTGCGCCCTCGAAGACGCCCGATCCGTAGTGGAGTCCGTGGGTCAACACGTGAATCTCCGCGTCGTCCCAGTCGACGAACTCGCCGTCCATCCAGATCGTGTCGACGTCCATCTCGTCGAATCCCATGATCAGGACTGTTGCAAGCCACTGTACTAAGTGTTCGCGGTTCCGCTCGAGTCGATCGATGAGAGCGGGCAGTCTGGACAAAACCCAACGCAGCAGAAATCGTTAGCCGAGGCGCTCGAGGACCTCGCTGCCCTCGAGGTAGGCGAAGTCGTGGCGCTCGGCGTAGGCGCGGGCGTCGGGGGGCGAGAGCGCCGCGCCGGTCTCGTCGTCGAGCATTTCGCAGACGACGACGGCGGGGGTGAGTTCGGCGGCGTCGGCGAGGGCGAGTCCGAGTTCGGTATGGCCCTCGCGCTGGGCGAGCAGGTCGGGTGCGCCCTTGAGCAGGTGGACGTGGCCGGGGACCCGAAACGCCGAGGCGAACTCGGTCGTCTCGGGCGCGGCGGCGGCTTCGCCGAGCGCCCGGATGGTGGTCGAGCGGTCGTCGTCGGTGATGCCGGTGTAGGTGTCGCGGTGGTTGACCGTCAGCGAGAACGACGAGCGGTCGTCGTAGCCGAGTTCGTGATCGGCCGTGGCGGGGTGGTCGACGGCCTCCGAGTAGAACGGGAGCTCGAACGCCTCCGCGATGTCGTGGCCGAGCGCGACACAGACCAGTCCGCCGGCGTCGTTGCGAAGCCGGGCGACGGCCTCGGGCGTGACGGCGTCAGCGTGATAGATCAGGTCCGTCTCGCCCTCGCGGTCGGCCGCGTCGTGGACGAGGATCGGTTCGCCCGCCCGAAGTGACTCGAGGGCGTGTTCGAACGATCCCGCGGCGTTCGTCGATCCCGCGGCCCTGCCGTCGGCGTTCGACTGGGGACCGGCGTGGTGGCCAGTCATTCCCGATCACCGACCGAGACGGTGACGTGGTCGCCGTCCTCGAGGCCGAGTTCCTCCCGGAGCTTGTCGGGGGCGATGACCTCGAGTTGGTCGTCGTCGTGGTGGGTGCGTTCGGGGGCGATAGTGTAGGCGTTATCGTAGGTGTCGCCGTCGGTCGTCTGGATCGTCGCCGGATAGCAGACGGCGGGGCCGTAGGTCCGGTCGTCGGACTCCCAGCCGTCGATGGGGACGGGCTCGAGCGAGGCCATGGCGCTGCGCCGGCGGACGCTGTCCTCGCGCAGGTCGACGTTGAGGGTTCCGGGGAACGGCTCGTAGCCGAGGCGCTCTTCGAACTGGCGTTTGTACCCCGACAGGGAGATGTAGTGGCGACCCTCACCCATGCCGCTGGTGACGGTCCCCTCGAGCGCGATACGGGAGTCCGTCTCGAAGATGCGACGGTAGTCCTCGTACTCGGCGTGGAGCGTCTGCTCGCCCGTCTCGGTGATCGCGACCCACTGGCCGTCGCTGACCGTGTCGCGCTCGAGCAGGTCGGCGCTTTCGAGCCGTTGCAGCCGCCGCGAGGCGGTCTGGTTCGACGCGTCGAGGCGTTCCGCGAGACGAGAACAGGAAATCTTGACGTCGCCCTCGAGTCCCCCCTCGAGTGCGAGGAGTTTGAGCACGGCGAGTTCGTCGTGCCCGACGGCGGACTCGGCTAGTACTGACATACACGAAGCTATACCGTAGCCCCGTAAAAGCATATCGGATGTGGAATGCGTCACGAAACTGTGATGCAGTTCACGAGAGTTTATCGCGTACTCGACGGTTGGCGAGCGGGTGGAAAAAGCCACCGGTCCGGTCGGATTCCGCGGTCGCTCTCCGCGTTGACCGGCAGCGATCCCAGCCGATCGATCCGCGGGCCGATCCCGGACCCTCCCAAAACCGATGACAGTCACGACCGTCGTCCCTTGCACAATGCAAGGAGACCGGCTTTCAGCCGGTCCGTTGAGCGTTTAGCCGTACCTGCATGAAGCGTCTCCTCGAGGCCCTGTTCGGGTTAGTCGCATTGACCGGCCTCCCCTATCTGATCTACCTCGGCGTGTACTACCTCCGACGGCCGTCGGGCACGCCCGCCGACACGTGGCCCCGAGAGCCGTCGGTGAGCATCGTCTTACCCACGTACAACGAGGCGGCGATCGTCGAATCGAAACTCGAGGAACTCGTCGACCTTGACTATCCGATGGCGAAGGTCGAAATCGTCGTCGTCGACTCGAGCGACGACGGGACGGCGGAACTCGTCGAGACCTTCTTCACCGGGCGATCGGACCCGGACCTGACGCTCATCCGCGAGGACGAGCGGAAGGGACTCGCGGTCGCGCTGAACGAGGCCTACGCCGCCGCGACGAACGAAGTCGTCGTCAAAACGGACTGCGATTCGCGGCTCGCACCCGACGCGGTCCGGAAGGCCGCCGCGAACCTCGCCGATCCGAATGTGGCGGCGGTGACCGGCCGCAACGCGGATGTCCTCGGCGACAGCGACGTTGAGCGGGGCTACCGGGACATCCAGACGATGATCCAGGTCCTCGAGTCCCATATCGACTCGACGCTGATCTTCCACGGGCCGTTCTCGGCGTTCGAACGCGACGCGATCGTCCCGATCGACGAGGACTCGATCGCCGACGACACCGAACTCGCGCTGAAGATCCGGCGCAACGGCGACCGCGTCGTCTTCGATCCCGATATCCACTACAAGGAGGCCGCCCACTCGGCCTTCGGCAAGCGCCGCGAGCAGAAAGACCGGCGCGCGATGGGGCTGCTCCGACTCCTGTGGCGACAGCGCGACGCGCTCGGCAGCCACGGGGCCTACGGTCGCGTCGTCCTCCCCTTCAACTGGTGGTTCATGGTGGTCTCACCGTGGCTCGTCGCCGCGGGGATCGCCGTGGCCACGGTCGGCTCGCTGGCCGCGCTCGGGCCGTTCGGACTAGCGACGCCGGCCGGCGTCTTCGCGTTCACGGCGCTCGGCTCCCGCGACGCGCTCGGCCCGCTCCAGCCGCTCTACTCGCTGTTCGATACCCAGATCTCGCTGCTCCGCGCGAGCGTCTCGCTGCTCCGCGCTCGAGCCGACGGGGACGACGAGACCCACGACGGCACGTGGTCGACCGATGACGAGCTCCGGGAGGTGTTACAGTGACCGACGCGGATACCGACGCGAACGTCGCCGTCCTCCACGACCGCTTTCCCGGCATCGGCGGCGGCGAGGAGTTCGCACTCGAGGCCGCGCGAGTGCTCGACGCGCCGATTTACACCGCCTACGTCGCCGACGGAACCGAGATTCCCGACGATATCGAGGTGATCCCGTTTCGGCAGTCGAAGTACACCTCGCTGCCGTGGCGGCCGTTCCTCGAGTGGAAAAACGAGGGGATGAACCCGCTCGAGACGCTGAACGTGGCGCTGGATATGACCGACGCCCACCCGGATCTCGCCGACTACGACGTGATCCTCGAGAGCGCGCCGCTGTCGAAGTACTACGTCCCCGACGTGGGCCAGCGGATCGTCCACTACCCGCACAGCCCGCCGCGGTGGCTGTACGACCTCTATCGGGACCGGCTCTCGTCGTTCGAGTTACCGTTCGTCGAGATCGGACTCAAAGCGTACGCGAAGGCGTGGCGGGCGCTGGACAAGGAGGCCAACGACTACGTCGACCAGTTCGTCGCGAACAGCGAACTGGTCCGGGACCGCATCCGGCGGTTCTACGACCGCGACGCGACGGTCGTCTACCCGCCCGTGACCGGCGATTGGCACAACGAGGGCGACGACGGCTACTTCGTGACGTGGTCCCGGCTCGCCCCCGAGAAACGGATCGACCTGATCGCGAAGGCCTTCGCGGGACTCGACGAGCGCCTCGTCATCGCGGGCGACGGCGAGCAGCGCGAGCGACTCGAGGCATTCGCCGCGAACTACGACAACATCGAGGTCCGGGGCTACGTCGAGGACATCGAATCGCTCGTCGCGCGCGCTACCGCGGTCGTCTACGCGCCCAAGCAGGAGGACTTCGGCCTCGTCGGAGCCGAGGCCATGATGGCCGGCAAGCCCCTGCTCGGGGTGAACGAGGGGTTCACGCGGTATCAGGTGCAGGACGGGCGGACGGGGCTGTGCTTCGAGCCGACCGTCGCCTCGATACGGGAGACGGTCCGCCGATTCGATCCCGACGACTTCGACGCCGGCGAGATCCGCGAGGAAGCCCGGCGCTACGAGTACGATCGCTTCGCCGCGGGCCTACGCGAGGTCGTCGAGCGGACGGCGACCGCCGACGTGGGCCCGCGAGGTGGAGACCGATCGGGCCGCGGCCCGGACAATGACCGAGACTCCGGACGACAGCGTGCCGAGGGGGTGCTCGATCAGTGACGGCGAGGACGACCCAACGCGATCGAGACGGCGACTCGAGGAAGCGGACGGTGACCGAGCCGTCGCAGACACAGCGAGCGGCGACGAGCAATCGGTGTCTGCTCTACCAGAACAGCGACGCCCACCCCGCTCACCGGGTGTTCGCCGATGCCGTGAGCGCCGACCGCCGTCACTTCGAAACCGGTAGTCGGCCGCCAGAATCGGGCGGCAACACCGAGCGGACCGTCGATCGGCTCCGAACTGCCGGGACGCTGCCCGCGTACGAGACGGTCATCGCGGAGGGGAGCGCGCCGCTCCAGACCGGGCTCGCCTACAAACTTCGTCATCCGGAAACGACCCTCGTCTACCTCGCCGCGGACGAGACCTTCTACACCCTGTCCGAACGGCCGACGCGGCACCTCTGGCGCGGACTCAGGCCGCTCTCGAGCCGGCTGCTCGACGGCGTGATCGCGGTCGGCCGCGACGCCGACCGCTGGGCGCGGCCGTACCTCGGCGACGCCCCGGTCGCTTACGTCCGGCCGCCGATCAGCGACGCGAAGTACGAGCGCCTCACCGCGCTCTCGCCGAACTCGCCGCAGGACCCCTTTACCGTCCTCTCGGCGGGCGAGGCCAAACCGGCCAACGGCTACGATCGACTGGCTCGAGCCGTCGACCGGTTCGCCGGGACCGTCGAGGCCGACGTTCGATTGGTCATCCTCGGGGAGGGTCACGAGGCCGAAGGGTACGCGGACAGTTCCCGCGTCATCACGCCCGGCTTCGTCGACCTCGATACCTTCGCCGACTGGTTCGACCGCGCGAGCCTCTACGTCCAGTCGTCGCGGGGCGACGCGTTTCCCGTTGCCGCGCTCGAGGGGATCCTCTCGGGGACGCCGACGATCGTCACCGAGGCGACCGGCGTCCGGGAACTCCTGCCCGCCAGACAGGTCGTTCCGCCGACCGAGGCGGGCCTGTTCGACGGGCTGGTGGCGTTCGCCGACCTGTCGCCCGCTGAGCGGCGGTCCGTCGCGAGCGACCAGCGGGACCTCGTCGCCGACCTGACCGAATCGAACCAGCGAGACCGCTTCAGCGCCGCACTCGAGCGATTCACATGACCGGAGACACCCGCCCGAACGTCGTCGTCCTCTGTCTGGACACCGTCAGGAAAGACGTTTACGACCAGTACGCAACCCGCCTCCGGGAGATGGCGACCGTCCGCTTCGAGGGAATGCGGGCGCTCGGCGGCTGGAGCGTTCCGAGCCACGCCGGGCTCCTGACGGGCTCGCTCCCCTCGGAAACGGGCGTCCATGCACACCAGCGTCGGTTCGACCCGATCGACATCGCGGACACCTGGATCGCACCCCTCTCGCGGTCGGGCTACGAGTCGGTCTGTGTCTCGTCGAACATCTACGCCAGCCCCGTCTTCGGGTTCGACCGGTTTTTCGATCGCACGGTCCCCATCTCGCCGAGCCGCAGGCTGCCCGCGGGCATGGACGTCCAGCGCCACATCTCCGATCGATCGACCGACGGCGTGGAAGCCTACGCCGATTTCGTCCGGCAAGCGCTCGAACACGACCACCCGCTGCGGTCGCTGGCCAACGGCGTCCTCCTCAAACTGGACGACGTGAGCCGGAAGCTCCCGATCGAGAAACCGACCGACTTCGGCGGCCGCGCGATCGCTCGAGCCCTCGAGCGGGAAGTCACCGAGCCCGACGGCCCGGTGCTCGCCTTCGCTAACCTCATGGACGCCCACGGCCCGCACACGCCGTTTCGCGGGTTGGACGACTCGATCCACGGCGTCTCCGCGGACTTCCACTCGAGTTCGTTCCGCGATTCGGACGTGAACGCCGCGGACGGCCTCGGGGAGTTCGGCGCGGACGTCGAGCGCGTCCGCCGGCTGTACGCGGCGACGGTCGACTACCTCGATCGGCTCGTCGCCGACCTCGTGGCCGCACTGGGGACCGGTGACGACCGCGAATCAATCGTGATCGTGACGGCGGACCACGGTGAGAACCTCGGCTACGAGTCGGACGGCCACCTCATGAATCACATGAGCAGCCTCTCGGAGGCGCTGTTACACGTTCCGTTCGACATCATTGCGACCGGCGATGGGGACCTCGATCTCGCGACTGACACCACTGCCCGACCCGTTGACGTAGATGGGCTCAGTTCCCACGCCGATCTCGGGGACGTGCTCCGATCGCTCGCGAGCGAGGGTCCCTTCGATCCGTTCGCGTTCGAGCGCGAGCGCGCTCGCGCCGAGATCGTCGGCTCCGGCTCGGGCATCCCGGAAGGCGGCGACGAGTCCTACTGGGACCGCGGCCAGCGAGTCGTCTACGAGGACGATCGGAAGTACTACCGCGACCAGCTCGGCACCGAAGCCGTGTACGACGTCTCCGGTCCCCCGTCGAAACAAGTCGACCGGCCCGACGAGACGGTTCCGGACGGACTGTTCGAGTCCGCCTTCGGGGACTGGGTTACCGACGACGACCGCGACGAGGGGGCGTTCGGCGAGGAGGTAGACGCGGCGAGTCGCGCGCGACTGGAGGACCTGGGATACCTATGAGAACGAATTCGATTCGAACGGAGAACACATGACGGACACGACCCTGTTAGTCACGGTCGATTCGCTCAGAACCGATCACGTCCAGTACATGCCCCGAACGCTGGACTTTCTGGACGACACCCACGACGCCGCCTTCGCCACGAGCACCGCGACGCCCGGCAGCTTCCCGGCGATCATCGGCGGGGAGTACCCGGCCGGCAACGGCCTCGAGTCCGAGGCCAGCGTCGCCCACGAGTTCGACGCCCCCAGCGTCGGGATCACGACGAATCACCTGCTCTCTCAGGAGTACGGCTACGCGGCCGGGTTCGACTCGTTCGCGTCGCCGAAAGGCGGCGGCGAGTCGCTGAAAGACAAGGGCGCGATCTTGCTCGAGCGCGGCTCGCTTCCCTACAAGGTCGCCAGTTGGGGCTACAACCGATACCAGCAACTCCGGAGCTACGTCGAGGAGACCGAGAAGTCGTTCCGCCCCGCGGACGAGGTCGTCGACCAGTTCCTCACCGCGGTCGACGGCCGCGAGGAGTGGTTCGGCTGGCTGCACTTCATGGAGCCCCACCATCCCTACGATCCCGACGGCACGGATGTCGATCGGGCGACGGCCCAGCGGGTCACCCGCCGCGTCCTCTCGGACCGCGGCTCCGAGGAAGACGAGGCCCTCGTTCGGAACCTCTACCGGCAGGAGGTGAGCGAACTCGACGCGGCCCTCGAGGCCCTCTGGGACGCGATCCCCGACGACACGCGCGTCGTCTTCTGTGGCGACCACGGCGAACTGCTCGGCGAGGACGGCTTATGGGGTCACCCCGGCGAGATGCGCCCCGAACTACTGAACGTACCCTTCGGGACGCACAACGCCCCCGACGTCGGCGAGGTCGTCTCCCTGATCGACGTGCCGACGGTCCTGACCGGAAGCGAGCACCGTCAGGGGACGCTCGATCGCGAGGTCGCGTTCGCCGCGTACGGGGACCGAAAGGCCGCGATGACCGCCGAACACATTGCGACCGACGCGGGCACGTATCGACTCGACGACGTCGAACCGGTCGACGACCCCGGACTCGAGCGGGAACTCGAGCGATTCGATCCCGCTTACGTCGTCAAGGAAGAAGCGCTGCAGGAAGACCTGGAGGATCTCGGCTACGCATGACCGTCGTCGTACTGGCGCTCGACGCCCTCGACGCCGGGTTGGTCGACCACTTCGACCTCGACGCCGTCCGCCTCGAGTCGGGCGGCGAGATCGAGACGTTCGCGAACACCCAGGACGTTCCGTACACGCCGGAGGTCTGGGCGACGGTCGCGACCGGGCTCGAGCCGGCCGAACACGGGATCACCGGCGGCGGCACGAGCGAGTGGGGAAACCCCGCGCTCGACCTCGCCTCGACGGTCACCGGCCACCTCGACGAGTCGACGCGGGGAACGCTGGGCAAACTGGTCCGCTCCCGAACCGGCGAGCGCGAGCGCATCGGCGAGACGGACCGCGAGTCGATGTTCGACGCCGATGACGCGGTCGTCCACAACTGGCCGGGCGTCCACGACGGGAAGCCCCTCCAGCGGGCCTGGGACCTGATGAACGCCGTCGCCGAGGGGATGCCCCGCAGCGAGTTCGAGCGCGAACTGTTCGGGCTCTGCGCCCAGCAGTTCGGCTGGGCCCGCGAGATGCTCGCACATCCGGTTTCGATCGCCGGCGTCCACGTCCACACGCTGGACGCGGCGGGCCACGCCTACGCCGACGACGAGGACGCGCTGGGCCACGCCTACGAGCGCGTCGGTGAGTTCGTCGAAGAAATCGTCGCCGCCCTCGGCGAGGACGACGAACTCCTCGTCGTCAGCGACCACGGCATGCGAACCGAGTTCTACCCGCCCGACGCCGGCGAGAAACCGGCGAGTCACTCCTGGCGGGCGTACGCGAGTTCGACGGCGGACACCCATCCGAAATCGGTCTACGACGTGCGCCGGTGGGTCGAGGAACGCGCGGCCGAATCGGGCACGGCCGCCGACGGCGACGAAGGGATCGACATGCCGACCGAGCGCCTGCGCGAACTCGGCTATCTCGACTGACCGCTACTGATGACGTGCTGTGGCGCGCGCTGACGGCTGCCCGAGCGAAGCGAGGTGCGACTGGAGGGAGCACCTCGAATGTGAACGGGGAACGAAGTGACCCGTGAGCGCTAGCGAGGGAAGCCGTCGATACTGTGCGAGGGATGAGTGAGCGACCGTCGGGAGCGAACGAATCGGTTGGGGAGGGTGTGGTGATTCCCTGCCGCCACGATAGCAGGCTAGACGGCTTCAGAACCGTCCCCTCGAGTCCGAGGGCTCTACGAGAGAAGGTGGTGCTCGCCTCGAGAGACGGCGGGAGGGTGAGTTGAACCACGCCGATGTCGGTCGCTGCTCCCTCGTCGTCTACTTCGAATCGACTCGTCGCATTTTCGAGACGCGCGAAACTGCCCCTCTCCGCTGGCCGCGATTACGGGTTGGGATTCGCTTCCCGTCACGGAAAGACGAGTACCCGCTCGTCGCGTGGGCTGGGACGGAACCGTCAGCGTCGGATTACCGTGTGAAACAGCTCACAAACTGTTCCGTTCGACGGGCCGCTCGAGGCACGTCGGCTCGAGGCTGTCATCGACGAGCCGCCACTTCGGCGTCGAATCGGTCGCGTACGGGCTGTAGCCCCCGCATAATTATGCCCCGTTCCGGTGGAGAACGGCCCAATGCGCATCCTGCTTCTGCGGACGTGGACGACGAACATCGGGAACGGCTTCATCGACTACGGGGCGAGGGCGATGCTCGAGCGGGCGTTTCCCGACGCGGAGATCGTCGAGACGGGCGGCTATCCCAACCACGCGGCGGACACCGCGGCGCTGTGGCGGGGCACCCGAAAGTTCGAACGGATGACGGGGTCCGGAGCGGACTACGAGTCGCCGACACACTCGATCCGGCGGAACGTGATGAACGTCAGCGAGCTGATCGACGCCGATCTGGCCGTCCTGCCGGGCTGTGTGCTCTCCCGGCCGACGTTCCGGAAGTACTTCGACACGCTCACCCGACTCAGGGAGCGGGATATCCCGATCGTCATCGTCGGCGGGGGCGGCGAGGAGTACGACGAGGCCGAGCGGGAGGACGTCGAGGCCGTCTTCGACGCGCTCGATATCGAGGTCCTGCTCACGCGGGATCGAACCGCCTACGAGGAGTACGGCGACCTCGTCGAGTACCTGTACGACGGCATCGACTGCTCGCTGTTTCTGGGCGACCGTGATCGGCCGCCCGAGGCGAACCGGGAATTCGACGTTCACACGTTCGACAAACAGGAAGAGCCCGACATCGACGGCGCATCGACGATCATCAGGCCCGATCACGCCCCCTTCGACGAACCGTACCACTTCCCGGTCGGCGAGCGGGCGCGGGAACTGCTCGGCCTCGAGACGCCGCTGTTCGAGGCCGAGAACGTCTTCGTCTCCGATCAGGTGGCCGACTACCTCTTCCTCTACGCCAACGCGGACGTGGTGCGGTCCGATCGGATCCACGCCTGCCTCCCCGCGCTGACCTACGGCAACCGGGCGCAGTTCTACTTCGACACGCCGCGAGCGAACCTGTTCGATCGGGTTCCGATCGACGGCGACGTCACGAGCGAGCCGGTCCGGTTCGATATGGACGAACTCGAGCGTGAGAAGGACGCGCAGGTCGAGGCGCTCGAGGAGGGGGTGACGACGGTCCTGTGAGCGTGACCGTACCGGCGTTCGGCGGGCGAACGGCTGGCGGTCCCGCAGTCGATTCTATTGCCGGGGCTAGGTTCTTTGGCGGAGGGCTGGTAGGATGAGCGGACACGCAACCATGGGAGACGAGCCATCCATCGCCCTCGTCGTGCTCGACACCCTGCGGGCGGATTCCTTCGACGAGCACTTCGACTGGCTGCCGGGCGTGCAGTTCGCGAACGCGTGGAGTACGAGCCACTGGACGGCACCGGCCCACGCCTCGCTGTTCACCGGCCGGTACGCGAGCGAGGCCGGCGTGACGATCAAGTCCCAGGACTTCGACCGAGACACGACTCGCCTCCCCGAACTCCTTCAGGACCGCGGCTACCGGACGCGGGCGTTCAGCTGTAACGTCAACATCTCGGAGCAACTCGGCTGGCATCACGGGTTCGACGAGTTCGACGGCGGCTGGCGGCTCAGCGGCCTCGGCGAGGACGTCTTTGACTGGGACGAGTTCATCGCCGAACACCGGGCCGACGGCCCCGAGCGGTACCTCCGGGCGCTCTGGCGCTGCGTCGACGACGACTGTGATACGACCCAGTCGCTGAAACAGGGGGCCCTGATGAAGCTCCGGGATATGGGCCTGAAGGGGCGCCACCCCGACGACGGCGCGGCGGAGTTCCTGGAGTACGTCCGCGACAGTTCGTGGGCCCAGGACGGCGAGTTCCTCTTCGCGAATCTGATGGAGGCCCACCTGCCGTACGACCCGCCCGACGAGTACCGCACCCATCCGGACGAGGACTCACCGCACTTCGACAGCGTGAAAGCCACGCTCGAGGAGCCCTCGGCTGATCCGGAGCGTATCAGGACCGCGTACGACGACGCCGTGCGGTACCTATCGGACATCTACCGCGACATCTACGCGGAACTCGCCGCGTCGTTCGACTACGTCGTGACCCTCGCCGACCACGGCGAAGCGCTCGGCGAGTACGGCGCGTGGCAACACGGCGGCGGCCTCCATCCGCCCGTGACGAAGGTCCCGCTCGTCGTCTCCGCGCCCGGCTCGAACGCCGACGACCGAACCCCCATCACGGACGGCGCGGAGCGACCGACGCGGGACGCCCTCGTGAACCTGCTGGACGTCTATGCGACGGTGCTCGATCTCGCCGGCGTCGAGTCGGCCCACCGCCGCGGCGAGTCGTTCCGCCCGCTGTGCTCGAGCGACTCGATCGACACTGCGCCGCGCTCGAGCGCGCTCCTCGAGTACCACGGGATCTCGAAGCGACGCGCGCTCGCGCTCGAGGAGGACGGATACGAGGCCGCCTCGATCGACACCGAACGCCACGGCGTCGCGACGAACGACTGTTACTACTTCGAGGGACTGTCCGGGACCCGGACGATCGGCGACTGCGAGCCGGCGACCCTCGAGTCGGAACTCGAGGAGCTGGTCGCCGACCTCGAGCGCCGCGAAGGACTCTCCGAGGCGGATATGGACGGTCTAGAGTCCCAACTCGAGGAGCTGGGATATCTGTGACGGTGGTCTCGAGACGAACGCATGAGTGACGCAACGTCCGTCAGCCTCGGGGGCGAGACGATCAAGGCGACGGCCGCGAAGTTCACGATGGCCGCGATCGGCTTTCTCGGCACGATCGTCTTCGCGCGGGTGCTCGGCCCGACCGGGTTCGGCGGCTACTACCTCCTCTTTTCGCTCGTGAAGATCGCTGATCGGGCGGTCAACGGGTGGGGAACGGCGGTGAAGAAGCGATATTCGGAGGCCGACGCACCCTCTGGAGAGCTGATCGGCAGTCAGGGGCTGTTCACACTGGTGTGGATGGCGCTGGCCGTTGCAGTCGCCGTCGTCACCTCGAGTTGGCTCGTCTCCTATACGGGACTCCCCGAGGCACCGATCCTGTTCGTCCTCTTGCTGTTCGCGGTCACGCTCTTCGAGCCGCTGGATCTGATCGTCCAAGCGCGCGGCCGCGTCGGGGCCTCGATGTGGACCGATACGCTCCGCTCGCTGCTTACCTTCCCCCTCCAGTTGGGCCTGATCCTGCTCGGGTTGGGCGCTGCGGGAATGGCGTACGGACTCGCCGCCGCGACGTTCCTGACGGTCCCGGTCCTCTGGTATTTCATCCGGACGCGACCGGTCGCGCCGACGCGGAAGACCGTCGCGAACCTCTGGTCGTACGCGCGGTACAGCATTCCGAACTCGTTTCTCGGACAGGCCTACGATCGGTTCGACATCATTCTGCTCGGCTACCTGCTCGCACCCGCCGCGGCCGGTCACTACGAGGTCGCGCTCAAGCTCACGGTGCCCGCGACGTTCGTGACGATGGCCGCCTCGAGCGGGCTGATGGCCCGGGTGAGCCACCGACACAGCGAGGGCGAATCGCTCGGGCCCGACATCTCGAACACCCTCTCCTTTACGAGCATCATCGCGATCCCGATGTTCTTCGGTGCCGTCGCGATGCCGGAACTGCTCGTCGTGACGCTGTTCGGGGACGAGTACGCCGCGGCCGCGGCGCTCCTCGTCGGACTCGCGGTCTATCAGATCGCGAAGACGCAGGCCGGCGTCCTCACGAGCGTGCTCTACGGGATCGATCGGCCGGACATCAACACCCGAATTTCGGCCGCGACGCTCGCGATCAACGTCGTCCTCGGCGTGGCACTGACACTCGCCTACGGCGCGATCGGCGTCGTCATCGCGACGGCCGTCGCGGAAACGCTCCGTTACGGCCTCTCTGCGATCGTTATCAAACGCGAACTCTCATCGGTCGTCCTGTTCCCGCGGACGCTCGGGGAGCAAGTCGCGGCCGGACTCGTGATGTTCGCCGTGATCGTCCCCGTCGAGCGCGCCGCTACCGTCGACCACTGGTACCACCTCCTCGCGATCGTCGCGCTGGGCGCGGCGGTCTACGGCCTCACGCTGGCGGCCATCAGCAGAAAGCTCCGCGTCACGATCAGGGGCGTCGTCAGCAGCTCGCGACTCGAGTTCTAGAGGTTCCGCGCGACGTACTCGGCGATCGAAGCGACCCGATTCGGATCGACCGTCCAGAATCCGTCCCAGGTCCGGGACTCGGTCTCGAGACAGACGAGCGCGGCGGGCCCGTTCGGCGGATCGGGGGCGTCCGCCGCCTGCGCGTCCGGATCGTAGACGACGAACCAGCCGTCCCGATACTCGGACCCCGTTCCGGTGTGCCTCGTCACGTCGAGGTCGACCGCCGTCGCCGCATCGCTCTCGGTTCCGTAGACGTGGACGTCGACGTCGGTCGCCGCGAGTTCGGCGTAGACGTCTCGCGTCCCGACTTCGTCGTCGATGCGCTCGAGGTACTGGAATCCGGCCCGGAGCGTTCCGCTGCCGGTCGCCCAGGCGCGCTGTTCGACGTATCGGGAGACGATGATCAACAGGAGTTTCTCCTTGTGGGCGAGCGGATAGCCGCGCAGTCGCAGCCGCGTGTCCGCGAGCCCCGCGAGCACGTCGGGCAACTCGAGGTCGCCGAGCCCGCGGCTCCCGGTCACGAACAGGTCGGAATTGATCGCGAGGATCGAATCGTACAGGGCCGTCATCGGCGAGGCGGCGACCGGCGTCCCGTCCGCGAGCAAGACCGCCGTATCGCCGGCCCGCTCGAGCGCGTCGGAAATCTCGGGGTCGATATCGGACTCGACCGGGAGCGTCGCGCTCGATTCGACGGCGACGGGCTGGTTCTCGAACGTCCCTGCGAGTAGCCCCTCGAGAGGACTCGTCGCGTCGTCGCCGACGACGGCGATCGTCCGGTCGGTCGAACCGACATCGTCGATGAACGATCGAAGCGTCACTGGCACACGCTCTTCGGTTCGGGACGTAAGTGTTCTCGCCGTATTGGGTTCGGTCGCCCGTCGGTCCAGTTCGGAAACCCAGCGTCGTGCCGGCTGAACCCGGCGCGGTCAGTCGCCGGTAACGGGGTCCCGTTCCCAGAACTCGCTGCCCTTCTGGAGTTTCGGCACCCACGTGTCTTTCGTCTTCGAGAGGAGCGCGACGCGGGAGGCGGGCACTCCCTTGACCTCGTCGAACTCGGGCATGTACTCCCCGACGCGTTCGGCGAACTCGACGACCTCCTCGTGGTCGGGCATCGCGGACCGGTCGAGGCGACCCTGCGAGTGGCCGACGTGCATGTACGCCTTCAACTCGATGTAGTCGGGATCGGCCTGCTGGTAGAAGCCGGCGTACCAGTCCGGATTGTGCATGTTCTCGCCCTTGACGAGCGTCGTCCGGAGCACGGTTCGGGTCTCGTCCTTTTCGGCGAGGACGTCCATCGTCTCGAGGAGGTTCGCCCACGCGTCGTCCTCCATGGCGCCGACGACCTGATCGAAGGTGTGGCGTTCGGGGGCGTCGACGCTGACGTACAGTTGCGTGGGATCGCACTCGCGAAGGACCTCGGGGCGGGTGCCGTTCGAGACGAGGAAGGTAGTGATATCGCGGTCGTGAAAGGCCTCGATGAGTTCGGGCAGGTAGGGGTACAGCGTCGGCTCGCCGTCCAGCGAGATGGCGACGTGACGGGGTTCCATCGCCTGCTCGAACACGTCTCGAGGAACTTCCTCGTTGCCGCCGAATCCCGAGAGCAGCTTCTTCTGCAGTTTGATCGAGGCGTCGACCACCGCTTCGGGGTCGTCCCACGCGACATCGTCCATCTCGTAGGAGTGGCCTTGGTGATCGCGCCAGCAGAAGACACAGCGCTCGTTACACCGGACGACCGGCGTCATCTGGATGCAGCGGTGGGACTCGATACCGTAGAAGATGTTCTTGTAACACTTGCCCTCGCCGCGCATGGCGTTTGCCGTCCAGCCGCAGGTCTGGGCGGCCGTGTGGTTCTCGCTGTGGTAATCCGGGCTCGAGACCTGTGCCGGTCCGCCGCCGTCGCTCTCGGCGTCGTCGCCTGCGTCGGCGCTCGCGCCGTCGGCCCCGGGATTTGCGGAATCGCTCATTTGCCCGTCGTTGGACCGGCCCGGTCAAAAGACGTGTGGTGTGGCGACCGCCTGCGCGTCTCCGGCCCGCCGCCCGTCTCACCACTCGGTCGACTACTCGCCGTCGCGGCGCTCGCTCGAGGAGTCGCCGGCCGACTCGTCCGGCAGCGCGCGCGGGTCGGCGGGTTCGTCGCCGTATTTCGCGTCGTCTCGCTCGAACAGGTACAGCGCCGGACCCGCGATGACGATCACGAGCAGGCCGGGGACCGGCACGTCCGGCGGACCGAGATACATCGCCAGCCCGGTCCCGCAGGTGGCGAACACGAATCCCGCCCACAGCGCCGGCCTCGAGACCGCCATCTGACTCGCGTCGCGGTAGACGGCGACGGCGGAGCCGAGGACGATCGCGAACCCGACGACCGCGACGGCGACCGCCTGCAGCGAAACCATACTGCATCTTACCACAACGAGGGGAAAAGCGTTCTGAGACCCGTTGCAGTGAACCGGTCTCGTGCGGGTCGACGGGGCGAGATCGCCTCTCGAGGCCGTTCGCCGTCGTTCCGCTCACCATGGCTCGGCCCCGCTTCCGTACGAAAGCCTCGCCCTCTTCCCCGTTCCGGCCCGAGTTCCGGGCATGATTGGCGCGTACACCATCGGCAAGAAAGCGGTCACGTTCGGCTACAAACGCTACGGGGTTCCGGGAGCCGTCGCCTCCGGCGGCGCCGCGCTGGCGGGATACCTGATCGTCCGCCGAGCCCTGAAATCGTCGACGAACGACGGCAACGTCGACTCGGCCATCGACGCCGGCGAAATCCAGTCCGCGGTCGAGGAGAAGGGGCTCGGCGCGGTGACGAGTACGGAGACGCTCGACCGCGCGATCAACGAAGAGGAGGTCGGTTCGACCTTCGACATGGACGATGTCCAGTCGTCTGCCGAGGAGGAGACCGACGAGTTCGGCGACAGCACGGGCGGGGACGGCTCGAGCGCCGAGAGCTGAGCCGCGCTGACGCGGAATCAATCACCACGCATCATGAGTCAACGAGATACCTCCGCCGAGACCGACGACAGTCCCGCGGCCGAGCGACGCGTCCCGAAACTCGGCGACGGAACCGTCTCCGGGGCGCTGGGGGCCGTTCGGCGCGGCGTCCGCTCGGGCGTTCCGGCGGGCGTCGCCGGGTTCGCGAGCCTCCTCGGCGGCGTCCGCGCGCTGCAACGTGGCGACCGCGATAACGGCTACCTCCGGCTGGGGGCGGGCGGGCTCCTCGTCGCGATCGCGCTCGACCAGCGGCGGGTCGCCGGCGACCGAGCCGATATCGACGCGACCGATGTCGTCGATACGACGCCCGACATCGGAGACCTCGAGACGGGAGACACCGAGGGCGAGCACTACGGCGGCGACGCGGCCAGCGAGGTCGTCGACACCGGCACAGGGATCGACATCGAGGGCGCGGACTCGAGCCCCGATCGCGACGGTGGGGTCGACGCAGCGAACGTCGACCAGACCGATGTCGCCGAGTCCGGAATCGACGAGGAGCGACTCGCCGACGCCTCGAGCGAGTCCGCTGCCGCGTCCGAGTCCGCCGCGTCCGAGCCAGCCCACGAGTCCTACGAACGGCTCGGCGCGGCGTCGTTCGACGAACACAGCAGCGAGATCCCGATCCCGCAGGCGGCGTTCGATCGGACCATCCTGTCGCTGCGATCCGAGGTCTTCTGGGGGATCCGCGACGCCGACGACGCCGTCATCGTCTCGGGGCAGTTCGATCCGATTCAGGACGGCGACGAGATCAGATACGTCGCCAGTTCCGAGGTCGACGGCGACCGCCTGCTGACGGTTCCCGATCCCGTGTTGAACCACTGGGACGCGGTCGCCGGCGGCGGGCTGGCCGTCGCCTCCGGAACCGAACTCGCCGTCCTCACGACCGATACCCTGCAGGCGGACGACCAGCTCCGAATCGTCCCGGAGCAGTGGCTCGAGGACGTTCTCGAGAGCGGCGAATAACGACTGCGAGTCACGGTTTCGCACCCGAGCGCCTGCAATTCCTGCGCCAGCTACGTCCCGCGAACCCGCTCGAGCACCGCGAGCGTGCCGTCCGCGTGGACCTCCTCGAGCACCTCGTCGGCGGCCGCGGTCGCCCGTTCGTCGGCGTTCGCGACGGCGAAACTCCGTCCCACGGCCTCGAACGTCGACACGTCGTTGATCGAGTCGCCGACGGCGACGCAGTCCGCGAGGTCGATCCCGACGTGATCGGCGATCGTCTCGAGTCCCTCGCCCTTGGTCGGATCGGTGTCCTTGACGTGGTAGGCGTAGCCGGTGTCGATCACCTCGAGGCCGTAGTCGGCGGCGATTTCGCGCAGCGGCTCGAGGGGTTGCTCTAAGTTGACCGCGATTTCGGTTTCCCGCCAGCGGTTGACGGTGTCCTCTCGGCCCCAGCCGAGGTCGTAGCCGGCGGCCCGGTAGGCGTCGGCGACGGCGCGGGCGGCCTCGCGGTCGGCGGTGAAGAAGACGTCGTCACCGGTGTAGACGACGCCGCCGTTCTCGGCGACGACGAGTTCGGGGATGCCGACGAAGTGACAGAGGGCGACGGGGTAGGGGAAGGCCTTCCCGGTGGCGATCACGACGGGCGCGTCCCACTCGCGGAGCGGATCAAAGACGCGGGGGTCGATGCCCCAGCCTTCGGGACGGGTCAGCGTGCCGTCGATGTCGAGCACGAGCGGCGGATCGGTGGTCATAGCCGTCACTCGAGGGCTTGACGACCTAAAGGGGTCGGTTCGGGCGTGTTCGAGAGTTCACTACACGTGCGTATTGCTCAGTAGCAGACAGGAATTATGTCGAGAATGACGTGCTGAACCCAGTGTGAAACTCGGACAGAATCATCGGTACCGCTTGCTCGGCGCAGATGGAACAGTCCTTGCAGAGGGGGATCGCATACAGTCAATATTTATCCTTCGCGGAAGAATCACACATCAGATGCCCTCCATTATCAACGAGATCGTGTTCAGTGAACCCTCTGGTCGTTCCTTTGGAGTGGTCCAACTCTGTGGCGCATTCGTTTTGTTCAGTGCCTACGGATACTACGCAGTTGTTGCAAATTCTTTACCGGGCAGTGGGGCGCTATTTATCGGTGTCGGGGCCGCCCTGTCCGGAGTTGCTGAATCCCTGCCGAACAATCGACGACGGGCGGCTGGTGTCCTGCGACTCACAGCGCTCGCTGTGCTTGGATCTCTGTTCGCTACGATGGCTTTCGCTCCTGAATTCATCACCGGGTGACAGCGGAAACCTGTGTGAATTCACTGCTGTTGAAACGGGTTTCTCTCACGGGGACTCACCACGAGTGCTGAAAGGGACGAGATTGAGCTGCTGAACTCATCCTCTCTATTCAGCAGGCCGTTCCTGACTGATTCTGAGCAGATGACGGAAGCTCGTGGTAACCGTGTGCGAACAGACCGCCTGCAAGCCGAGCGGCTTATCCCTTCTCACTAATTGAGTCGGGTATGGAATGCCGCCCGTCACCCGCGAATGAGGCGCAAATATTACTGATTGAAGACAATCCAGGGGATGTGCGTCTTCTCGAAGAAGCCTTCCGTGACGGCCAGATAAACAACCAGCTGCATACCACTACCGATGGCCAAGCAGCACTGGACTTCATTCATCGCCGAGACGAATACACGGACGCCCCGCGTCCGGACATTGTCTTATTAGACCTCAACTTACCGCGCGTGGATGGAGAGGATGTCCTGCACGAGATCAAACATCATCCCGAACTGGACGATGTTCCCGTCATCGTTCTCTCCGGAATGGACGAAAACATCATCGAATCCCGCGATCTCGACCATGATGCAGACGAAGATGCAGTCATTGAAAAGCCGATCAATCCAGACGGATTTCTCGACGTGGTACGGGAGTTCGCAGATTTCAAACTGTCCATCGTTCGTACTGATCATTGACATCCTCCCCGCGCTAAAGCGCGAGGATTCCTCCGTTGGGGGTTCAGCTACCGACCCACGGAGGCAACTTGCGGGTTCGTGCGCACTTCTTTGGGACTTTCATGAGGGTGTGGTTTCCCCGACCAGTCGTGGTCGTCCCACTCGAATCGCACGGGCCGTGCCATCGGCCTGACTTCGTAATCGCTGTTTTCTCGAAGGAACGTTTCTGACGCCGTGAGGTCGGCGTGCCCCTCGAAGCCACACGAACACGTCAAGGTATCCTCGTGGCGAACCGTCGCGTCGTGGTCGCCACACTCGGGACACGTCTGACTCGTCCACGCTTCCGACTCGACTTCGAGGCTGATGCCGTACTCCTCACAGACGCAAGCGAGACGGTGGATGAACTTCTTGAACGCCCAGAAGTTGTGCGTCTTCTCGTTCGCCCTGACCGACCAGTGCGTTTCCAGTACGTCGGTCAAGTCGCCCACGTACACCGTCGCCACACCCTCGTCGTACAGCCGTTCAACGAGGTCACGCACCAGTGCGTTCTGTGCGTGGTCACGACGCTTCGTCCGCTGTCGGTACAGCCGTTGAATCCGCTTGGAACTGTAGCGTCCTTTGCGGAGTTTCGACTGGAGGCGGGCGATTTCGTCTGTCGTCTCGCGGAACCGTCCGAACAACTCCCGACTGTCGTAGAGGTACTGGTTCCCAGCGGTCGTGGAACAGGCGACGAGATTGTTCGCGCCAACGTCGAGGGCGGCTTCGTGAGAAGCCAGTGGTGAATCCAGTCGAGAATCAGGTACGGTGACTGGTTGGAAAGCCCTGAACGTGTCGCTAACCACGTCGTACTCAAGTTCCAGACGACCCTGTTTGCCGTCCCATTTCGGGTTACCTCGGACTTCGAGGCGGAGTCGTTCGTGGTAGCCGAGTCCGTATTCGTCTTTCAGTTCTTGCCCGACAGGGATTTCGAGACGGCTACGCTTCCCCCACTGAATCGTGTACTGGTTGTTTCGGATGTAGGTACGGAGTTCGCGTCCGTCCTCCTCGTTGCCCCAGTACGACGGTGGGTTGGCGTATTCGCCTTTCTCCTTGAGGGCGAAGAACGACCGCCACGCTTCGCTGTTCTTGCGCGTGACCTGTTGAACGGTCGCGCTACCGACGACACCGTTGTAGCGTCCTCGGTACTCAGAGGTGTCCCACACGTCGCCGTCACCGAAGTGGTTCTGACGACGTTCGTAGGTCAGTTCGTTCCACAGCGAGGCTGAGGCGTCGAGTAGCCGTAGGAGGCACTCTTTGTCGTTCTCGGTCTGTGGAACCACCTCAAAGGTATTGACGCGCTTCATTCGTCGTCACTCTCCTGTTCATCGATGTAGCGTTCGACAGCGCCCATCGAGGCACTACCCGCCGTACCGACGTAGTACGAGCGAGTCCACTTCACGCGATCGTCATAGCGTTGGTTATACTTCCGCGCCGAGATGCCCTTGACCCAGTTGACGATAAGGGACGGGGCGTTCTTCGGTGGACTCCCGATGAACAGGTGTACGTGGTCGGGCATGACCTCGGACTCGGCCAGTTCGAGGTCTTTGTCTTCACAGATTTCCGCGAAGATGGCTTCGAGACGTTCCTTCGTCTTCCCCGTCAGGTGCGAACAGCGATATTTCGGCACGAACACTATGTGGTAGTAGAGTTCGTATTTCGCGTGACGGGTACTCTTTACCATCTATGCATACTATCACAGCCGGTCGGCTTAAAGATTTGTTAGAACCCCGTCAGTGCCATCGTCGGCGGTTGAATACTGTTGGTCGGCTTCATCCCCGCCCTAAAGGGCGAGGCTTTCGCCTCGAATTTTCCGTAAGTCTTTGACCAGTACGTACCGGTCAGGAAAACCATCTCACCAGACACATTTCAATCGCTCCATAATCCAACCCCTTCGACCGGAACTCGGAAAGACGGGATGCAGTTGAAATCCGAATTCGTTCAGAGCCCGAGGTAGCCCGCGTTGGGCAAGAGCCCGGCCAGATACAGGACTCCGAGGACCAACATGAACGCCGCGATGGCCATCGCGGGCGGGTCGACGTGGGTCCCGGAGTGCGAGTAGAACACCCGTTGGCTCACCTCGCCAATGAGGGCGCTGATCGCACCGAACGCGCCGGCGACGAGCAACACGACCGGGTCGCTGCCGACGGCCGACGCCGCGATCACCGCGCCCGTCGATCCCAGCAGCGTGATGTGGTGGGTGACCGGGATCTTCTCGACGCCGAGGTTGAGAAAGAGCAGACTCATCGCCGAGATCGCATAGCCCATGAAGATGCTCCCCGTCTCGAGCCAGATGAAGCCGCCGAGGAGGCCGCCGACGATGCCGATGGCGGTGACGCCGCTCCACTCGTACTGATGTGGCAGCCACGGCTCGGTCGCCAGCCGCCCGGTCTCGGTGCCGCCGTCGGCGGCCACGCGTTTCTCGCCGCGCTCGAACGGCGACATGTCGAGCACGCTCGAGCCACCGACCTTTCCGACGAGCGGGTAGCCGAACGCGATCCGCGCGAGGAAGGCCGTCGCGACGACTGACAGCGCGATGTTATCCGTCGGGAAGCCGACGCCGTTCATCACCTGGGTAATGAGCATTCCCAGCGCGCCGAAAACCGCGCCGACCGCGAGGATGTCGGGTTTGGTCCCGAACGCGTACGCGATCTCCTTCCCGAAGTGGTAGGTCAAGCCGTCGGGAGCCATCTCCGGGTACTTTCGCCCGGCGTAGGCCGTCGCGGCGACCCCGCCGGCGAAGGCGATGTGGGGGCCGGTGACCGCGCCGAAGCCGATCACGCCGGTGATGTCGGTCGCGAGATCCCCCTCGAGGACGCCCAGTCCTTCACCGAGGAAGACGACGAACCCCGTGAAGACGAACGAGGGCAGCGCGCCCAGCGCCGCGCCGAACGCGCCGCCGGCGAGGGCGGCGATCAGCAGGACGGCGAACGCTTCGAACTCCATCCCGATGACGGGAACCTGTAGGAGCGTCCCGAACATGATTACTCCTCACCGTCCCGCGCCCAGTCGCGCGATCGTTCGACGGCCTCGCTCCAACGGCCGTACCGCTTGTCCGCCGTCTCGGGGGCCATCTTCGGCTCGAACTCCGCGTCGACCTGCCAGTTGCTCCGCAACTCGTCGGGATCGCTCCAGTACCCGACGGCGAGGCCGGCCGCGTAGGCCGACCCCAGCGCCGTCGTCTCGTCGACGACGGGGCGGACGATCTCCGAGCCGATGATGTCCGACTGGAGCTGACAGAGGAAGTTGTTCTTGACCGCGCCGCCGTCGACTTTCAGCGAGCGCATCTCGATGCCGGAATCGGCCTCCATCGCCTCCGCCACGTCCCGGGTCTGGTAGGCGATCGACTCGAGGGTCGCGCGGACGACGTGTTCCTTCCGGGTGCCGCGGGTCATCCCGACGATGGTGCCGCGAGCGCGCTGGTCCCAGTGGGGCGCACCGAGTCCGGTGAAGGCGGGGACGACGTAGACGCCGTCGGTCGAGTCGACGCTGCGGGCCAGTTCCGCCGTCTGGGCGGGGTTGTCGATCAGCGACATGTCCTCGAGCCACTCGATCGCCGCGCCGGTGATGAAGATCGAGCCCTCGAGGGCGTACTGGACCTCCTCGCCCGAGCGCTGGAAGCCGATGGTCGTCAGGAGGCCGTGGTCGGATTCGACGGCCTCGCTGCCGGTGTTCATCAGGAAGAACGAGCCGGTGCCGTAGGTGTTCTTCGCGTCGCCGGCATCGAAACAGGTCTGGCCGAACAGGGCGGCCTGCTGGTCGCCCAGCGCGCCCGCGACGGGCACCTCGGCCTCGAGGAAGCCCTCGGGATCGGTCGTCCCGTAGGTCTCGTCGTCGCTCGAGGGACGGACCTCGGGGAGCATCTCTCTGGGGACGTCGAACTCGGCGAGGAGGTCGTCGTCCCACTCGAGGTCGTGGATGTTGTAGAGCATCGTCCGCGAGGCGTTCGTGACCTCGGTGATGTGCTCGCCCGTGAGGTTGTAGATCAGCCACGAGTCGATGGTGCCGAACAGCACCTCGCCTTTCTCCGCGCGGTCGCGGATGTCCTCGGGCCGGGAGCGCTCGAGTTTGATCGGATCGGCGTTGTCGAGCAGCCACTCGGCTTTCGTCGCCGAGAAGTAGGCGTCGGCCTCGAGACCCGTTTTCTCGCGGATCGTCTCGACGAGGTCGTCTTCCTCGAGTTGTTCGACGCGGTCGGTGGTCCGCCGGTCCTGCCAGACGATGGCGTTGTGGACCGGCCGCCCGGAGTCGGCGTCCCACAGGAGCGTCGTCTCGCGCTGGTTGGTCACGCCGATGGCCTCGAGTTGGTCGGGGCTGATCCCCGCCTGCCCGAGCGCCTGTCGGATGACGTCTTTGGTGTTCTCCCAGATCTCAATCGGGTCGTGCTCGACCCAGCCGGGTTCCGGGTAGATCTGTTCGTGCTTCTCGTAGGCGTTCGCGACGACCTGCCCCTCGTGATCGAACACGATGAAGCGGGTGCCTGTCGTTCCCTGGTCTACCGCACCGACGTAGGTATTGGCTGTCATTGGTGGTCACCCAAACGTCCACGCGCCATCTTTACCGACGACGCTGTGATACTGGTAAACAAGTTTGACGATCATTATAAATGTTATCGAATCCATAAGGGAGATGGTATAACTTCGATAGAATAATCGGGCGTTTCAGGCGCGCTATTCGCAGGTCTCCGGAGAAATCCGATACGTGAGCGATCCTCCCGAGACACAGAACCTGAGCGAAATATTCGATAGCGACCGATTGGTATGGGCGCTTTCTCTCCGTCGATAAAATAAAGGTGCGGGTGGCCGTAGCAGTCAGTGACAGAATGGCACGCGATACTGCGGTCCTCGTCCTCGGCGGTGGCTCGACCGGGTGTGGCATCGCCCGTGATCTGGCGATGCGCGGTCTCGAGGTCACGCTCGTCGAGCGGGGCAACCTCACCGACGGGACGACCGGGCGGATGCACGGCCTGCTCCACAGCGGCGGCCGCTACGCCGTCTCCGATCAGGCCAGCGCGACGGAGTGTATCGAGGAAAACGAGATCCTCCGGGAGATCGCCGGCCACTGCGTCGAGAAGACCGGCGGGTTGTTCGTCCAGCGACCCGAGGACTCGGACGACTACTTTCGGGAGAAACTCGAGGGCTGTCGCGAGTGCGGGATCCCCGCCCGCGTGCTCTCGGGGTCGGAAGCCCGCGAGGTCGAACCCTACCTCGCGGACGATGTCAAACGAGCGATCGAGGTCCCCGACGGCGCGGTCGATCCGTTCCGGCTCTGCGTGGCGAACGCGATCGACGCCGAGAACCACGGAGCACGCGTCGAGACCCACGCCGAAGTGATCGACCTGCTGCGCGACGGCGACGACATCTACGGGGTCGAGGTGCGCCACGACTCGGGACCGGGCAAGCGCACGCACGCCACCCCCGGAACCACGGAGGAGATCACCGCCGACTACGTCGTCAACGCGACGGGCGCGTGGGCGGGTCAGATCGGCGCGATGGCCGACCTCGAGATCGAGGTCCGGCCCTCGAAGGGCGTGATGACGATCATGAACGTCCGGCAGGTCGACACCGTGATCAACCGCTGCCGGCCGAAAGGTGACGCCGACATCGTCGTCCCCCACGAGACGACGGCCATCCTCGGGACGACCGACGAGGAGGTCTCGGACCCGGACGACTACCCCGAGGCGGGATGGGAGGTCGACCAGATGATCGATACGCTCTCGGAACTGGTGCCGATCCTCTCGGAAGCGCGAACCATCCGCTCGTTCTGGGGCGTGCGCCCGCTGTACGAGCCGCCGGGAACCGGCACGCAGGACCCGACCGACATCACGCGGGACTTCTTCCTGCTCGATCACGCCGACCGCGACGGCGTCTCGGGGATGTCCAGCATCGTCGGCGGCAAGTTCACCACCTACCGGGCGATGGCCGAGGAAATCTCGGACCACGTCTGCGAGCAGTTGGGCGTGAACGCGACCTGCGCGACCGCCGACGAGCCCCTTCCCGGCAGCGAGAATATCGAACGGCTCGAGGCCGGGATGGACGACTTCGGGCTGCGCTCGCCGGTGGCCCGCCGGAGCAAGCAGCGACTCGGCAGTCGGGCGAGCGACGTGCTCGAGACCGAGGAGCCGAATCCGGTGATCTGCCAGTGTGAGGGGGTGACTCGGGCGGAGATCCGAGATGCCGTCTCGCAGTCCGGGTCGGACCTGAACGCGGTCCGCATCCGCACGCGGGCCTCGATGGGGAACTGTCAGGGCGGCTTTTGCTGTCAGAACATGGCGAACGAACTCCACCCGACACACGACGAAGAGACCGCCCGCGAGGCGCTGGACGAACTCTTTCAGGAGCGCTGGAAGGGCGAGCGCCACGCCCTGTGGGGCGAACAGCTCTCGCAGGCGATGCTCAACTACGCGCTGCACGCGACGACGATGAACCGGGATCGCGACCCCGCGAGCGCGAGCGAGAACGTCGATTTCGCGGCCTTCGACGGCGGCCGAACCGAGGGGGACCGGGTCGACGGCCCCCGGGGGGCCCGCTGAATGGCCATCGAGGACGACGTCCTCGTCATCGGCGGCGGCCTCGCCGGCGCGACCGCCGCGCTCGCAGCCGCGGACCGGGGCGCGCAGGTGCGACTCGTCTCGGCCAAACAGAGCACGCTCCGCCACGCCAGCGGACTGATCGACGTGCTGGGATACGCGCCGGCGGGCGACGGCCCGCTCGCGGACCCGTTCGCGGCGCTCGAGGACCTGCCGGCCGGCCACCCCTACGAGCGAGTGGGCGGCGAGGCGGTCCGCGACGCCCTCGCCTTCTTCGACGAGATCGCCGGCGACGCCTACGAGGGGGGTCACACGGACGCGAACGCGCTCGTGCCGACCCACGGCGGCACGGTCAAACCGACCGCCAGATACCCGGTCTCGACCGCCGACGGCCTCGCGAGCGACGACCGCGACGCGCTGCTCGTCGGCTTCGAGACCTTGCCGGACTTCGACGCGCCGCTTTCGGCCGCTCACCTCGAGGCCGCCGGCGCGCCCTTCGAGGCCCGCGGCGTCACGGTGCGGTTCCCCGGGATCGTCCGTGACGACGCGAAGATCACGCGGTACGCCCACCTGCTCGATCAGCCCGAAACGGTTCAAACTGATCGCGGTGAGACCACCGCTCGCGAAGCCCTCGCTGCGGTCGTCGAGCCATACCTCGAGGGCGAATCCCGCGTCGGCTTCCCCGCCGTCCTCGGCGACGACCACACCGACGCGGTCAGGGCCGAACTCGGGGAGCGACTCGGCGTCGACGTCTTCGAGGTCCCGATGGGGCCGCCGAGCCTGCCCGGGATGCGACTCGAGGACCTGCTCTACGACGCGCTCGAGGAGCGGGGCGTCCGCGTGACGACCGGGGTTCCGGTGGTCGACTACGAGACCGACGCGGACGGGGCGAACGCGGACGAACCCGCGCGGATCGATCACGTCATCGTCGACCGCAACGGGACCGAGATTCCCCACCGGGCCGACCAGTACGTGCTTGCAACCGGCGGGCTGGTCGGCAAAGGGGTCGAATCGGAGCGCAAACGGGTGTTCGAACCGATCTTCGACTGCCACGTTCCCCACGCCGCGGACCGCTACGACTGGTTCGTCGACGACGTCTTCGGCGACCAGCCCTACGCGCGCTTTGGCCTGCCGGTCGACCGCGACCTCCGGCCGCTCGACGCCGACGACGGCCTCGAGTTCCCGAACCTGCGCGGAGCGGGCGCGGTGCTGGGCGGCTACGACTTCGCGGCCGAGAAATCCGGTGCCGGCGTCTCGCTCGCGACGGGCTACGTCGCAGGCCGCCGCGCCGCGGAGGAGAAACGATGACCGGCGGAGACGGCGTGGACGACTCGAGGCGGAGCGTCAGTAACGGACTCGAACGACGACGGGCGGGCGAACGGACCCGCTCGATCGATGCGATCGACGGCGGACACGGTAGACAATCGATTCAGGTGATACGATGAGTGACGCAGAACGGCCGACCGACGATGGGGTAACGGGAGACGACGACTTCGAGCCGATTCAGGTCTTTCCGGAGGCCGAGGAGATGGACCTCCGGCCGGGCGCGGACGACTGTTACAAGTGCTCGACCTGCGACACCAACTGTCCGGTCGCCGAGGTCGACGACGAGTTCCCCGGACCGAAGTTCCAGGGGCCCGAGCAGTGGCGGCTCAAGCGACAGGAGGATCAGGACATCGACGACTCGGTGATGAAGTGCTCGAACTGTATGCGCTGTGACAGCGCCTGCCCCTCCGACGTGCCGCTCTCGCAGATGCACAACACCGCGCGCGGCGAGTACGTCGAAGAGCAGATGGACAAGTTCTCCCGGGAGTACGTCCGCAACCGAATCCTCGCGAACTACCGGCGGCTCGCCCCGCTCGGGTCGATGTTCCCCCGGATGACGAACTTCGTGATGGGCCTCTCCGCGACGCAGTGGCTCGGCGAGAAACTCCTCGGGATCACGAGCGAGCGCGAACTCCCCGAGTTCGCGACGGAGACGTTCCGCGAGTGGTGGACGAAGCGAGGCGGCGCGCAGGTGACGGACCCGGACAAGCGCATCGCCTACTTCCACGGCTGCTACGCCAACTACAACACGCCCGAAGTCGCGAAGGCGCTCGTGCGGGTCTACGAGCACCTCGGCTACGAGATCATGGTTCCCGACCAGCACTGCTCGGGGACCCCGATGTTCGCAAACGGAATGCTCGAGGACGCGCGTCGCTCGGCCGAGACCAACGTGCGCGAACTCGCCGCCGCGCTCGAGGACGGCGCGGACATCGTCGCCTCCTGTAGTTCGTGTTCGATGTCGCTGCGGCAGGAGTACCCCGAACTGTTCGACTTCGAGGGGACCGAGGACGTCGCCGAGAACACGTGGGACGCCGTCGAGTACCTCCGGGTCCACGAGGACCTCGCGTCCGAACTCGAGGGGACCTCGGTCGGCGACGAGTTCGACGACTTCGCCTACCACGCGCCGTGTCACGCTCGGAACCAGGGCCTCGACGGGCAGACGCTCGAAGTGTTGGCCCACATCGACGGCGTCGAAGCCCACGATGTCGGCGACTCCTGTTCGGGGATTTCCGGCACGTACGGCTGGAAAGCTGAGAATTACGAAACCTCCATGAAAATCGGGGAAGAAATGGTCGATCACATGGAAGACGCGGACGCCGAGACGGGGCTCACGGAGTGTCCGACCTGCTCGATGCAGATGGAACACGGCACCGGCTACGAGATCACACACACCCTCGAGGTGCTCGAGGCGGCGCTGGTCGGGGCGACGGGGGCGAACGCGCAGTAATGGACTTACAGGAGCGCATCGCTCGCCGCCGATCGGCGCGACAGGGCCGGCGCGTCGTCGTCGACCGCGACCAGCTTAGCCCCGCCGTCCACCGGCCAGAACCGGTCGGTCGCGGCCCCGTGTTAGAGCAGTTACTCGACGCCCTCGAGCCGGTCTTCGAGGGCGAGTTACCGCCGCCGGTCGCGGTGGTCGGTCCCTCGGGATCGGGCACGTCGGCCGTCGTCACCGCACTGTTCGATGCATTGAACGACCAGTTCGGCGGCTCGAACCGGGCGATCGCCACGACGACGCGGGGTGGCAGCACCGACCCGACCACGTGGTTCGTCACCGTCGACGGCCGGCGGGTCGAGAGTCCGTTCGCGTTCTACCGGGCCGTGCTCTCGGGTATCTCGAGCGATCGGGTTCCCGAGAGCGGCGTCGGCACCGACGACCTGCGCGAGCGTCTCTGTGACGGCCTCGGGCGGCCCGACCGGCGCGCGATCGTCGCGATCGACCACCACGACGAACCCGAGACGCTCGGCGTCGAGCGGGTCCGGGAACTGCTCGCGCCGGTCGCGGACAGCACCGCCACCGTCGCGGTCGGCCATCGGGAGCCCGACGACCACTCGGGGCCAGCCGTCACCGTGCCGGCCTACCGCGATCACGAACTCGTCGACGTGGTGACCGACCGCGCCTCGACGGGGCTCGCGGCGGGCGCGCTCGATCACGACGCCGTTCGCGACCTCGCCGCGTGGGCGGACGGGAACGCCCACGACGCGCTCGCGGCCCTGTTCGGCGCCGCCGTGCTCGCGAGCGAGGACGACGCCGAGCGGATCGAACCCCGTCACCTCGAGACGGCGCGGGCGGACGTACCCGACGACGGCGTCCACGTCGGTCGCCCGCTCGCGCTCTCGGAGACCCGCCAGCAGGTGCTGCTGGCGCTCGTCGAGATCGAATCGACCGACCGACCGATTCGCGAGGTCGCGACCGCGATCGCCGATCGGTCGTCGCTGACCGACGGAACGGTCAAGCGATTCCTCTACGAACTCGCCGATCGCGGGGTCATCGAACGGCTGCCCCTCTCGACCGCCGACGCCGGTAGCGGTCGACGACCGAGTACGGTCGAGCCGCGGTTCCCGACGATCGCGTTTCGGTCGCTGAGCCCGATCGGGTCGCAGTCGCTGTAAGCGGCCCCTATCCGCGAACGGTGTGTCTCCTCGTCGACTCCTCAGTGGATGGACAATCTATTTTGTCGGCCCCCACTAACAGTAGTGTTACTGGGTATGACGATCGAGTTCACTGAGACGGCGGACACGACGGGCCTCGAGGTACACGACTCGATCGAACAACGCCGTCTCCATATCGGGACGCCATCGACGGTCTCGCCGACCGTACTCGAACCCGACCGATTCTGCTTTCCGATCGACAAGCAGTGTGCGATCGAGACGGACGCGCTCGTCTTCGATCAGTTGTACTCCGTCACCGTCCACGACAGCGACGGGCAAACGGAAGCGAGCCTCGACGCCGGGGAGACGGTCCGACTTGAGGAGCGGACCCAGTTCGTCGGGCTGAGCGGACCGATCAGACTGTACTGTCGGATCGACGCCGCCGGCACCATCGATATCGGGCTCACGTCGATCCGGATCGCGTTCGACGAACCGACCGAAATCGAACTCGGTGCCCGGTCGCCCCACGATCGACCGGCGGCGACGATCACGACGTCTCCCGACGTCGAATCGATGATGGAAGCCGTTTCGGCGCTTCCGTCCGCGCTGAAGACGACCTCGCCCGAGCGGACGTGGCCGACGCTGCGCGGCCATCCGCCGCTGATCGAACTCGGCGACCGGCTCCGGATTCCGGACGCCGTCGACCGACCGGACGACGATGACGACGTGATCCTCACCGTCCCGCCGGACCGCAGCGCCCTCTATCAGGCCGCCCCGCTGGGATTCTTCCTCGGGGCGACGATTCGACCGGGCCGAGAGCCAACCCTCGAGACGCCGCGGTTCGAACACCCCCTGACGGCCGAGCGGTCGTTCGAAGACGCGGTCGCCAGACTGCTGAAGCGGTTCTTCTTTCTCGACTGTCTGACGCGAACCGAGGGAATCTACCGGTACGAACTCCACGAACGGCGACTGCTCGAGGACGAGCTACCCTACGATCTCGCGGAGATTTACGAGGCCGACCTGCCGGAACGGCTCGATCGGTATCTCGACGTTCCCTACGAGCGAGTCGCGTCGCACATGCCGCGCTGGCCGCTGACGGCGCACGTGCCGGCGGATCCGGACACCATCGAGCTGTTGCCGTTCATCGTCAACGAACTCGGCGTCGTCCGCGACGTGCGCGGCGAACCGCCCGAAGCGATCCCCGACTCCGGCGGCGCGGCGGGGCTCGTCCGTTCCGCGAGTCAGACCCGCGACTCGTCGCCGACGCCGCGGCCCGACCGGTCGTTCGTCGTTCCCGACATCACGGACGAATCCGTCGAACACGCCTGGTTCGGCGACGACATCCCCCAGCTGGCCTCGAAAGCGACGCTCGAGGCGTACCGAAATCAACTCGAGCGCGACGCCAGAAACGAGTCGATCGAGATCCTGCTCGTCTGTAACGACGCGCGGATGATCAGCGAACACGACGCGCTCGATAACGTCTACGGGAACCGAGAGGCCCTGCCGTTCGAAATCCACTCGGAGTTCGGTGTCGATACGGACCGCCTCGCCGACCTGCTTACCGAAGGTAGCTACGACTTCTTCCACTACATCGGTCACGCGACCGAGGACGGCATCCGCTGTCCCGACGGCGAACTCGACGTGCGCTCGCTCTCGTCGGTCGATCTGGGTGTCTTTTTCCTGAACGCCTGCCGCTCGTACGAACAGGGACTCGCGCTCACCCGCCAGGGTGCGTTCGGCGGCGTCAGTACGTACGCAGACGTCGTCAACGACCGGGCCGTCGAGGCCGGTGAGACCATGGCCCGGTTGCTCAACTGGGGATTCCCGCTCCGGGCCGCACTCGAGATCGCTCGCACGAACTCGTCGCTCGGGGAGCAGTATCTCATCGTCGGCGACGGCTCGGCGGATATCGCACAGTCCGAGGGCGGTGCTCCCATGGTCGTGGACCTCGAACGCGGCGACGACGGCCCGTTCGACTTCGCCGTCCAGTCGTATTCGACCAAGGAGTTCAAACTGGGAACGGCGACGGAATCGACGCTTCCGACGATCGCGGACCGTCACCTGAGCCCCGGGCGAACGTCGTTCTCGAGGGTCGACAGGGATGCCGTTCAAGAGTATCTCACTTGGAACGAGGTTCCGATTCGAGTCGACAGCGAACTGCAGTGGAACGATGGCATCGGCTCACCGATCTTCGATTGATCGATCCGATAGAATAGGAACAGAACCGGTACCGCCTCGTTCGCTCCGCGGACGCCTTCTTGCGGAACTATCAACCTGATTACGGGCCGATTTGGGACGAACTGCCCGCCACAACCGATCCGGCCTGACTGAGCAGGACGAACAGAGTGAACAGGGCGCCGATCATTCGTGGGTGCTGTGCGAGGTAGTCCTTCATGCGGTCTGATGCGGACATTACACACCGATGGTTGTCGCCACCGGAAATAAATTTATCTAATATTTACATATAGGATGTTTTATAATCGAACGATGGTGGGGACTAGCGCGACAGTCTCGAACAGCACCGCGTTCTCGCCGCGATCGATCGAGTGGTCAGTATTCGATATCCGTCGTATACCGATCGACGACCACCACGACGCCGGCACCGAGTATGCCCGCGACGACGGTGGCCGCGGGACGCTCCGCAGGTGCCGCGCCAAGATTGGTCGCGACCTCGACGATCGGGAGCCGAAGCGCCCCGACCATCAAACTCACGAGAAATGCGAGCGTCGCAGTCCGATAGCGCTCGAGGGCGCGTCGAACGGCGTGTGCCATCGTGAACAGCCCGACGATCGCCCCGAGCGCGAAGAGCGCGACGACCGTTCCGGTCTCGAGGACCGGGGCGAGCCCGTCGCCGTCCAGCAGGCCGAGTAGTCCGTCGATGAGCGCGCTCACCGTCCCAGTCATGTACTCGTACTGGCCGAGTATCAGCAGGAAGA
Source organism: Natrinema sp. LN54 (assembly GCF_052439245.1). Classification (NCBI taxonomy): domain Archaea; kingdom Methanobacteriati; phylum Methanobacteriota; class Halobacteria; order Halobacteriales; family Natrialbaceae; genus Natrinema; species Natrinema sp. LN54. Next base: position 221,691 of record NZ_JBQVRP010000001.1, read on the forward strand.
GCGATCCCGAGACGCCGGGGAGTATCATCGCACAGACGGCGACTGCACCCGCCAGAACGACCATTGCCGGTCCGTGCGAGACGCCGGCCTGCGTGATGCCCGTCACCGCAGCGGCGAGCCCGATTCCCGCGACCGAGACGGCCACGCGGCGACCGGTCCAGCGCTCGATTTCGCCGTAGAGGACGACCGCCGATGCGGCGATCAGCCCGAAGAAAAAGCCGTAGGTCGGGACCGGATACTCGGTCACCGCGGTGTACAGCAGTTCCGACAGGACGACGATCGCCGTCCCGATTCCCAGTCCCAGTGCCAGCAGAAACCGTGCGTCGATCCGCTCGAGTTCCGCGCGGAGCGCCGCTCGCTCCGCCGGATCGGAGACGCGCACCGCCGACCGGAACGCGCGCGGGTCGATCGCCGTGATCGCTCGGATCAACCGATCGTAGATGCCGAGGATCAGCGCGATCGTGGCTCCCGATACCCCGGGGACGACGTCCGCCGACCCCATCGAGAACCCCTTGAGATACACGACGAGAAACTCCCGCATTCCTCGAGACGTATTTCGGATCCCATCAAAAGACTTCTCACTTCGTTCGTCTCCCGAAGACGACCGCGTGACTCGAGCGGCGACGAGTCAGTTCGTCAGGGTAAGTGAGCCGGCTCAGCCGCGACCGACGTGAGCGACTCGCTGGTTCCGTTATCGGCCGTTCCGTCGTCGGTCGATCCGGAGTCGCCGGATGCGGTTTCGCTTTCGTTGCCGGTCGACTCGTTACCGTCGGTCTCGTTCCCCGCCGGTTCCTCGGACTCGACTTCCTCGAAGGCGACATCGTCGATCGTCTCGCCGTTCACGACCGCCGTTTCGGGAACGTCGGTCTGTCCTCTGTACTGGACGGCGGGGAAGCCCTGCTCGCCGGGCGCGATGACGCTGACGTTGTAGTCGCCGGTGGCCTCGACACTGCTGTTCGTGTAGCCGTCGTCGACGCTGAGTTCGTCGTTCGTCGCGTACGGCACCGTCAGTTCGAAGCTGCCGTCGTCGGCCACGTCGGCTTGCTGGGTGTAGTTGAACGTCCGTTCATCTCCCGTCTCGAGTTCTACTGACGCTGCGATCGTCGCGTTAGCAGTGTCGGAGACGTTCACGCCCTCGAGATCGCCAGCGATCGTTGCGCCCTCGACGCGTTCGAACGTCTTCACGGCGGCCGAACGCTTCGCATCGAAGACCTGGTAGTTCGGGTGATTCTGGAGCTGCGCCGCTTGCGACTGGGGCATCTGCTGGTTTACGGCGACGGCGGGTCGACCCTGCCCGGCCGGAACGCGTTCGTTGTCCTCGTTGAGGTGGATAACCTGCCCGTTGTTGTCGACTTGCGCGTAGCTGACGAAGAGCGGTGATCCGACATCGGCGTTCTCGTGGACGAGCCGGTAGTTCTCCATCCCGTTGGTGTCGTCGAAGTACAACTGCGACAACATCGTGTCCTCGTACGGCAGATCGCCGAAGACCTGACTGATCTCGGACGAGTTGATCGGTTGGCCGTTGTAGTCCTCGGGTGTCACGTAATGGGAGTAGTCCGGTCCGGACCACTGCGTAATCGCACCGAACTTTCCGCCGGCCATCTGGTAATCGACCATCACGTACCGGATCGGTTCCTCGGAGTTACTCTCCGTCGCTGCCTGCCGAAGCTCCTCGTTGGATTGGTTGCTGACCGATTCGCCTGCAGCGATCGCATCGAGGATCAGTTCTCCCCGTTGCTCGGACTCGGCGGTCAGGAACGCCGACGACGATCGCGCGTTCTGCTGGAACGGATTCGAGTGTGGAATCCGCTCGCCCTGCGTCGTTATCAGGTGGCCGTAGTCCCACCACGACATGACGCCGTACGCGCCGTCGGGATACTCGTAGTCACCGTCCCCGGGAGTGTACGTCCCGTAATAGTCGAGTTCGCTGGCGTTGTTCGCACCGCCGTAGTTCCCCGGCGCGGGCGTGTTGTCCTGTAGCCACTGGTTCGAATCCTCCCAGATGACCGCGCTACCGCCCGGTTGAGCGCCCTCGGCGCTGTCCCAAGCGGTCGCCGACGCCAGCGGCGGCAGCAGCGGTGCGAACAGGAGCAAGACGACCAGCGCGACGACGATGACCTGATAGGTCTCGATCGATCGGATCGACTCGAGGCTCGTCGTGAGATCGATGTCGAAAAGCCCGACGACCTCCGCGACGAACGCGGCGTTGACGATCGCGACCGCGAGCATGAGGTAGTACGAGAAGCGGACCTGCGTCGCCGCCATGCTGATCAGGAACAGCGACCAGACGATGACGAGCGTGTGTTCGGCACGGAGCTTCCGACCGAGGAGCGGCCGGATCGCGAGGAACGCGAGTCCGATGAGCATCGTGTAGAACGCGGACCCGAACTCTCGGAAGACGCTGTTGAAGAAGTCCTCCGGCGGCTGGGCCTCCTGAATGGTGAGGTCAGTGGTCGCCCCGCCGAACGGTAACATTCGGCGCGTCGCGTTACCGATGATCGTATCGAACAGACCGGGAAGGGCGAGCCACATCACCAGCAGCGTCGCACCGATGAGGCCGCCGATCGCGACGGGATAATACCGTCGCTCGAGGCCGCGGTTGTTCCACTGACGGGCGAGCCACGCCATGAAGACACAGCCGACGGCCACGAGGAGGGCGGTAAGCGGCTGGAGGAGTCCGAAGCTCGTCGAACTCGTGCTACCGGGGTGCTCCATCAGGAGCACCGTCAGAATCGCGGTCACACCGAGGCTGACCGCGCCCACGAAGGCGACGTGGTCCGGCGAGACGCCGCGCAGGTAGTCGAGACAGAGTTGGATGGTAAAGAAGACACCGAGAATACCGATCAGCAACACGGCCGACGGCCAGACCCAGATGTAAAGCGTAAGTGCGAGTCCGGCGAGGCCACTGTAGAGGGCCGGCGTTCGGAGCGTGTCCCAGTCCCTGTCGACGACCAGTTCGTAGATCGGTTTCTCGCGTTCGGCAGCGGTGAGCGCGACCATCATCGAGAGGATCGCGATCGCCATGAACAGGACCTCGCCGACGTGGTGGTCGAGTTGGCCGACCGTCGACCGCGAGAGGAACTGCCCCTTCGCGAGCGCGAGGACGAGCACGGAGACGATGCCGCCGAGCGTGCCGCCGAGCCGCCGACCGGCGTAGAAGACGGGAATCGCCACGAGTGCGGCCATGACCGGAATCGCGAGCAGCGAGACCGTATACAGCGTCTCGGCCGACGGATCGCCGAGTCCGACGATCATCGCCGCGGTGACGATGAGTTGGTCGAACAGCGTGCCGAACTGACCGACGTAATTTCCGGTCGGGAACCCGGTCCAGACCTCGTAAGGCATCGTCTGCGGGAAGTTCTCTGCCGTCCAGTTGATCGTCCGCCAGTGATACCACGAGTCGATGCCCGCCAGCGCGGGCGTTCCGTCATCCGTTACGAACTGCTCGTACGCCTGGGTTCGCAACCAGACCATAAACAGCATCACGGCCCCGAGAACGGGGAGGTGATACCAGTCTCGGAACGACTCGAGGAGGGACGTTTCGGTTCCGTCCTCGACGCGTTCTGTGTCGGTACTCATTAGCTTGCACCAGACCCAAGCCAAGAATAAGTCTTGTTATATACTCGTCAGTGTTTGATATCCGGTCGTCGAACGCGGCCGATTCGCGGACTCTCAGGGATCCGTGATCGTCGCGCCAACGGACTCGTGTGAACGAAAAAGCTTATTCAGGCCTCACCGAAATCCGTCTCCGATGAAGGTCTCCGTCGTTATCTGTACCTACGCGATGGAACGCTACGATGTCTTTTCGGAGTGCGTCGATAGCGTCCTCGCACAGACGTACGACCCGCTCGAGGTCGTGATCGTCGTCGACGGCAACGAACCGGTCTTCGAACGCGTCCGAGACGACTATGGTGGCCTCGACGACGTCATCCTCCACTGTAACGACGAGAATCACGGGATCTCGTACAGTCGAACACGCGGCGCTGAGATCGCGACCGGAGACGTGGTCGCGTTTATCGATGACGACGCCGTCGCCGAGGACGATTGGGTAGCCGAACTGGCTCGAGTCTACGACGAAACGGATGCGATCGCGGTCGGTGGCGACGTCGTGCCCGATTGGGTGACCGAGAAACCCGATTTCTTTCCAGCGGAATTCTACTGGCTCGTCGGCTGTGTAGAGCCCGGGTTCGCCGAAGACGGAGAAGAGGTCCGAAACACGTACGGATCGAACATCTCGTATCGCCGGTCGGTATTCTTGGCAGTCGGCGGCTACGATCCCAACACAGGAAGGAAAGGGGACCAACACCTACAGGCCCACGAGGCGCCGGTCGGTATCCGGTTATTAGAGCAATACGGCAAAGGGATGATTTTCACCGAGGACGCGGTTGTCCATCACAAGTTATTTGACTACCGTGGTGACTTTCAGTGGCTCGTATTCCGCTCGTTCTGGCAAGGGTACTCGAAACGGATAATGGATCTCCTCTATCCGAACGCTCCCGATGACAAGGGCGACTACTTGAAGCAGTTGCTAACACACTTCATTCCGAGGCGAATGCGAGGGTTGGTCCGCTCACCATCGACATTCGGTGCAAAGCAACTGATATCGATTGTTCTCTTCACGGGTGCTGTTGGGTTGGGTTACCTATACGCAATGCTAACACCGAATCTCATCGAGAAGGCGAACGCGTAGCCTGCTATTCTGCGCCGAACAGAAACTCGTAGTAGTAGCCGAATCCGCGACACGCTAGCATCGTCACTGAAAGTATCGTGAACGCTACGCGCGTCGCGGCGGCGTCCGATTCGTCTCCGTCGTCACCACTCCCGGAACCAGACGGTTGCGGTGGAACTCCCGGCTGGCCATATCGATCCGGGTAGTACCGCTGTTTCTGACAGAACCCGCGACCGACTCGGAAGTTCTTCTTCGCAACCGATTCAAGCGATGTGCGTGCAGGATGGGTGACAGTAGCATCTCCTGTATATCCTTGCTCGTAACCCGCAGCTGCGACACGGTGTCCGAACTCAAGGTCACCACCCGAAATCAGGCGGCTGTCGAACACGCCAACGTCCTCGAAGACCTCGCGCTGGACGAGGAGCGCACACGTCGGGGCGTAGTTTTCTTCCTGCAAATACGTTTGTACTGGGAATCCGGTTCGAGAATTGTACCGCCCGACGAGCGTATCCGACTCGAGAGTCAGCCTCACGTTGCACCCGAGGTACGCGACGTCTTGTTCGTTCCTCGCTTCGAGTGCTGTCTCGAGCCAGTTCTTGCCGACGGTTTCGTCCGCGTCTAAGAATGCGATGATGTCTCCAGTCGCGTGTTCGAGACCGGTGTTTCTTGCCGCGTACGAACTCTGAACATCCGTTTCGGTATATCCGGAAACCACGTCGGGGTATTCCGATTCGAACGCATCGATAACCGCCGGCGTTTCATCCGTCGAGTCGTTGTCGACAACGAGGATTTCGAACGGCGGAGCATCTCGCTGACTTGTTACTGATTCCAACGTATCACGGAGGCCGTTCGGATCGTTATAAACGGGGATAATAAACGAAACGAGAGGAGACGACGGCATACAAGACGGCTATATCCCGGTGCTGTTAAAAGCGTTCCTGATAGAAATCTCAACGAAGATGGAGCTCAGTAACGTCCCGGGTCGTGCGGTCCGTAAGGTTCGGCAAGACGGAGTAGCGGAACTCATCTCCGAGGGGCGTGATCTTGTGGTCAATGATCTTCTCCTCTATCGAACCGTATACAAGCATCTTCTCGAAAAGCGCGTTGATATACTATACCGCGACGACGTACGGAATCGGTCGGAATGTCTCGAATACGAGGAATACAACGAACCGATGCGACTCAAAGGACCGTCCGGATTCCGGGGGCACGACACGCCTGAGCAGTACGAACCCGGAAACAGATTCGTTTGCGAGTTCCCGGATGCGATGCTACTCGGTCCCGTCGGTCCCGGTCTCACTGCGGAGGGAACCGTCATCGCCGACACCGTCGGAACGCCGCCGCTCACACAGCGACGAACCGGCGTTACTATCGCACGGTCGATATCGGAGAACGGTGCCCGCCGAACTCTCGATGCACTCCGTGGCGATGGAGAACCTGATCGGCGATTCGACACAGTCGCGTTTGCCGTCCCGCCGTGGAACAACTACTACCACTGGACCGTAGAGTGTCTCTTGCGCGTTCGCCTCCTCGAGCGATATGGCTCCGAAACGGGGATTTATCCGACGCTGCTTGTCCCAGCTGACTGTTCAAGCTGGATGAAAGAATCGCTCGATATCATCGATTATACCGGAGAAATCGCCAGTTTTGACGGTGGAATCGCGAAGGCGAATTCGCTGGTCGTTCCAACGTTTCCCGATCCCATCCCCGAGGAGTGTTTCTGGATGCGTGATCGGATGCGTGATGGCACTGTACGCGATGGCGGTTCCGATGAGGAACGAAGTAACCGGATCTACATCGCACGCGGCGATGCAACGGTACGACGCGTCTCGAATAGAGACGCGGTTCAACGTGTGTTAGACGAGTACAACGTCGATACGTATCTCCTCGGCGAGTTGAGCGTCCGTGAACAGATCGACCTATTCCGTCGTGCTGACGTCGTCGTTGCACCCCACGGTGCAGGACTGACGAACATCCTATACGGCGACGATCTCACGGTGATCGAATTGTTCGGGGACAAGACGATGGCCACGTTTGACCGACTGGCCGCGAGCATGGATCACGAATACCGGTACGTCCAGTGTGAGCAGGTCGGCGTTGATGTTCGTGTTGATACCGACACGCTTGCTGAAAGACTCCAGACGACGATAAGAACGTAGACCGTACCGGTAACGCTACAAATAACCCAAATCTTCTAATCGCTCTTCGGCGGTCGCCGTTTCGGTAGCCGACTGTGGTGCTGGAGCGCGAGGTTCATATTCGCCGGTATCCGCAGCGGTTGTCTCGGCCCACGGGACGGTTCGCATACACGGCAGTGGACAACCGATAACGTGTCGGTAGAAGCTATACTCCCCGAATGCTTCTCCGTGGTCTGCAGTGATCACGACATTGTCAGCATCGACGTTGTCGAGCAAAACTTCGACTTCATCGAGCACGAACCGAAGGTTCTGTAGGTATTCGTCCCACGTCTCGTCGCGATCGACGCGTCCCGCTCTGAGCGCATCAAACGGTTCCTGCAGGTCGGGATCATCGGCCAGTGGATAGGGATCGTGTGGATACATGTAGTGGACGACCAGCCGGTCAGTGCTACGATTTCGGCCTGCCGCAATTGCACGGTCGGTTGTATAGCGTGGGTGAACACGAGTGCCATCCTCACTCCCGACCATCCACTCAGCAGAGTCGTCAAACTCTACCCGCCAGAGTTCCTCGAGATAACCGAAGTCCCCGGGACTGACGACATCGTACTCGGATGGTCCGAACGGCATCGCTGCGTGTCCCGTATCGCCGCCGTTACCGAGTACCCGCTCCGTATATCCGTTTCCGGTCACGTATGCGGTATCCTGAATCTCGTCCCGGTATTCGGCGTCAAAGGTATGATTCATCCATTCGAAAGACGTGCTCCCGACGGAGGTTATCGAGTCGTCGACGGTCAGGAACTCGTACTCGTCGGCGACCTCCCGTAACGCATCAACACGACAGGCGTCGAGAATGATGAGCGCGTCCCAATCACGTTCGAAAATGTTGGTTCCGTACGGATACCACTTCGTGATACGGAGAAGGAACGCGACGTAGATATAATAGATCGGTCGGACAACACGTGACAACAGCGGTTTATCCGTCTCCCGGAAATTCGATATACTCTGGGAGAGCCATTTTGTAAAGCTAACTGTCATTAGTGGTGAAGTGATTTGCACCTGTTTATCACTAACGGAATGCGTCAGATAGGGTTCTAATTTCTTTAGTATTCTCTCGTGTATAATATGGGGGATGTATATTCCACCTACCGAAGTATACAAATATGCCCGTCCGAACCCATACGTATGGATCAGCCGAACGTTCTTCTCGTTATTCTCGACAGTGTTCGTGCCCAAAACGTGGGCCATCTTGGCTATCCGCGACAGACAACACCACATCTGGACGAGTTTGCAACCCAGTCGACGACCTATACAACTGCGAAATCACCCGGTATTCACAGCATATCGAGTCACGTGAGTATTTTCACCGGCTATCACGTGGCCGAGCATCGGGCCACGTCGCATAGTGCGAATTTAGCGTCCGGACATACGATTTGGGAAGAACTAGCTGACGACGGGTACCGGACTGGACTGTTCACACCAAACGCGATCGTTTCTGAATCTTCGAACCTTTCGACGTTCTTTAACCACGTTGTGGGACCGAAACGTGATGAACTAGTATTTCCGGATGCGCTCGGTCCGGAACACGTTTCGGGAAATCCGAGTTACATCGAGTACGTTCGAGCGTGTCTCGAGAGCGAGTCTCCGCTCAAAGCCATCGGAAACGGGTTAGCGAGGGAGTTCGGCAATTCGAGCGCGGCACACGATCCGGAGAGAGAACACGGGGGAGAGTACGTCAAAGAGTTCCTCGAGTGGCGAGAGTCGAACGACGGCCCGTGGGCGGCGTGTCTCAATCTCATGGACGCTCATTATCCGTACTTGCCACAGGAGAAGTACGACCGGTGGGGCGGCGATGTCCTTCAAGACCTCCATCGAGAGGCAATGGGCGGGCCGCTGACGACCCAATACCTTGGCGACCGGCCGTTCTGGGAACTCGAAGCGTGTACGAGCCTGTACGACGGCTGCATCAGGCAAGCCGACGCGTACCTCGCCGAATTGCTCGACAGACTCGAGGCGGCGAACGAACTCGAGGACACCTTAGTGGTCGTGACGAGCGACCACGGAGAGGGGTTCGGAGAGTACAGCGTCGTGAACGACGCAGTACGTCTGATCGACCACAGTTGGGGGATCGGTGACGAACTCGCTCACGTTCCCTTGGTGGTCAAGTATCCCGGACAGACGGCAGGCGAAACCGTAACTGAACCCGCGTCGTTAACTCGGTTTCCGTCAGTCGTGAAAAGCGTTATCGACGGTGAGAGAGGGAGTTTCGTTCCGGACGACGGCTATACGATCACGAGTTCGTACCGACTCGAGGAGCCAGCAGCGGAGTTACCGTTGCCGGAGAGCGAGCGGGAACCGTACTTCGGGCCGTGGCATGCAGTCTGCCACGAACAAGGTGACAGAACGGTAGTTGACGCCATTCGTCGTGAGGACCAAGTTCGATTCGAATCGACGAGACACGATCAGCGAGCGGCGAGAGGACTCGCGAACCGAGAACTTGTCGAATCGTCCGTTGAAACCTTAGACCGAGTCGACGTGACGGAAGCCGACGGAGATATCGACGCCGAGGTCGAGCAGCGATTACACGAACTCGGCTACAGGGCATAGCACGACCGAAACCGTGCAACACGTGACGTGTGTCTCGTAGATCTCGCTGTTAGTCTCGAAAAAGAGGCCTTATTGCCTTCCCACCCGCCGATTGGCGTATGCGACTGGGCCAGACATCGATCGTTCATTTCATCTCCCGATTTTTGGCATCCATGCTCGGGTTCGTCGCGACGATATTTATCGCTCGATTTCTCGGGTCCGAGACGCTCGGTATCTATTATCTCGTGCTCTCAACGGTCTCTTGGCTCGGAATCGCAGTGAAAATGGGCGTTCCGAGTGCGATCAACAAACGCGTCAGCGAGGGCGACGACGAGGCGGCCTACACGATCGCCGGCGGGACGGTCGTCCTCGCCCTCTTCCTGATCGTCTCCGTTGTCGCCCTGCTCTTTCGGGAACAGATAAATGACTATATCGGATACCCTACTGCGGCAGTCGTGGTACTATTCCTATTCGTTACTGTCGTCCAGTCGACGGTGAACTCGATACTGACCGGACAACATCTCGTCCATATCTCGGGTATTTTCAATCCGATTCGGACCGGAACACGGAGTCTCGTCCAAATCGGAGCCATTCTCGCTGGGTTCCAGATAACCGGTCTCTTCATCGGGTATACTGCTGGGTACGCACTCGTCTCCGTACTCGGGCTCTGGATAGCGATTCGTCATTTCGACTCGATCTCGCTCCCGACGGTGGAACACTACCGCCGGATCGTCTCTTATGCGGAGTACTCGTGGCTCGGCGAGATCCGTTCGCGCGCGTTCAACTGGGTTGATGTCGCCGTCCTCGGGTTCTTCGTGTCGTCGTCGCTCGTCGGAATCTACACGGCGGCTTGGAACATCGCGGTGTTTCTGATACTGTTCGGCGGCTCACTGAGCGAAACGCTGTTCCCCGAGATGAGTTCGCTCTCGGCGGACGACGACTCAGAATCGGTCGCGGAACTATTCGAGGCTGCGCTCACGTACGGCGGACTGATCCTTATTCCGGGTCTCGTCGGTGGAACGTTGCTCGGGGAGCGCTTACTCCGAGTGTACGGCGAGGAGTTCACGCAAGGAGCGACCGTTCTCTCAGTTCTCATCGTCGCGACGTTGATTCAGGGGTACCAGCGACAGTTCACGATGACGCTCGACGCGATCGACAGGCCCGACGTGTCCTTCAAAGTCAACGCTGTATTCATCGGCGCGAACATCCTTCTAAACGTCAGTCTGATCCCGATCTTCGGTGTTGTCGGTGCGGCAGCGGCGACTGCTTCGTCAGTCGCCGTCAGTCTCGTCATCGCCTACATTTCGCTCTCGTCACTGGTCGAATTCTCCGTTCCCGTCGGAGAGATCGGACGACAGTGGATCGCGGCAGGAATCATGGGTCTCTTCGTCTACGCTGGTCTCTGGCTCGAGGCAGAATACGTAAATCTCAGCAGTAACATCGCCGTCGTGCTAGCGCTCGTTGGACTCGGCTCGGTCGTCTACTTCACGACCCTCATCGTCATCTCCGCTCACTTCCGGCTGACTGTCGATCAGAACCTTCCAATCGATCTCCCGCTGGATTGGACCTGACGTGTGCGATCGGATATATGCATCCGAACTGGAGATAATGTGGCACCCTGTTACCGAGAGGATTTTATCAGGCTGTCAACGAAGATAGTATATGACATCGCCTAACGTTCTCCTCGTCGTTCTCGATAGCGTTCGAGCGGCGAATACGAGCCTTCACGGCTATTACAACGAGACGACACCGAATCTGGAGGAGTTTGCGTCGGAGGCGACGGTGTACACGCAGGCGCGCTCACCGGGCATTCATAGCATCGCGAGCCACGCGAGCCTCTTCACTGGATACGAGGTTGCTGAACACCGTGCCGTAGATCACACGGCGGAACTCAAGCGGGGAACGACCATCTGGGAGGAACTTTCCGAGGAAGGGTATCAAACTGGTCTCTTTACGTCCAACACTGTCGTCGCCGAAGCGTCCTCGCTTGCACGGCCGTTCGACGATGTTGACGGGCCGTCGTCTTCGACGTACCCGTTTCCCGATGCGTTGTCGCCCGATGAATTGAGCGGCGCGACTGGAAAGAGGGAGTATTTTACCGCCGCGCTCAGCAGTGATCACCCGATCAAATCGTTATACAACGGTGTTAGCGACCAGATCGAACGAATTCGAGGACCGACGGTTGATCACGACGAGAGCCGCCAGCATATCGAATCGTTTCTCGAGTGGTCCGACAACCGGAGTGACCCGTGGGCGGCGTGTATAAACCTCATGGATGCCCACTATCCGTACCTTCCGGCGACGAGGTACGATCGATGGGGCAGTTCGGAACTCCGGAGACTCCACGAGGAGATCAGTGAGCCGTTGTTACGTGAGTTTTTGGGCGATCGTCCGTGGTGGCAACTCGGAGCATTCGAGTCACTGTACGATGGGTGCATACGGCAGGCCGATGCGATCGTCGGCGAATTGATTGAGGCGCTGAAGGCCCGCAACGACCTTTCTGAAACCGTACTCGTTATTACGTCCGATCACGGGGAGGGATTCGGAGAACCGTGCGAACTCGGAACACCGATACGGCTTATCGATCATAATTTCGGGATCAACGAGCAGCTAACACACGTTCCACTTCTCGTTAGTACACCCGACGACAATAGTGGGTTGACTATCGATGCGCCTGTTTCGCTAACCCGGTTCCCCGATGTCGTGCGCGCCTACGTTGAGGGCCATCCTCGAACGTTCGAGAGCGACGACCCCGTCGTCACTTCGACGTATCGGATGCAGGAACCAGGTGATGAACTTCCGCTTGAACCGGACGACCGAGAGCCGTACTTCGGCCCGTGGCACGCGGTGTACAGCACCCAAGATGGGGCCGTTCGAAAGGATGCACGCAATGGCGATCGGGATGCGTGCGTCCTGATCCAGAACGCTCGAGAGCGATCCGTCGTCGGTGGCGCCGACCGACCTCTGATAGAGGAAACCGTTTCGGCTCTCCAGCCGGCCGATGTCGTTTCCGGCACACAACACGCATCCGACTCGATCAAACAGCGACTGAACGATCTCGGATACATTCAGTAGCCTTCGAGACAGGGACTGTTCAGTAGCTATTGATTCTATCTGAATCGCGTTCGAGTTCCGCTCCGTACCGTGCAGACAGGGCAGTAACGATCCCCGCTCCGGTCGAGTCCCGAGCAAGCCGTCCCGAAGACATATAACACTCAAGTATAATCGGTGAGCATATGCAAGCAGTCGTACTGGCCGCGGGAAAGGGAACTCGCCTCCGGCCGCTCACCGAAGACAAGCCGAAGGTCCTCGTCGAGGTCGACGGGAAACCCCTCATCGAGGACGTCATGGACAACCTCATCGAGGTCGGTGCGACCGAATTCGTCCTCGTCGTCGGCTACATGAAAGAGAAGATCATCGAACGCTACGGCGACGAATACGAGGGCGTTCCGATCACCTACGCCCATCAGCGCGAGCAGCTCGGACTCGCCCACGCGATCCTGCAGGCGGAACCGCACATCGACGACGACTTCATGCTCATGCTCGGAGACAACGTCTTCCGGGCGAACCTCGGCGACGTGATCAACCGCCAGCAGGAGGAACGAGCCGACGCCGCGTTCCTCGTCGAGGAAGTCCCCTACGAGGAGGCCTCGAGGTACGGCGTCCTCGATACGAACGAGTACGGCGAGATCGTCGAAGTGATGGAGAAACCCGACGATCCGCCGTCCAATCTCGTCATGACCGGATTTTACACGTTCACGCCGGAGATTTTCCACGCGTGTCACCTCGTCCAGCCCTCGGCTCGAGGCGAGTACGAACTGCCGGACGCGATCGATCTCCTCATCCAGTCCGGGCGGACCATCGACGCGATCCGGATGGACGGCTGGCGCATCGACGTGGGCTACCCGGACGATAAGGACCGCGCCGAGGAGCGACTGGGCGACGCTGAAGTCGCGGTGCCGACCGAGTAACGACGGCACCCGCTGACTGCTGTCGCCGCCGCTCGAGCACGCTCCGCACTCTTTATCGAGCGACGACGCGAGTTCACTCGAGCGACGCCGAACTCCCCGTCCGTCGCGCATCGACCCGTCGCTTGAATCCCCGGACGAGGACGGCACAGAGGCCGGCGACGAGCGCCGGCCAGCGGTCGGTACTCATGTAGAGCCCGCCCGAGGGCGGCCGGTACTCGGTCAACGGCCAGAACGCGGCGTAGGAGTACCCCGTCGGCGTCATGAGTCCCAGATCGAGGACGTGGTGTGACGCCGCACCGAGCGCGACCAGGAGGACCGCGTCTCGGCGGTGCTCGGGAGCGAACAGGAGCGACCCGAGGAGGGCGACGACGAGCGTTCCGCCGAGGGTGTGCAGCGGTCCCCACGCGAACGGAACGCCGAGCAGATAGCTGACGAACTCGTCCGGGAACGCGAGATCGGCCTTCACGAAGTCGGGCGAGAGCGCGCCGACCATCGCGATCGTGACGTGTGCTCGCCGCAGTCGCGGGTAGCGAATCGACAGGAGCGTCCCGATGACGTAGCCGACGATAGCGTGCGTGAGGACGTCAGGCACCGCGATCACCTCCGCTCGCAGACCCTCGAGGCCACGGGGTCACGTCCCGAAGGGAGAGCGGATCGTCCCGAGGGACGAACGCGAGTCGGTCGAAATCGAATCGCCAGTCGCGGGCGAATCGGCCGACGACCCAGAGGCCGGCGACAAAGGAGACGAGAAGCATGTACGCCGTCCCGGCCGTATCACCGATCGTCGTGCGGTCGACGGCGAGAGTCGACTCGTCCTCGAGCGTGCCGAAGGCGGTCACGCTGTCGCCCCGCTCGAGCGGTTCGTCCCCGTTCTGGAGCCCCTCGTTCGCGTTCACGAGGGTGAACCTGCCGGAGCCGCTGGCGCGAGTAGCGATAACGACGGGATCCGTCTCGACGACCCGGCCGCCGAGGGCCACGTGATCGCCGACGTAGGCTTCGCGGTTCTGGGTCACATCGACCTCGGTCGGATGGTCGCTATCCGTCAGATCGCCGGGGATCGTGCCGGCCCAGCACACGAATCCGGCCAGAACGACGAGGAGGGCGACGCCCGCGACGAGGCGACCGCGTTGGCCGAAGGGTTCCTGCATGCCTCTCTAGAGACGGCCGAACGGCAAGAATAGCTTTCGTGTTCGTGACGGTCACCGATCGCGGGCAGTCATCCCGCCCGATAGCACCTCAGCGGAGCGCCTTCCGAGAACGGTCGGCCGGCCGAAAAGCGTGGATCCGTCTCGAGCCGACCGAACCCAAAAGGGACTAACGAGGCGGGCGCATCTCGTCCGCTATGAACGTCTCCATCGTCGGCAGCGGCTACGTCGGCACCACCGTCGCCGCCTGCCTCGCGGACCTCGGCCACGACGTGATCAACATCGAGATCGACGAGGACATCGTCGACGCGATAAACGCCGGCGAGGCCCCGATCCACGAGTCGGGCCTCGCGGAGCGAATCGCCGAGCACGCCGGCACGAACCTCCGCGCGACGACCGAGTACGACGATGTCCGCGATACGGACGTGACCTTCCTCTGTCTGCCCACGCCCCAGTCCGACGACGGGAGCCTCGACCTCGCGATCATGCGGGCCGGCGCGGAGTCGCTCGGCCGCGCGCTCGCTGACAAGGACGACGACCATCTCGTGGTCGTCAAGAGCACGGTCCTGCCCGGCACCACCGAAGACGTCGTCGGCCCGATCCTCGAGTCCGAATCTGGAACCCCGCTCGGGGACGGCATCGAAATCGCGATGAACCCCGAATTCCTCCGGATGGGGACCGCGGTCGGGGACTTCCTCGAGCCGGACAAGGTGGTCTTGGGAACGGCGAGCGAGGGAGCCGCCGCGACGCTGCGCGAACTGTACGCGCCGATCCTCGAACGGGAGGAGACGGACCTCGTCGAGACGGACATCCGCGAGGCCGAACTCATCAAGTACGCGAACAACGCCTTCCTCGCGTCGAAGGTCTCGCTGGTCAACGAACTGGGCAACATCGCCAGGGAGTACGACGCGGACGCCTATGAGGTGCTCGAGGCGGTCGGCCTCGACGATCGGATCTCGGAACGGTTCATGCGGTCGGGCCTCGGCTGGGGCGGCTCCTGTTTCCCCAAGGACGTCAACGCCCTGCGGGCCGGCGCTCGCGAGCAAGGGTACGACCCAGAACTGCTCGACGCCACGGTCGCGGTCAACGACGAGCAGCCGCGACGGCTCGTCGGCCTGCTCGCGGACCACGTCGACCTCGAGGGGGCCCGAATCGCGGTCCTCGGACTGTCGTTCAAGCCGGGCACCGACGACGTTCGCAAATCCCGCGCGCTGGACGTGATCGAGTACCTCGCGGACCGCGGCGCGGACGTCGTCGCGTACGATCCGGTCGCGATCGAGAACGTTCGACCCGATTACCCCGAAATCGAGTACGCCGACTCGGCCGAGGGCGCACTCGAGGGCGCGGACGGTGCCGTCGTCGCGACCGACTGGCCCGAGTTCGACGACCTCTCTTTCGAGGGGATGGCCCGCAGGGTGGTCGTCGACGGTCGGCGGATCGACATCGACGAAGACGCCCTCGAGGTCTACGAGGGACTGACGTGGTAACGACGTGAGTGACGACATCGTGACAAAGCGGGCGGCCGTGAGCGTTGCCGAGGCGGAGAGAGCCGACAGCGCGTGCCGAGGCGGAGAGAGTTGACAGCGCGTGCCGACGTAAAAACCCGACACTGGTCAATCAGTAACCTTTTGCAGTTCGGTGGGGGAGTAGTTCCCGATGGAAGATGACGCGGTTCGTGCGGGCTCGAGTATCCTCTCGGACGGCGCGGGGACGGTCGCCGTGACCGAGGACGCCCGCGAAATCTCGTCCGACGACGTTTGCGTCCTTATCCCGACGCTCGACGAGGCGGCGACGATCGCCGACGTGATCGAGGGCTTCTACGAGCACGGGTACACGAACGTCGTCATCGTCGACGGCGACTCGTCCGACGAGACCCGCGAGATCGCCCGCGACCACGGAGCGGAGGTGCTGGTCCAGTCCGGATCCGGCAAGGGACAGGCCGTTCGCGAGGCCCTCGAGTACATCACGGTCCCGTACGTGTTGATGGTCGACGGCGACGGCACCTACGATCCGGCCGACGCCGACAAGATGATCGAGCCGCTCTCGCGGGGGTACGAGCACGTGATCGGCAACCGCTTCGCCGACATGGACGACGACGCGATGCGCGCCCTGAACGGCTTCGGCAATCGGATGATAAACCGGGCGTTCGGGTTCGTCCACGGGGCCAACTACGAGGACATCCTGTCAGGCTACCGGGCGTTCACCGTCGACTCGTTCGAGCGGCTCTCGCTCGACTCGGACGGCTTTACGATCGAGACCGAACTCGCCGTCGAGTGTGTCAAACACGGCGTCGAGACGACGGTCGTCCCGATCAGTTACAGCGCCCGGCCCGACGAGTCAGAAACCAACCTCCACCCGGTCAAGGACGGCGGCACGATCCTGTTGGCGCTGTACTCGCTGGCCAAGACCAACAACCCGCTGTTCTACTTCGGGAGCCTCGGCGTGACCGGCATCCTGTCGGGCGGCCTCATCGCGACCTACGTCCTCTGGGAGTGGATCCAGTACCAGCAGGGCCACGAGATCATGGCGCTCGCCTCCGCGGCCGCCGTTCTCCTCGGCGTCCAACTGCTCATGTTCGGCGTCCTCTCGGACATGCTCGTAACCCTCCATCGCGAGCAGCGACGCCGTCTCGAGCGGATCGCTCGAGACTCGCGTGACGAGTAACGGACGTCGTGAATCGGGTCTTCGCAGTGTCCGTTTCTCAGCGTCCGAGATCAAAACAATCCGTTCGTCCCCGACACCTGTGACGGAGCCAGCGATGAGCGATCAGTCGAGACGCCGACCCGGCTTCAGAACGGCAACAGCGAGCGAAACTGTGCGACGACGCCGTTCGAGTTGTTCCGTCGGTACGCTTCGAACGGCTTGTGGAGCGCGTTCAATAGCTCCTGTCGGGAATCGAACTCCTCAGCCGGGACTTCGGCGAGCATCTCGCTGAGCGGGACGTCGTTCCCGTGAACGTCGTAGGGGATGCGCTCGTGGCCGATCTCGGCCCTGATATCGTCTTTCGTCGCCGGAAAAGACAGGTCCGAATTCCTGAGATGAGCGTCGACGGCGGCGATGCCGAACTCGATACTGTCGGGTTCCTCGTCGTCTCCGCTCGATGGTGGCCGGACTCCCATACCTAGCACCCGCTACGGAGCCAGATATAAAAATGGCTGTGGAGACGGTCGGCGGCGAGCCGACTGGACCAGCGGGTCGCCGCCTGTCGACACTCCTTTGGGCCCCGCGACGGAGTATGCGATATGACCGAGTATACCACGGTGTCGATCCCGAAGGACCTCGCGGACCGGGTCGAGGACACTATCGAGGGAACGAGCTTCCAGAGCACGAGCGACCTCGTTCGGTTCCTGCTTCGCAGCATCGTCATCCAGCATCAGAAGGAAGGCGAACTCACCGAAGCCGAGTTCGAGGAGATCACCGAACAGCTCCGCGGACTCGGCTACCTCGAGTAGCTCGACCTGTCGTCTCGTCCCGCCGTCGCTCGGCGTCCCAAAACAGTGCTTTTGGACCTCGAGACACTAGTTCCGCACGGAGTCGAGACGTATGCCACACGTTCCAAATTTCCCGTCAGACGACTCCGACGGCGACGAGCGCGATCGGAACTCCGGTCGCATCATCGATCGAATTATCGGCGACGACGAGGTCCCGGTACCGATCGCATAACGCACCGTCCCGTCTTTTTCGAGCGCGCGACTCAGTCCGTCAGCGATTGCCCCGGCGGCGAGGCGTCGACGATCTCGAGGGGCTGGCGCGTCCCGCTGCGGTCGAACGCGCCGAACGACCGCTCGTCGACCTCCCACGGCGGGACGGCGACGAAGATCACCTGCGCCAGATCGTCCCGTCGCGTCACCTCGAGTTCACCGACGGGGTGGGAGACGAATCGGCCCTGCGTCTGGCGGGCGGGCGTCGAGAGATCGACCCCGAAGACGGCGTTGACGGGATTGCCGGGGTCGGGGAGAAAGAAGTCGGTGAAGACCGGCGTTTCGGGCGGGATTCCGTCCCCGCCCTCGAGGTCGCCCGCAGGGGTGACCGAGACGCCGGTCGTTATGTCGTTGGGATCGGCGTCGCTGGCGAGATCCAGCAAGACGTCGACGAGCCCGCGGGTTACGTAGACCACAGGGCTGCTTTGGGTGCGGGGTAGTTAGATGTATGCCTCGCGCGGGATGGCGTCGCTCCGCGCTGTCGATTATCGTTAGAGGGGGAGCATTTCCCACGCCGTCGACGCGTACAGCCGCGGGGCTCGCTTTCGGGACCCGGCGAGCGCCGCCTCGAGGACGCGCGCGCCACCGTCCATCACGCCGGATCCGTGGCCGACGAGGACGCGTTCGGGCGCGACGCCGCGGAGTGGCGTCCGCGGCGGTGTCAGTCGCAACATGGGATGGACCCCGAGGTCCTCGTCGCCGGCGAGGAAGAACCCGGCCGTCCCGACCGTTTCGGGGACGACGAGCGTCCCGTCGGCCGGGTTGTAGAGGGCGACTTCCTGCCAGAAGCGGTTGTCGAGGACCGTGATGGCCCGGATCCCGGTATCAGAGAGTTCGTCGTCGAAGCGGGCGACCGCGGCGTCGATATCGCCGGTGACGCCCTCGAAGAATTCGGGGAGGTAGACGGGGACGTCGTGTCGGTCCGCGACGGCGGCGGCGTCGCGTTTGTGCCGATCGAGGCCGACGACGACGCCGGCCACGTCGCCGAACTCGGCGAACAGGTCGTCGATCCCCTCGGCGTCGACGGGGTCGACGACCCAGACCTCGCCGTCTACCGCGAGGGCGTGACTGGCGCGTTGCATCTGTTCGTCGGGGTGGGCGATCCAGCCGACGCCGCCGTCGAAGCGGTCGATCTCGCGGAAGTCGGTCGCGCGCTCGTCGACGCGATAGCTCATACGAGTGTGATACGCCCTCACAGCTCATAAACGTGGGCAAACGGGTTCGGACGCGGTTCCCGTTGGCGGCTCGGATATCGACCGCGAGCGCTCGCTCACGGGCCGTGCGGCGAACCTGCCGGCGACGCTTCTATGCACCCGCTTCGCGTACAGTAGGGCATGCTCTCCGGGCTGGCTTGGCTCGCCCTCGAGGCGAAGTCCCTCGAGTCGGCGAGGGAGTTCTACGAGGAGCGACTGGGGCTGACCGTCAGCGAACGCGGGGCGGACGAACTCGTCTTCGCGGCCGGCGAGACCGATCTCGTCTGCCGCCGCCCCGACGACCTCCCGCGGGGTGGTCTGCACACGCACTTCGCGTTCTCGATTCCCGAGGACGAGTACGACGACTGGTGGGACCGACTGGACGACGAGTACGACCTCGAGGAAGCCCAGTTCGGCCCCGCCCGATCGCTGTACCTGTACGATCCCGACGGCAACTGCGTCGAACTCGGCCAACAGGACGTGGCCGGTCCCGGAATCGACGGGATCTTCGAGGTCGTTCTCGAGGTCGAGAACCTCGAGCGCGCACGGGAGTTCTACGAGGATCTGGGCTTCGAGACCGTCGATACGGGCGACGACCGCAAGCGCGTGCGACTACAGGGGCCGATGGCCCTCGAGCTCTGGGAACCCCATCTCGGCATCGCCGACGCCCGCGGCGGCGTCCACGTCGACCTCGGGTTCGAGACCGACGATCCGAGCGCGGCGCTCGCGGCGGTCCGGGACCGGATCGACTCGCTCGAGCGGGAGACCGAGGCGGAAATCGTCGTCCGCGATCCGGACGGCCACTTCCTGACGTTTACCGCGCCGTGAGTGCCGTTCTCCGACGCCGGCAGCACTGACTCACTCCCGTTCGTCGCCGATTTCGAGTCCGCTCAGAGCCGTTCGGTACTCACGTCGACACCCGGCGGCGCGACGAGCAGAAAGCCCCGGAAGTGGACGAGGTTCCCGCCCGCTTCCTTGACGTCCCGCGCGAATCCGGCGGCCAGATCGTTGACGTCGCCGTCGACGTTCAGTACCAGCACGTTCCCCTTCGAGATCGCCTCGAGCCACTCGTCGGCCGGCGTCTCCCCGTCGAGAACGCCGAGGACGATGCTGCCCTCGATCTCGAGTTCGTCGTCGATGTGCTCCTCGACGGTCCGAAGGTCGAGGTCGAAATCGCTCATACGGGCTGGGTGGAAGCGGTACGAGAAAAACGTTCGCCTCCAACCTTTTGCACTGCGGTCTATCGCGAGCGAGGCGGGCTCGCCTCGCTCGCGATGTCCCTCGGCAAAAGGTTGATCAAAAGCCTCCTCCCTCCGTTCCGTCGCGCAAAGCGCGACTCCACATCAGTCGTCGGCCCGCTCGCTCACTGGCTCACGGTCTTCGACCGTTCGCCTTCCCGCGGCGCGAAGCGCCGCGCACCCGTTCGCTCGCGGTGGCTATCGAATGCGGACTACTCAATCCATCGGGAACTCCTTCTGGAACCCGCGGAACTCCGTCCGGTGGGCCTCCTCGTCGGTGAGGATCGTCACCGCAACATCCTCCGTGACGGGATCGTTCGCCTCGGTCGCGGCCTCGATCAGGGACCGGTAGGTCTCGATGGCGTCCTCCTCGGCCTCGAGGACCCCCTCGATGACCGACTGGACGTCGGTCGTGTCCTCGGGCGGCTGGAGGCTGTGCTGGTTGGCCTCGAACGACTCCGAGCCGGGCGGGGACTCGTCGAGCTGTTTCAATCGCTCGCCGATCATCTGGGCGTGGTCGAGTTCCTCCTGTATGTCCTCCTCGAGGCTCGTCTTCACTTCCTCGGCGTGAATGCCGTCCAGCACGATCGCGTTCGAGAGGTAGTTCATCACGGTCTCGAGTTCGTCGTTGTACGCCTCCGTCAGCAGATCGGTGATCTCGTCGGTCGTCATGCGCGCTCCCCTACCACGACCGGGCATAAAGTCC
Organism: Natrinema sp. LN54; assembly: GCF_052439245.1. Lineage (NCBI taxonomy): Archaea > Methanobacteriati > Methanobacteriota > Halobacteria > Halobacteriales > Natrialbaceae > Natrinema > Natrinema sp. LN54. The sequence goes on from NZ_JBQVRP010000001.1 coordinate 243,035, forward strand.
TGATACGCGCGCTTGCGTCGTCGTTCATGTCGCAGATCCGGGGCTCAGTCGACGTGTCGATACCGCAGCCTCGAGCGCGACCATCGAGTCTCGGCGACGATAACTGGCTGTCCGTCTTCGAATCACATCGAAATTGGACGATTTTTATTTCGGGGCGGGATTCGGGAAGCGGTACCGACCGAACGTCCACAGCAGAGCGCGCGCCAGCGCTCGAGCGAGCCGATTGGCCGTGAGTGGGCGATCATTCGCGCTCGAGACGCGGAATTCGCGCCGCTCGGCCGAATCGGACTAAACAATACTAGGATGTACGAGTCAATAATAGGCCGACGCCGTCCTTCGGTTTTCGAACCTTGATTATTGATAGTGAGTGTTATTAGATACCATGAATCGTCGTCGACAGCGGTAGCTTTATATATATCGTCGCACCTCGGATTCAGATACAATGTCTTCACAAGACAGCCCATCCTCTGATACCAATCAGGGGGGTCGAGTTCTTCCAGGGCACGTTAGATTCCACTGACGAAATAGAGTCAGCACGTGTCTTCGATACGACCCTCCGGGACGGCGAGCAGTCGCCCGGCACATCGTTTTCCTACGACGACAAACGGCAGATCGCGTCCATTCTGGACGACATGGGAACCCACGTCATCGAGGCCGGGTTCCCCGTCAACTCCGACGCGGAGTTCGAGGCCGTTCGTGATATCGCTTCGGCGACCAGTTCGACGACCTGCGGGTTAGCCCGCGTCGTCGACAAGGACATCGAAGCGGCCCTCGATTCCGGCGTCGAGATGGTGCACACGTTCGTCAGCACCAGCGACGTTCAGATCGAGGATTCGATGCACGCCACCCGGGAGGAAGTCGTACAGCGCGCAGTCGAGTCGGTCGAACGCATCAAAGCGGCGGGCGCGACCTGCATGTTCTCGCCGATGGATGCGACCCGAACCGACGAGGAGTACCTGATCGAGGTCATCGAAGCGGTCTCGGATGCGGGTACCGACTGGATCAACATTCCCGACACCTGCGGCGTCGCCACGCCGACCCGGTTCCGGGCCATGATCGAGAAGGTCTGTGCCCACACGGACGCGCAGATCGATGTCCACACCCACGACGACTTCGGACTGGCCACCGCCAACGCGCTGGCCGGCATCGAAGCCGGTGCGGCACAGGCGCAGGTGTCGGTCAACTCGATCGGCGAGCGGGCCGGCAACGCCGCCTTCGAGGAGTACGTGATGGCCGTCGAGTCGCTCTACCAGTGCGACACCGGGATCGACACGACGCGCATCACCGAACTCTCGAGCGTCGTCGAGGAGAAGAGCGGGATGGACACGCCGGGCAACAAGCCCGTCGTGGGCTCGAACGCCTTCTCCCACGAGAGCGGCATCCACGCCGCCGGCGTCATCGAGAACTCCGATACCTTCGAGCCCGGCGTCATGACCCCCGAGATGGTCGGTGCCGAACGCCGACTGGTCATGGGGAAACACACCGGGACCCACTCGGTCCGCGAACGGCTCGTCGAATCCGGGTTCGACCCCACCGACGAGCAGGTCCGTGCGGTCACCCGCCGGGTCAAAGACTACGGGGCCGAGAAGCGCCGTGTCACGGTCGACGACCTCGAGCGCTTCGCCGAAGAGGCCGATATCGAGCGTCAGCACGAGGAGGAGGAGGTGCGCGCCTGAGGGATGTCCTCCCCGTTTGCCACCGTCCGCGAGCACCGGGTATCGCGTTCGAGCGGTCGGACTCGAGTGACTCGTAAGGATTATGTCCCTCGAGAGAGCTACGTAGACAGTAATGACGGTCCGCGCTCCACTGTCGGCTCGCGTTCGCACGGTCGGCAACAGCGCGCTCGCTCCGATTCGTATTGTAGGGGCGTTCTAGCCCCATTTTCAGCACTTCGTAGCCCCGGACCCGAATTCGCGGTATCGTTCTCCGAGCGATCACCAATCCAGCAGATGACACACTACCGTACACCACCCGATCGCCTGCAAACGGCGGGAGACAACCGATGAGCGAACGCGCAGCAAAGGTCACGCCAGCGGACGACGAACAGGACGACGACCAAATCACCGACAGCGCCGCGCCCGATGCGGCCACCGACGCGGCGACCGAGTCCGAGACCACGACCGATCCCGTCACGACGGGTGCCGAATCCGTCGTGCGCGCACTCGAGAACGCGGGCGTCGAGTACGCCTTCGGCGTGCAAGGCGGGGCGATCATGCCCGTCTACGACGCGCTCTACGACTCGGACATCTACCACGTGACGATGGCCCACGAGCAGGGCGCGGCCCACGCGGCCGACGCCTACGGCATCGTCTCGGGCGAGCCGGGCGTCTGTCTGGCAACGTCGGGGCCGGGCGCGACCAATCTGGTCACCGGCATCGCCGACGCCGACATGGACTCGGACCCGCTGCTCGCGCTAACCGGGCAGGTTCCGACGGAGTTCGTCGGCAACGACGCGTTCCAGGAGACCGATACTACCGGCGTCACGACCCCGATCACGAAGGAAAACACCTTCTCGAGCGACTCGGATCGCGTCGGGAGCGACGTCAGCGAGGCGTTCGCACTCGCCCGCGAGGGTCGACCGGGGCCGACGCTGGTCGACCTGCCGAAAGACATCACGAACGGCGAGACCGACCGCGAGCCGGACGCTCCGGACGTGCCCGACACCTACGAGGTCCAAGAGCGGGCCGACGAGGAGATCGTCGCGGCCGCGGCCGAGCGGATCGAGAACGCCGACCGACCCGTCTTGCTGCTCGGCGGCGGCGTCATCAAGGGCGAGGCCAGCGAGGCCTGCCGGGAGTTCGCCATCGAACACGAGATCCCGGTCATCACCACGATGCCCGGCATCGGCTCGTTCCCCGAGGATCACGAGCTATCCCTCGAGATGGCGGGGATGCACGGCACCGGCTACGCCAACATGGCGATCACCCACTGCGACACGCTGATCGGCATCGGTACCCGGTTCGACGACCGGCTGACCGGCGGCATCGAGACCTTCGCGCCTGAGGCGGAGGTCATCCACGTCGATATCGACCCCGCGGAGATCTCGAAGAACATCTACGCGGACTACCCGCTGGTCGGCGACGCCGAAACGGTCGTCGAGCAGCTGTCCGACGCCGTCGACGAGTCGCCGGAAGCCAAGAAGTGGCGCGCGCAGTGCCAGCAGTGGAAGTCCGACTACTCGATGGCCTACGACGCGCCGGAAGACGAACCGGTCCAGCCGGAGTTCGTCATCGAGGCCTTGGACGAGGCCACGAGCGACCGCGCGATCGTCACCACCGGCGTCGGCCAACACCAGATGTGGGCCTGCCAGTACTGGACCTACACCGAGCCCCGCACGTGGGTCTCGAGTCACGGCCTCGGCACGATGGGCTACGGACTGCCATCGGCCATCGGCGCGCGGATCGCGGCCGACGACGATCAGGAGGTCGTCTGTATCGACGGCGACGGCTCGTTCCTGATGACGCTGCAGGGGCTGTCGGTCGCCGTCCGCGAGGACCTCGACATCACCGTCGCCGTGCTCAACAACGAGTACATCGGCATGGTCCGACAGTGGCAGGACGCCTTCTTCGACGGCCGTCACTCCGCGTCGGACTACGGCTGGATGCCCGAGTTCGACAAGCTCGCCGAAGCCTTCGGCGCGAGCGGCTTCCGGATCGACGACTACGACGACGTCGCCGAGACGATCGACGCCGCGATCGCCTACGACGGCCCGTCGGTGATCGACGTTCACATCGACCCCGACGCCAACGTCTACCCGATGGTGCCCAGTGGCGGCGACAACGGCCAGTTCGCACTCACGGAGGACCAGCTATGAAACGCGGACTCGAGGGACCTGAACCCGACGAGCGACCGTCCCCCGCGGGACGGCGCAACAAGCAGGGCATTCGCATCGACCCCGAGGTCGAAGCGACCCACGAGCCCCGCCGGACCGTCATCTCGGCGCTGGTCACACACGAACCCGGCGTACTCTCGGACGTCTCGGGACTGTTCTCGAGGCGGCAGTTCAACATCGAGAGCCTGACCGTCGGCCCGACCGAAGACGAGGATCGCGCGCGGATCACGATCGTCGTCGAGGAGCCCGACCCGGGGATCGACCAGATCGAGAAACAGCTGCGCAAGCTCGTGCCGGTCATCTCGGTCCGGGAACTCGAGCCCGACGCGATGCGCCGGGAGCTGGCGCTGATCAAGGTCGACGCCGAGCGCCCCGATCAGGTCGCCGCCGTCGCGGACATGTACGACGGGAAGACCGTCGACTCGAGTCCGGAGACGGCGACGATCGAAGTGACCGGTGCGCGTCAGAAGATCGAGGCCGCGATCGACACCTTCAGCCAGTTCGGTATTCGGGAGATCTCCCGGACGGGGACGACGGCGCTGGCCCGCGGCACGGACCGAACGGCCGCGCCCAGTTCGACAGCACAGCCCGCCGACGAGGCGAACCACGACGACCAATACACACCAGCAGACGATGACTGACGACTTCACCACCGACATCTACTACGACGACGACGCAGACGTATCGACGCTCGACGACGAGACCGTGGCCGTGCTGGGCTACGGGAGCCAGGGCCACGCCCACGCGCTGAACCTCCACGACAGCGGGGTCGACGTGGTCGTCGGCCTGCGCGAGAGTTCGTCCTCGCGATCGGCCGCCGAGGCCGACGGGCTGACCGTCGAGAACCCCGCCGACGCGGTCGCACAGGCCTCCTACGTCTCCGTGCTGGTCCCCGACACCGTCCAGGCGGACGTCTACGAGAACGCCATCGAGCCGAACCTCGAGGAGGGTGACACACTGCAGTTCGCCCACGGCCTGAACATCCACTACAACCAGATTCAGCCCCCCGAGGGCGTCGACGTGACGATGGTCGCGCCGAAGAGCCCGGGCCACCTCGTCCGCCGCAACTACGAGAACGACGAGGGGACCCCCGGCCTGCTGGCGGTCTATCAGGACACGACCGGCGACGCCGAAGAGCGCGCCCTCGCGTACGCGAAGGGGATCGGCTGTACCCGCGCCGGCGTCATCGAGACGACGTTCCAGGAAGAGGTCGAGTCCGACCTCTTCGGCGAGCAGGCCGTCCTCTGTGGCGGTGTCACCTCGCTGGTCAAGCACGGCTACGAGACGCTGGTCGACGCGGGCTACTCGCCGGAAATCGCCTACTTCGAGTGTCTCAACGAGCTCAAACTGATCGTCGACCTGATGTACGAAGGCGGGAACATGGAGATGTGGAACTCCGTCTCCGACACCGCCGAGTACGGCGGTCTCACCCGCGGCGACCGGATCGTCGACGAGTCGGTTCGGGAGAACATGGAAGAGGTCCTCGAGGAGGTCCAGAACGGCGAGTTCACGCGCGAGTGGATCGTCGAGAACCAGGCCGGCCGGCCGAGCTACAGTCAGCTTCGGAACGCCGAGCAGAACCACGACATCGAGGAGGTCGGCAGCCGACTGCGCGACCTCTTCGCGTGGGCCGACGAAGACACAGAGAGTGAAGACGAAGACGAGTCCGTCCAGGTGCAGGCGGACGACTAACGAAAGCACATGAGCGAGACCGACGACACAACGGAGACGATGGCCGACGTCAGCCACACCAACCCCTACACGGGAGAGACGGCCGGTCGGCTGTTCAGCCGCGGGCCGACCGTCGTCGCCGACGGCGGGGAGTCGGCTGCGACCGAAGCCAGCGCAAACGGGCGCACAGAGACGGACGAAACGATGCGTAGCGTCGACCACACGCCGCCGAAACAGGCCGACGACGCCAACCGCGTCTTCGAGCGCGGCACCGAACACGGTCGCCGCGCCGAGCGCGACACCGTAGGAGACGAGAAATGAGTCAGGGCACGCTATACGACAAGGTCTGGGATCGACACAAAGTAACCCAACTGCCGACCGGACAGGATCAGCTGTTCGTCGGGCTCCACCTCATCCACGAGGTGACCAGCCCGCAGGCGTTTGGGATGCTCCGCGAGCGCGACCTCGAGGTCGCCTACCCCGAGCTGACCCACGCGACGGTCGACCACATCGTGCCGACGGCCGACCAGTCCCGCCCCTACAAGGAGGACGCGGCCGAGGAAATGATGGCCGAACTCGAGGCGAACGTCCGCGAGGCGGGCATCGAGTTCTCGGACCCGACGACGGGCGATCAGGGGATCGTCCACGTCATCGGTCCGGAGCAGGGCATCACCCAGCCCGGCAAGACGATCGTCTGTGGCGACTCCCACACCTCGACTCACGGCGCCTTCGGCGCGCTCGCGTTCGGGATCGGAACCTCCCAGATCCGCGACGTGCTCGCGACGGGCACCATCGCCATGGAGAAACAGAAGGTCCGCAAGATCCAGGTCGACGGCGAACTCGGCGACGGCGTCGAAGCGAAAGACATCATCCTCGAGATCATCCGCCGACTCGGCACCGAGGGCGGCGTCGGCTACGTCTACGAGTACGCCGGCGAGGCTATCGAGTCGCTGGGGATGGAGGGTCGGATGTCGATCTGTAACATGTCCATCGAGGGCGGCGCTCGCGCGGGCTACGTCAACCCCGACGAGACCACCTACGAGTGGCTCGAGGAGACCGACTACTTCCAGGAGAACCCGGAGACGTTCGAGAAACTCAAGCCGTACTGGGAATCCATCCGGAGCGACGAGGACGCCGAGTACGACGATGTCGTCCACATCGACGCGAACGAACTCGAGCCGGTCGTCACGTGGGGGACCACGCCGGGACAGGGGATCGGCATCTCCGACCCGATTCCGGAGCCGGAGTCACTCGCCGACGAGAAACAGGACACGGCCCGCCGCGCACAGGAACACATGCGCGTCGAGCCCGGTGACACGATGGAGGGCTACAACATCGACGTGGCCTTCCTCGGGTCCTGTACGAACGCCCGCCTGCCGGACCTGCGACGCGCCGCCCGGATCGTCGAGGGCCGCGAGGTCGCCGACGACGTCCGCGCGATGGTCGTCCCCGGCAGTCAGCGCGTCCAGAAAGCGGCCGAGGAGGAAGGACTCAAAGACACCTTCGAGGAAGCCGGCTTCGAGTGGCGCAACGCCGGCTGTTCGATGTGTCTGGGCATGAACGAGGACCAACTCGAGGGCGACGAGGCCTGTGCCTCCTCCTCGAACCGGAACTTCGTCGGCCGCCAGGGATCGAAGGACGGCCGCACGGTGCTGATGAACCCGCGGATGGTCGCCGCCGCGGCGATCACCGGGGAAGTCTCTGACGTGCGCGATCTGAAGGAGGTGAATCTGGCGTGACCCGCGAGGACGAGCGAAGCGAGTCCTCGGAACGAGCGAGCGGGCGGATGCCCGCGAGCGACGCCGAGGTTCGGGAGGTCCGAACCGACGGCGGAGACGAAGTCGAAATTCCCGAAGTTAACTACGTGTCCGGCTCGGGCGTTCCGATCCGGGGCAACGACATCGACACCGACCAGATCATCCCCGCGCGGTTCATGAAGGTCGTCACCTTCGACGGACTGGGCGAGTTCGCGTTCTTCGATCTGCGGTTCGACGACGACGACAACCAGAAAGAGCACCCGTTCAACGAGGACCGCTTCCAGGACTCCTCGGTGATGGTCGTCAACAGCAACTTCGGCTGTGGCTCCTCCCGCGAGCACGCCCCCCAGGCACTGATGCGCTGGGGGATCGACGCGATCATCGGCGAGAGCTTCGCCGAGATTTTCGCGGGCAACTGTCTGGCGCTCGGTATTCCGACCGTGACCGCCGACAGCGAGACGATCGAGGAATTGCAGGACTGGGTCGACGCAAACCCCGACGGCGAGATCGACATCGATGTCGAGGCGGAGACGGTCACCTACGGCGTTCCCGAATCAGACGATTCGGGAGCCAATCAGAACTCGGAGAGTTCTGATGCTGGACAGACGATCGACGTCACCGTCGACGACGCCCAGCGCAAGGCGCTCGTCGACGGCGTCTGGGACACGACGGCGCTGATGAAGTCCAACGCCGGCGCAGTCCGCGAGAAGGCTCGAGAGCTGCCGTACGTCGACGACGCGGCGATTCCCGAAGCCGAATAACTCGCTCGACCCCTTCGAGATTGCCGTTTTCCCCTTGTACTGGACCTATCGCCAGAGACATCGCAGTCGGCCGTTCGTCTCGCAGTCCTCGCTCGAGCGGTCGGATTCGAGCGCCCCGCTATCACACCGGAAGCGGCAGATCCGTGCCGACACCGCTACCGCTTTCGGCACCAGTCCGCAACGTCAGGTATGTCTCGGAACCGCGACGTGGCGATGTTTCTGTTACTGGCCGTGCTGTGGGGCTTTTCCTTTCCGGCGATCTCTATCGGTCTCGAGTCGCTCCCGCCGTTGCTCTTCGCCGCCGCTCGGTACGATATCGCGGCGTTGCTGTTGCTCGCCGCCGCGGTCGTCCGGGTCGACAACTGGCGGCCGACCGCGCGGAACGACCTCGCGGCAGTCGCGGGCGGGGGCGTCTTCCTCATCGCCGGCAACGGCCTGCTCTTCCTCGGCCAGCAGACGGTCCCCAGCGGTGTCGCCGCGATCCTCCAGGGGCTGGTGCCGGTCATCACCGCGCTGTGGGCGATCCCCCTGCTGGGCGAGCGCCTCTCGGGGCTCGGCACCGCCGGTGCCGCGATCGGCTTCCTCGGCGTCGGCCTGATCGTCCAGCCCGATCCGGGGAACCTGCTCGCGGGTGACACCGCCCCGAGACTGCTCATCGTCGGACAGGCCTGTAGCGTCGCGCTCGGCGGCGTCCTGATCCAGCGAGCCGGCCCGACCCTGGAGCAGTTGCCGCTGGTCGGCTGGTCGATGCTCGTCGGCGGCCTCGTCTTGCACGCCGTCAGCTTCGGCGCGGGCGAGGTTCCCAGCGCCGATCTCGTCGGTCCCGTCTCGGTCGGGGCGCTGCTCTACCTCGGTGTCTTCGCGACCGCGATCGCGTTCATGATCTACTTCGCGATCCTCGAGGAACACGGCGCGTTCGAGGCGGCGCTGATCGGCTATTTGGTACCGATCGTCGCGACGATCGCCGGCGTCGTCTTACTCGACGAGTCGATCGGCGCGCTGACGGTTGCCGGCTTCGTGCTGGTCGCCGCGGGCTTCGGGCTGCTCAAACGCCGTGCGATCGCCGACGCGGTAGGGTTCTCGACGGGCGTCGGAAGCCCCTGAATCGGGCGCGAGCGATGACGGTATCGATACCCTCTTTTCGGGCCCACGTCGATGGGTGTGTATGACTCACGAAATCGCCGTCATTCCGGGCGACGGGATCGGACAGGAAGTGACACCCGCCGCGGTCGCGGTCCTCGAGGCCCTCGAGATCGACTTCGAGTTCGTCGAAGCCGACGCGGGCGACGCGGTGAAAGAAGCGACCGGCGAAGCGCTGCCCCAGGAGACCTACGACCTCGCTGCGTCGGCCGACGCGACGCTGTTCGGTGCGGCCGGCGATACGGCGGCGGACGTCATCCTGCCGCTCCGGACGGCCGTCGATTCGTTCGTCAACGTCCGCCCCGCGAAGGCGTATCCGGGGATCGACGCCGTGCGTCCCGAGACCGATCTGGTCTTCCTGCGGGAGAACACCGAGGGCGTCTACGCGGGCCACGAGGATCGACTGACCCAGGACGTTTCGACGCTCACCCGCGTCGTCACGGAGTCGGCCTCCGAACGGCTCGCCGACTTCGCCTGCGAGTACGTCTCGGGCGACGACCACGACGGCTTCACCATCGCCCACAAGGCGAACGTCATGCGCGAGACGGACGGACTCTTCCGCGATACGGTCCGGGACGTGGCCGAGGCGAACGGCGTCGAAACCGACGAGGTGCTGATGGACGCCTTCGCGACGCGGGTCTGTCTCGACCCCGAGCAGTTCGACGTGGTCGTCTGTCCGAACCTCGCGGGCGACGTGCTCTCGGATCTGGCGGCCGGGCTCGTGGGCGGCCTCGGTCTCCTGCCCTCGGCCAACATCGGCCCCGACCGCGCGCTGTTCGAACCCGTCCACGGCACCGCGCCCGACATCGCCGGCGAGGGGATCGCGAATCCCGCCGCGACGATCATCTCCGCCGCCATGCTCCTCGAGTACCTCGGCTACGACGCGGAGAGCGACCGCGTCCACGAGGCCGTCGAGGCGACGCTCGAGGACGGGCCGCGAACGCCGGATCTGGGCGGCGACGCCTCGACCGAGGACGTGACGGAAGCGATCATCGACCGACTGTAACCGCCCGGCGCGAGTTCCGCTCAGTTTCGGTGCCGGCTTTCGGTCCGGTTCCGAGGTCTGTTTTCGAGTCCGGCACCGGCCCAGGTTCGCGTTTCGTTTTCGCCCGCCGTCGTTTCGCGCTGCCTGTTGCCGACGAGCGAACGCGATCCGTCCCGCGATCGTTCTATGCAAACAGAAACGATCGCATAGATCGGCATAAACAAATAAAACCGTGCAGACCCGAGACGGTATCGAAGACGATCCCCATGTTACCCGAACAGCGGAAGCGGAAGATCGTCGAACTCGTCTCGGATCGGGACGGCTGCTCGGTCGACGCGCTCGCCGACGAGCTCGGCGTGTCGAAGGCGACGATTCGGCGTGACCTCGACGAGCTAGAGGACGAGCGACTGATCGAGCGGTCCCACGGCGGGGCCGTACCGGTGACGGCGGTCGGCCGCGAGCAGACCTACGGACAGAAGGAGGTCCAGAACCTCGAGGCGAAAGCCGCGATCGGTTCGCGGGCGGTGACGGAGATTCACGACGGTCAGGTCGTCTTCTTCGACTCGGGGACGACCACGATGCAGGTCGCGATGCAGGTGCCGACGGACATCTCCTTCATTCCGGTGACCAACTCCCCGCTGCTCGCGCTCGAACTCGGGAAGGAGGCGACCGACGTGAAGCTCACTGGCGGGACGCTCCGCCACCGGACGCGGGCGCTCGTCGGCCCGAGCGCGGAGGCGTTCATGGAGCGAACGAACTTCGACCTCCTCTTTCTCGGAACGAACGCCCTCTCCGACGACGGGAGCCTGACGACCCCCAACGAGGACGAAGCCCGTATGAAACAGCTCATGGTCGAGAGCGCCGAGCGCGTCGTGCTCGTCGCCGACGAGACCAAGTTCGGAGAGCGGAGCTTCGCCCAGTTCGCCACCCTCGAGGCCGTCGACGTGCTGGTGACCGACGCCGAACCAACCGGTGAACTCGCCGAGACGTGTTCGGCGGCCGACGTGACTGTCGGGGTGGAGGCCGGATGATCGCGAGCGTCACACTCAACCCGGCAGTCGACTACACGGTCGAGTTGCCGGACGCGCTCGCCGACGGCGCGATCGCGCGCGCCGACGAGTACCGCTACGACGCGGGCGGCAAGGGGATCAACGTCTCGAAGTACCTGACGGCGCTCGGCGTCGACACCGTCGCGACCGGCCTGGCCGGCGGCCGGCTCGGGCGGTTCCTCCGGGACGAGCTGTCGACGGGCGGGATCGCGACCGATTTCGTCGAGATCGAGGGCGAGACCCGGCTGAACACGACCGTCCTCACGGCCGACGGCGAGTACAAGATCAACCAGAACGGCCCGCGGGTCTCGGGGGTCGCGATCGAGACGATCGGTGACCGACTGCGCGAGTACGACCCCGAGACGGTGGTCATCGCCGGCAGTCGCCCGAAGGGCGTCGGCCCCGATGCCATCGATCGGCTCGCCGACGCCGGACCCTGGGAGACGGTCGTGGACGTCGACGGCGCGACGCTCTCGGAACTTGACGGGGAGTATGCGCTCTGCAAACCGAACCTCGAGGAACTCGCGGCGGCGACGGGAACCCGGATCGACGGCGTTCGGGACGCGCTCGCGGCCGCCGAGGCCCTTCGGGCGGACGGCTTCGAGCGCGTCGTCGCCTCCCTCGGTGACGAGGGCGCCGTGATGGCGACCCCGGAGCGGCACCTCCACGCGCCCGCGAGGAACGTCGACGTGGTCGATACCGTCGGCGCCGGCGACTCCCTGTTGGCCGGCGTCCTCGCCGCGTACACGCGCGGCGAGTCGGCCGCTCAGGCGCTCCGATCCGGCGTCGCGGTCTCGTCGCGCGTCGTCTCCGTCTCGGGGACGCAGGTCCCGTCGCTGACCGACGTCAGCACTGAGCGGGACGCGATCGCGGTGTCGACGTACTGATCGAGCGCGATTGCATCCGATCGAACCGATCGGTGTGACCGACGGTGACGCAACCAATTGTACTCCTCCCGTACTGACCGCCTCGACGCGTCCCGTCCGTCTCCGCCCGCGACTTAATAAGATAAGTTTCGGTAAGAAACAAACATACTCGAAACTATTTTGCCACAGAGATGCGAATGTTTCGCTATAGCGTGTTAGATAATAATGAACGATAGGGTAGCAAACGGACTTCGCACGCACCTCACGTCTGTGAAAGAGGACCTGATGACGGGCGTATCGTTTATGATCCCGTTCGTGACGATCGGCGGGATCTGCCTCGCGCTCGCGTTCATGGTCGCCGAGCTGCCAGAGACGGTTCTTGGAATCACGGTGCCCGGCGCCGGAGCGACCACCGAGACCGTCTTCGAGGACACGGGGACCCTTCCGTGGTACCTGGCTCAGATCGGCGACCTCGGACTAACGATGATGATCCCCGTACTGGGCGGATACATCGCGTACGCGATCGCGGACAAACCCGGACTCGCACCCGGATTCATCCTCTCGTGGGCGATCCAACAGGAGGCGATCATCGAGGCCGCCGGTCTGGTCATCGGGTTCGAAGCCGAGGGGGCGACCGCCGGCTTCCTCGGCGCGATCGTCGCCGGCCTGCTCGCGGGCTACGTCGCCCGCTGGATGAAGGGTTGGTCGGTGCCGTCGGTCGTCTCGCAGATGATGCCGATCCTCGTGATTCCCGTCTTCACAACGCTGTTGCTCGCGCCGATCGTCATCCTCGGACTCGGCGTCCCGATCGCCATCCTCGACGACGCGCTGACGTCCGCCCTCGAGGGGATGCAGGGGTCGAACGCCATCCTGCTCGGGGCGATCCTCGGCGGGATGATGGCAGTCGACATGGGCGGCCCGGTCAACAAGGTCGCGTACGTGTTCGGGACCGTTCTCGTCGGCGAGCAGATCTTCGCGCCGATGGCCGCCGTGATGATCGGCGGGATGGTCCCGCCGCTCGGCCTCGCGCTCTCGAACTTCATCGCACCCCAGAAGTACGCCGCGGAGATGTACGAGAACGCGAAGGCGGCCGTGCCGCTCGGCCTCGCGTTCATTACGGAGGGGGCGATTCCCTACGCCGCCGCCGATCCGCTCCGGGTCATCCCGTCGGCGGCCGTCGGCAGCGCGACGGCCGGCGCGGCCGCGCTCTGGCTCGGGGTGACGATGCCGGCGCCCCACGGCGGCATCTTCGTCATGTTCCTCTCGAACAGCCTCTGGCTGTTCCTCGGCTGCATCGCGCTCGGGACGGCGATCACGGCCACGGTCGCCACGTTGATCAAGCCGGACTACCACGAGCGAGTCGCCGGCGCCAAACCCGCAAAGTCCGTGACGGACACCGGACAGACGAACGCAGGACAGATAAACGACTAACGCCACGATGGCCGATACCACCACAGCGACCAGACGATGACTCAAACCGAACCCGAAATCGACACCGTACTGACTCCCGAACTGATCACGCTCGAGGAACCGCCCGCGGAGAAGGCGGCCGCGATCGAGTTCCTGCTCGATCGCGCGGTCGACGCCGGCCGCGTCACCGACCGCGAGGCGGCCCTCGAGGCGCTGCTGGCCCGCGAGGAAGAGACGACGACCGGCGTCGGCATGGGAATCGGCATCCCGCACGCGAAGACCGACGCGGTCGCCGAGCCGACCATCGTCTTCGCGCGCTCCTCGGCCGGCATCGACTTCGACGCGATGGACGGCGAGCCGGCGACGCTGCTGTTCATGCTGCTCGTCCCCGCCGAGGGCGGCGAGGACCACCTCGAGCTCCTGAGTTCGCTCTCGCGGGCCCTGATGCACGACGACGTCCGCGAGCGCCTCCACGAGGCCGACTCGAAGGCGGCGATCGAGGAGACGATCACGGAGGCGGTCGCGTGATGGAGCGCACCGTCACCGTGGTCCCCGAGGACGGGCTCCACGCGCGGCCGGCTGCGACGTTCGTCGAGACGGCGACCGAGTTCGACGCCGACGTGCGGGTCGCCCCGGCCGACGGGGACGATCCGGTCGACGCCGCGAGCATGCTCGCCGTGACCAGCCTCGGCGTCGCCAGCGGCGAGGACGTCCGGCTGATCGCGGAGGGCGACGACGCCGAGGCGGCGCTCGACGACCTCGAGGAACTGCTCTCGACGCCCGAGACCGAGTCCGCGGCCGAATCGAGCTCGGGGACCTGAACCGATGGCTGCCAACGAGACCGCACCGCGATCGCACGATGGAACCGGCGTCACGCCGCTGTCCGGCGTCGGCAGCGCCGTCTGGTACGATCCGAACGCCGACCTCGAGCTCGGCGAGCCGCCGGCGGCCGAGACGGTCGATCCGGACGCCGAACGCGCGCGGTTCGAAGACGCCCGCGACCGCGCCCGAACGGAACTCGAGCGCGAACGCGAGCGGACCGCCGAGCGCGTCGGCGAGGACGAGGCGGCGGTGTTCGACGCCCACAAGCAGTTCGTCGACGATCCACAGATCGTAGACGGCGTGGAAGCGGCCGTCGACGACGGCCTGCCCGCCGAACACGCGGTCGACGCCGCCTTCGAGGACCCCATCGCGCAGTTCGAGGGGATGGACGGTCGGATGGCCGAGCGCGCCGACGACCTCCGCGACGTGCGGGACCGACTGCTGCGGCTGCTCACCGACGCGGATCGCGTCGACCTCGCCTCGCTGTCGACGGGTTCGGTTCTCCTCGCCGAACGCTTGACGCCGAGCGACACCGCACAGCTCGACTCCGAGCGCGTCGCCGGCTTCGCGACGATCGAGGGCGGGCGGACCTCCCACGCCGCGATCTTTGCCCGCTCGCTGGGAATCCCCGCCGTCGTCGGCGTCGGCGACGACCTCGAGTCGATCGACGACGGGGCCGACGTGCTGGTCGACGGGGAGGACGGCGCGGTGATCGCCGACCCGACGCCCGACCAGCGCGAGCGCGCGGCCGCAGGTCGCGACGTCGAGGTTCGCTCAGAGCCGGTCGCGACGGCCGACGGGCGCTCCGTCGAGGTCGCGGCCAACGTCGGTACCCCCGCGGAACTCGAGGGCGCCGTCGCGCAGGGCGCGGACGGGATCGGCCTCTTCCGGACCGAGTTCCTCTTTCTCGACCGCGAGGCACCGCCCGACGAGGACGAGCAGTTCGAGGTCTACCGCGAGGCGCTCGCGGCGTTTCCCGAGGGGCGGGTCGTCGTGCGGACGCTCGACATCGGCGGCGACAAGCCGATCCCGTATCTCGACATGCCGGACCCGGAGAACCCGTTCCTCGGCGAACGTGGGATCCGGCGATCGCTCGGGCCCGACGCCGACCTCTTCGAGACGCAGTTGCGCGCGCTGCTCCGGGCGAACGCGGCCGAACCGGGAACGCTCTCGGTGATGTTCCCGATGGTCGCGACTGTGTCGGAGCTCGAGGCCGCCCTGGAGACCGTGGCGTCGGTCGCCGACGACCTCGCGTCCGAGGGACTCGACCGCGAGGTGCCGGAGCTGGGCGTGATGATCGAAACGCCGAGCGCGGCGCTGACGGCCGAGGCGCTCGCCGAACGCGTCGACTTCCTGAGTATCGGGACGAACGACCTTACGCAGTACGTGATGGCCGCGGCCCGGGAGAACGACCGCGTCGCCGAGTTGCACGATCCCTGCGAGCCGGCCGTGCTCCGGGCGATCGAGCGCACCGTCGCGGCCGGCCACGCGGGCGACGCGTGGGTCGGCATGTGCGGCGAGATGGCCGGCGATCCCGACCTGACCGAACTGCTCGTGGGACTCGGGCTCGACGAGCTCAGTATGAGTGCCGTAACGATCCCCGACGTAAAGGCAAATATCGCGGCGGTCGATACCGCGGACGCCGAGACGCTCGCCGATAGCGCGACGGACGCGGCCGCGAGCGCCGCCGTCCGCGAGCGCGTAGCGAACCGCGATTCAGATTCAGATCCAGACCCAGATTCCGAAACACCATGAAATTCGTCGCAGTCACGTCCTGTCCGACCGGTATCGCACACAGCCAGATGGCAGCAGAGAACTTAGAGCAGACGGCCCAAGCGAACGGCCACGAGATCGACGTCGAGGTCCAGGGTGCCATGGGCCAGGAGAACGAACTCTCGAGCGAGGCCATCGAGGCGGCCGAGGCAGTCATCATCGCCGCGGACACCGCCGTGAACCAGGACCGCTTCGCGGACATGCCGGTCGTCAATGCGCCGGTAAAAGAGGCCGTCAACGACGCCGACGGGCTCCTCGAACGCGCGATCGAGGAGGCCGACGGTGCGACCGCGACGGCGACAACCCCGAGCGAGCCGGGAGTGGAGACCGACGTCGCCGCCGGCACCGACGGCGACATCGAGGGCTCGAGCGACTCCGTGAAACGCGGCGGCGACCCCTCGAAAGGGCTGTTCGCCCGGCTCAAGCGGCTTCTTTCCTAACGACGATCGTTTCGGTGCGTTTGCTCTGTTCTCCGCCCGCACAGTCCGCTCGATCGCTCCGGGTGCGAGCGCGTCGACTTGGTATCGAAACTCGGTGCAGTAATCGAAGTCGCACTCGTTACTCGGTCCCGAGGACGGATTCTATCTGGCCGATCGGCTCCGGTGAGCCGACGAAGACCGGCACGCGTTCGTGCAGACCGTTCGGGTCCCGCTGTCGGAGCCGGTTCGGTGCCGTGTCTGTATCGGCCTCACCCCCGGCCGTGGGACCGTCGATCGCTCGGCCGCCGGCAGTCTCGACGACGTGTGCGATCGGATTCGCCTCGTACTGCAGGCGCAAGACACCGTCCGGTCGGCGATCCGTGCCCGGATAGCAGAGCACCCCGCCGTGTTCGAGGAGCGTCACCACGTCGGCGACTGCCGCGCCGCAGTACCGCAACCGTCGCTCGGCGCGGAACGAATCGAAGAGATCCAGCAGGGTCGGCGACAGGTCGTCGCGGCGGCCGGAGTAGCCACAGACGCCGTCGATCTCGTCGCCGGCACCGTCCGCGACACGCTCGCTCGCGAGAGAGACCCGGTGTGGATCGGTTCGCTCACCGTCCTCGTCGACCCGATACCGAACCACGTCGCCGTCGGCCGCGACGGTCATCGTGACAGTCGGCCCGAAGATCACGATTGCGCTCGCGACGAGGTCGGTGCCGCGGGCCGGCAGCGGCGCGTCGTAGATCCCCAGGACCGTCCCGATCGGGGCGTTCGCGGCGAGGTTGTCCGAGCCGTCGAGCGGGTCGATGGCGACGCCGTACCCGTCGCCGCAGTCGAGCGCGTCGGTGCGTTCCTCGCTCGCGTAGGCGCCGACCGCCTCGAGCGACGCGATCGCCTCGCGAAAGCGGTCGTCGAGCCATCGATCGGCCGCCGACTGATCGTCGCCGGTCGGGTTGCGTTCGTCGGTCGCCCGGTCGTCGTCACCGCCAGTGGCGGCGGGAGCCGTAGCGGCGTCGCGGTGACCGCGCAGACGCGGCAGTTCGGCGGGCACGTCGGCAGCGACCGCCGCGACCGCGTCCAGGATCGGTTCGTGGTCGGCGTCCGAATCGACCACGGTCATAGCGCGCCGTCAGCCGACGCGCCCTCGAATATCACTTGCTCGAGGGCGTCGAGGATCCGTTCGGGGTTCTCTCGCTGCCAGACGTTTCGACCGACGGCGAGCCCGCCCGCACCGGCGTCCATGGCAGCTTCGACCGTCGAGAGGAACTCGTAATCGCTCGTCTTCGACCCGCCGCTCAGGACGACCCGGACGTCGCCGGCCGCGTCGACCGCGTGTGCGAGCGCCTCCGGACTGCGCGGGTACTTCACCTTCGCGATGTCGGCGCCCAACTCGAGTCCGATCCGGGCCGCGTAGGCGATGACCTCGGGACTGCGGTGTTCCTTGATCGCCTGGCCGCGCGGATACGACCACATGGCGACGGGGAGGTCGTGCTCGCGCGCTCGTTCTTGGACCGCGCGGAACTCCTCGAACATCTCCGGCTCGCGGTTCGTGCCCGGGTAGACGGTGTAGCCGATCGCGTCGGCGCCGGTCTCGACGGCGCTTTCGACCGACCACGTCCGCGGCGAGTACGGTTCTCCCTCCCAGAGGCTCGAGGTCCCGTTACACTTCGCGAGCAGGGCTACGTCGTCCTCGTAGGAGGGGTAGTACGTCTCGGCGAGTCCCTTCTGGACGGCCAGCGCGGTGACCGCGTCGTGGGTCGCCATCTCGAAGACCGTCTCCGGATCGAGCCGATCCTCGACGCCCTCGAACGCCGTCGGCCCGTGCTCGAGGCCGTGGTCGTGGGCAAGGATGAGCGATTTCCCGTTTCGACTGATCGGTGTCTCGTCGAACGCTTTCATGTCTCGTCCCATTCGAACCCAGTGATGAATTGTTTTCGAATATGATTGTTTCCGATCGATACTATCGAATTAAGGTCGACAGTGTTCACTGAGTGACATCGGCCGTGACCGATCCCGAATCCGGGAGACGGGAGTAGCCATCGCGTTCGAACCGACGCCGGTTGTGAAAGCAATCCCGACACCTATCACACTCGCCGTGATTGGGGCTGGTATGCCTCGGGACGACACCCTCGCTGGCGTCGACTCGCGAACCGTCGAAACCGACCGCCTCGAGACGCACTACCTCGAGTCCGGCGGCTCCGGTCGAGCCGACGAGGGCGAAACCGTCGTCTTCCTCCACGGCAACGTCTCTTCCTCGCGGTTTTTCGAGGACGTGATGGCGGACCTCTCGAGTCGTCACCGAGCGATCGCGCCCGATCTGCGGGGGTACGGCGATTCGGAGACGAAACCGGTCGACGCGACGAACGGGCTCGGCGATTTCGAGGCCGACCTGCACGCGCTAGTGACCGAACTCGACCTCGCGCGCCCGTTCGTTCTCGTCGGCTGGTCGAACGGCGGTGGGGTCGCGATGCGGTACACGATCGATCACCCCGAGGCCGTCTCCGACCTCGTCCTCGTCAACCCCCTCTCGCCGTACGGATTCGGCGGCACGAAAGATGTCGACGGAACGCCCTGTTTCGACGACTACGCGGGTTCGGGCGGCGGAATCGGCAACGACGACTTCGTCGCGGGACTCGCCGACCGCGACCGGAGTGTGGAGGGCCAGACGTCCCCGCGAAAGGTCCTCCGAACCTACTACGTCGACCCGACCCACACGTTCGACGACGACCGCGAGGAATCGTACCTGACCGGGATGCTCGATACGGCGACCGGCGACGAGAACTATCCGGGCTCCTCGAACCCGAGCGATAACTGGCCGGGTATCGCCCCGGGCGAAACAGGTGTCAACAACGCCATCTCACCGAAGTACTGCGAGCTCGAGGCGATCACCGAGATCGACCCCGACGAGAAACCGCCGATCACGTGGATCCGCGGCGAGGACGACCAGATCGTCTCGAACGCCTCGCTGTTCGATCTCGGCACGCTCGGACGGATGGGCGAACTGCCCGACTGGCCCGGCGAGGACGTCTTCCCGCCCCAGCCGATGGTCGACCAGACCCGCGCGGTCCTCGAGACCTACGCCGACCGCGGCGGCGAGTTCGAAGAGGTCGTCTTCGGGAACACGGGCCACACGCCCCACGTCGAAGTCCCCGGGGACTTTCTGGATCGCCTCGAGTCAGTCGTGGACGGCTGAGGCCGGACCGGGCATGACCGCCGCGATTCGCAGGCTCGTTTCGCCTACGACCTCGCGTTTTGCGCCGGGGTCGCGTCCGCTGCTCGCTCTTCCTCTGCTTCGTCGGTCGCACCCTCGCTCCGCATCGATCGCAGCGTCGATAGTCCGCGCTTCCGGGTCACGCCCTTCGAGATTCTGACGCCGTCGAACGTGCCCTCCCATCGGTCGTCGCTCGCGCCGAGGTGATCCATGTAGTACGCGAAGGCGCCGAGCCACAGGAGTGCGGCCGTGAGCGCGAGGAAGGCGACCGCCGAGACGACGGGCGACGGACCGAGCGCACCGACTGCGATACCGGCGACGACGTAGACGAACGCGGCGATCACCATGAGGACCGTGATCGTCGCGAACATGTCGTTGACCGCCGTCACCCGGGCGTTGTACTCGATCCACCGCCCGTAGCTCCGGAGCAGTCGCACCTCGAACCGGTCCGCGTCGGCCGCGGGATCGGTTCGAGCCGTCGCGAGCGCGGCGTCGACCGCATCGCCGTCGATGCCGCCCCGGAGGTTCGAGGCCGTGTACGTCACGCCGGCGAGCCCTGTCGAGACCAACAGGAGGAGCGCGCTGGCGATCGTAAAGGAGTTGATGAAGGGTGCGACATCAAGCTCGGTCTGGACGACGATCGAACCGCCCGTAACGACAAGCCCGATCAACAGGAGGTTCGCTTTCAGGATCTCGATGGCCTTCTCGTCGATCTCCCGTACGCGCTCGACCTGATAGTCGAACGTCGTCCGAAGCTCCTCGCGGGCCAACTCGAACGTCTCCCGATCGAAGTCGCCCCGCTCGTCGGCTCTGTCTGCCCCGTCGAGGCGAGCCGCGTCGTCCGTGACCTCCGGACCGCTCATGGGCCACCCTTTCCCGCCCCGGCCGTAAATCTGCCGGCGTTCGTTTTCGAACGGAATACCGTCTCGAGGCGGAGAGGGGCGACCGTCGGCTCGACGGCCTCAGGCGATTCGGAGGCTCTCTCGGTCCGCACCGGCCAGTTCGACCAGCGCGTCGGCCTCGAGCAGGTGACACTCCCCCGGAACGACGAGCAGGTGCAGCGGATCCCCGAACTCCCGGTCCGCGAGTTCGGACATGGTTCCGGCCTCGACGAGCGGGTCGGGACTGCCCGCGCGGGCGACGACGACGCCCGCGAGGTCGGGGTACTCCTCGGCGATCAGTTCCGCACCGACGTCGGCGGTCATGTACTCCTCGCGCTCGGCCTTAATGTCGAGGTAGACGACGGTGTGTAGTCCGTCGTCCTGATTGTCGTCGATCGTTTCGGTCACGCTCGCGGGGAGCCCGTCCGCGCCGTGGGCGTAGGGAAACGGCAGCGTCGTCGCTTTGCCGAACCGGTAGTTCTGTAGGCCCGTCAGCGAGCTGGTGGCGGTCTGGGCGGTGACGCCGTGGATCACGCGCGTCTCGATCCCGCGGTCGTGAGCCCGCAGCCGCAGGTCGACGTGGGTCGTCGAAATCATCGTATCTCCGGCCGTCAGGAAGGCGACGTCCTCGGTTTCGGCCGCCGCGAGCATGTCGTCCGGTTCCTGTTCGACGCCCGCGCGGTCCCGGACCTCGATCTCGATGTCGTGGGCGGCCTCGAGGTCGTCGACCGTCGTGCCGATCAGTTTGCTGGTGTAGAACTCGGCGTAAACGCGGTCGGCCGCCTGCAGGGCGTCCCGCCCCTCGACGGTAATCGAGCGCTCGTCGTAGAGACCGAGGCCGATGAAGGTGAGCATAGCCGCCCGTAGTCGTAGCGCTCGGAATACGTTTTCGAGACGGCGCTCTTCGCCGGGCTCGCGCCCCGGTCAGAACCCGATGTGCGAGGTCGATGACGGGCCGCCCTCGTCGTCCCCCTCGTCGATCCCGCCCTCGTGGGCGAAGGTGACGTCGTCGTCGGTCAGGTAGACGACGCCGTCGTCGACAGCGACCTCGATCGACGGTAGCGTCGTGTCGGCCGCCTCGCCGTTATCGCAGTAGCCCGAACAGGAGTCGAACATCGAGCCGTGTTTCGGACAGATGACCTGCCCGTCCCGCATCGCCGCGCCCCGGCCCGTATCGAGACGCTGGGATTCGTGGGTGCAGCGGTTGATCCAGGCCTCGACGCCGCCGTCGGGAGCGTCAGCGATCGAGGGCTCGGAAGGCGCGGAGCGCCTTCCGGTGCCGTCGGCCGCAGGCCGACTGCTCGTCGAACCGTCCTCGACACTGTCGTCCTCGCAGGGAACGAGGATTACCTCGTCCGGTTCGCCGTACTGATCTCGAATCGTGAACAGCCACGACCGGTTCTCGCGGACCGTCTCGACGGTCGTGAGCCGCGTTCGCACGCTCATCGCGAGCGAGTACGCATGCCGAACGGAAAATGCTCTCGACGGCCGCGTTCCGATCGACACTGTTCTCGCCGAGTCACGGCAGCGGGCCGCGACTCGAGACGGCACCGCGGACGGCCCATCAGAGGGTGAAAGCGAGCGGGAGTGCCGGTCGGATTATCAGCACGATCACGCCCGCGACGAGGGAGACGAGGCCGGTCCCGACGGCGATCTCCTCGCCCCACGACGGGAGACGCTCGATCGTGACGACGCCGGTCAGCGCGACCATCCAGACGAGGTTCATCTCGCCGACGACGATCATCACCAGGAAGAAGAGGCCGAAGCAGGTGCAGACGCAGCGAACGCCGTGATACAGGCCCTCCCGGACCGCTCGCAGTACGCCGTCGAGATGGGCCGGGACGTTCGCACAGCACGTCCGCAGGTACGACCGTTTGAACCTCGAGCACTGGTAGAGCCCGGTGAGGATGAGGACGCCGCCGATGACGGCGTGGGTGTGCGCACGGGTGAACCCGTAAATCCCGCCCGGAAGGATCCCGTCGTACAGGAGCGGCACGACGGCGGACGCCATCCAGACGGCGTAGTACCCGCCGAGAAACGCGACGAGCGCCCGCGCCGCGCCGATAGCCGACCCCTGATACGCGGCGGCGTACGATCGGGTGAACCGCGTCATCGCCGGCTGCATCATGGCCCACATCATCACGCCCCACACGACGGCGTACCCGAGTACCGCCTTGAGCGTCCCGACGTGGAAGGCGGCGCGCTCCATTGCCCCGGGCGCGGCCATCGGGATTCCGCCGTCCGTCATCAGCCAGTCCATTCCCGGCATCGGGACGTGGCCGCCGTACAGCAGCAGCCACCAGAGCGCATCGAGAGCGAACATGGCCGCAACGACGGCGGTCGTTCGATCGAGATCGACGGAGACGAGACCGGTCGCCCGTTCGATCGCGGACCGGAGCGACGCACTCATCCGGTGATCACCTGCCCGAGGGCGGAACGGGTCACCGACCGTAGTTCGTCGCGGGAACGACGAAGCAGCCGTCTCGACCGACAGACGAGTCGCGACGGCATTATTCGGGAACGTCGTAGCCGGCTTCCTCGATCGCGTTACGGACACGGGGTTCCGCCGACGGATCCCCGTTGATCGTTACCCGACCGGCCTCGGCGTCGGCCTCGACCCGGCCTACTCCGGGCACCGCCGTCACCGCGCCGGTGATCACTATCTCACAGCCTTCACACGTCATTGCGGGAACCTCGAGCGTGTATTCGTTCATTCTGCATCCGGGCAACGCGCCGATGGAACATAAATTGATGAATTACTGATACTTTCTGTACTAAACGGTACGGAAGACTAGCACCGATTCAGATCGCGTCTCAATCTCGGAGTCGCGGCTAATGGCCGCGATTTCGGTTGACTCATCGGCGAGCGGCTGAACGACCGTCTCGATACGACACGAGCATCCGGGTCGGCGAGTTCACTGAGTATCCACATTCGATATAGCGACTATCGATTTATTTGAAGTGAGTAGCCTCGAGCGTCGCCCGCGAAAACGTCAGCGTTACGGCGGCCCGCCGGCCAGTTCGGATATGGAAGTCCCGTGTGTCCGCGTCGCGCTCGAACACGGCGAAGCGACGCGTGCGGCGCTGGCCGACGCGGACCTGATCGACGACGGGTACGAAATCGCTGTCGAGGACGGCCGGATCTACATTCCGATCGCCGATCCCGACGGTGTCAGTGATGTCCTCGAGGCTCCCGAAATCGTCCCGCGGACGGTTGCCGAGCGCGAGAGCCAAACCACGCCCGCGGACCTCCTCGCGTTCGAGCCCACCTACGAGCGACTCGGGCGAGCCGCGCTCATCGACGAAGACGATCCCGAGCGCGCGCAGGCGATCGCGGACGCCATCCTCGAGTCCGATCTCCCCGTCGAAACGGTGTTGAACAAGGCCTCGAAGGTCAAAGGCGAGACGCGGGTCCGGGACTGGGAGCTGCTCGCGGGCGAGAACACCGAAGTCGTCCACCGCGAGTACGGGTGTGAGTTCCTGTTGGACCTCTCCGACGTGTACTTCTCGCCGCGGCTCGCGACTGAGCGCCACCGCGTGGCAGAACAGGTGACGGCGGACGAGCACGCCTTCGACATGTTCGCGGGCGTCGGCCCGTTCGTCGTCCCCTTCGCCAAACGCGGCGCGGAGTGCGTCGGCGTCGATATCAACCCCAAGGCCATCGACTACCTCCGCGAGAACGCGCGCCGAAACGGGGTCGAGGACCGCGTGACCGCGATCAACGACGACGTTCGGACAGTCGCCACCGAGTACGAGAACTGGGCCGATCGGATCGTGATGAACCTCCCGCACAGCGCCGACGACTTCCTCGAGTCGGCCGTTACCCTCGCCGGCGACGACTGTACGATCCACTATTACGATATCCAACACGAGGACGACCCCTTCGGACCGGGCGAACGCGCGATCCGCGCGGCGGCCGACCCCGAGTACGAGGTCACCGTCGAAACCCGCCACACGGTCCGGTCGTACGCCCCGCACGAACTGAACGTCTGTCTGGACGTGCGACTCGAGCGATAACCGGGTCTCCGGGCTTGGTTCTCGAGGCGCGGAACAGCCTCACACGACCGGATCGATTCGCAACCCTTATGGCCGATATCGGCCCTACGAATGAATGCGTGCCGGTGTAGCTCAGACTGGCAGAGCGAATCCTTCGTAAGGATTAGGTCGAGGGTTCAAATCCCTCCACCGGCTCTTTCTGCGACGAACGTTACACGAGAAGCGACGCGAGCCGTGGGCGGATGTGAATCGAGGAGTTGCTTCCTGCGACCGCGGTTCATACTCTCCACCGGCCGCCGCTACTTTCGAGATCCTTCTCAGTAGTCCACGCTGTGAGTTGGTCGGACAGTCTGCTTTCATCGCAATCCGCCGCGATGGCGATGGTCTGTCGTGATCGCTACGAGAATCGCAGCTCGAGCTTCCGCTCAGCAAATAGCGTGAGACACCGACCAAACAGCCGTTTGCGATCCCAACTGCAAGTCTGTAGAGCTATTCAAGGAGTGCAGCCCGGTTTTCCCGTCTTGCATACGAGTGCGAGAGAGCTACCGGCACCGCCGATAAACCAAATATAGCGATATCAAATAGTGCCGGGCAGGAATTCTGCAGAGGTCTCCCGGCTGTAGAGACGACGAGTTGCGAGTTCGAGCGGACGATTCGGGAACGGCAGCGCCACGAATCCGGCGGAAAACGGAGGACCCGCTCGAGCCACAGGGAGATCCGCCCCGAGTGATTCGCGGGTGCCAGTACGGACAGATGAATCCACTGCCCGCAGTCAGTAGAACGCCGACAGTGCGAGGACGACGGCGAGAACGAGGACGGGGTAGTCGGCCCGCGAGAAGGAAAGCGGCGGGAGCGTGGGGTTCCACGCGAAACACCGCGCTTGCAGCGCGAGCGAGAGGCGGTCGGCTCGGTCGAACGCCCGCGTCAGCCCGAGGATAGCGGTCGTCCCGGCGCGGTCGACCGCGCCGCGTTCGGTTCCCAGCCGAGCGGCCATCGCCTCGCGGATCGTCCGGAGGTCGCCCCGAAGCACCGGGAGGAACCGAAAGACGAGCGCGACACCGATACCGAGTATCTGGCCCGGCTTTCCGGGAACCGTCCGCTGGATCGCCGCTCGAGAGTCCCGAACCGGCGTCGAACGCACGTAGGCCGCGCTGACGAGCAGGATGAGCAGGACCCGGTAGCTCGCCAGCCCCGACGCGAGGGCGTCCGATCGATCGATCCAGGGCGGGCCGAGCGTGGCCCCCGCGATCAGGGGTGCGAGCGCGAGGATGACCAGGGCGAAGCGGTAGGCGACGAGGGTGCGGCGAAGCGAGACGTTCGCCGCGACCAACGCGATTGCGGTCAGCGCGGAGAGGACGAGCAGCGCCCGCGGCGTCGTGTGTGCCAGCGCGGTGGCGGCGAACCCGATCTGGACCGCCAGTTTGGTCCGGGGATCGAGGCGGTGGGCGAACGTCTCGTCGGGTTCGAACGTCAGCATCGCTTCCCTCCCGTGGGCTGCGTCGATCGCGGAGGTCGCGGCGATTCGTCCCGTTCGGTCATCGGTTCGGAACGCGAACCGCGAGGTCTTCGAGGTCCTCCAGCGCGTCCTCGAGCGGTCCGTCAACGGCGACGCGCCCGTCTCGCATGGCGATGACGCGGTCCGCGAGCGCGGAGACGTCACGGAGGTCGTGCGTCGTGAGCAGGATTCCGGTGCCGTCGGCCGACAGCGACTCGAGTCGCTCGAGCACCGATCGGCGGGCGGGTTCGTCGAGCCCGGTGAAGGGTTCGTCGAGGACGAGGTGAGTGGGGTCCATCGCGAGCGCGCCCGCGATCGCGACGCGGGACTGCTCGCCGCCGGAGAGCGTCTCGATCCGGTCGTCCTCCCGACCGGCCATGTTGACTGCCTCGAGCGCGGCCGCGACGCGGCGATCGATCGCCTCGCGTTCTAGCCCGAGGTTTTCGGGGCCGAAGGCGACGTCTGCCCCCACGGTCGCCGAGACGAACTGATCGCGGGGGTGTTGGAAGACCATCCCGACGTTCGAGCGGGCGGCGATCAGGTCATCCGAGACGGGCGTCCCGTCGACGAGGACCGCGCCGGAGTCGGGCGTCAACAGGCCGTTGCAATGGCGCAGCAGCGTCGTCTTCCCGCTGCCGTTTGCCCCCGCAAGCAGGACGAACTCGCCGTCGTCGATCGTCAGCGATACGTCCTCGAGGACGGGGACATCCTCGAACGCGTGGGAGACCGACTGGAACTCGATCATCGGGTCGTTACGATCGAACCGGTGTGATTCGGCCGGACCGGACGATGGCGACCGCCGCGGCGATCTTGAGGAGTTCGCCGGGGATAAAGTGGAGCGCGCCGGCCGCAATAGCCTCCCACGCCTCCATCTCGAGGAGCCACGCCATGTAGGCAGTCCCCATCCCGTAGATGACGATGGTCCCCGCGAGGAGCGCGCCGACGAGAATCGGGAGTCGAACGGTCCGCAGATCGCGCAATGCCCGCCCGCGGTGAACGATGAGGCCGATCAGCGCCGCGGCGATCGGGTACGACCACAGGTAGCCGGCCGTCTGCCCGATTAGGATGCCGAGCCCGCTGTTCATGCCGGCGAAGACCGGTGCGCCGGCGGCACCCGCTGTGAGGTACAACAGGAGCGAAATCGGCCCCCAGACCGGACCCAGAACGAGCCCGGCGAGGAAGACGAACAGCACCTGCAGCGTGATCGGAACCGGCGAGAAGGGGATCGGGATCGATACCAGTACCGACGCCCCCATCAGCGCCGCGAGCATCGCCGCCCGAGCGAATTGTCGGACGACGGCATCATCGACTGGATCGACCGAGTTCCGTTCCGTTGCCATACCCTCGCTCTCTCGTAAACCGGGATCAATACTTCGGTTTCCGAGATTATCGGAACGGACGTTGACACGTCCGCTCGAGTCGCCCCTCGAGTCGGGCGACGAGGCCGGTCGAAACAATGCGCTTCCTCCCAGTTGTACGGAGCGTTGCGGCCATCGTCGGTCGCGCGGTAAACACCTTCTTTCGCGCCGCTGTCCGCTGTTTACGCTCGTCGTTCGCAACGAAACGCCGAGTAATAGTCGATTGTCTCGGCTCGCTAACCGAAACGACCGGCGTCCTTATGCACGAATTCCACCCCGTGGTGGGAAAATGCGATCCGGTAGTACGAAGTCCGGCAATTCGGGGTATCAGACAGTACGTCCGGCGTGCCAACGCAGTGCCGATGGAGCCGGAGCTGCAGTCGAACGGTGGGGTCCTGACGGGCGTGTGATCCGCGACGGAGGGCTTCGCGGCGGCGGGGGCGACCGATGAATCGACGCCGAACGACGGTCGCCGTCGTTCTAGTCGCGGCCGCGATGGTGGGAAGCGTCGTCGCGTTGCCGCTACTCGGTGGCGGCCTCGGCCCGTTCGGTTCAGACGACGGGGACACCGACGCGGCCGCCGCGTCGCCGCTCGAGGACGAATCGCAGGCCGCACTGCAGGAAAACGGAAGTCAGGAGGGAGTCCAATCGGCGGACTCGAACTTCGAACTGGTGACACTGGAGTCGCCCGCGACGGACGACGAGTCGACTGACGCGGGCGGAACGAACGAGCAGGTCGCGACCCAAGGGGACCGCGAGGACGCCGTCGAAACCGGCGTCGACGAGGGGATCGCGCTCGTGCAGTCCCAAGGCGTCGAGGTGACCCAAGAGCAGCGGGCGGCAGCGCTCGAGGGCGCGCGAGAATCGGCGTCCCAGTACCAATCCGTCGAAGCCGAGCAGGTTCAGGCGGCGACGAAGGGTGCCGTCCACGGCGCGCTGATTCAGGAGCAGTCGGTCAACGCCACCCAGATCCAGTACGCGGTCGGCGGCGCGACCGGTGGCGGACTCTCCCAGTCGCAATCGGTGAACGCGACCCAGCTACAGAGCGCGACCTGGGGCGCGGCACACGGTGCGGTCGCCCAGAGTCAGCGCGTGAGTGTCGAGCAGATTCAGGTTGCGACCAACGGCGCAGCCGCCGGTGCAGCGAGGGAGGCCGGTGCGAAAGACGTCGGATCGGTAGCGAAGATTCAGGAAGCCGCACAGGGGTCGGCCTACGGCGTCCTGACGCAGTACCAGTCGATATCGGTCGAGCAGCGCCAGCGGGTGACCCTCGAGCACGTCCAGCACGCGGCGGCCGGAGCCGCCGCCGGCTCGCTCGAGGGGAGTGCGGACGCGGCGCTCGAGCAGGAACAGCGCGTCGAGGCCGAGCAACGCCAGCGCGTGACGATCAAGCAGATTCAGAAGTCCGCGGCCGGGGCGGCGAAGGGCGCGCTCGTCCAGGAGCAAGCGGTCTCGGTCGAACAGACCCAAGCGACGGCCCGCGGCGCGAGCCGGGGGTCGCTGAAGCAGATCCAGTCCGTCAGCATCGAGCAGCGCCAGCGGATTTCGATCACGCAGGTACAGGAAGCTTCCTTCGGCGCGGCGAAGGGTGCGATCGCCCAGAGTCAGGAGGCGACCGTCGAACAGATTCAGGCCGCGGCTGACGGCGGGGCGAGCGGTGCGCTCGTCCAGCGACAGACGGTGTCGGTCACGCAGGTCCAGTCCGCCGCGACCGGCGCCGCGGAGGGTGCGGTTACCAGCGCGATCCAGCGACAGGAAGTCACCGTCGAACAGGTCCAGGCCGCCGCGTTCGGTGCCAGTGAGGGGGCGGTGACCCAGACGCAGGTCGTCGACGTGACGCAGGTCCAGCGCCTCGCGCGCGGCGGTGCGAGCGGTGCGCTCGTCCAATCGCAGGACGCGTCGGTCACCCAGATCCAGACGGCCGCCCGAAGCGCCTGCGAGGAGACGGCTCGAGCGGTCCAGTCCCAGCGGATCAGCATCACACAGCTCCAGTCCGTGACGGCGGAGACCGCGGCCGACGCGACGGCCTACGCGATTCAGGAAGACACCGACGACATCACCGTCATCAGCCAGCACGTCGAGATCGAGGTCGAACAGCGCATCGAGACGATCGACCGGATCGAGGGCACTGCGTCGCTCGATGTCTCGGACCAAGAGAGCGACGGTGAGAGCGTCACCGTCGGGAACACGTCGCTTTCGGAGGGCGGCTTCGTCGCCGTCTACGAGGGCGTCGCCGTCGACGCCGATCCCGACGACATCGTCGGCGTCTCGAGCTATCTCGAGGCCGGCGACCACGAGAACGTCACGGTCGACCTCGACGAGCCGCTGTCGGAGAGCGGACCGCTAGTGGCGGTCGCCCACCACGACACGAACGACGACGAGGCGTTCGACTACGTCGAGTCCGACGGTGAAGACGACGTGCCGTACGTTACCGGGAATGGGGCACCGATGCTCGACGCCGCGTTCGTGACGGTGACCGACGAGTCGGACGAACCCGACGCGGAACCCAACGCGACGCTGTCGGTGGCCGATCAGGAAGGCGACGGCGAGACGCTGACCGTCGACGAGGCGAACGCGTCGGTTCCCTACACCGTGACCGCGACGTACGACGGGGAGACGGTCGAGAGCGACGGGTTCGCGGCCGGCGAGGCGGTGACGGACCTCGCGCTCGACTTCGAGCCGCCGCTCGAGACGAACGCGTCGGTCGACGTCTCGGTCGTCGGCGAGGACGGAACGGTCCTCGAGAACGAGACGATCGAGTACACGGTCGCGAACGAGACCGACGAGCCCGAAGCGACGCTCTCGGTCGACGATCAGGAAGGGAACGGCGAGACCCTCGAGATCGACGCGGCGAGCGCCACCGTCCCGTACGTCGTGACGGCCGAATACGACGGCGAACGCGTCGACAGCGAGCAGTTCGAGGCGAACGAGACGGTCGCGGAGGAGCGCCTCGATCTCGAACCGCCACTCGAGGGGAACGCGACGGTCAACGTCTCCGTTCGCGCCGCGGCGGACGACGCGGCGCTGGCGACCGAGTCGGTCGAGTACGCGGTCGACGGCGACCTCGCGGACTTCGACGTCGAGTTCGCGAGCTGTTCGCGCGCGGTCGTCGACGCCTCGCTCGAGGACGGCGATCAGGTCGCCGCGAGCACGGGCTTCTACGATCAGGCCGGCTTCGGCAACACGATCATCGAAGACTACGTCGCCGTCGGCGAGGACGTCGAGGCACCGTTTAACGGGACGATCGTCTTCGAGATCGGCGACGAGCGCAGCGTGACGACCGACGGCGACGAGGTGACCGTCGAGGTGCCCGACTACGGCATCTTCGGGACGTACATCTCCGGGATCAGTTCGCCGGAAGCGGTGCCCTTCGCGTCGATCGACTACGCGAACCCCGACGCGCAGACGTGCGCCGAGGAGGCCCGGCCGGACCTACCGTCGCTGTCGGTCGAGGAGACGACGCCGACCGACGACGGCGAGGCCATCGACGTGACGTTCGGCTACGAGAACCCGAACAACGCGACGATGAGCGGAAACAGCGAGTTCGTCGAGGGGACCGCGACCGACGAACCGCCGACCGAGTTGGAACCCGGCGAAAACGCGTTCACCGTCGAGTGGATGCCCGAGAGCGACGATGAACAGCTCGTCTGGCAGACCGACTTCGCGAACTACGGCTACGACGAGCCCGTGACCGCCGAAACGCCGACCGCCGGCGAGATCGAACCGGCCGACCCTGCGGCGTTCAACGTCTCGATCGCCGGGACCAACGGTCCGGTCGAACAGGGTGAGCAACTCGCGGTCGAAGCCGACGTGCAGAACACCGGCGGCGACGCGGGCGCGCAAACCGTCTCGCTCGCGGTCGGCGACACCGCGGTCGACTCGGAGTCGGTCTCGCTCGAGGCCGGCGAGACCCAGACCGTCTCGTTTACGGCTCCGACGGACGACCTCGAGCCCGGCGAGTATCCGCTCGCGGTCTCGAGCGAGAACGAGACGGCCGAGACGACGGTGACCGTCGAGGCGAGCGGCGAGCCGGCGACGTTCGCCGTGACCGATATCGCCGCACCCGAGACCGGCGACCCCGGCGAGGAAGTAGCGGTGACGGCGACGGTCGAGAATCAGGGCGATCTCGAGGGGACCCAGACGGTGACCTACAGCGTCGACGGCCAGCCGGTTTCCGAGGAGAGCGTGACGCTCGCGGGCGGACAATCGGCCGAGATCCAGTTCTCGTCGCCGCTGCCCGAGGGCACCTCGACGCACGCGATCGCGACCGACGACGAGCAGGCGTCGGTGACGATCGAAGCGACCGCAGCGGCGACCGCGGAGTCGGACGGCGACGCGGAACCGATCGACGGAACGGAGACGGGTGAGGCGGACGAGCCGACCGAGCCGACGCCACCGGAGCAGCCCGACGAACCGGCACCGCCCGACGAGCCGCCGGCGGAGTCGGCGCAGCCGGACGACCCCGGCGCGGACAACGAAGCCGACACGTCACCCACGGAGTCCCAGCCGACCGAGACGCCCGACGGCGGGCCGACGGAAACGCCTGCAGAAGACGCGCCGGCCGATCAACCGGCAGAAACGACGGACACTCCCGAGGCGGACGGCGCGGCTGCGGGAGCCGATAGTGAGTCCGCCGGAGCCGCGGTGGGCGCTGCGGATACCGGAAACGAGACCGCCGGTGCGGGATAGCATCGGATCTCGGTTCCAGTGCGCCGCTCACGGACGGCGCTCCCGCTCGGCGGAAATGAGGCGTGAAGAAGTCGGTACTTCGAGTCGCGCGTCGCGGCTCAGTGCTGGTGGCCGGTCGCTTCGCCGAACGTGACGCCGAAGCGCTCCTCGAAGAGGTCCATCACGCGCTCTTCTTGGGCCTCGAGTTCGGCGTCCGCGTCCTCGCCGTGGTGGACGATGTGGTGGGCGCGGCTGGCGAAGGAGAGCAGCATGACATCGCCGACCGTCTCGGCGTCGGTCTGGTCGCCCTCGGCGACGAGGTCGACGAGCCCCGAGGGGATCGTGATTTCGTCGGTCGCGCCGTCGTCGGAACTGATCGAGAAGGTCGTCGTCTGGACTTCGTCGGTCATACTCCTACGGTCGGGAACCGTGCCTAAAGGTGCTGTGGCTTGCCCCGGACCGCGCGCCCGGGCAAGACGTGGTGCGGACGCGACCCCCGTGGTGTTTTTGCCCCGCGACGACGAACGCTCTCGTATGCCATCCGTCGAACTCGACGAAGCGACGATCGAGCGGCTGGATGCACTGCGCGTCGACGACGAGTCCTACGACGAACTCGTCAACGAACTCATCAACATCTACGAAACCAGCGAGTACACGCTCTTTCACGCCGGCGACTGACCGGCCGGCGAGGAGTTGAGTTCGGCACTGTCCGACGAGCCCGCCGGCGACGGTCGTCCCGACCTCAGCCGTCGGCGGCCGTTCGCCGAACCGACTCCCACTTCCCCCTGGACTCGAGGTGGGACTGCAGTTCAGTCGCGTACTCCTGCGTGAGCCGTTCGGCCGCCTCGCGCTGTTCTTTCTCGGAGGAGCCGCCGCTCCCGCCCATGCCGAGCGCGCCCATGATCGAGTCGAAGATGCCGCCGCCGCTCGAGGAACTCGAGCCGCCGCCCGCGCCCCCGCCAGCCATCGCGCCCATGCCGGTCTGGACGTTCTCGAGTTCGGGGATGATCCCGTCGAGATTGTCCGTGTTGGCGACGATCTGGGCCCGCTCGGGATCGTCGGCGTGTTCGATCTCGAACTCCGTGGCCGTCATGATCAGGCTCCACTGCTGGTTGGAGAACTGCGACGCCTCGATCTGCGAAGCGAACTCCTGATCGACGGTCATCCGCTCGCCGACGATCCGGTCGGTCCACGACGTGTCGCTCATGGCCCCCGGTTGGGCCGGTGGCTGTATCAGCGTTTCCCCTCTCGGCCCCGCAACCGGTGTTCACCGCCGATTCGCGCTCGCCGTCGGAATCGCCCGCGGCGGACCGGAATCGTCACCCGGACTGACCGTCTCTCGTGTCAGGAAAACGTTAATAGGTATGCTTGCTGTATGATATCGTGACACACGATGTACGACCGCATCCTCGTTCCGACCGACGGCTCGCGCGAAGTCGAGCGCGCACTCGAGTACGCCTTCGACCTCGCGCACGAACACGACGCGACGATCCGCGCGCTCTACGTCGTCAACGCGGCCGGCTACGGCGGGCTCCCCATGGAAACCGCCCTCGAGGGTGTCAGCGACGCGCTCCGCGAGGAGGGGCGAGCGGCGGTCAGCCGCGTCGAGGACCTCGCGCCCGCGGACGTCACGGTCGAGACGGCGGTCCGCGAGGGCGCGCCGAGTCAGGTCATCGTCAACGAGGCCGATCCGCTCGAGTGCGATCTAGTCGTGATGGGGACCCACGGCCGCGGCGGGATCGACCGGCTGCTGCTCGGCAGTGTCACGGAGCGGGTCGTCCGACGCGCTTCGGTCCCGGTGTTGACGGTGCAGGTCGATCCAGACGGGGTCGACGACCGCGCCGAAGAGCTCCGGCTCGCCGCGGAGTAACGGCCTCGAGTCCTCAGTCGGAACGCGAGCGCGGAACGTCTCTGAAAAGATGCGACCAGCCACGGCATCGGGCCGCACCAGCCCTTAGTCGGCGTCCGGGAGCGCTTCGGGGAGAAACGGTGCGACATCGTCGTGGACGAATTCGACGTAGTCGTCGTTCAGCCGCCGACAGAACAACCGCAGCTCGCCGGCCGATCGGACGGCCTCGAGCGCCGCCTGCCCGGACCCGGTATCGTAGTAGGCGGGAACGAGGACGGCCGTTTCGGCGGTCGGGTCCTGTTCGACGATAAGCAGGTAGATCATGCCGCCCTCTTCCGCGCGGAACACGTCTACGTCCGCGAACGTAGCGTCCTCGGTTAGCGACTTAAGATCCTCGTACTCGGGCCCCGGCAGGACCACGTCGAGGCCTGTGCGTCGCTCGGAGTCCACGAGCACGGAGTCCCCGGGGTGGAGTTCGAGGGCCGTCCAGCCGCGGTCGCGGTAGTCGTCGGCGATCGCCGTCATGTCCTCGAGAACCGCCTGCCAGCCGGACTGGTCCTGTGCGTTTCTCGGGGAAGTGCCCGCTGGATTCTCGCTCATGCCCCCACCGCGTGCACCGCCGGGGATAAATGTTGTCCAAATCCCACAAGGTATTTCTTCGCTCCCTCGAGAACTGCTGCCAGTGACCGATCTTCTATCCCTTTCCGGACTTCGCACGCAGTTCGACACCAAACGCGGTGCGGTGAAAGCCGTCGACGGGATCGACCTCACCATCGAGGAGGGTGAGACCGTCGGCCTCGTCGGCGAGTCCGGGTCCGGTAAGAGCGTGACCGCCCTCTCAGCAATGGATCTCGTCGACGACCCCGGCGACGTCGTCGGCGGCCGCGTGACGCTACGGCGCGCGGCGCTCGCCGCGGACCTCGCGGACGAGTTCGACGGTGCCGTCGTCCCGTACCCCTTCGAACTCGTGGACGCGATCCGGGAACTCGTTGCGGACCTCCGCGTCGGCGACGGGGTCGATTCGGCCGGCACGGAACTGCGTGGCATGGCCGCCGACCTCGCCGGTCACGACGATCCCGCGGGGCTCGCACCGACTCTGAGAGAGGCCGCCGACCGACTCGATGACGGCGCGACCACCGACTCGGTCGCGGACACACTCGAGGCTGCCCTCGACGACGCCGACGACGGGTTCGTCTATCTGGACGAGGCGGCACGCGAGCGATTCGAAAGCGGCGCGAACGCCAACGCGATTTCGGTCGAGGACGGTGTCATCGACCTGACCGACGCCCCCGAGGAAGCGATGCGGAAGGTCCGCGGCAGCGAGATGGGGATGATCTTCCAGGACCCGATGACCTCTCTGAACCCCGCGGTGACCGTCGGCGAGCAGGTCGCGGAGTCCCTGCGGCTCCACCAGTACGGCGAACGGAAACGGGACACGTGGCTGAACGCCGTCCGGGAAATTCTGCCGTCTATCGGCGGGCAAGAACACGACGAGGAAGTCATGGAAGATGTCGTGGACATTCTCACCGAGGTCGGCATCCCGGAGGCCACGACGCGCCTCGAGGAGTACCCCCACGAGTTCTCCGGCGGGATGCGCCAGCGGGTGCTCATCGCCATCGCGCTCGCGTGCCAGCCGAGCCTCCTCATCGCCGACGAGCCGACGACAGCCCTCGACGTGACCATCCAGGCCCAGATTCTCGACCTCATCGACGACCTCCAAGAGGAGTTCGGGATGTCGGTGCTGATGATCACCCACGACCTCGGCGTGGTCGCGGAGACCTGCGACCGGGTCGCGGTGATGTACGCCGGCGAGATCGTCGAGGTGGGTCCCGTCGAAGAGATCTTCGCCGATCCGAGCCACCCGTACACGTACACGCTCTTGGAATCCATCCCGACGGAGGAGAAAGACCGTCTGACGCCCATCGAGGGCAACGTTCCCGACCTCATCGACATGCCCGAGGGATGTCACTTCGCGGACCGGTGCCCGTGGGCCCAGCCCGAGTGTCGCGACGGCGAGATCCAGTTCCGCCAGCACGGTCCCGAGGGCGTCGACCACCGCTCGAAGTGTCTCCTCGAGGACTTCGACGAGGACGAGTACGGCAACGACGACGCCGCGTCCGCGGCCGAGCACGACATCGGCGAGCCGATCGTCGAAATCCGCGAGATGCGAAAGTACTACCAGCAAGCGGACGGCTATCTCGACCGGTTCATGGGTGAAAAGCCGAGCGTAAAGGCAGTCGACGGCGTGAGCTTCGACGTCCACGAGGGCGAGACGCTCGGACTGGTCGGCGAGTCCGGCTGTGGCAAGTCGACCGCGGGTCGGGCCATCCTCCACCTCAACCCGCCGACCGACGGCACGGTGGTGTTCGCCGGCGAGGACCTCGGCGACCTCTCGAAGTCGGAACTCCGCGAGAAGCGTAAGGACATGCAGATGGTCTTCCAGGACCCGATGTCGAGTCTCGATCCGCGGATGTCCGTCGGACAGACGGTCATGGAACCGCTGAAGATTCACGGCCTCCCGGAGAGCGACCCCGACGTCGTCACGCGAGCGGACGTTACCGTTGAGGGGATCAGTGAAGACGTCGTCTCCGTCGAGGTTTCGGACAATGCAGACGCGCTCCTGGGGAGCACCGATGGCGAGACGGTCGTTCCGGTATCCGTGACTGTCGAGGGCGCCGACGTCATGATTGCCGAAGGCGACGATGTCGTGACTGTCGAT
Source organism: Natrinema sp. LN54 (assembly GCF_052439245.1). NCBI lineage: Archaea > Methanobacteriati > Methanobacteriota > Halobacteria > Halobacteriales > Natrialbaceae > Natrinema > Natrinema sp. LN54. Next base: position 279,697 of record NZ_JBQVRP010000001.1, read on the forward strand.
AGCGACGATGTCACCATCGAGGACGACGATATCACCGTGGATGTCGAGGGTCCGCTCGGCGTTCAGACCGATATCACCCGAGAGGACGGTCGCATCACTGCTATCGATGTGTCGGTGTCCGCCGGCGACTCCGCGCGCCTGCTGCGACGCCGCCGCGTTATCCAGCTTCTGGAAGAGGTCGGACTCGACGAGAGCCAGTACGGTCGCTATCCCCACGAACTATCGGGCGGGCAGCGCCAGCGCGTCGGCATCGCTCGTGCCCTCGCGGTGGACCCCGACTTCATCGTCGCCGACGAGCCGGTGTCGGCCCTAGACGTCTCCGTGCAGGCACAGATTATCAACCTCTTAGAGGACCTGCAAGAGGAGTTCGGGCTGACGTACCTGTTCATCGCCCACGACCTCTCGGTCGTCCGGCACATCTCGGATCGCATCGCGGTGATGTACCTCGGCGAGATCGTCGAGATCGCCGAGACCGACGACCTGTTCGCCGACCCGAGACACCCGTATACGAACGCGTTGCTGTCGGCGATTCCCGAACCGGATCCGCTGGCAGATACCGACGACCGCACCATCCTGAAAGGCGACGTTCCCTCCCCGATCGATCCGCCGTCGGGTTGTCACTTCCGGACTCGGTGTCCGTCGATCATCCCGCCCGACAATCTCGACATCGAACAGGAGCGCTACCGCGAGGTCATGTTCTATCGACAACGCGTGGAATCGCGCGACATCGATCTCGAGGCGGCCCGAGAGGAAGCCGTCGCCGAAGCGCCGCCTCGAGCGGTCGCGGACGGCGGCAGCGACCTGACCGCCGCGCTCAACGCGCAGTTCTTCGACGAACCGCTCTCCGGTCGCGCTCGCGAGGCGGTCGAGGAGTCCTACCGGCACCTCGACGACGGCGACTGGGAGGCCGCCGAGGCCGTCCTCGCGGACACGTTTGAGAGCGTCTGCGAGCGAAACGACCCCGCACTCGACGACAGCGACCACCCCGCCGCCTGTCACATCTACACCGAAGCCGAGTAATCGCAGACGCGGTGCCAGTTAATCGCTCGGATCCGCCGGGTGCGTTCGGCGTTTTCGGAACCCAGTCCATCGAGTCGCGACTCGTTTCTCCGACCGGCCAGCACGGCCAGTAAACGCTTCTCAACCAGTATAGAGTTGACAATATTGTCCGGTACCATTATATAGTTCGAATTACGGACTACTGGTATGTCAGGTAATGACGGTCAGCCTTCCAGGCGGAGTTTCCTGAAGTCTGCCGGCAGCGCAACGGTTGTCGCAACTGCAGCGAGTTCCATGGCCGGCTGTCTCGGCGGTAGCAGTGGCAGCGACGGCACGCTCCGGTACGGGCGCAGTTCCCACTCGGACACGCTCGATCCGCAGCGAACGACCAGCGGCGAGGTGTCGAAGGTCACGAACCAGGTTTACGACGGGCTCATCGACTTCGAGCCCGGCGAGGCGGCCATTACGGAGAGTCTCGCGACCGACTGGTCGATGGACGGCGAGGACGTCACGATCGAACTGCGCGAGGACGCACAGTTCGACGACGGAACCGACTTCACCGCCGAGGACTTCGTCGCGACCTACCGCCGGTTCGTCGACGAGGACTACGACTACTACTTCGAGGACGCCTCCGCGTACGGGCCGTTCACGCTCGGCAACTGGATCGACTCCGTCGAAGCCGACGGCGACTACTCGCTGAACATCACGCTTACGGATCCGTACGCGCCGTTCCTGCGTAACCTCGCGATGTTCGCCGCCGTCGTCCTCTCCAAGGACGACATCGAGGGCGACTTCGACTTCAACGCGGACGCCAACGGCACCGGTCCGTTCCAACTCGAGGAACTCGACAACTCGAACGGCCGCATCCTGCTCACCCCTAACGACAACTACTGGGGCGACGGTCCGAACGTCGAGGAACTCCTGTTCCTCGAGCGCGGCCAGAACTCCACGCGTACGCAGGCTCTCGTCGAAGGCGAACTCGAGATCATCGACAACCTCGCGCCCGAAAACATCGGGTCGGTCGAGGACTCCGACGCCGCCGAAATCCAGTCGGGAGAGGGGATCAACATCGGCTACATGTCGTTCAACCAGTCCCGCGTCGAGGAGTTCCGCGACGCGCGGGTCCGGCGGGCGATCAGTTACGCCATCGACACCGAATCCATCGTCAACGAGGTCTACTCCGGCATCGCCGAACAGGCCGACCAGCCGTGTCCGCCGGCGCTGTTCGGACACAACGACGACCTCAGTCCGTACGCTTACGACCCCGATCAGGCACGGTCGCTGTTGGAAGAGGCCGGATACGGCGACGGTTTCTCCTTCGACCTGACGACCTTCCAGAACGCCCGCGGCTACAACCCGGCTCCGTCGTCGACGGCGGAGACCATCCGGACGAACCTCGGGGACGTCGGTATCGACGTCACCATCGACGAGCGGCCGTTCTCGGACTACCTCACCTATACCGGCGACGGGAAACACGACGCGTCCCTCGCCGGCTGGTACACGGACAACGCCGACCCGGACAACTTCTACTACGTCCTGCTCCACCCGCAGGTGGAGTCTCCCGACGGACAGGACTGGGTCGACTGGAGCACGGAGGGCTACAACACGTCCAACCGCGCCGCGTGGGCGAACCAGGAGTTCATGGATCTCGTCGAAGAGGCCCAGCAGGCGTCGGATCAGGACGAACGCGCCGACCTCTACCACGAGGCGGCCCAGATCGCCCACGACGAGGCACCCTGGGTCTACATCGATTACGCCGACGAAATCCGCGGCGTCCGCAACAACGTCAGCAACTACGACGTCTCGGCTATCGGCGGCCCGCACCTCCACTTGGTGGAGCTCGAGTAACGCGCCCGGCTGACGGGACATTTTTAACCCCTCAAAATTAGCTCAGAATAATGGTATCAAAGCGGTTCGTCGCCAAACGCCTGCTGTTGCTCGGTCCGGTGCTGTTCGGAGTGGCAACAGTGGTTTTTGCGATCCTCCATCTCTCGCCGGGTGACCCCGCCGTCGTCATCGCGGGCGAACGCGCGAGTCAAGACTTCGTCGAGCAGATTCGGTCCGACCTCGGACTCAACGATCCGCTGTGGCAGCAGTATCTCCGATTCCTTCACGACACCGTGACGCTCGACTTCGGACAGTCCTATCAGGTCCGACAGGGTAGCGACGTCAGCGAGATTCTCGCCGACCGACTCCCGATCACCATCGAGCTCGCGGTTCTCGGACAGATCGCGGGCCTGCTGTTCGGACTCCCGCTCGGGATTATCAGCGCCGTCAAGAAGGACACGCTGACCGACCACTTCTCCCGGATCGGCGCGCTGACGGGGATCAGCGTCCCCATCTACTGGAGCGGGCCGCTCCTCATACTGCTGTTCGCACAGATCCTCGGCGTCCTCCCGACGAGCGGGCGCATCGGATCGACGCACTTCATCGACTCGACGACCGGATTCATCCTCGTCGACACGCTGCTGGCCGGGGACATGGCCGCGTTTCAGTCCGCGGCTCGTCACCTGTTCATGCCCGTCCTCGTGCTCGGCATCTACTCGATGGCGTTCATCTCCCGGATGATGCGGTCGTCGATGCTCGAAGTCGTCAGACAGGACTACATGCGGACGGCCCGCGCGAAGGGCCAGGGCGCGAAGACCACGATCATGAAACACGGGCTCCGGAACGCGTTCATCCCCGTGATCACCATCATCGGTATCCAGTTCGGTTCGATGCTCGGCGGCTCCGTGCTGACCGAGACCGTCTTCGAGATCAACGGCATCGGGACGTTGCTCGTCTCCGCCATCGACGGTAGCGACTATCCCGTGGTGCAGGCGACCGTCCTCGTCTTCGCGCTCATGTACACAATAGTGAACCTCTTCGTCGACATCACGTACTCCATCCTCGACCCACGAATCGACCAATGAGCACGGAAACCCAATCATCGACCGTCGAACGCAGCACCATCGAGCGCCTTCGCGCCAGCCCGTTCCTCACGGAACTGCTGTCGAACCGCATCGCCGTCATTGGCCTCAGTCTCATCGTCGGGATGTTCCTCGTCGCCATCTACGCCCGACTCGCGTACGGACTCGACGCCATCGTCGACACGCAGTTCGGGGCAAACCCGACGAAGGTGGGGCCGAGTAGCGCGTTCTGGTTCGGAACGGACGGCCAAGCCCGCGACATCTTCCCGCGAGTGCTGTACGGCGCGTGGTACGCCCTGAAGTTCGGGACCGCGACCGTCGTCGCGTCCACGGCCCTCGGCATCACCGCCGGGATCGTCGCGGCGTACTACGGCGACCTCACGGACAACGTGATCATGCGGACGATGGACGTACTCCTGTCGTTCCCGTCGCTGCTGCTGGCGCTTGCGCTCGTCACGATCTTCCCCGACTGGTTGGGGCTGTGGCGGGCAGTCATCGCGCTTACGCTCGTGTACACGCCGCGGTTCGCCCGCGTCGTGCGCGGGGCGGCGCTAAAAGTCCTCGAGGACGAGTACATCGAGGCGACGCGGGCCCTCGGCGCGACCGATCCGCGGCTGCTGATCCGCCACGTCCTGCCGAACTGTCTGGCACCGATCACCGTCCAGTCCACGCTGAACTACGGGCTCGCCATCATCGACATCGCGGCGCTGTCGTTCCTCGGGTTCGGCGCGGCTCCCGGCGACCCGTCGTGGGGGATGATGCTTTCGGAGGGCGTCGAGAAGGGACTGTTCTCCGGGGCGTGGTGGTGGTCGTTCTTCCCCGGCCTATTCCTCGCGCTGACGGTGCTCGGATTCAACCTCCTCGGCGACGGGATGCGGGACGCCTTAGATCCCCGCATGCGAGATGCCGTCGACTGATCCCAGCGTTCCCGTCTCGAGGGACCCCGTCGAGCGGGTCCGCCGGCTCGCGGTCGCCGCCGCTCGCTGGGTGGCCATCGGAGCCGCGCTCGGTGCGGTCGCCTCGCTGGCGCTGCTGACGGTCTGGACGCCGCGAGCCGCGACCGACACGGCGTTTGCACTCGGCGCGCTCGTCCTCGGGTTCGGCGTCACCGCGTGGTCATCGGCGGTCGGCCTCGGACGGACCATCGAGGGAATGCAGGATCGCCTCGACGTGAGTTCCGACTGGACGGAAGCCAGCGCTCGCGAGGCGTTTTTCGTGGTGTCGTGGACCGGCGTGGGCTGGGTCGTCGCCGCGACCACCGGTTCGATCCTGCTCGGCGTTTGAAACTGCGGCGCTCGGTCAGATCGGTCGCAAGTGCTCGCAGTCGCCCGCCGTAACGGTCTCCCGCCCGTTCTCGGTCTCGACGACGAGGGCCCCGGACTCCGTCACGTCGATCGCCTCACCGACGATTTCGCCAGCGGGGCGGTCGACGCGCACGCGCTGGCCGATCGTCAGCGCCAGATCGCGCCACGCGGGGACGACCGCCTCGAGGTCTTCCCGATACCGATCGAACGACTCCAAGAGCCGTTGGACGAACCGTCGCCGGTCGACGTCACCCGCCTCCTCGCGGATGCTGGTCGCACCCTCGGGTAGCGCGTCGGCGTCGAGATTCGCGTTGACGCCGATCCCGACGGCGAGCCACTCCACGCGGTCGGTCTCTCCCTCCATCTCCGTGAGGATCCCCGCGAGCTTTCGGTAGTCGCCGTCGTCGCCGACCGGGACGACCACGTCGTTGGGCCACTTGATCCGGGCGTCGACGCCCGCCTCTCGAGCCGCCGTCGCCGTGGCGACCGACGCCGCGAGCGTGTACAGCGGGGCCTGCGCGGGCGCGACGGCCGGTCGCGTCAGGACGCTGACCCAGACGCCGCCCGACGGCGAGGACCACTCGCGCTCGAGGCGGCCGCGGCCGCCGACCTGTTCGTCCGCGAGGACGGCCACGTCCGTCGCGCCCTCGGCCGCCAGCTCGCGCGCCCGGTCGTTGGTGCTTCCCACGGAGTCGTGGTACTCGACCGAGAACGGGGCCTCGAGTTCGAACTCGACGGCCGGGGCGTTGTACGCCGCGACGGCGGTCAGTTCGTAGCCGGCCGGCCCGCTCTCGATCTCGAAGTCGGCCTCGCGCAGCCCCTCGATGTGCTTCCAGACGGCCGCCCGCGAGATATCGAGCGACTCGGCCAGTTCGGGCCCCGATACCGGCCCGTCCGCGATCGCCTCGAGGATCGCCCGTCGCGTCTCGTTCATGGACTCGCAAGGGGGTCGCGCGCACTTCAATCGGCTGATCGGCGGCCGCCGCCCGCCGCGGTCGCGCTAGGCGTGCTGCACCCAGTCGAGGTACCAGGTGTACATTCGGGCGATCTGTGCCTGCTGGGTCTCGATGATGTCGGTCGCCATCGCTTCGACCGCGGGCGACTGGCCCTCCCGAAGAACGAGGTGTGAGAGTTGGATCGCGCCGCGGTGGTGGTTCGCGAACGTTTCGATGAACCGCAGGTCGAAGGTCGTCCCCTCGAGGCGCTGCAGGTACGCGAGTTCGTTCGGGCGGGGGTTGCCGGGGATCGACGTCACCATGTCCCTGACCGCGTCGAGATCGGCCTCGAGCAGGTGCCCGGGTTCGATCCCGGCCTCGGCGAGGATCGATTCGATCCGCGCGAGGCCCTCCCGCTGGCCCTCGAGTACCGTCTCGGCGAACTCGGCCAACGCGTCGTGGTTCGTCCGCTCCGGAACCAGCGAGGCGGCTTCGATCCCGCCGCGGTGGTGGTAGGCCATCAACTGGAGAAAGCCCACGTCCGCCAGGTTCAGTTCGGTGTCGCTCGCTGCGTCGCCGGCGGGCATCTCGTCGGAACCGGTCGAGTCACCGCCGGTCGCCGCGGCGGGTGCCACACCTGACAGCCCCAGTGCGAGGCCCGCCGAGGCGAGCGTACCGGTTTGCAGGAACGAACGGCGCGATGCGTCGGCGGACGAGTCGTCGGACTCGGTTTCGCGTCCCATGGATCGGCCGGACCTCCACCGGAGACGGTGATAAGACTGGTTGTAGTCAGGCCGGAAAATTCGTCGTTTACAGCGCCATCACGGGCGATATCTTCCGCTTAGATCGATAGTCTCTCGCTACACACCACGCCATCACGAGGTGTGCTCTGCAGTGAGGTGACCGACCGACGACGGCACGCGAACGGCGGCTAGCACCGACTGTCGACGTCTCGGATCGCGGCCGAACCGCTTGCGAGTCAAGGGGAAACGGACCAGTACCGGGACGGTGACAATAACGCATGGACCGCGGAGGCCGTCGGGCGAAAGACGCCGTCGAAGTCGAGTTTCGGGTTCGCGACACGTCCTACCCGTTCGTCGACGCGTCGCGGGCCGAGGACTGTCGGGTCGATCTCGAGGTGCTCTTTCCGCATTCCGAGGCCGGGTTCGTCGAGTACTTCACCCTCGAGGGTGCCCGGCCGGAGCGGGTCCTCGAGGCGGTCGACCGGAGCGACGACGTCGATGCGGAACTCGTGGCGCGCCACGAGGACGGCGGTCGATTACGATTCCACGTCCGCGAGCGCTGCGTCGCGAGGAGCGTCGTCGAGTTCGGGGCGATTCCGCGGACCGTCGAGGCCGACGGCGGTGACGGCCGGCTCGTCGCGGAGGTGTCTTCACGGGCCGACGCCGACGAACTCGTCGAGCGATTCGAAACGGAGCATCCGACGGTGACGGTCGACGATTCTCGCGACCGGCAGCGGTCGACGCCGCTGTTTACGCACCACGATTTCAAACAGACCGTTATCGATGCGCTCACCGACAGGCAGCGGGAGGTGTTTCTCACCGCCTACATGAACGGCTACTACGACTGGCCGCGAAAACACGAGGCCACCGAACTCGCCGACGAACTCGGTATCTCGCCGGCGACCTTCTCACAGCACCTCCGGGCCGTCGAAGGGCAACTGTTCAGCATCCTCCTCGATACCGACGACGAGTGCGTGTTCGTCGAGTAGGGCCGACACGCGAGCCCTCGAGGCGGGATGTCGATTAGCCGCGACTCTCGGGGGAGCCGACTAGTCGCGGATCTCGCGCAGCTTCTCGCGGCCCGGCGCGATCAGTTCGTCGAGGTAGGTCGCGAGCGTGCCCTTCGCGTCGGCGGGGTGGAGTTCGCCCGACTCGAGGTCGTCGGCGAGGGCCTCGTAGTCCTCGTAAGTCAGGTCGCCGCCGTACTTCTCGGGGCGCTCGACGACGATCTCGTCGAACCGCGGGAAGACGTGATACTCGAAGAGTTCGAGGACGGGGTTCTCGCGCTCGTTGCCGTCGTCGTCCGGCTCCGGATCGCGGGTCGGCGGGCAGTACGCCGAGTTGACCTTCTCCTCGAGGTCTTCGGTGGAGTCCTCCATCGAGATGGTGACGCCCTCGCTCGAGGACATCTTCCCCTCGCCGCTGGTGAGGTCGGCGACGATGGGCGTGTGCAGGGCCGGCCGGACCTCGTAGTCGACTTCGGGCAGTTTCTCGCGGGCGAGCATGTGGACCTTGCGCTGGTCCAAGCCGCCGACGGCCAGATCGAGGTCGAGGTACTCGATGTCCAAGGACTGCATCAGCGGGTAGACGAGGTGGCTCACCTTGGCCGTCTCGTCGCCCTGTATCTCGGCCATCGCGCGCTGGGCGCGGTTCATCGTCGTGTCGACCTCGAGCGTGTGCAGGTCGAGTACGTACTCCTCGTCGAGTTGGAACTCGGAGCCGTAGACGAACTCGGTTTGGGCCTCGTCGAGGCCGTAGGCGAGGAACTGCGCTTTCATCTGCTCGGCGGTGTCCTGAATCTCGTCGAAGGTCCCCTTGTCGTTGAGGTAGGCGTGGACGTCCGCCAGCAGGATGACGACGTCCATGCCCGCCTCCTGGAGATCGATGAGTTTGTTCGCGGTCAGGAGATGGCCGAGGTGGAGCACGCCGGAGGGTTCGTAGCCGACGTAGGCGCGTTTCCCCGCGGGATCCGCCGCGAGGTCGCTGACCTCCTCGTCGGTGACGACCTCCTCGGCGTTTCGCGTGATCAGGTCGTAGGTATCCATTGCTGTCTGAGTGGAATCAACGGACGGATTTATGCCTTCTTGAACGACGGTAGTGTCCCGGACGGTCGCACGCTCGCGCCCGATGAATTCAAAACGGTGTCAGCGAGTCGACCCGATCGCGGGCCGTCCCCGCGAGGTAGCCGGTCGCCGCGCCGACGCCGGCCCCGACCGCACCGCCCGCCGGTCCGGCGAGACCGCCGACCTTCCCGCCGAGTTTCGCTCCCTCGGCCGCGCCGCGGGAGGCGTGTTCCGATCGCAGACATGGTGGCTCGAGCGATGGCATCGCCCGACCGTTCGGGACGGTGACAGATAATAGTTGGTCTCGAGCGAGACCGCGGCCGATCAGAGGTCGCCCGACCGGATCCGTTCCTCCGCCTCCTCGAGCGCTCGGTCCCGGTCGAAGGCCTCGACGATCTCTCGAAGTTCGGCTTCGTCGGCGTCGGCCAACTCGCGGGCGTGTTCGGTGATGTTCGGCACCGCGCGGATGATGTTGTCCACGATCGGTACGTCGGCGACCTGCGGCGAGCGCGACAGCGGGTTGAGGTCGATCACGATCTCGGTCTTACCCATCTCGTCTAACGCCTCGGCGCGGTCGCCGTCCTCGAGCGGTACGAGCACGACGTCGGCCGCGTAGATGCCGTCGGCGTCGACCTTCGCCCGCTTGTGGTCGAGGTTCGGAATCCGCGCGTCGGCCTCGAGTCCCTTCACCTCGTCCGCGCCGTGCTCGCGCAGGTGATCGGCGATGGCCTCGATCCGCTCCGGGGTGCGATTGAAGAGGTTGACCTCGAGAGCGGCGCCCGTGGCGTCGGCGAGGGCGGCCATCTCGCCGGGGACCAGCGCCGCGACGTTGCCGTTGATCGAGAGCACCGGCCGCTCGGCGAGCAGGAGGTGGGCCGCGGCGGTCCGTTCGGCGTCGTCGGCGCTCGGAATCGTCTCCTCGCCCAGCAGGTAGTCGAAGGCGCTGCCCCGACCCTCGGCGTGCATCCCCTGCAGATGCGTGATCCCCTTCTCGATGCCCGCCTCGATCCGGTGGCGGGTGAGCAGATCCTGATATCTGGGGTGATCCTTCGGGATCTCCTCCTCGTGCTCGACGTCGGCGGAGACGCTGTCGTAATCGCTCACGATCGTACTCGGGTCGGTCGGTAAAAAAGTCGATTGATAGCCGTCGATAGCCGGGGAGACCGCTATTCCGTGAACGTGATCCAGCCCTCGGGGGCCTGCGCCTTCACGTCGTTCATCGCCTCGCGGGCGTCGGTCCGGCTCTCGTAGGTCTGGGTGCTTTCGGCCATCGTCGTCCCGTACTCGTCGATCAGCTGCCAGACCCAGCCGTCCTCGGCGGTGTGGAGTTCGAACGAGACGCTGTCAATCTCGAGGATGCTCGCGGACTCGATCAGTTTGCGAACGTCCTCGAGGGCCGCGCGCGCGTCGTCGGCCGTCTCGTGGGTCTCGGAGCCGGTCGCGACGGTCCGGCCGTCCTCGTCGATGAGCCGCCACTGCCAGCGGTCGTCCTCGTCGGCGACGAGTTCGAAGGAGGCGACGTCGAAGTCGACGCGGCCGGCCATCGGCGCGAGCTGGCGGACCTCCTCGATCGCGTCGAACAGGTCGGCCTTGCTCGCGGCGGTGCCGACCCCGTTGGCGATCACTTCGCGGTCGCGGTCGACGAGTTCCCACGACCAGTCGTCGGAACCGTCGAGTCGGATCGCGGCGTCGTCGATCGCGAAGATCGGCGCGTCGGTCGCGTTCGCCTGCAGTTCGTCGACGCCGGCCATCGCGGCCTCGCGGTCGGCGTAGGAGATACTCGAGTCGGCGATCTCCTCGCGATCGCGGTCGAGCAGTCGGAAGCGCCACTCGTCGGTGCCGTAGAGCTGGACCGACACGTCACCGATCGTGTAGCGACCGGCCGACGCGGCGGCGTCGCGGATGTCGTCGAGGCTGTCGACCAGTTCGTCGCGGGTCGGGTACGCCTCGCCGTCGACGGCGACGGTCTCGCCGGACGGCATGACGAACCGCCAGTGCCAGTCCTCGGTCGCGTACGTCTGGAAGACCGCCCGGTCCATCGTCCGGACGTCGGAGTCGAGGTACTCGAGCAGGCGGTTCATCGCCTGTCGCGCGGCGCCGCGAGTCGGGTGAGTCGCCGGGTCCTCGGCGACGAGTTTGCCGGCCTCGTCGATGAGCCGCCAGCCCCACTCGTCGTCCTCGTTGACGAACAGTTCGAACGCCGCGGTCTCGATCTCGAGCAGTTCGGCGTCGGGGGCCTGCTCTTTGAGCGTCATCATCGCTTCGGCGGCCTCGCCGCGGGAGGTGTGTTCCTCGCCGCTGTCGGCCAGCACGTTGCCGTCCTCGTCGATGAGCCGCCAGCGCCACTCGCCGGAGTCGGCCTCGTAGACCTGGAAGGCGGCGTTCTCGAACTCGATGAGCTCGGCCTCGCTGGCCTGCTCGCGGACGCGTTCGATCGCCGTCGTCGCCGCCTCGGCGTCGGCGTGTGGCTCGGTGCTCGCGGCGACGACCTCGCGGTCGTCGGTGACGAGCCGCCAGTGCCACGGGCTGGTGTCGTCCGCCGCCGGTGCGTCGTCCGCGACCGTTCCGCCGTCGGCGGCCGGTTCGGGTTCCTCGAACGGCGTCGGAAGGTCGTCGTCCTCGCCGCCCGGCGCGTCGTCGGGAGCCGCGTCGGCCTCGGCGTCGGCGGGGTAGACCTCGTACTCCGCGTCCTTGATCTCGACGACGTCCGACTCGAGCGCGTGGTCGCCGAACTGGTTGGTCCACCGCTCGGACGCGTCGCGCTCGGCGGTCCCCTCCGGACCGCGCGCGACAACGTGTTCGTTCGCGTCGACGAGCCGGTAGCGCCACTCCTCGCCGGACTCGTAGAGTTCGTACGTCGGCTCGCCGGAGACGGTGACCGACGCCGACTCGAGCGCCGGCAGCAACGCTTCGGCGGCCTTCTCGGCGTCGCGCCGGGAGTCGAACTCGGCGGCGCTGCTCGCGACGACCTCGTCGGCGGCGTCGACGAACCGCCACGTCCAGCCGTCGGCCCGTTCACAGAGTTCCACGCCGATGTGCTCGACGTCGAGCACTCGCGCGCGGTCGAACCGCTCGGCGAACGAGCGGGCGGCCTCCTCGGCTCGCTCCTGTGTCGAATGCCCGTCCTCGCTCGAGGCGAGCGGCGTTCGGTCGTCGTCGACGAGTTGCCAGTGCCACTGATCGCGCTTCTCGGCGTAGGTGAACGCGGCCCCCTCGATTTCGATCACGTCGGCGTCCGGGCCGCGGTCTTTCAGGAAGCTTACCGACTCCTCGGCGCCGTCACGCCGGTCGAACTCGCCGGCACAGGAGCCGACGATGCTGCCGTCGTCGCGCGCGAGCGTCCACTGCCACGTGCCATCCCGGTCCTCGTAGAGCCGGAACGCCGAAGTCGTCAGCTCCATCAGCCCCGCGGAGCTGATCTGGTTCTGAACGCGCTCGATCCCCTCCGTCGCGTCCGGCCGCGTCACGGCACTCTCCGTGCTCTGGGCCAGCGCCTCGAGGTGGAGGACGTGCCACTTCCAGTCGCCGTTGTCGTCGCGGAAGGCGGCGAACTGGGCCCCTTCCATCGCGTCGCCCGTGAGAATCGGCGGATCGTCCGTCGTTCCTTCCTCCTCGACGAACATCCCCTTCTGTCCCGTGAGCACGGGAACGAGGGCCGTCACGCCCGCGATGATCCCGATACCGAACGTGTAGACCGAAATGACCTCGACGCTGTAGTCGACGCCGAGATTCCGCCAGTTGTACGGATACGCCCACCCGAAAAAGCCGACGCCCCCCAACGCGACGAGCAGTCCGACGACGCTCGCCTGAATCCCCCTCGTCCGCACCGGCAACATGAGGACGATCCCGAACAGGCAGAAGGCCAGCCCCGTCGCGGCCGTGACCCCCGAAATCCTGATCAGCGTGTAGGGATTCCCCTCGCCCGCGTAGCCGATCACGAACGACGCCACGCCGGCGGCCCCGATGATGTAGCCGACGATAAACAGCCAATAGCCGTAGACGTCCTTGCTTGAGTCGGGTTCGCCGACGTAGTGTTCATACAGTTGAAACAGGTTTTGGTGAATGTCAGTCAGTGATGCCATTGCCAAACTTGACCGGATAACTTGAACGAATCATAATAAAGTTCTGGCTAGCCATACGAAATCAGTCATGTAGGTTCAGAACAATCTATCCGGCAGTGATCCGGTCCTCGCAGTCCGCCGATAGAATCGAAAAACACGCCCTTACAGGCGGACAGAACCGCTCTATCGCCAATTTTCGAGGGATCCGATACCAACGTAGAGCGTCGGTGTCGAATCGAATCGGATTCCGTCCGCGAAAACGATCGCTGAATCAAGTCCGACCACCGACTGTCCGGCGATTCTGCGGCAGATATCTACACCGGCTGATAGATAGCAGGGGTACTTAACTACCGCAACACCGCGCCGGCCGGATGCGTCGCACAGACCGACGGCTCGTAGCCGGCGTCGGAGAGTCCCGTCCCGAGCGCGAAGACGGTTTCGCCGAGCATGGCCATCGACGCCTGTCCGTCGGCCGCCGAGACCTCGCGGATCGCCTCCGCGACCCGCTCCGTGAGCAGGCCGGCGTCGCGCGCGAACAGCCTCGAGGCGTACAGCAAGGAGAGCAGCGTCGGTTCCTCGACGACCCGGGAGAGCGCCTCCTTGCCGGCGGCCGTGAGCTGCTCGGTGTCGCCCGAGAGCACGTCGGCCGTCGAGAGTTCGCCGAACGAAACGTACTCGACGCGCGCCCGCGCCGGAATCGCGTCGAGCTTGTTGTCCTGTGGCCCGCCCGGCTCGAGGCGGATCGGAACGCCGCCGTGGGCCTGCGCGACCACGTCGCCGAGTCCCGTCCCGGCCTGTACCTCGGCACCGTGAGCGATCGTCACGAGTTCGTTCTCCGAGAGCTTGCGCTCGAAGACGCGGTTCGCCGCGAGCGCCGTACCGAGCGCCATCGCTCCCGAGACGCCGAACCCGGCTCCGAGCGGCAGTTCGGAATTCGCTTCGACGCGGGCGGTCGCGTCGAGCGTCTCGAGGACGGTCGTCACCGGATCGACCTCAAGTTCGGTTCCGTCGAGGACGATCGCTGATTCCTCTGCCGGTTCGACCGTTACTTCGACACCGTCTGTGAGCGTCAGTCCCGCACCCCGTGAGCCGGCTTTCGTCGGATCGTCGTCCGGGTGAGCGCTGAAAAATCCCGTGACGTGTCCGGGGACGAACGCCGTCGCCTCCTCGCGCATTATCCCGTCGTATCGGTCGGAACGATATAACGTTGTAGATTCCCTGCTCGGCGATGGGAGCCGGAACGACGGGCAAGAACCGGAGGACAGCGCTCGGCGACGTTACGACGAGTCGTGCGATCGGTTCGCGACGGTCGCCGAGACGAGCGTGGATTCGGTCCGGCGGAGGATCTGTCCGACGGAACTCGCCGAACAGTCCAACTCGGCTGCGATCTCTTCGTAGGTGGCACCGCGCGGATCGTCGTAGTAGCCGTGCTCGTAGGCCATCTCCAGTACCTCCTGCTGGCGCTCGGTGAGATCGTCGTAGCGCTGATCGACCGACGGCAACGAGTTCGAGACGGCCTCGACGGTGAGGGCTGCGAGTTCCCGGTAGCTCTCGATGAGCCGCTGGACATCGTCGTCGGGCCCGGTTACGGTCGTTCGAAGCGACGATCGGTCCGGATCGACGTACACGATCGGGTACTGGACGATCACGCCGGTCGTATGGAACGGCTCGATGAACCGGCGATTGAGGTCAGTCGGCTCATACCGAAGCTGTAACATCGTCCGCCCGTCCTCGGCGCTGAGCTCGCGGTCGACGAGTCGCGAGAGGTCGTCGGGAACGTTCGACCGGACCTGTGGCGGCGTTCCGGCCACCTCGAGAAGGGCCTTGACGGTCCCGTCCTCGAGGAGACCGATCTGGTGGATCGCCTCGAATCGAAGGTCGTTCTCGCGACACCACCGCTCGGTTGGATCGAAGTACCCGCGGTGTGGAGTGACAACGTAGGTCACCCGTTTCATGGTAATAACCCACACAATTATCAATAAAAAATGTTCCGCAACCACCAGTTTTGAGTCGTCGATTAGAGCAGTCGGCTCACACAGGCACCTCAAAAGCCGATTTCGACCGCTCTACGGACGGTTTGTGGAATCGGTCTCAGGAATCGCACCTAATATTTCCGGCGGGAGTCCCATTCCAATGTCGTTTGCTCTGCTTGTAGGCGTGTTTGCGATCCCGGTGCGCGCGAGTTACGGCGGATGCTCGCGACCGCCACAATGCTCATAATAGTTATACTATTGAAGTGTGATCGGACCCCGACATAACTGTATTCAGAACTGAAGAATAACGAATTACCGTATTACCAATCATGATTCCGACGCGTCATGGCAGACAACGACAGCGAGAACGGTACACAGCGACGTTTCGAGGAATCGACCGGATCGACTAGACGATCCATCCTAAAAGCGACTGGCGTGACGGCCATCGCCGGGACGGGACTCGCAGCCGCCTCCGGTTCGGCGTCGGCACAGGTCCTCGGCCCCGACGTCATCGAAATCGACGACGGCCTGTTCGGCTGGAGCGCCGACGGCAGCCTCCCGGTCACGGACGAACTGCTCGTGTTCGTCCACGGCTGGTTCGGCGACACCACCGTCTCGAGTCAGGCCTCGAACGTCGAGAACTCCCTCGAGTCGGGCGGCTATTCGCCGACCGAGACGGTCGCTCTCGAGTGGCCTGCGACCAACTTCAACTTCATCGGCGCGGAAGCCGACACCGAGAACGTCGGCGAGGTTACGGCCGACCTCATCGAAGAGTTCTACGACAGCGGCGGCGGTAACGTCCGACTTGTCGGCCACTCGCTTGGCGGTCGCTGTGTCCTCTGGACCGCGACCGAACTCGGCAGCGGCTACCAGATCGAGACCGTCGCCCCGCTGGGCGCGGCCGCCGACGGGTCGGAAGTCTGTGGCAGTCCGTGGAGCGCCGGTCTGGACAACGCCTGCGAGGTCCGCAACTACCACTCGAACAACGACTCGACGGTCGGCAGCGCCTACGGCGGCTTCGGTGACACGGCCCTCGGAACCGAGGGAGCCGGCTGCGATCCCGCCCCGAACTACACGGACGTCGACGTCACCGCCAGCGTCGGGAGTCACCTCGCGTATCTGGGCGACTCGATGGTCGGTAGCGACCTCGCCGGCGCTATCAACAGTGGCTCCTGTGACGGTAGCAACGGCGGCTAGGGCTGGGTCTCCCGTCCCGCTGCGCCCGCCGTGAACTGCGATTTGGAGTGCCCGTGTCGTTTTTTCGCTGCGTCCCGCCGTTCCCGTCCGGACAGGCCGCTCGCTCGGGTACGATTCGATAGCCGCGCGACTACGGGGTCTGTAGCCAGACGCGGCGATAAATAGCGGTGGTGTCGTGTCCACCGTTGGACTCGCGCTGGTCGTCCAACGAGCCCCCGTTCGACAGTTGCGTCGTCGCCTACGGACTCAGACGTTGGCGATCACGCGAAACTCGTTTCACTCGCTTCGCTTGCTCCCAGAGACTTCGCCCTACGGGCTCAGTCTCTGGCGATCTCGCGGGAACAGCGAGAGACTCTCCCCATTCGTCTCTCTGGCTCCCACTCGACAGTTGCGCCGTCGCCTTACGGCGACAGGCGCTGCCGGTCTTGCGAGACTTCGCTTCGCTCGTCTCGCCGGCTCCCAGAGTTGTCGCCTACGGCGACAAACGCTGGCGATCTCGCGGGAACAGCACTGCTTCTCGAATGTTGTCCAGCCCGAGGATGGTCATGAGCAGGCGCTCGCCGCCGAGGCCGAAGCCGGCGTGGGGCGGCATGCCGTACTTGAACATCTTGGTGTAGTACTCGAACTGGTCGGGGTCGAGGCCCTGCTGTTCGAAGCCTTCGATGAGCTTCTCGTGGCGGTGCTCGCGCTGGCCGCCCGAGACCAGTTCCATGCGCGGGTGCATCAGGTCGAAGCCGGTCGAGAGTTCGGGGTCGTCGTCGTGGTCCTTGATGTAGAACGGCTTGATCTCGCTGGGCCAGTCCGTGATGAAGTAGTGGCCGCCGACATCCTGTCCGAGGGCCTCCTCGGCCGGCGTCGAGAGGTCGTCGCCCCAGACGAGCTGCTCGTCGAGTTCGCCCGTCGCGTTGATGCGCTCGATGGCCTCCTCGTAGCTGATGCGCGGGAAGTCACCCTCCGGAACCTCGAAGTCCTCGGCGATGTCGAGTTCCTCGAGTTGCTCGCCGAAGTTCTCCTGTACGGACTCGTAGGACGCTTTGACGATGCCCTCGGCGACGTCCATGGCGTCTTCGTGGTCGCAGAACGCGCCCTCGAAGTCGATCGAGGTGGCCTCGTTGAGGTGTCGCGGCGTGTTGTGTTCCTCGGCGCGGAAGATCGGGCCGATCTCGAAGACGCGCTCGACGTTCGAGCCCGCGATCAGCTGCTTGAACAGCTGTGGCGACTGGTTCATGAAGGCCTCCTCGCCGAAGTAGGTGATCGGGAACAGTTCGGTACCGCCCTCGGTCCCCGTGGCGACGATCTTCGGCGTGTTGATCTCCGTGCAGCGGAACTCGCGGAACTGGTCGCGGACCGCGCGCAGCACGTCCGAACGGATCTCGAAGATCGTCTGAACGTCTTCCTTGCGCAGGTCGAGCGTGCGGTTGTCGAGTCGCGTCGAGAGGTCGGCGTCGACCTTCTCGGAGGGGTCGAGCGGCAGTTCCGGGTCCGCGGGCGCGACGACCTCGACGGACTCGGGGGTGACCTCGACGCCCGTCGGCGCGCGGGGCTCTTCCTCGACCGCACCGGAGACCGTGACGACGCTCTCGCGGGAGACGCCGAGACCGGTCTCGACTAACTCCTCGTCCATCTCGTCTTTCTCGAACTTGATCTGGATCTTGCCACTCGTATCCCGGAGAATCAGGAAGGCGATGCCCCCGAGATCGCGGATCTCGTGGACCCAGCCGGCGACCGTCGCGTCGTCACCCGGCTCGGCGTCGGCAGTGTAGGTTCTGTCCTGCATACCACCCGATTCACGCAGGCGGAACTTAAGCACAGTCGTTCGGAGTCGCGATCGGCGACCGACGAGCGCGCAATTGGCACCCCCGAGCGCTCGAGTGCGCTCGAACTCCCACCCACGGAGCGATGGCACATCGCCGTCCGCGTCTTTTTGGGTCCCGCGGCGGTGCCGCTAGGTATGGACGGCCTCGAACGACTCGCGGACGATATCCGGAACGCGGAGACGGTCGTCGCCTTCACCGGCGCGGGCATCTCAGCGCCCTCGGGCGTGCCGACGTTCCGGGGCGACGACGGCGTCTGGGAGCGATTCGACGAGGGACAGTTCGCCTACGGCCGATTGCAGCGCGATCCGGCGGGGTTCTGGGACGACCGCGTCGACCTCCAGCGGGAGATGTTCGACGGTGAGTTCGAACCCAACGCGGCCCACGAGGCGCTGGCCGCGATGGGACGGGACGGCGACCTCGAGGCGATCCTCACCCAGAACACCGACGGGTTACACGGCGAGGCGGCGGCGTCGGCCCGCGAGGGGACGACCGACGGTGAGAACGCCGGCGAGGCGACGGTTCTCGAACTCCACGGCAACTCCCAGCGGGTCCGCTGTACCGACTGCGGGAAGCGCCGGGACGGCGAGCCGATCTTCGAGCGCGCGGCCGAGGGAGAACTACCGCCGACCTGCGACTGCGGCGGCGTCTTCAAACCCGATGTCGTCCTCTTCGGCGAGCAGCTTCCGGGTGCGGTCATCCAGCGCGCCCGGTCGCTCGCCCGCGAGAGCGATGTCTTCCTCGCGATCGGCTCCTCGCTCGTCGTCGAACCGGCCGCGTCGCTGCCGCGACTCGCCGCGTCGACCGGCGCGACGGTGGGAATCGTCAACCTCGAGTCGACGCCGTGTGACGACATCGCCGATATCGTCTCTCGAGCGGACGTAACGGACGCGCTGCCGCGGCTGCGAGCGCTCGTCGCCGAGTAGCGGCCGTTGCCGCGCCGCTCGAGTTGGCGCGCTGTGAGAACCGCAGCCGAATCGGAAGAAGAGCGGACCGCTGAGCTTGATCGCGCGTTAGGCGTCGTTCGCCGCCGCGACGGTCTCGCGGACGGCCTCGATCCCCTCGTCGTGTGCGAGGTCGCCGACGACGATGACGTCCGCGTACTGGGCCATCGCGTACGCGGAGTCGTAGTCGTGGATGCCGCCGCCGTAGAACAGCGTCGACTCGTCGGTGGCCTCGGCGGCGGCCTCGACGACCGCCTCGTCGCCGAGGGTGCCGGAGTACTCGACATAGACGATCTCCTGGCCGAACATGTGCTCGGCGACGGTCGCGTACGCGCCGACGTCGTCGGCCTCGAGGTCGCAGTTCGCCTCGGTCAGTTCCGCCACGTCGGCCTCGGGATTCATGACGATGTAGGCCTCCGTCGTCGTCCGCTCCCAGTCGAGTTCGCCCTCGAGCCGGACCCACTCCTTGTGGGCCTCGGTGATCCAGAACGGCGAGCCGGCGTTGAAGACGGTCGGGATGAGATAGCCGTCGAGCGCGTCGTCCTCGAGGACGACCTCGGGGTTCGACGGCTCCTGATAGAGCGCCACGTCGTGTTCGGCGCAGGCCTCGATGACGGCGCTCATGTTCTCCTCGGTGATGCCCATGGTGCCGCCGACTTCGATCGCGTCGGTGCCGGTCGCACAGAGATCGCCGTAGGTCACGCCCTCGGGTAACTCCTTGTCCGGATCGATCTTGAGAATATGATTCCAATCGTCCCAGGGGGTAGTCATACCGCCCCGTTTCCCGACAACCAGCAAAAACGCTACGGAACGACCCCGTCTCGAGACGTGCACGTCAGAAGCGCCGCCTGGCTCGGACACGAGCGCTAGCGCGGCGATCTGATCGCTGTCGAGTCCGGCCGCGATCACCCGATTCGATCGGTCGACGCGCGACCGAAACGCGAACGCGGTCCGTGCGCCGCTACAGTTGTTCGGCGCTGACGGCCCGGAGCGAGGTGTCGTTCTCGACCTCCCAGATCCGCAGTACGAGGTGGGCCTTACAGTAGTATTCGGCGGTCTCGAGGCCGGTCCGTCCGTTCTCGAGGACGAGCTGGCACGAGGCCCCGTTCGAACACTCTGGTGAATGTTCACACATTGGTACTCGTTCGATCTACTCGTCTCGCAGTCAAGACCTTGTCGGTGGAAAGCGTTCGGGTCCCGAAGTCGACCTGCGGCCCTGCTAGCGGTTCGAACGGCTGTATTCGGGTGTATTACCCGCTACTGCAGCCCGCCCTAGACGCCCTGGCTCATCAGGTGGCTGCGCAACACGTCGGCCTCCTTGTTGCCGGAGCCGGTGTTGACGATAACGACCGTTTCATCGCCGTCGAACGCGCCGCGCTCGGCGAGTTCCCATGCGCCGCTGGCCGCGGCCGCCGCGCTCGGGATGAGTTCGAGGCCCGTCGATTTGGCGACCTGCACGGCCGACTCGAGGATGTCCGGATCGTCGGTCGCGACCGCGCCGCCGCCGGTCTCACGGATCGCGTCGAGGACCCGCGGGCTCGCAGCGGGGTCCGGAATCTCGAGTTCCCCACAGATCGTGTCGGGGTGTTCGACCGGCTCGTGTTCCTCGCGGTCGTCCTCGACGGCCTCGACGATGGGCGCACAGCCCGACGCCTGCGCCGCGTAGAGGGCCGGCAGCTCGTCGATCAGGTCGAGTTCCCGCAGCTCCCGTGCGCCCTTGGCGAGTCCGACGAGCCCGGTCCCGGCCCCCGTCGGGTACGCGATCACGTCGGGACCCTCCCACTCGAGTTGCTCGGCGATTTCGTAGGCCATCGTCTTCGCGCCCTCGTGGCGGTAGGGCGTGGCGAACGCTGCCAGCGAGTACCAGTCGTCGTGTTCGTCGAGCCCCTCCTCGAACGCGCCGGCGGCGTCGCCGTAGCGGCCCCCGACGACGTTCATGTCGCCGCCGTGGACGTTGACCATCGCCTTGTTCGTAAAGCCGGAGCGGGAGGGCAGATACGCGTGGGAGTCGAGTCCCGCGCGGGCCGCGTAGGCCGCGACGGCCTGCCCGCTGTTGCCCGGCGAGGGAAGCGCGACGTCGGTTGCGCCGTCCCGGGCGGCCGCGGTGACGGCCACCGATGCGCCGCGGTCCGTGCTCGAGCCCGTGGGATTCCGTCCCTCGTCTTTGATGTAGACGCGTTCGACGCCGAGTTCGTCGGCCAGTTCCGGGCAGTCGACCAGCGGGGTCGCGCCCTCGTTCGTCGTCACCGCCGACTCGCGATCGAAGGGGAGCAGTTCGGCGTAGCGCCACTGCGAGTCGAACGGCCGGGCGGCGAGGGTCTCGCGATCGAGGTCGATCGCGTCGTAGTCGTAGGTCGGATCGAGCGACCCGCCACAGTCCGGACACCGGTGGGACTCGGCGGCGTCGACGATCGCCCCGCAGTCGACACACTCGAGGCCGGCGAAGGCGTCTGTCGTTGCCATACGCGACCCTTCGCGGCGTCGAACTAAGGGCTGTCCATCGGCGGCTCGAACCCGTTGGTTCGCGCCGCTCTAATCGGGACTCGAGGCTGGCCGATCGGGGGATTCGGGCGGCGAACAGTCGGAACTAGGCGAGAATTCGAGAAGCCGGCAGAATCGAACAGAAGACCGAAGCGTTCAGTTGTCGCCGGTTTTCGACTGCCACTCGTAGCCGCGGCGTTTGGCGGACTTGCCGAAGCCACACGACGAGCACTCTTTCTTCTTCGTGTGATAGGATTTCTCTCCGCAGCGACGACACTTCGTGTGGGTCGTCTTGTTCTTCTTTCCTTGGCTCGGGGTTCCTGCACCAGTCATGGAGTGATCGAAACGACGTTATCGCCGCGTATAATGGTTGTGTCTTCGACCGGCGGCTCCTCTTCGACGCCGCCCTCGACGGGAATCGTCACGTCCTCGAGTACCAGATTCATGTGTTGATCGTAGCCGGCGAGATCGCCGACGTACTCGTCGCCACTCTTGAGTCGCACTGTAACGCGTTCGCCGAGCGACGCCTCGAGGACGTCCAGCGGTCGTCCACTCATACGCAACACCGCAGGTGATGGACACTTAATCGTACCGGTCCGCAATCCGCCGGAACCCGTTCAGCGATACCAGTTAGGGCCGCCTTGAAGCGACGATCTATCGAGCACGTCGCCTTAAACGGCTTCAGTTTGACCGTTCTCGGCCACGGTTTTGAGGATCAGCGGTGTGGTAACGACGTCAATAACGGCGATTCCCAGTGCGACGAGTTGCGCCGTTCCGTCCAGAACGAAGAGAGCGACCGCGGCGATGGCGAGACCACTGAGTAACGCGTAGCCCCATCGGACGGCAGGGTTGTGGAGTACCATGATCGGGTTAATATTCCAACTAAACAAAAGCGTATCTATCCGCGACGGTTTCGCCCGCGGTATCAGAGGGATGGAAGAGATCATCCCACTGCCCAGTGAGGGATCAAACTGAACGAACACGAGCGGACGATACGGAGTCGGCAGACACGGTGTCGTACTACCCGGCCAGCAGTCGAACGGTTCAGTCGGTGAGACGAGCCAATTCTCGTAACCTGTCGCTACACACGTCAGTAACGGAGACCTAACCAAACGGCTAAGTGTGCACTCGTTGAGCGTCCGCCCATGGGAGACACCAACTTCACCCTCATCGAACTACGCTTCGACGGCGACGCACGGTTCGGACTGGGATCGCTCAGCGATGCACTGCCGTTCGGCGGGACCGACTCGTCGACGGACCTCGAGACCGAGACCGAGACCGAAATCGACACGGAGGACACCGATGACGAGTCCGGCGGCACGGGCAAAAGCGCCGTCGGCGCGCTGGTCGCGCTGGTCGTCCTCGTCGGGATCGCGGCCGCCGCCAAGCGATTCCGCGGTGACGACGAGGACCCCGAACTCGAGCCCGAGGACGAACCGGACGTCATCGTCAACTAATCCGGCGGTCGCACCGGGCTGGACCGAGCCGAACGCTTTTGCGCATCCTTCCCGTACCGATAGTCGTGAATCTCTATCGCAGCGCCCGGGCGGTTGCCGGGGCGTCCGGTGACGACGCGATCGACTGGCGGTCGGCCGCCGACGCCGCTAAGGCGGCGACCGACCCCGGCTCGCTCGATCTCGAGCCCGGGGAGCGCGAGGCCTACGCCAGCGACGTTCGGGACGCGAGGGCTGCCGTGCGGACCGTTTCGGGGGCCGAGTTCGACGTCCCCGAGACCGTCGAGATCCAGAACCGCCACCACTGGATCGACGCCAACGTCGCCACCTTCGAACGGGTCATGGGCACGCTCGAGACCCACACCGGCACGTTCCCCGGCGTCGCCCGGACGATCAACACGGGGACGATGACCGTCCTGCTTTCGTTCCTCGGGCGGAACGTCCTCGGGCAGTACGACCCGCTCTTGCTGGCCGACGCGCCCGCGAACGACCACGCGTTGTACTTCGTCCGGCCGAACATCCTCAACGCCGCGTCGAAACTCGACGTCGACGCCGACCGGTTCCGCCGCTGGATCGCCTTCCACGAGGTGACCCACGCCGCCGAGTTCGGAGCCGCGCCGTGGCTTTCGGATCACCTCGAGTCCCGCATGGAAGAGGGGATCGCGACGCTCTCAGAGGGCTCGTTCGACCGGGAGGCGTTCCGCGATCTCGACGCCGCGATGACCGTCGTCGAGGGCTACGCTGAACTCCTGATGGACCACGCCTTCGACGAGGAGTACGAGGACCTGCGCCGGAAACTCGACGAGCGCCGGCAGGGCCGCGGACCGCTCCAGAAGCTCTTCCGACGCCTGCTCGGGCTCGGGCTCAAAGAGCGCCAGTACGAGCGCGGGAAGAACTTCTTCGAGCACGTCGTCGCCGTCCGCGACCTCGAGACGGCGAGTCTCGTCTGGGACCAGCCCGAGAACCTCCCCAGCCACGACGAACTCGACGCGCCGGGGACGTGGATTCAGCGCGTCGATCGCTAAGTCGGTCCGTTCTCAAAGACTCATTGCGAGAGGGTCATTTTCCGGCTCGAAGGCTCGTTTTCAGGCACAATCGAGGAAGACTAGCACGGGAGGAGACGGGCGTCCTGCTATCGTGGCAACAGGGAATCGCCACTCCCTCCCCAACCGATTTCTCCTCACGGGCACGAAGTGCCCGTTCGGACGGTTCGCGGGACCGTTGGTCCCGCGCTAACGCTCACTCACTGTCGTTCGTTCGCTCATCCCTCGCGCAGGTGTGTCCCACGACTCGCTATTCGCTCGTCGTGGGCCAGCGCGCGCACCGCAGCGGGCGCACAGTAAATTCAGTCGGTGGTGATCCAGATCAGGTACCACAATAACGCGCCGCCGGCGACGCTCCCGCCGACGATCGCCGCGCCGATCACCGCCAGCGGGGCGTTGTTCTGGATCGCGATCAGGCCGCCCGACAGCCCGACCAGTAACACGAAGACGGCTTTGAGCTGTCCGGAACCGGCGGGTCGCTCGCTCGAGCGCGAGGAGCCCCGTCCCGGCCCGCGACCGCGGCTCATAGCTCGCGGGGGGCGCTGACGTGCATCGTCGCGAATCGCCAGTCGCTCGCGCTCGAGCCGTCGTCCGATTGCCGAACTAGCGTGGCGCTCCAGCGGCTGTCGAACCGATACCGCTCGCCGCTGTCGGTGTCCGTCCACTCCATGTCGACTTCATCGGCGACCGTCGCGAACGCATCTCGTTCCTTGACGACGAGATTGCGGCTCTCGATCGTCCAGTCGTCGGTCGTTTCGGTCTGTTCCTCGAGGGCTGTGGCGACCTCGCTGCCCCCGAACAGGGACTCGCTGATGCCGAACTTGACGGTCGATTCGCCTGCGAGGAAGTACGGTTCGAGGGGGTCACCGTTCCGGAGCGCATCGTAGTAGTTGCGGACGACGGTCTCGGCGTGGTCGCTCATATGGCGTCTATCGGAGGCCGGTTGCAAAGATTCACCGGACAGTCGCAGGTGCATTCGATTGCTCGATTGGGCTGTCCGTCTGTTCGTCGATTGAGGAGAACTCTACGCAAGTATTCGCGAACGAAGTGAGCGATTTGCTACGAGAGAGCAGCGCTCTCTCGGCATCAAGCGAAGCCTTCCGGCTTCGCGGACCTCGCGAATCTCCGATTCGCTCAGTCACGAAAGAGCGCTCAGCGCTCTTTCGAACGACACCGCCGGAGCGGGGCAACGCCCCGCGGCGGCGGACTTTTTCATCGAAGTCCACGAGAGTTCCGCTCTCGCGGGCCCATCAGAAATCTTCGATTTCTGAGGACGTTTTTGCGTGAGTGGTTGCGAACGGAGTGAGCGACCCGAGCGGAAAACGTTCGGTTCACATGAAGCCGCGGTCGACCTCGTCGGTCTCGATCAGGTCCTCGAGTTCCGCGTTCAGCAACTCGTCTGCCTCGTCGAAGCGTTCGGCGAGCCCCTCGAGTTCGTCGGGCCGGTCGTACTGATCGTACTCCATCGGCCCGAAGGCGGGGCTCTCCATGGCCTCCATCACGTCGTCGAACAGGTCTTGGGGCCGGGTCGGCGCGTCCGCGTGCGTCTCGAGAACCGTCTCGAGGCGCTTGCCGACCGTCTCGGCCTCCGCCTCGTCTTCGGGCGGGGACTGGACCGCGAAGCGCCCGCCAGAGTCCCGTTCGGGCATGAACGAGCCGATTTCGTCGTCGAGGCTGCGGGCGACTCGCGTGCCGACGCCGCGGACCTCGAAGGGATTCTTCGCGTACGTTTTCAGGAAGAAGACGCCGGCCCGGGGATGCGCGAGGTACATGTCTTCGCCGACGCCGCCGGCGCGGTCACCGGCGACGGCGCGCCAGTCCTCCGGATCGACGTTTCGCTCCGTGACGTCTTCGAGTATGTCCTGCCACTCGCGAATCCGCATGGGCGGCGATTGGACCGCGCGCAGAATGAACGTGTCGGTTGCACCGAAAAACGCCATAATTGGACCTTCACGGTCCGAAACACCCGATTAGAACCAAAAGGAATACCATGACTCCCCAGTCAGGAAACGTAACCAGCGCTTTCCCTATGTCCGTCCGCCAACCACTCTCGTTCGTCGAACTGTTTCGCGCCACGCCGGCCAAGAGCTCGCTGTTGACGCTCGCACCGCTCGCGCTGGCGCTCGGCCAGGTATGCAATAGTTACGTCAACGGCGTCTCGCCGGTCGTCTCGATCGCCTTCGCCTGTGTCATGGTCGGGTTCGCCGTCGTCGCGATGGGCCACCACGCCGCCGAACACCGCGTCCGCCGGCTCGAGACCGAGTACGGGACCGACCAGGCCTAAGCGCCCGGCCCGGGTTCGGTCGCGACCGTCCGCGCCTCGCGGGCCTCGTAGGCGTTGTACCCCGCGAGTCCGGCGATCAGGACCCCGGTCGCGAGGGTGCTCCAGAAGAGGCCGCCGGTCATCTCGAGCAGCGCGGCCGAGACGATCAGCCAGATCCCGAGGACGGCGATCAGCGACGCGATACCGGTACTGAGCGGGACGTCGTTTGCAACCCGATAGTAGTTGTAGCCGGCGGCGGCGAGGACGACGAGCCCGACCAAGACGTTGTTCCACAGCGGTGCCGCGGCGGTCTCGAAGACTACCACCGAGAGCGCGACCCACGCGCCGAGGACGGCGACGAGCAGGCTGACGACGGAGGTCTTGCGCCGCCGCTCCTCGCTTGCGACCTGTGTCGACTCGTCGCGCGGGTCGCGACCGCCGGAGCGCTCCCCGTCTCCGATGCCGGTTCCGGAGTCGATGTCGGCGGCCGCCTCTTCCGGCCGATTGACCGGCCCGTCGTCGGCTCTGCCCCCCGAACCGGTCCGGGGTCCCGACTCGTCGCTCGTCCGACGATCGTCGTCGTTCGGGTCACTCATGGCACCGAGCGTAGGGTTCGGGATCCCAAAAGCGACGTGCCTGTTCCAGCCGCGGTGGCGACTCGAGCGAAACCGAGAGCCGTGGTAATCACGAATTACCGGACTCGATCGTCGGCGCGGACTGCGCGCGACTGGGCGGACGAGTCCGACTCGCGCGAGCGCAACGCAGTGCAGCACTGCGACCGATAGCGTTTTTGATCGCTCGCTCGTGACGATAGCTGTGCACGTACGCGGAACCGTCGCGGACGAGGTCGAAGTGCGGTCGGTGTCGACGAGCTACGGCGAGAGCGACCTCGCGGAGGTCCCGCTCCGGATCGCGACCGAGGGCGACGAGCCCGCCGGCGACGCCGCGCCGACGCGCAGCGACGGCGGAACGGCGGCCGTCGCAGATAGCCGCGAGACGACGACGGTGACGCTCTGGAACAAGTGGACCGAGTCGGCCGAGTTGCTCGAGCCGGGGATGGAGCTGCTCGTGACGAACGCGAAAGAAGAGGAGTATCAGGGTGAGATGCAGTACGCAACGACGGGCGAGTCCTACGTCGTCGTCGAGCCGTCCTTCCTCGTCAGCGTTACCTCGATCCGCAACTGGGTCGAGTGTCCCCGTCTCTACTACCTAAACAAGCTCTCCGGGGTACCGCTGAACTACCCCGTGGTGAAAGGGACCCTCGTCCACGAGGTGTTCGGCGACCTGCTCCGAGGTCGGGACCTCGAGGAGTCGATCGACGCCCGCGTCGAGGAACGGGGCCTCCAACTCGGGCTGCTCGGCGAGACCCCCGACGCCGTCAAGGAGGAGATCCGGGAGAACGCCAAAGCGATCGAGGGCTGGCTCGAGCAGGGTCGCCTGACGGAGGAGGACAGTTGGCGCTCCGAGCAGTTGCTCATCAGCGAGACCTTCGGGATTCGGGGCCGGGCCGACGCCGTCCGCCGAGGGGCCCCGGTCGAACTCAAGACCGGGAAGAACCTCAAGAAGGAGCCGCGGTTCAAGGACAAAGTTCAGGCCGCCTGCTACGCGCTCTTGCTCGAGGAACACGGCGGCGACGTCGATATCGGCACGCTGCTCTACACGAAGAACTCGGCGCTGGACCGCAACGAGGAGACCGGCGACCTGACCCCCGCGAAGGAGTTCTCGATGGGCGACGGGCTCCTGAAGTACGTCGTCCGGCTGCGCAATGAGATCGCGGCGATGGAAACCTCCGGCGACATCCCGACGGGGTACGAGGCGGACGCGAAGTGCGAGTACTGCTTCGAACAGGACACCTGCATGGTCGTCTCCGGCCGGCTCGATCAGGAGTCCAAGGCCGGCCAGATCGGGCAGTCCCTGCCCGAGGAGGAACGCGAGTACTTCGATCGCTTCTACCGGGCGATCGAGGAGGAGCGCCGGGAGGTCCACCGCGAGTACGCCAAGCTCTGGGAGCAAACGGCCGAGGAGCGGGCCGACGACGACCGCGCGCTGATCGACCTCGCGTTCGTCGAGAAGCGGCCGCTCGAGGGCGGCCGGTGGGAACTCAGAGCGCGCAACACGGGCGGTGCGAACTCGAAGCTTCGGGAGGGCGATCTGGTGCTGGCCAGCGACGGTCATCCGGTTCGCGGGAACTCAGAATTGGCTCGAATCGAACGGCTCAACGACGAGATCGTGATCACCGCGGACGAGCCGGTCGAAGTCACCCGGCTCGACGTCTACCCCTCCGAACTGACGACCGACCGGCTGCTCGTCGCGATGCACGACGCGCTCCTGAAAGGCGACGAACGCCGGAAAGACATCCTGTTCGGGCGGGCCGAGCCCGAATTCGGGGAGATCGAGGAGACGTTCATCGACAACAACGAGCGCCAGAACGAGGCCGTGACGAAGGCCGTCGGTGCCGAGGACTGCGCGCTGATCCACGGCCCGCCGGGCACCGGGAAGACCTACACCATCGCCCGCGCCATCCGCGCGATGGTCGAGCGCGGCGAGCGCGTTCTGCTGTCGGCCTTTACGAACCGCGCCGTGGACAACGCCTTGGAGGCTTTACTCGAGCAACTCGACGATGTCATCGACGAAGAGCGCGTCGTCCGGGTCGGCTCCGAGAGCGGGATCCGCGATGACATGGAGCCGTATCGCCTCGAGCGAGCGGGAGAGCCCGAGGACCGCGTCGCGAAACTGCAGAACGCACAGGTGGTGGCTGCGACGACCTCGACGTGCGGCTCGCGGATCATGAAGGAACAGCAGTTCGACGCGGCGCTGGTCGACGAGGCCGCCCAGCTCACGGAGCCGGGAACCTGCGCGGCGATCAATCTGGCCGAGCGGTTCGTCCTCGTGGGCGACCACGAGCAGCTCCCGCCGGTCGTCCGGGCCGAAAACGACCTCACCGAGTCGCTGTTCGAGCGACTCGTCGACTGCCACCCCGAGGCCGGCGTGATGCTCGACCGGCAGTACCGAATGAACCAGCGCATTCAGGTCTTCGCCTCGACCGAGTTCTACGACGGCCAGCTTCGGCCCGCGACGCCCGACGTTGCGAGCCGAAATCTGGACGATCTCGAGGGCGTCTCCCGCGACCGACTTCCCGAGACGCTGCGAGATCCGGTCTCGTTCGTCGACGTCGAGGGCGACCGGGGACAGTACACGGACAGAGAGGAGGCCGCACGAATCGCGGAACTGATCGAAACGTACGAGGACGCCGGGCTCGACCGGTCCGAAATCGGTGTCATCGCCCCCTTCCGGGCGCAGGTGTCGGAGATTTCGAAACACGTTCCCGACGACGTGGCCGTCGACACCGTCGACCGCTTCCAGGGCTCGAGTCAGGAGGTCATCATCGTCTCCTTTACCGCGACCGGCTCGCTCGAGGGGCCGATCTTCGAGGACTACCGGCGGATCAACGTCGCCCTGACCCGGCCCAAGCGCGCGCTGGTGCTCGTCGGCGACTCGTCGGCGCTCGCGTCGGACCCGGTCTACGAACGGATGCTCGAGTGGGCGCGGCGGTGAGCGGCCGGCCGACCGGCGGTTCATTCGCCGATCCCGTCTCGGTTCGTCCCGACCCTCGTCCCGGCGGGTGCCGCCGGCACTGCACCAGCAGGGCCCACTTTTAGTGCGTTCTTGCGTGTGGCATGCTCCCGAGAACGCACAATGGACGAGAGTAGCGCGGGCGAGTTCACGGAATCGAAGCGACGCGGGCGAGGAGGACCGAACCGATGAGAGCACTCACGTGGCACGGCGAACAGGACGTCCGCATCGACGACGTACCCGAGCCCGAGATCGTCAACCCGACCGACGCGATCATCGAGGTCACGGCCACCGCAATCTGCGGCTCCGATCTCCACCTCTACAACGGCTACATGCCCGGCATGCGGGAGGGCGACGTACTCGGCCACGAGCCGATGGGCGAGGTGATCGAGGTCGGCAGCGAGGTCGAGACCCTCGAGGTCGGCGATCGGGTCGTCGTCCCCTTCACGATCAGCTGTGGCTCGTGTTGGTTCTGCGAGAACGAACTGTACTCGCTCTGTGACAACTCGAATCCGAACGCCGAGGTCGCGAGCGAGGTGATGGGCCACTCGCCGGCCGGCCTGCTCGGATTCTCCCACATGCTGGGCGGCTACGCCGGCGGGCAGGCGGAGTACCTGCGGGTGCCCTACGCCGACGTCGGGCCGATCAAGATCGAGTCCGACCTGCCGGACGAGCAAGTGCTCTTCCTCTCCGATATCTTCCCGACGGGATACATGGCCGCCGAGAACGCGGACATCGAGGAGAACGACACGGTCGCGGTCTGGGGCTGCGGCCCGGTCGGGCAGTTCGCCATCCAGAGCGCGTGGATGCTCGGCGCGGATCGGGTGATCGCCATCGACCGCGTCCCGGAGCGACTCGAGATGGCGATGGACCACGGGAACGCGGAGATCATCGACTTCGAGAACGACGATGTCTACGACCGACTGATGGACATGACCGGCGGCCGCGGGCCGGACCGCTGTATCGACGCGGTCGGAACGGAGGCCCACGGCACGGGTGCCATGGGCGTCGCCGATCAGGTCAAACAGGAGGCGCGACTCGAGGACGACCGGCCCCACGTGCTCCGGCAGGCGATCAAGTGCTGCCGGAAGGGCGGCACGCTCTCGGTCCCCGGCGTCTACATCGGGCGGTCGGACAACCTCCCGTTCGGGTCGGTGATGAACAAGGCCCTGACGATCAAGACGGGCCAGACCCACGTCCAGCGCTATCTGAACCCGCTGCTCGAGCGGATCGAGGACGGCGAGATCGATCCCTCCTTCGTCATCACCCATCAGGTGGGACTCGAGGACGGCCCGGCGATGTACGAGACGTTCAACAACAAGGACGACGACTGCATCAAAGTCGTGATGACGCCCTGAACTCGAGCGGGTAAGCGGCGGCCGTCGCGCAGCGAGTCGTCGCCGACCGATCGACCGGCAGCGAGAGCGAGAAGACCGGCTACGCCGACGAGTAGTCCACCCTCCCCTCCTCCTCGCTCATCCGAATCCAGTACAGGCGGGTGTACGGCAGGTGGATGAAGCTCTCGTCCTCGAGTCTGATGCGGACGCCCTGTACCTTCCCCGAGTCGGTGATGTTCTCGGCTGCCACCTCCTCGGACGCCGTTCCGTCGGGCCCTTCGTACGCGATCTTCGCCATGGGCCTCGGTGAACTCCCCTGTCAATAAGTTCCAAGCGCGCGAATTCGTGCACTCCGATGAGCGGGTTTCGTCCGGGAGAAGGGGTTGCCGTCGTCGCGCTGGCCTCGATCGCAACCGGGATCGGCGCGATCCTCACCCGACCGGACGAAGCCGCGGCTCACTCCGCCGCGTCGGCCGCCTCCCAGAGCGGGTAGAGGTCGTCTTCGATGGGGTCGGTAATCGACTCGCCGTCGAGGACGAGCTCGGACTCGCCGCCCTCGCGGTCGCTCACGGTGCCGATCGCCGCGGCCTCGAGCTCGGCGTCCTCGAGCGCCGCGAGACAGTCGTCGACCGCGTCGGCGGGGACGGTCGCGAGCAGCGCGCCGGAGCCGAAGATCCGCAGCGGGTCGACGCCCGCGGCGTCGCACAGCGCCGCAGTCTCCTCGCGGATCGGGACCGCGTCGCGGTCCACCTCGAGTCGGACGTTCGACGCGCGGGCGACCTCGAGCAGGCCGGCCGCGACGCCGCCCTCGGTGGGGTCGTGCATCGCCGTTGCGTACTCCCGGACGATCCGCGCCTCCGGGACGACGCTGATCTCCTCGAGGAACCCTTCGGCGCGCTCGCGGGTTTCGGGATCGACCGCGAGGTCGTCGCCGAAGTCGGCCGCGAGGATGGCCGAGCCCTCGATTCCGGCGGCCTTAGTGAGAAGAACGGCATCGCCGGGTTTCGCGCCACCGGTCGGGACGAAGCGCTCGGTCATCCCCATCGCCGTCAGCGAGAGGATCGGCCGCTCGAGTTGGTCGACGTACTCCGAGTGGCCGCCGACGATGGACGCGCCGACCTCGCGAGCAGCCGCGTCGAGGTCGCTAGATATTTGCTCGAGCAGGGAACCACCAGTATCGGTCGCGTCGGCGTCGCTCGGGAGCAAGACGACGGCCGTCAGCCAGCGCGGGTCGGCCCCCGAGACGGCCACGTCGTTCGACGCGACGGCGACGCCGAGCGTGCCGACCCCCTCTGCGGCGAGCGAGATCGGATCAGAACTGACCACGAGCGTGCCGTCGCCGTCGGGCCAGTCGATCGCGGCGGCGTCCTCGCCGTCCGCGGGGCCCTGTACTACCGTCTCGTCCGTTTCGGCCGCACCCGTCCGCTCGAAGACGTGTGCGAGCAAATCGTCCGGACTCACCTTGCCGGGCATACCACGAACTGGGTGGATGCACGGTTTGTAGCTGTCGGAGAACCGTCGCTCGAGGAGAGTTCACAGTAGCCCGTTAGTCGGGAAGGAGCGGCGCAAATTGACATATCGAAACGACACTCGTCGTTCCCTCGCTCATATAAAAGCCCCCAGCACTGAGAGAACGGCTTAGCCCAGTCTGTCCCGAATGCAGTGACGCATGCAGACGACACACTCCGATGCCGGAATCGAGGTAACGTACGAGCGCCACGGTGACGGCCCACCGCTGATTCTCCTCCACGGAGGCATGGCTCCCAAAGAATACTGGCAGCCCGTTATTCCACACCTGGACGGATACACCGCGATCGTCCCGCAACGCCCGGGATTCGGAACGTGTCTCGATGATCGAGCCGAGACCAGCGCCGACGAGGTGCTGGATCGGGAAGTCGAATACGTGCGAACACTCGTCGACGCGTTCGACGAGGAGCCCATCCTCTTCGGTCACTCCTACGGCGCACTCACCGCGATCGAAACGGCGACGAACACACCAGTGGCGGCAGTCGTCGCGTACGAACCGGCGATCCTCCCCGACGACTACCGCGCGGACGCCGACCTCGCGGACCGGATGCAGACGCTCATCGACGCGGGGAAACGACGTGAGGCAGTAAAGCGGTACATCGAGCAGGTTCTCCACCCCGACGGGATCGACGATCTCGACGCGTGGCTCGCGGAGTGGCCGGTCTGGCCGGCGTGTACGGACCTCGCCGAAGAGGTCGTCCGGATGAACCGCGCCGTCGAGCGATACCGCCTCCCGAGCAGTCTGGACGTTGCCGCCCCCGTACTCGTCTTGACCGGCACCGACGGCCCCGGGTTTCTCCGGGAGAGCGCCCGCGCAACCCACGACGTGCTCCCGCACAGCCGCCTCGTCGAATTCGACGGTGTGAGTCACAGCGGTCCCGCCGAAGCACCGGCGGTGATCTCGGCAGAAATCGACTCGTTCGTGCGAACACGATAGCGATCCGTAGCCAACGCAACTCAGCGGACACGCCGAACACCGGTTCGGAAGCCGTTCAGGCGTCGGTTCGGAACGCGTCAGGCGTCGGGTGCGACCGCGTCCATCGTCTGGCGGACCTGTTCCTCGCTCGCGCCCCGCGGGAAACTGACCGCGATGGCGTCGAGGCCGTCGACCGCCTCGTAGGCCTCGAGTTGCTCGCGGGCGGTCTCGGGATCGCCGACCGCACAGAGGTCGTCGAGGATGGCCTCGTCGACCAACTCGAGTGCGCGCTCGCGGTCGCCGGCCTGCCACGCGTCGTGGATCTCCGTGGCCTCGTCGTAGCCCTGCCGCTCGAGGGCGTCGCGGTAGAACGTGCCCATGCCGCCGATGTAGAACCCGATGTGCTGGCGGGTGAGCGCGCGGGCCTCCGCCGGATCGTCCAGCACGCAGCAGGTGACGCCGGCGGTGACCTGTACGTCGTCGGGGTCGCGGTCGCCGAGGTCGGCACCGCGCTCGATGTCTTCGATGCGCTCTGCCATCCCCTCGGGGGTGAGCATGATGCCGTGCCAGCCGTCGGCGAAGCGGCCCGCGAGTTCGACCGCCTTGGGCCCCATGCCGGTGACCTCGATCGGCGGCGGGGTCTCCGGCGGGTCACAGCGCAGGCGGAATCCGGACAGATCGAACGCCTCGCCGTCGTAGTCGACGGTCTCGCCCGACAGCACCTGCCGGACGATGTCGACCGTTTCGCGGGTGCGCCGAAGCGGGTTGCCGTACTCGACGCCGTGCCAGTTCTCGATCACGACGGGCCCGCTCGGACCGAGTCCCAGCCGGAACCGGCCCTCCGACAGCTCCTGTAGCGTCGCCGCCGTCTGGCCCAGCACGGCCGGCGTCCGCGAGTAGGTGTTCAGGATGCTCGAGCCGATATCGATTGACTCGGTGCGTTCGGCCATCGCGGAGAGCACCGTGACGCCGTCCCGTCCCCACGTCTCGGGGAGCCACGCGCAGTCGTAGCCGCCGTCCTCGGCCGTCTGAGCGTAGTCGACGATCGAGTCGATCGTCGGCTGTGCGGCCACCGGCAGGTGGACATCTCTATCAGTCATCGTCAGACACAGACGGAGTCCGGCCTTTTGTCTGTATGGGAACTGGTGGCGTGAGGGCGAGCGTTTCTATCGGGCTCGAGTGACGAGCCGATTCGGTCTATTTCGACCCGAGGTTTCGGAGCCGCTCCGATCGCGGCAGGTCGTTTCCGTCGCCCGCGATAGCTCTCAGTTTGCGACTGGCGAGATAGACGATCAGGGCCCCGAGGACGGTTGCGGGCGTCGAACCGAGATGCCAGAGGATCGTATTCGAGATCTCGTATCCGAACGGACTGACCGTCTCGCTCGCCGTCTCCAGAACGAACAACACTGGCGGGTGTGCGACGTAGATACCGACGGCGTACCGCCGTCCCCACGAGGGTAACGCGGTGGACCGCCCGAGCCCCGGTCGCGAGAGGAGAAAACAGAACAGCGAGACGGTACCCAGTGCGGTCGCGATCGTATAACTGGGAGCGTAGACGCCCTGACCGATCGTCTCCCCCGTGAGGACGTACCCCAGTACGTACCGTTCCCCGAGATGGAGCGCGCCGAAGAGGACGGTCGCTCCCAGATAGAGCGTACTTCGCTCGGGACTCGGTTGCCAGTCGCGCGAGTAGATGGTGTAGCCAAGACTCACGTAAAAGAACCCGAAGAACAGCGCGTCTCTGATCTCGAACGGAATATCCACGAACATCGTATAACCGGACCCCAAGAGTCCGACGAGGTGGAAGCCGAGGGAAATCGGCAGGACGTAACCCCCGAGACCGCTCTCGAGACAGAGAGCGATCAGCAGATACGAGAAGACGAGCGCCGGGAGAAACCACAGGATCTCGGAGACGGACGTCCCGTAGTAAAGCAACTCGAGCGGCGAACCGAATTCGACCAGTTTGGGAATCGCGCTGCGCACGATATCACGCCCGCCGGAATCCGCCGGCAAAACAGTTGCCGTGAGGAAAACCGGGGCCGCGAGGACGATCCCGTAGACGTAAAGCGAGACGAGACCGGTGACTCGATCGACGATCGCGGCCGTCAGGTCGCGGCGGGCAGCTCCGAGCGCGAAGAAGTACCCCGCTGCCACGAAGAAGAACGGGACCGCGAATCGCGCCGTCGTTTCCAGCGCGAAATTGAACGCATTGCCGTCGGTTCCGACGCCCTCGAACGGGTTCGTGTGGATGACGACGACGAAGCCGATCGCGACGATTCGCATCGCATCGACGCTGTGGATTCGGTCGCTCATCACTCGAGTCGGGACCGATCCGCGTGCTGTTTTTCGGCGCACTCGAGTCGTTCGCTGGCCCGCGGAACCGGCCGGCGAGAACGCCGCCACTGATTCTCGCGCGCGTCGAACCGGAGGACAACCGCCTCGAGGTGTGTAGCGAACTGCCGGAGCAGTCGGGTCCCCGCCGAGGCAGGGAGTCCGATATCGGCATCGGCACGTCGTTCGAGCATACGTCTTGCCGACCCGCGGACTGCCCGAATATGGTAGACACCGTTCGTACCGTACTGAGTGATTTGACCGAATTAAATCCGATTAGAGGGCTCTTATACACTGACTATCGCGGGGTCCGATCGAAACGAGCGCCGACGAACGCCACCACCGCTCCGAGTGGTGTCCGATGAGGCCGGGAACGAGGACCGAAACGGACCCCGTCGGCGACTGATCGATCGTTGCCGGGTGTCAGTTCGAGGACGACTCGCGTCTCGAGTCGCTCGAGCGGAGACGCGAGTCTACACGTCGTGCTCTTCGTCGATCTGCGGGACGCCCTGTGCGGTAATGGTCTCGCCGACGATATACGACGAGGCGGGACTCGCGAGGAACTGCGTGAGGTCGGCGATCTCCTCGACGGTACCGATGCGGCGCGCGACCGCCTCGCGGTCGATGTTGTCGGCGGAGACGCCCATCTGGCTCTCGACGCCCGGCGTCGCGACGAAGCCCGGCGCGATACAGTTGACGCGGACGTCGTCGTCGGCCCACTCGTAGGAGAGCGTCGTCGTCAGGTTGATCACCGCCGCCTTGGCCGCGCCGTAGGGGCTCATCAGCGGCGAGCCCCGTTGGCCGGCCACGCTGGCGAGGTTGATCACCGCACCGCCGCCGTCCTTGAGGTGCTCCGCGGCGGCGTGGGTGCAGTGGTAGGTGCCGTTGACGTTGATGTCCATGATCGTCTCCCAGCCGTTCGGCGAGATGTCGTCGAAGTCGGCCATGAAGGAGGCCCCGGCGTTGTTGACCAGCACGTCCAGCCCGCCGAACTCCTCGACGGTGGCCTCGACGAGCGCCTCGACGGCCTCGCGGTCGGTCACGTCGCACTCGACCGCCAGCGCTCGGCCCGGTTTGTCGCTCTCGTTGATTCCCTCGGCGACCGGATCGACGTTGTCCTGCTCGCGCGAGCAGACGACCACGTCGACGCCGTCCGCGGCGAACCGCTCCGCGATCGACTTCCCGATCCCGCTCGAGGAGCCGGTAATGATGGCGACGTCGCCGTCGACGCTGAACTGGGCGGTACTCATGGGCGCTCACCTGCGACTGCGATCGGCGTTCGATTTCTTACCATTGTTAGTTCCACTCGCCCATTCGTAGCAACTGTTAATAAAGATGGGTATGGATACCGTACCGTTAAGTGAGTGGCAATCGCTGACACAGATAGTTACGCGACGGCGGCGGAACGGCCGTCGCCGTGAGGAATCCGAGACCCATGATTGGACACACGCTCGAATACGGCTCGACGCGGCGACTCGAGAGCAACGGTGGCGCGATAGACGCGGCCGACCAAGCGGCGACCGCGAGGCCCGACCGATGAGCGGCGACGCGGGCGAGGGCACGACCGACTCGACTGACCCCGAGTGGGAGGCGGTCTTCTGGGACATCGGCGGCGTCATCCTCGCGCTCGACTCGGTACAGGGCGCACACGCCGAGTTCGTCGCGGAGCTGTGCGAGCGCCACGGCGTCGACGCGACGGTCGAGGAGGCCGTCGACACGTGGGGGACGGCGGTCGGGGAGTACTTCCGCGAGCGCGACGGGACCGAGTTCCGCTCCGCGCGGGACGGCTACCACCGCGGCGTCGAAGCGGTCGTCGGCGAGGAGATCCCGCGGGAGGAGTGGCAACCCCGATTCGACGAGATCGTTCGCTCGTCGATCGAGCCGGTGCCGGGTGCCGTCGAGACGATCGAACGCCTCGCCGACCGGGACCTCCACGTCGGCGTCATCAGCGACGTCGACGACGCGGAGGGCCGGGAGATGCTCGAGCGGTTCGGCGTCCGCGAGTGTTTCGATTCGATCACCACCTCGGAGGCGGTCGGACGGACCAAGCCCGATCCCGCGATGTTCGAGGCGGCGCTCGAGACGGCCGGCGTCGATCCCGAGCGGTCGCTGATGATCGGGGATCGATACGAGCACGACGTGAAGGGAGCCGCCGAGGCGGGACTGCACGGCGTCGCGTTCGGAGCCGACGACGGCCCGGCGGTCTCCTACCGGATCGACTCGCCGGAAGAGGTTCTCGAGATCGTCGACGGCGATGTGCCGCGCTCGCCGGACAGCGGGACGTAGCCCGACGACGGAGGAGACGGTCGCGACGAGAGCGACATGAGCGGCTCGTTCGATCAGGGCCGGGCGGGGACCTGTGCTAACCACATGAACATTGTAAAATAAGGGAGACAGCGTAACTATTTTCGTTAGGCAGACAGTTATGCTACCGTATACCATGTCGATCGAGATCCGTGATCTAACGGCAGCCACCACACCGGTACGGAGAGCCCCATGAGCGAGAACTACTACGAACGCCTCGTCGACGAGGACGCGCTGGTCGCGTATCTCGAGGCGAATCTCGGCGAGGTCGACGACTACGATATCGCCCGCCATCAGGAGGGCCACTCGAACGAGACCCTGTTCGTGACGTGGGGCGACCGCGAACTCGTCATCCGGCGGCCGCCGCCGGGCGAAACCGCCGACACGGCCCACGACGTGCTCCGCGAGTATCGCGTGACCGATGCCGTGGCCGACACGGACGTGCCGGTTCCGGAACCGCTGCTCGCCTGCGAGGACCACGACGTCATCGGGAGCGACTTCTACGTGATGGAGCAACTCGAGGGCGACGTGCTCCGGGAGGGCGAACCCGAGCGGTTCGCCGCGCCCGAGCACCGCCGTCGGATCGGCGAGGAACTGGTCGACACGCTGGCGACGATCCACGACCTCGAGTACGAGGCAATCGGTCTCGGCGAGTTCGGCCGCCCCGAGGGGTACACCCAACGGCAGGTCGACCGCTGGGGGAAACAGCTCTCGTGGGCGTTCGAGGTCACCGAGGACGAACGCGAGGTTCCGGACCTCCACGAGGTCGGCGACTGGCTTCGGGACAACGTCCCCGAAGAGCACCCCCACACGCTCGTCCACGGGGACTACAAGCTCGACAACGTCATGTTCGCCCCCGGGACGCCGCCGGAACTCGTCGGCGTCTTCGACTGGGAGATGGCCACGCTCGGCGACCCGCGGGCGGACCTGGGCTGGATGCTCTCCTACTGGCGCGACGCGAAAGACCCCGAGCCGTCGATCCCCGAACTGACAACCCGCTTCATGGAACGGGACGGCTACTCGAGCCGGGCCGAACTGGTCGAACGCTGGGAGGACCGAACCGGCTACGAGTTCGAACACGAGCGGTTCTACCGAACGCTGGCCGTCTACAAGCTGGCCGCCCTCGGCGAGATGTTCTTCCGGCGCTATCTCGAGGGCAACAGCGACGATCCGATGTACCCGAAGATGGAAGACCGCGTGCCGGCGCTTGCCGCGCGGGCCAAACGGATCATCGAGGGCGACGAGCCGCTCTAAACGTTCCACCCCGATCGTTTGCGAACTGAGACCCGCGATCAAATCCGAATCGCCGCAGTGTCGCTGCCGACGGTTCGGCAATCGAACGCGAGTACCGTCTCACTTCCGAGTAAACGGCTGGAAACATTACAACAGTTCCAGCAGCCGGATGTCAGTATACGGATTGTGAGCGGTTCGAAGCAACTCTTAACAATGGTAAAGCGGTGTCGGTGGAATTAAGACATTTCCGGCCGATGGCACGACCATGTCACTGGACAGCATCGACCGCGTTGCGGTTCTGGGCGCGGGGAACATGGGACACGGGATCACCGAAGTAACCGCCATGGGCGGCTACGATGTCACGATGCGGGACATCAAATCGGAGTTCGTCGAAGACGGCTACGAGTCCATCGAGTGGAGTCTAC
The DNA here is from genome assembly GCF_052439245.1 of Natrinema sp. LN54. Lineage (NCBI taxonomy): Archaea > Methanobacteriati > Methanobacteriota > Halobacteria > Halobacteriales > Natrialbaceae > Natrinema > Natrinema sp. LN54. Next base: position 319,526 of record NZ_JBQVRP010000001.1, read on the forward strand.
AGAAGCTCGAGGAAAAGGAGCTGATCGACGAGTCCGCCGACGAGATCCTCTCGCGGATCGACACGACGACGGATCTCGAGGAGGCCGTCGCCGACGCCGACCTCGTGATCGAGGCCGCACCCGAGGACCTCGACCTGAAACACGACATCTTCACCGACCTCGAGGAGTACACGAGCGAGGACACGCTGCTCGCGACGAACACCTCGAGCCTGCCGATCTCGGACATCGCGGAAGCCGTCGACACGCCCGAGCGCGTGCTTGGCCTACACTTCTTCAACCCGCCGGTGAAGATGGACCTCGTCGAGGTCATCTACGGCGAAGACACGAGCGACGAGGCCGCCGAGGCCGGCTACGAGTGGGTCGAATCGGTCGGCAAGACGCCGATCTACGTCCGCAAGGACGTCCGCGGCTTCGTCGTCAACACCATCGTCGGTCCCTTCGGCGGCGAGCCCGCGTTCATGGTCTCGAACGGCGAGGCGACGATCGAGCAGGCCGACGCGACGATGGCCCACGAGCGGGGCTATCCGATGGGACCGTTCGAACTCGCCGACCTGACCGGAATCGACGTCGGCTACCACGTCCGCAAGGAGGGCGACAGCCCGATCCCCCCGATCACGGAGGAGAAGGTCGAAGCCGAGGAACTCGGCCAGAAGACCGGCAAGGGCTTCTACGACTACGAGGAGGGCGACGGCGCGGACTACGAGCCCGAGGACGCGGGCGACTTCGACTGGCTTCGGGTCGAGGCCCGCATGATCAACCGCGCGGCCTTCCTCGTCGGCGAGGACGTCGCGACCCCCGAGGAGGTCGACACCGGCGTCCAACTCGGTCTCGGCTTCCCCGAGGGAATCTGCCGACGCGCCGATAAGATCGGTCTCGACACCGTCCTCGGGAAACTCGAGGAACTCTACGAGGAGACGGGCGAGGACCGCTTCGAGCCCCATCCGTACCTCGAGGAACTCGTCGCGGAGGGCGAGACTGGCGAGGACGCCGGCGCGGGCTTCTACGACTACGGCGACGCCGAACTCGGCCCCTACCACGACCTGAACTACGAGCTCGAGGACGGCCTCCTCGAGATCGAACTCGACCGGCCGTCCCGGATGAACGCGCTCTCGGACGACCTGCTCGCCGAGATCGACGACCTGCTCACGTCGGTCGACACCGACGAGGTCCGGTGTGTCACCCTCCAGGGCGCGGGCGACCGCGCGTTCAGCGCCGGCGCGGACATCTCCGGCTTCGGCGACGCGGACCCGGCGGACCTCATGGACGTCACGCCCGCCTTCGAGACGGTCAACGACTTCCCGCGGCCCGTCCTCGCGAAGATCGACGGCTTCTGTCTCGGCGGCGGCCTCGAGCTCGCGCTGGCCTGTGACCTGCGGATCGCGACCGAGCGCTCCTCCTTCGGCGCGCCCGAGATCGGCCTCGGCCTGATCCCCGGCGGCGGCGGGACCCAGCGGCTCACCCGCATCCTCGGGGAGACCCGCGCGAAGGAACTGGTCTTCCGGGGCAATCACATCGACGCCGACCGCGCCGAGGACTGGGGCCTGATCAACCGCTCCGTCGAGCGGGATGACTTCGACGACACCGTCGAGGAGTTCGTCGACGACCTGCACAGTGGCCCGCCGATCGGCCTGAAAGTCGCCAAGAAGGTCATGAACGAGGGCCAAGACGCCAGCCTCGACGCCGCACTCGCCATGGAGAGTCAGGGCTTCGGCCTCCTGATCAGCACCGACGACGTGCTGGAAGGCACCGCGGCGTTCGCCGAGGACCGCGAGCCCGAGTTCGAGGGCAAGTGAGATGACCGGCGGGTCGTCGGACGCGCCGGGCTGGCCGGAGTGGGCGTCGTTCGTCGAGCGCCACGGCTACCTGTCGTGGCTCGACCTCGAGGTCGAATCCCTCGAGGAGGGGCGGGCGGTCCTCGTCGTCGAACGGAACGAGGACTTCGAGAACCCGATCGGGAGCGACGGCTACGATCCGGTCCACGGCGGGATCGTGGCGACGCTGATCGACACCGCGAGCGCGTTCGCGCTGCGGAGCACGTTCGAGGACCCCAGCGAGGCCCACCTGACGACCACGGATCTCAACGTCTCGTATCTCCGGCCCGCGACCGGCGACCTGCGCGCCGAGGCCGAGGTGCTCCGGGCCGGCGGCTCGACCGGCGTCACGGACGTCACTGTCGAGGGGGCCGACGGCGAGGCCGCCGTCGGTCGCACCACCTACCGGCTGTTTCGCGACGGCATCGACGGGAACTGACTGCGCACTCGGTTCGAAGCCCCTCGAGTCGGCCGGAACGTCGTGGCCGGCGAGGACGAGATGAGATCGCTCTCGCGCGAACTGCGATTGACCGCGGGAGAATCAGGGCGGGTGGGTTATCGTTCGTTGCGTTCCTTTCGCAGGTCCTCGTAGATCCGCGGATCGGTCTGGAACTTGAGGACGTTGTGGACCGCCGAGTTCCGGATGTTCGCGATGACGTTGCCGTACTCCGTGTAGCACTCGTGGATCCACCGGGAGACCTCTTGGCGGTCGCGGAACATCATCACCGTCTTCCACTGGTACTCCCCGTCCGAGAGGAAGAAAAACAGGGTGTGTTTGTCCGCCTTGATGTACTCCATCGCCTCGCGCCAGTTGTCGGCGAAGTGCTCCGCGTTGAACTTGAACTCGAACAGCGCGAAGATGTAGTACTCCTCGTTCGGGATGATCGCCTCGCGGAAGACCCCCTCGTCGCGCATCCGCCTGATCGACTCGCTGACGGTGACGTGGGAGACGTCGATGTCGTACTCCGCCTCGAGCACCTGCGTGAGTTCCCGCGAGGAGAGTTGCGGATCGTTCGAGAGTTCACAGAGGATCGCGATATCGCGGTCCTTGAAATCCCAGTTCGGTGGTTCGTCGTCGCTCATGGTATCGTGACTGTCGTAGCTGACATATTGTTACACTTCCGCTCCTGTCAGGAATTCACGGAGCCGATCGGCGTAGGCGTCCGACCGGTCCTCGGGGACCCAGTGGTAGGCGTCCGACAGCGGGTCGAGTTCGGCGTCGGCGATGTCTTCGGCGAGTCGCTCCGCGTAGGCGTAGGGTTGCATGACGTCGTCTTCGCCCCACAGCAGCAGCGTCTCGGCGGTGATCGCGCCGTAGTCGAGTTCGGTCGTGTGGTTCGTGTTCGTCGCGACGGCGTCCCGAACCAGCGACAGGTGACCCTCGTCGGTCAGCCACGGCGCTTTCATCCCCGCGACGAACTCGGGGTCGGCCTCGCCGTAGGCCCCCTCGACGAACGCCGAGTCGAGCTGTTCCTCGAGGTCTTCACGGTCCAGGTCGGCGGTCGAGGGCAGCCCCAGATCCGAGACGAACTCGACCGGCCACGAGTCGTAACAGACGGCGTTCGAGAGGACGAGTTGCTCGACCCGCTCGGGGCTGTGTGCGGCAAAGCGCAGCGCGACACCGCCGCCGATATCGTGGGCGACCAGCGCGATCTCCTCGACCCCGAGGTCGTCGAGCAGGGCCTCGAGCATCGCCTCCTGTGCGCGAATCGAGCGGTCGAAACCGTCGCCCATCGCGGAGTTCCCGTAGCCGACCAGATCCGGGGCGATGGTCCGCCGATCCTCGGCGACCGCCGGGACGATATCGCGCCAGAGGAACGACCACGTCGGAATGCCGTGGAGGAAGACGACCGGCGGGGCCGCGCTCTCGTCGGGGCCGTCCTCGTGGTAGGCGACCTCGAGGTCGTGGCCGTCGACCGAGACCGTCGTCGACGACTGTTGGTCGCTCCACGCGTCGTGGTCGACCATTCAGGACCCTCCGTTCGCGGCGTCCCCCGATCGGCGGCGGACGGCAATGAGCCGGCGATCGCGGCGATCTCGACCGTTCCGTGTGTGTTTCACTCGCATAATCCGTGGTGACACACCGTCCGTTCACCTTCCAAGATAAAGTCAGTTTGGGAGAGGGCTACCGATGTTAACCCCATCCGGCAGCTACTCGTCTTCGGAGCCCGCCGTCAGCCCCGCCAGCGACTCCTCGCCGATCTCCTCGAGGACGTGCTCGTGGAACGACTGCAGCGCGGCGCTCTCGTCTTCGGCGAGGACGACGTCGCTCGCCGACAGCGTCGCGAGCCCGAACGCTCGCGGCGTCGGCGAATCGAGAAGTCGCCGGGAGACGGCGAGTTCGCCCGCGTCGATCGCGTCGACGATGTCCTCGATCTCGCTTACGTTCAGTTTGTCCTCGAGGATCTCGCGGTAGGTCTCCTCGATCACCGCGAACTCCTCGAGTTCCTCGGCGAAGCCGAGCAGCATCTCGCTGGAAACCTGCTGTTCGGCCGCGGACTTCTCGTAGCCCTTGTAGCGCTTGAGGATCATCAGCGCGCGGGTCGCGTTGATCCGGAAGTAGCGCTGGAGCAGGTCGGTTCCCGAGAGGGAGGCACGGAGGTCGTCGCGGACGTCCTCCGCCGCGAGGTCCGCGATGATCCCCTCGATGTCGACTTTCCGGTTCAGCGGCATCGAGAGGACGAAGCCGTTGTCCGCGACCGCCACGCGGACGTTCGCAGTGGCCTCTTGTGCACAACGGTAGGCGAACAGCCGCGAGAGCCCGTCGTTGACCTTGCGGCCGTACGTCGAGTGGACGTAGTAGTGGCGCTCGTACTCCTCGCGGTCCCGGACGACTTCGATCGAGAGGCGATCGGTCGTGCTCACGCTCTCCGCGCCCGCGTACTGACACTGGTAGTCGAACAGCCGGGCGATCGCCCGCACGCTGTCGTCGTCCAGCGGGAACTCCCGGAGCCACGCGCGGACCCGGGGCGGCCCGCCGGCCGCGTAGCGCTCGAGGAGTTCCCCCTGAAACGCGAGGATCTCACAGCCCAGATCGTAGGACAGCGGGAGGCGCTCGGAGTACCACGAGGGGACCGTCGGCCGGGCGCTCGTGCGGTCGACGTAGACCTTCGACCCGCGCCGGTAGCGGTACTCGAAGTGGTCGCCGCCGAGGACGAAGACGTCGCCCTTCTCCAAGGTGTCGAGGTAGGACTCGTCGAGTTGGCCGACCCACTCGTCGCTCGCGCGCGTCGTGACGTCGCAGGCGAACGAGTCCGGGATCGTGCCGATGTTGGTCATGTAGATGACCCGCGCGAGCCGACCGCGTTTCCCGATCAGGGGCTCGCCGACGGGGAACTCCTCGTGATGGTGTTGGCCGTCGGGCGGGTCGTTCTCGTCGCGCCAGACCTTCGCGTAGACGTTTTTCTCCTCCAAGCCGGCGTACTCGGCGGTGAGGTACCGCATGAGCGACTCGTACTCCGCTTCGCCGTAGTTCCGGTAGGGATAGGCCCGCCGGAGGATCCGCTTCAGTTCGGCTTCGGGTCGGATCTCTGCAATCGCCATCCCGTAGACGTGCTGGGCGGCCACGTCCTGTGCGTTCTCGGGGATCGACACCGAGTCGACGAACCCGTCTTCGGCCTTTTTGAGCATGACCGCACACTCGAGGAGTTCGTCCCGGTCGAGGGCGATGACCCGACCCGTCACCGTCTGGCCGACGCGGTGGCCCGCGCGGCCGATCCGCTGGAGGAGGGCGGCGACGGACTTCGGCGAGCCGACCTGTACGACGAGGTCGACGTGGGGCATGTCGATCCCCAACTCGAGGCTCGTCGAGGAGGTGACAACGTCGAGGTCACCGTCTTTCAGCCGGCCCTCGATGTCCTGTCGGACCTCCTTCGAGAGGCTGCCGTGGTGACAGCCCGAATTGTCCTCGTCGTAGGCGTCGAAGTCCTCCCGGAGGTTGTGGAGGACTCGTTCGGCCCCGGAGCGCGTGTTGGTAAAGACCAGCGTGTTCGTATGCTCCTGAATGTGTTCGTGAAGCATTCGGTAGAACCGCTCTTGGACGACCTCGCGGGGCGTGTTGATCAGGTCGTCCGCGGGGCACTCGAGTCGCATGTCGAACTCGCGGGCGAAGCGAGCGTCGACGATCTCGTAGTTGCGAGGCTCGCCGTTCGCTTCGCAGCCGACGAGGAACTCCGCGACCCGTGAGAGGGGCTCGATCGTCGCCGAGCAGCCGATCCGGGTGATCTCTCCGTTGGCCATCGCCTCGAGTCGCTCGAGGCTGACCGAGAGGTGGGTGCCCCGTTTGCCCGCCGCCAACGAGTGGATCTCGTCGACGATGACGTACTCGACGGTGCGGAGTTTCTCGCGGAACTTCGGGGAATTGAGTAAGATCGCGAGGGTCTCGGGGGTCGTGTTGAGGATGTGTGGCGTCTCCTCGAGCATCTTCTGGCGGTCGCTCGAGGACGTGTCGCCGTGGCGGATCGCGTGGCGGATCTCGCCCATCGATTCCTCGCCGTCGCGCTCGGCGACGATCTCTTCGATCCCCTCGAGGGGGACCTCGAGATTGCGGTGGATATCGTTCGCGAGGGATTTCAGCGGCGAGACGTAGAGACAGTAGACGGAGTTCACGAGGCCGTCGGGCTCCTCGCGGTCTCGCTCGTAGAGGTAATTGATGATCGAGAGGAACGACGACATCGTCTTCCCCGACCCGGTCGGGGCACAGACCAGCGTGTTCGTCCCGTCGTGGATCTTCGGGATGGCCCCCTGCTGTGGCGGCGTGAAGAAGCCCTCGTTCTCGGGAATGAACTCGCCGAACTCCTCGAGCCACCACTCCTGTACCGCGGGCTCGAGCAGCTCGAACACGTCACCGTCCTCGATCGCGGTCGTGGCCGGATCGAACGGAAGGGCGTCGTCGGCGACCGGCAACTCGAGGCGCTCGTTCCCGTCCATTACCGTCGTCTCGGGGACCGGCGTGTAAGAGGGTTTGGACAGCGAGGTGAAAGTGAAACCGGCGAGAGGCGGATCGAAATCGGTCCGGCCGGCGGGTCGCGGTATTCGCGCCGATCCGTACCGAAGCCACAATACAGATAGTCCCTCGTTCGTGACATTCAGAAAATGGTATCGTCGCGGTCCACCGCGGGGCTCGTTCTCGTCCTCCTCGTCGGACTCGGCACGGTCGGCTTCGTCGGGGGGACGACGGTCGTCGATCCCGACTCCGACGGGGTCCCGCCGGTGACCGAACTCCGCGACGGAACTGCCGTCTTCGACGCCGACACCGACGGCGACGGCCTCGCGGACGGGGCCGAACGGCGATACGGGACCGACCCCACCGCGGCCGATACCGACGGGGACGGACTCGACGACGGCGCGGAGGTGTCCGAGGTCGGGACGGACCCGCTCGAGGCCGATACGGACGGCGACGGCCTCGAAGACGGCACGGAACGACGCGAGACCGGCACCGATCCGACCAGTTCGGATACGGACGGCGACGGCCTCGCGGACGGCGACGAACTGCGCGAGTACGAGACCGATCCGCTCGCAGTGGATTCCGACGACGACGGCCTGTCCGATTTCGGCGAACTCGAGGAATACGGGACCGAGCCCGCGACCGCTGATACGGACGGGGACGGCCTCGCAGACGGCCCGGAAGTGCTCGAGCACGAGACCGATCCTACCGTTGCCGATACGGACGACGACGGACTGGCGGACGGGGAGGAAGTCCACGAGTACGGGACCGAACCGACGACTTCCGATACCGACGGGGACGGACTCTCGGACGGTGCGGAAGTCAATCGGCAAGACGTTTTCCCCGACGCCGACCCGCTCAGAACGGACATCTACGTCGAGGCCGACACCATGGAGCGGACCGACCTCGAGCGGCGCGAAGTCGAGCGGATCGTCACCGAGTTCGACGAGGCCCCGCTCGAGAATCCCGACGGGTCGACCGGCGCGGCCCTCCACGTGGACCTCGACGAGACGATTCCGTGGGACTCGGAGACCGACGTCGGCGACTTGAACGAGATTCGGGCGCGGTATTTCGATCGGCAGGGACTGGGCTATCACTATCTGGTCATCGTCGAGGACGTGGCCGGCGATACGAGCGAGGGGAACGTCATCGGCAAAGCCGGCCTCGGGACGATGATGGTCGAATCGCAGTCGGGCCGCGATCAGACCGGATCGACCGCGATGCACGAACTGGGTCACTCGCTCGGTCTCTCGAACACCGATTTCGAGGGGATCGATACCGACGAGTACCGCTTCAGCAGCTACTCGAGCGTGATGAACTACAACGCGCCGCGTGACTACTACGGGTTCTCCGCGAGCGGCGGCGTCGGCGACTTCGACGACTGGGGATACCTCGACGACCACATGTTCACACCGGCGACGTCGTTCGTCGGATCGGACGACTGACTCGAGGCTCACGAACGCCCGGCAGACGAACGCCAAGAGGTGCTTCACACCTCGTTTTCGGATTCCGCCTCCTCGAGCCCCGAGTCAAACACGAGGCAGTGGCGCTGCTACCGCTCGAGCGTTGCCGTAATCCGAGTCCACTGGCGTCGCCCTCATGTCCGATCGACCGAGCGGCCCCGTTATTCGGCGACCGTCGAGCCACCGGTATTGCTGGACGCTTCGGTCACCTGGACCTGTCCCGAATCGTCGACGCACACGCGCTTTCCGCGGTACGTGAACTCGATCGTCGCACTCGAGTCGCCCGTCGACCGAAACAGCGCATCGAGCGCGTCCGTATCGATCACCTCGTGTAACGGCGGCTCTAACTCGACCGGATCGACGCCCTCGTGTGCCGCCACCCCCTCGACGACCCTGAGACTGGTCGGAACTGAACTCGTCATATCCCTCCCGGCAATGAGGACGTAAATAACTCCCTCGATACAGTCTCGAGGCGGCGACCGGTCATCGACGAATGCGGTCGCTGTGGGGTTCGTGGGCTAGTCGAACCGTTCGAAACGGGCTCGAGAACGTTAACTCATTGATGATCTGATGATGTGCTTGCCCTCTCGCAGAGTCGATCACCGAACACACTCGTCGGTGACCCCAGTTTCTCGAGGTTCGAATCGAGCTCCGCGTCACGTAGCGCCGTGGAGAACTTCGACTTTCGACAGGCCGGAGAGACAGATGTGATAGCCCTACTGGAAATCGATCGTCTCCTGCTCGAGTTCGCGGACGACCCGACTTCTAGGAACTATCTACCGCTATACTTATTGTACATACCTCGAGATGAGGAATCAGTATGGTCGGGCCTCGAGTTGTGTCGATTATCGTCGTCAGTATCATTACTGCGACGGTACTCGCTTCAGGTCCATTCGTGCCGGTGGAATTCACGACGTATGAGAGTCCCTGTGAGGGAGGCTCACTCTCCAGCGAGGGAAACGCGGTAATCCAGCCATCGTCCATTCCCGAGTCGGCGACTCTCACACGATCCGAGTTCGGGGCGGAAGTCTGGAAACTTGACGTTCCTGACGCGACAGTGAGGGCAACCGATGTCCAAGGGTGTGTGAGAGTTACCTATGAGATCAGTATTAGCGAACTTGGTATCACCTCGCTTTCCGCGGTGACGGTAAGCGAGGAATCCCCCGAAATGCTCCACGTTTCTATGTCGGAAACTACCCTCAGCCCGGACCGCGTCAGCGAGGAGCAGTACGATGCAGAAGTGCGTCTGACCTACCACGGCGTTGAGAACCAAACCACCGTCGAACGGACGCTGATCAGGCGAAATATCACGGTAGAGGTGGCAGCGTGAGCTCTCGATCACGATATTATGCCGTTCTCGATACCCACTCGCAACGAGCGACTGCCATCGCACACCGCCTCGGACGGCTGGTGTTCGGGGACTACGGTGGCGTCTTCGTCTTTCTCCTCACGTGTAGCGCAGCGATGGTACTCTGGCGAACGACGTTTTCGATCAACGATAACCTGACCGTTGCCAACGGACTAGTCGCGCTGAGCGATGGACACCTCCACGTCACCACGCCGGCATATGGGGAGACACTCAGAAGTCCGGGAATGGCCGACTACAACGGAAAAGCGTTTCCGCGGAACTTCGCACATATCGTTTTCGCACTTCCGATCCTCTGGGTTCTGGACGGGGTCGCTGCAGTCGCCGACGTCCGCGTCGCTCTTGCAGCACTGTGGAGCCTCTCGGTGTTCGCCACCGTCAGCGTCGGCGGACGGCTAGTGAACCGTCACAGAGCAGCCCATCTCGTCGGGGGAGGGATTGCACTCAGTAGTTTCGTCATCAGCGTGGCCATTGCGACGCCGTTTCCGCTCGTTCACCTCGCGTATCCCGCGCTCCAACTCGCGACGATACTCGCTACTGCCGGATGTGCACTCGTCGTCTATCGGCTTCTCTCACGCATCCACTCGTCCGATGTCGGGTTTGCAGCTGGCATCGCTGTCGGGGTAGCATCACCGGCGCTGCTCTGGGCGACGATCCCGAAACGGCACGTTCTTACTGCCCTGTTCGCGCTGCTCACGCTGTTCTTCCTCTACCGAAGCCGAGAGACCGACCGCATCTCGACGTACCGGCGATACAGGGCCGTCGCCTACGTTCCGGTGGGCCTTACTGCGTGGTTACACGCATCCGAGGGGCTCGTTCTGCTCGGGGCTCTGGTCGTTGCCGACTTTGCTACTGCTCGAGAGAATAGCGTCCGAACGCTTGCGACGGTTGCGATGGGATTGCTCGTCTCGTTGCTCCCATTTTTCCTGACGAACTATCTGATATCCGGTGACCCGTTCACGCCGCCACGGATGCTCGATCGCTACGGTGGCGATGCGGTCGGCAACCGGGTGACTGGGGATACATCTACTTCGGGTGGGAACTCAGGGGCAGAGGACACGTCTACTGCAGGTGATAGCTCGGGGACCGGGAACACGTCTACTTCGGGTGGTGACTCGGAGTCTGGGAACACGTCTGCTACAGACCGAGGCTCAGAAACTGGAGGTGGAACTGATAGTGCCACGGATGACGGCAGTACCGTCGGCGGAATTATAGCGCCACTGCTCGGTATTCTCGACAGGGTTCTCCTCTTCACGGAGTTTCTCACCGACGGTCTTACTGCAGTCCGTCAGGAGCCGACCAGACTGTACCGTACGTTCGTTCGGAGCGGCTACTTCGGATTTTCGTCATCCGGTGCGACCGGCCGCGCTATCAACGTCGCCTTCTTAGAAGCGCTTCCGATCGCAGGCGTATTGATCGCCGCACCCGTTGTCGCCTTTCGGACGGTATTCGACAGTTTGAGTAGCCGTTCGTCTCTGCGCCTTCGGTCCCGACCGGTCTTTGCCGCGGATATTTTCGTCCTGACCTATGCGATCCTGGTCACGCTACTGTACATCTACCGGCTTCCACTCCACGCGATGCTCACCGTTCGATACGTGTTCCCCTTGTTCCCGCTCGCCGTATACGGTGTCACCCGCCTTCCATGGGTACGTGCGACCGTAACCGACCGGTCACTGTGGCTCGGGTTTACCTATGCAGGAACCATCCTCGTCGGCGGGCAACTCGTTCTCGTAACCATGGTGGTGCGGAATTACACTGCCGACGAGACGGTACAGGGAATCGCCCTCCTCGCTCTCGTCGTCGCGGCCGGGACTGGGCTATGGAGTCTTTCCGCTGCGTTCGACCGTTCCAACACGTCCGTCGGTGCTGCCCTACTGGGTATCGGAAGCGGACTCACAACTGTTCTCATGGGAGTGTTCGCGTTCTCATTTTTCGGCCCGACCGCCGAGTTCGTACTCCCACTACTCCCCCTGTAGTTCGGCAAATTAGGGGATTGAATACTCCCGTACTCAACGACTGAGAGCATACGCTCGGAGACCAGCAGTCGTCAGTGGACAGGGTTGGTGCTTAGTTCGAGTAGTCAAACTCGACCCGGCCAACTCGAGGGCATGGAAGGCATGGCTTTCTTCGCTGCAATGGTTGATCACAAACGACGGTTGGTAGTAGGCCTCCGAAATCGAGCCGCCGGAAAAGATGTTCGCGACGGGCGTATTCAGGGCTGTAAATTCGGGATCACCGTAACCCGCCTCAAGACACCCATAGTCGCGGGCTGTCTCGAGGCCGCGGACTACATCGGGCGCGCCGCCGTCGTCAACCCACGTTCGGATTCAAGATCGCGGCGTCTCGGTCGCTGTGGAAACGGCTTGGGACCCTTTGTTCGGATGGTTCGACGCATACCGCATGACCGCGCGGTATTCTTCGACTGTATCCCACGGCCGGCGTAGGCCCTACCATCGTAGGTGCGCGCGAGTGTTTGTTCGTCGATGATCGGTTCCGAAACGGACATGGCGAGTCGGTGAGCTTGAGTAGTCAAATATCTATGTCTTCCCGGTGTGGTCGGCTAATCGCAAGACGGCGACGCTTCAAGGCCCCGCTGTACGGTGGATAGCGGCCACTGATTATCATAACTGAAATCGTTTGACCGTTCGGATTGCTTGACTATCAGGAAGATATATATGGTCCTGATTGAGTCGTGGCTATTAGCATCAGACGGTGGCGGCTCGAGAAAGCGGGGACAAACGGGTGGTTCCATTTCCCCCGGTCCGCACCCCTCGGTTCCACGAGGGTTCGGATAAGCTTTCTCACCGTTCATCTGTCGGTGCTGTGGCAAACATGGATTTGAAACAATACAGATCGAAGCTGATCGGGTCGGACGACGAGCGCGCAGTATCTCCTGTTATCGGAGTTATCCTGATGGTGGCAATCACGGTCATTCTCGCGGCCGTGATCGCGGCCTTCGTCCTCGATATGGGACAGGGCCAGAGTCAGAGTGCGCAGGCAGGGCTTCAGTTCGACCAAGACGGTGACGGCGGTACGATTACGGTGAACTCTGCCGACCGGGTTGATTCTCTAGCTATCGATCATTCCTGTAGCAGCATCGATAATACTAATGGATTTAACAGTCCTAGTGCCGATAACGACGACCCATCCGCAGGCGATTCAATCACGCTCTCGGGTTGTGGCGATAGTACGATCACCGTGACTGGTTCCTACGACGGTAGCGAAAACGTCATCAACACCTACGAGGTTGAACCATGAGTTCTAAAGACTTGACACAATACCGTTCGAAGCTGATTGGGAATAGCGATGAAAGAGCAGTATCACCCGTCATTGGGGTTATCCTGATGGTGGCAATCACGGTCATTCTCGCGGCCGTGATCGCGGCCTTCGTCCTCGATATGGGGCAAGGCCAGAGTCAGAGCGCACAAGCCGGTATTTCGTTCGATGAGGATACATCTGGCAGTGATAGCGAAATCACGGTTACAGTGAACTCCAGAGACCGAGCCGATGAATTGACTGTCGAAGCCAGCGGTGACTGTGACATCTCAGGGAGTTCCAGCACAACGCTCGGAGACGTCGGTAGTTCAGCTACAGTAACCTGTACCGACGGCGGTACCGGCACAATCCAAGTGATCGGGACGTACGACGGGAGCGATAACGTCATCAACACCTACGATTACGACGACAGCTAAGTCGGACACCGATTTTTCTTTTATCTGCCAGGTGAGTTGAACTTCGAGCGGCGCGTTTATCTACGGACCGTCGACCTATGGAGTGTTCTCAAGCCCATCAAATAGATTGTCAATCAGGCGTCGATTCTCTCAACCAGTTCGAGCGATCACTGGCCGTCGGCGATGTGACGGATACGGTTGTGATAGTCGCCGTCGATCTCGGTATCGATCTCGAGATAGCTCTCGAAGGGCGGCCCGAACATGACTGACGAGAGCGCGTCGTACAGACCACGAACCCAGTCAGGCCACTTCCAGCGGCCCTCGGTCTCGTGCGGTGTCGTCTCGACTTGGGGTACCGTTACTTACGTCGCTCGCGTTCAGTCTCGAGTGAGCCGGTGAGAACCGCGATTGGATTCCTCCACATCGCACCCCGCACGGATCGCAGACGTGCTTGAACGACGTGCAGTCCGTCGCCTCGAGCGTCATAGGGTCAGCACCGTCTTGGTCTATATCCTCGAGGCTTGTCCGCTTGACACGGGTCCGTCCACAGCCCACGCAGACTGCGTCGACAAGAATGCCGATCTGGCCGGCCGATGGACTCGCCAACTCGGCCTCGAGGTCACGATCGTCGTGATCGGCGTCGACGCTCACCGCGGCTCACCCAATGGTCACCTCCGGACCGACTCCCATCGGACGATCACGTGCGACCACGCGAGCTTCGCAACCTCCTGTTCGGAGTGCGATCGTCGTCGTCACCGAAGACGCGACGAAATCGGTCGGTGACGTGCGCTCGCAGTGGTCGCAGGTCGAGTTGTCGACCGATGGCCACGGCGCGACCGTCACGCCGACCACCTCCAGACAGCCTGTCGGCTACGTGATGATATACTGAAACCGAGAATTAGATTTTCGGCCGTCTCGAGGGTACGAGCCGCTAAGAGTTGAACACTTAGAGAATTTCGAGTGGGACCACGGTCGCAGCGATGCTGCTCCCTGATCCCACTTTTTCTCCTTGCGTTGCGACGGTCGCTCCGCTCCCTCGCTTGCTGCGTCGAAAAAGTGGGACCGCCGAGAATTGAACTCGGGTCCTACGGACCCCATCCGCAGAGGATACCACTACCCCACGGTCCCGCACGTGAACCGATGGTCGTCTGCCGCTTAAGGGTGTCGTTTCGTCACCGGTTCGTCACCGGGTTTCACGGCCTCGAGCCCGACACGTTAGACCAGCACCCGCTCGAGGTCGACCACGACCCCGCTCTCGGCGTCGACGCTGCCGGCCAGTTCGCCGAGACAGACCGCCGCGCCGTTGGGCGTGTAGCAGGCCACCAGCGCTCCGTGGTCGATCCCGTCGTCGGCCTCGAGCACACCCGGCGCGTAGACGGGAGCCCCCTCGGCCACCTCGCGGGCCGCGCTCTCCGCGATGACGACGCTCGGAATCCCCTCGAGAATCCGCTCGGCGGGATCGACCACGTCGTACAGCGGTTCGGGATCGTCGTCCTCGAGCCAGAAGCCGAGCGCGTCGAGGAAGTCGTGGGCGCTGTGCAGGGTGCGGTCGTCGAACGGATCCGTCGCGGTCCGGCGCAGGTGTCCCATGTGCCCGCCCGTTCCCAGCGCCAGTCCGAGGTCGTGACACAGTTTCCGGACGTAGGTCCCGCTCTCACAGCGGATTCGCAGGAGGAGGCGACGTTCATCGGTCTCGAGCACCTCGAGATCGTAGAGTTCGCGCACGCGCAGGCGACGGGCCACCGCGCTCTTGCGGGGCGGTTTCTGATAGATCGGCCCCTCGAACTCCGCGACGACCGATTCGGCGTCGGCGGGAACCGGCGCGTGACACTCGAGGACGGCGACGTACTCCTTGCCGCCCTCGAGGAAGACCTGTGCGAGCCGGGTCGCGTCGCCGAGCATGACCGGGAGACAGCCGGTCACCTTCGGATCGAGGGTACCGGCGTGGGCGGCGCGGTCGATCGTCGACTCGACGCCGCGTTCGGCGAGCGTGTCGACGACGGCGTCCCGAAGCCATCCGCTGACCTGATGCGAGGAGGGGCCGGGCGGCTTATCGAGGTTGACGACGCCGAAGGTGAGCAACTCGGCGGGCGACCGGTCCGCTGGTGGGCCACGCAGGCTCATCAGAAGTCGTACTCGACGCCGGTTACGAGCGCCTTCCCTTCGTCGCCGTCGGCGTCGTAGCGCTCGACGGCGGTGACGAGCATGTCGAGGACGGCGTCGGGCTCCCAGCGAGCCGTGTTGACCGAGAGATCGTAGATCGTGAGGTCCCGAATGTCGATCCCGTAGTACTCCTCGTAGCGCTGGGCTTCGCTGGCCTCGCGGGCTTGCGTCTCCTCGGTCGCACGAACGGGATCCTTGTCCTCGCGGTCGGCGATCCGCTCGCCGCGAACCCGTGCCGGCGCGTCGAGCCAGAAGCGGAAATCCGCCTGCTCGCCGGCCAGCCAGCCGGCGAGTCTGGACTCGAGGACCAGATCGTCTTCCTCGACGGCGATCTCGCGCAGCCGTCGGTCGAGGTCGCGATCGATCTCGTCGTTTTCCTCGGCCAGTTTGTTGAACTCGAGGGGCGTATAGCCGCGCTCGTCGGCCAGTTCGCGGAAGATGTCACCGCCGCTGACGTGGTCGAGATCGAAGGCCTCGGCGAGCAACTCGGCAGTCGTGCTCTTCCCGCTTCCCGGCGGGCCGGAGACGGTGAGTAACATACTCCCTCTGCGAGGGGCCGGGTAAAATGGGTTTTGAATCAGCGAGCGCGGGCAGCGGCCGCGTCTGCGGACGCGATGAGTAGTCGTGAGAAGAGCTGTCGAATCGGAAAACCGCTGCGAGCCGGATCAGGTACTCGACGGCGACATATCGATGTTCAGGGACTTCCGGAGGAGTTGGGAGAACCCCATCGAGCACAGGAAGTACCAGACGATCCACGCCGGCATCGGGCCGAACAGCCCTGACTGCCAGTTGGTCTCGCCGACCAGCGGCATGACGACGGTCGCTTCCGCGCCGTCGATCCCGACCGACTGGATCTTCCAGTACATCCAGAGGAACAGCGGAATCGTCAACAGCATGATCCAGACCATCGGGCGGAACTGCTCTTTGAACATCCCGAGGTTGTCCGCCATTGCCTCCATCTGTTCCTCGCGTGCGCGCTCGATCTCGTTTTCGATGCGCTCGATTTCGGCCTCGCTCGCCCCGCGTTCTTCGGCGTCTTTCTTCTCCTGACGGAGGTCCTTTTGCTCCTGTTGGACGGCCTGCATTCGCTCTTGGTACTTCCCCATGACCTCCGTGTTCATTAGGTTCGCCTGCAGCAGCGACGAGTAGAGACCGGTGATCAACGCGACCGAGAGGATCACGCCGTAAAACGGCAACGCCGCATCGAGCGGTCCGAGAACGGCGTTGATCGTACTCCCGACGACGTTCCGAATCGAATCGAACCAGTAGCCGGGCATCAACAGCAGCGCGCCGACGCCGGCGAGTTTGTCCCACTGTGACCAGCTCGATTCCTCCTCGTCGATATCGACGTCGGCCGCGGCACCGCCGTCGCCGTCACCGTCGAGGGCCTGATCGTAGGCCTCGCGATCGGCGATCTCAAACCCCTCGTCGCCGTCGACTAACACTCCTTTCTCGATCAATCGCCCCCACTGTCCGCTCGTCAGGTCGTCGCTGACGTCGGCCCACTGGACCTCGCCGCCGTTCCTGTCGGCTTCCTCGCGGATCGCCTCGAGGGCGCTCGCCATCGAGGAATCCTCACGGACGAGGGCGTCGATCTTCTCGGCTGTACGCGTCATCTGCTTTGTGCTAGGCGTCGTCCGGTATACAAGTGTTTTTCTTCGGTCTGCAGTAGAGAACACGGGCACCCATAGAGCGGCTAGTCAGTTCAGATACTACCAATATGGTGTCACGATCTCCCATCCGGAACGCGACAGTGCCTGTTTTCCACCGTTTATTACAGTTTGTAGCGGCGGAATTATGGACATATAATGTTTCGAGAGTTTATTATAGTTTTCACAGACGGGGAATATATCGGGCCCAGATTTTTATAATATGAATAGTAATAGACCAGCCAACGAATGAGACGACGAGGGAGGGGGCCATCAGTGGCCGAGTCAACGGAACGGGGAGCGAGTCAACAGGTCGGGATCATACTGCTGTTCGGATTGGTCGTTATCGGTGCCACGCTCGTTGTCGGTGTGGGGATGATCGCGCTGGACTCGATCGAGACACAGGCATCGGCCGAACGCGGCGAGCAAGCGATGCTCCAGTTCGATAACGACCTTCAGACGGCGATGCTGGACAATACGACCGGCTCCGTCTATCTCGAGGAAGACGGTGAATACAACCTCTCCGACGGCGGGGATATACAGATTACCGCCGTAAACGAGTACGCCGAACGGAGCGAGACGATCTCGATGGGGACCATTAGATACGAGGACGGAGCGGGGAACGTCTTTGCCCATCAAGCCGGCGGGGTCTGGCGAGGTGAAGGCGAGAATGCGAGAGTCGTTTCGAAGCCGGATATTCGATACTACGAGGAGCCGAACGGTACCGACGACACCAACGGACGGCTCGATATCTCTATTGCTAATCTCAGTGGCAACGTCGAGGGGGGCGAGAACAGGGTAACGACCCGATCGGGCTCGGGCGGCGACGGCATGGATCTGACGCGGGATCTCGGCTTCGTCAATTACGTCAAAATAACGGTCTCCGACTCCCCGTACCACAACGCGTGGGCGGACTTCCTACGAGAGGAGTTCGATGCTTCGGGCGGCGATTGTAACCCCAGTGGAACACCCACTGAGACCACGATCTGCCACAACGAAGGCAGCGAAGAAGTCACCGTGATCGCACCGATCGAAGGAGAGAATCCATTCGCGAGCCACGTCGGGATTGACCCGACGATATACGGCGGACTCTACACCGAGGGAGACGAACTGACCGTCGACAGTTCGATCACAGTCGACAGGTACAACAGTAGTGCCGGATGGACCGACGACGACAACGTCACGGAAGATCTGCTCGTAGCCAACGACGGGTTCAACTTGGGAGCGGATGCGAACGTCACCGGTGTTCCCGTGGTCAACGGTAAGTTCGAAAGCGAGGACGATGCGAACCTCTCTAACATCGCCTTTGCCACTGAACCGGGCGGAGAGCGGATGGACGTGATCAACGGAACGGAAGTCTACAACGTCACTGGATCCACTCCGGCACGGATGTTCGGTGCAAAGATGTCGAGACCGTTCGACGAGGTCGACGGTATTAATCGGGAAACTGATCGGGCGATCGGTCTGATCGAGGAGTACGAAAACACGACATCGGGAGCCACGGGAACGCTCGAGGCTAAATCTGACGAAGACGGGTTCTACTACGCGGAGGGCACCGTCAATGGCATCGATGAAATCGATACCAGTAATGGTGCCGTTCACGTTGCCATCGACGGCAACCTCGATCTCGAGGGGGTCAATATAAAGGGCAATGGGCAAGCGTACTTCTATGTCTCCGGAAATATCGAGACAAGCGATGTCGAGGTAGACGGGAAACGGGCCCGAAACCTGTGGATCTACGGAACGAGCAGTTCCGAGGTTACCGTCGAAAACGACTTCCACGGCGTTATTTACGCGCCGGGAAGCGGTCTCACGTTCGCCAACACCGAAATATATGGGTCGGTTGTCGGCGGGGAAGTCGATAATATTGACGGTGATTTGGACATCCACTTCGACAAGACGCTTCGGACCGATATCCCAATCCCAGAAGAAAATAGGGATATAACGGTCGAGTACGGTGAAGAACGGGTTCCGATCGATGTGACATTCGTGCTTGACCGATCAGGTTCGATGGGATATTCGACAGAAAGCATTGAAGGAAACGATTGGCACTATCCTTCGTATACGGGACAGTTCAAGCTTGAAGACGAGTCCGACCCATTAGAAGTTGGCGAGAGCGGAGATTACCGGACAGTTTCCTCCGGTGAGAGAGGTGTAATCAAAACGGATGAACAAGTCCGAGTCGATGGGGAAGATGAGGAATGGTGTATCGGAATCATCTGTGGTACTACTGAACCAGAAGTGGATATTATAACAAACGAATCTGGTAGTGATCCCCTTGGATATCGTGTCACTGCTTCTGAAACGTTCGTAGGTCAATTGAATGAGACGGACAGAGCAGGGGCTGTTGAGTTCGATACGACTGCAAGTCGTCTTCATGAAGAAGGGCTCGATTCGGATTTCACTGCAGTCAATCAATCACTCGTAGCTAACTTTGGAGGAGGGACGTACATGAAAAGCGGAATCGAGAAAGCGAATGGGATATACCAGCCAGATTCTAACTCGAAAGAAGTCATGATCCTACTTACAGATGGGAAAAATGAGATCGGGAGTGTTGACGACCCTAGACAAAAGACGTTAGAAGCAGCAAATTCCTCTCCGGCCACGATATATACTATTGGACTCGGTGGAGATGCAGACGAGGACCTATTGAAGGACATTGCCAACGAAACTGGCGGCAGGTACGAACACGTATCAAATGCAGAAAACCTGAGTGATATCTTCGAAGGAATTGCTTCGAACGTAACAGCGTCATCCCCAGCAACGTTCGAAGTCGCGTCCATGGACGAACCGACGACATCCCCGAACGATTACTCCGTTGAGGTGACAGAGCAGTCGGTTAAAATTGGGAGAGACTGACCAGTAGATGTGATCGAGGCGGTGAGATTTGCTTCCTTCATCAGACACCGACCCTACTGTTCTCCGTATTAAGCGGCAATCGTTTGGTATTGTTTAATGTCTCAATCTGTGCCATAAGCCCCCTCTATGGCATAATATTCTACCGCGGATAGTGTAGTGAATATCAGTACTAAACAGAGATAAACGATTCTGGAAGATATGATCGGACGAGCATCTTATCACCGAAAGAGAAACTGTTCTGAGCATGAATTCACGGTGCGGTGGGCGTGGGGGGGAGGCTCGAGGGCAAGCCTCCGTACTGGCTCTCGTGTTGTTGATCGGCATGGTGGCCACAGCCAGCATCGGCATTCTGCTCGTCGGCAGTGAAGCGATGGCCGATGCGGAACAGCGATCCGAGCAGGAGCGTATCGAACAGTCGTTCGTCGAGTTGAGTCAGCAGATGTCGTCGGCAGCGACGAACGACGACGTGACACACGCCATGACGTTCACGTCTGGACAGACCGGTGCAATCACCAAGACCAACGCCGGAACAATCAAAATCGAGTCCAGCAACGTCAGTAAGGAGATCCAACTCGGTGCGATCGAGTACCGAGGTGACGGCGGGAGCATTGTCGCTTATCAGGCCGGTGGCGTCTGGCGCGAGCGAGGGAACAAGACGCGGATGCTGTCCGCACCGCCGATCGATTACGACGTGGAGCAGGAAACCTTGTGGCTCTCGGTGGCAGACATCAGTGAAAAGAAGGAGTTGTCGTCGGGCGAAGTAACGATGTCCCACAACACCACCGTACCGATGCAGGATTTCGTGGAGAACGAATCGGTTACGATGACGGTGACGAGCGACTACTATCGTGGCTGGGAGTCGTATTTTAGACATCAAGCCGGTGACGCCGTCGTCCGGAACGTCGATCATGCGAACCGAACGGTCACCGTGAAACTCGGGTATCTGGAGGTCGACTCCGCTTTCGATTCGGGGATCACCTACGCGAACGGGTACGACGCACACAAGAACGCGGACGTCGACGGACCAGTGAGTCCAGGAAAGATGCCGGCTCTCGATTCCGTTATCGAGAGCATGATGAACGACACGGAAACCGACTCGATAGGCGTTGACGAGGATCTCGGGACGATCGATACGACTCTCACGAAAGGCGACGGGACATACGTCGCTGACAGTATCGAAGAATCAGGCCATCTGAAAGTCGATCTCTCAGACGGGAACGCAACGCTATTCCTCGACGGTGATATCAACGCGAGCGATTCGACGATCACTGTCACCGAGGCGAGTGATGACCATTCACTGAAGGTGTATACGACAGGAGACCTAGATGCCACGAACGGTGGCGATATATGCGTCGACCCGTGCGGGGAAGACACCAGTGCACAACGCATACAGGTATTCGGTACCTCCGAGATGCGCGCCCAATTCGGTCCGGGTGGGAACTCTCGCTTCGAAGGAGTCCTCTACGCTGCAAGTAACGATGACAGTTGGTCGTCAACGGAGAAGGGCAACTGTGACAGTCAGATCTGTATCCATTCGAACCCCTCCGTTTACGGGTCCATCGTTGCGTCATCAGTGAACATACAGGCTTCGAAAGCAGAGCTCACCTACGACGATAGCCTCAAGGCGGCTGATATCCCCCTCCATCCCGAATCGTACCGATTACCGCCACAGATCACCTACCTCAACATCGCTCATCACAAGATCGACGTCAAAAACAACTAATCCGCCAATTTACGCCGCGTCGTCGATCGTTTCCTTCACGTCTTCCCAGACCGCGTCGGGTGCCTGCTCGCCGTCGACTCGCTCGAGCACGCCCGCGTCGTCGTAGTACTCGATAACCGGCTCGGTGTTCTCCCGAAACACCGACAGTCGCTCCTTGACCGTCTCTTCGGTGTCGTCGTCCCGCTGGACCAGTCGCTCCTCGACTTCGGGGTCCTCCGGCGGGTTGTACTCGACGTGGTAGATGTCGCCGGTCTCTGGATCCATCCGTCGGCCCGTTAGTCGGTGGACGAGTTCGTCTTCGCTGACCTCGAGATAGAGCACGACATCGAGGTCAGTCATGTCCTCGAGTTCCTCGGCCTGCTCGACGTTCCGCGGGTAGCCGTCGAGGACGAAGCCGTCGGCCTGACTGAGCGCCTCGTCGACGATGGCGTTGACGACCGCGTCGGGGACGAGTTCGCCCTGATCCATGTACTCGCCCGGGGTATCGTACTCGGTGTCCATGTCGGAGATGTCCATCTCCTTGTTGTTCCGGAGGGCATCGCCGGTCGTGATGTGATCGACGTCGAACTCCTCGGTGATCTTTGCACTCTGAGTCCCCTTACCCGCCCCGGGCGCGCCCAGGATCAGGATTCGTGGCTGAGCCATACGGCCTCGTTCAGTGCCAGCACATAAAGGCTTAAAGAATCGGGCACGTTCGTCCGATTATGACTCGCTTCGATGCCACCGAGCCCGCCGAGCGACGGAAACTGTACGTCGATGCCATCACCGCCCATCGCGAACGCGGGAGCGGATTCTTGACACTCGAGGCCGACGAGAGCGCCCTCGAGACTGACACGGACACTGATACCGACGCCGAGACGGCTGCCGAACTCGGCGTCCCGTGGGTGCAGTTCGGTGACGGGACGATCAACGTCGACTGTACTGACGAGGAACTGGATACGCTCAAGACAGTCCTCGGCGAGTTCCCGGCGTTCAAAATCGACGAACTGAATCGGCCCGAAGAAGTCGAGGGAGTCAACGTCCGGATCAGCGCGAAGGCGGATCCCAACCGGATCGCCCAATTCGTCGATGACGTCTTCTGCAAGGTGTACGACCTCCCGTCGGTGTTTCGCGTCTGGGCCGTCGAGGTGTGAGCAACCGTGAACGGCCGGCTCCATCGCTAGCGAGGGGACGAACAGTAACGGAGAACGGTAATCCAACTCGAGCGGGCGAGACGATTCGATTCGGAATCGCGCTCGAGCCGAACCCGCTCGGGGAACCCCTCGTATGCGGGGTTGGTATGTGGTTCGTTAGACAGGTTCTGCGTACGACAGCGACAGAAAAAAGAGCGTCGGGCCCAACGGCACAGTGATGGACCGAAAAGACGGGCCCCCATCCGAAAATCGAGACAGCGGTCCGCCGGACGCTCGCCGACAGACGGCATCAGTCGGGCGGTTTCCAAATAGATAAGTGGCCCCAGCAATCATCCTCCGACATATAACTGGAGTTCAAAAGAGGTGAATACAATCATCAACCTACTGACGACCCCGATGCAGACACGTGTCGACGTGTTCGACCGGATCTTCCTGGTCTTCCTCGGACTGGGTGCGCTCGTCGGTATCGTCGTGATCACGTATACGCTGTACAACGCGTACAAGTACCGTGATACGGGCGATGCCGGCGATGACGAAGATCTGCCATCCGTCGGGGAGTTACCGACAGGCGGAAAGGGCGGTAAGAAACTGTTTCTCTCGTTCGGTATCAGTGCCATCATCGTCATCTCGCTGGTGATCTGGACGTACGGGATGCTCCTGTACGTCGAGGACCCCGCCGACGAGGGCGAGAGCGCACAGGAAGAGGCGCTCAACGTCGAAGTCGTCGGCGACGGCTTCGCGTGGAGCTACGAGTACGAAAACGGCGTCGAGCCGAGTAACCTCCGCGTTCCCGCCGGCGAGCGGGTCTGGGTGCAGGTGACCTCGGGCGACGTCTGGCACGCGTTCGGCATACCCGAGCAACGGGTGAAAGCCGACGCTATTCCGGGCGAGTACGACGAAACGTGGTTCCAGGCCGACGAGACCGGCCAATACGAGATTCAGTGCTATGAACTCTGTGGCGAGTACCACACCTCGATGGTCAGCACGCTCGAGGTCGTGGAACCCGACGAGTTCGACCAGTGGATGGACGACCAGTTGACGATGTCGTTCACCATGGAGGATCAAAACGAGTCCCGTGTCACCGACGGCTACGAACTGACGCTCGACCATCAGGAAACGAACTTCAACGAGACGTACACGGCCGACGAGTTCGAGAACGGATCGATCACGATCGACGAACTCGAGCACGCCGGGCCGTACAACGTGACGGTGACGCCGACCGACGGCCAGTTCGAGCCGATCGAAGAAACCGACGTGAAGAGTCCGACCGACGACACCTTCACGCTCGAGATGAATGAGACGGAAAGTAATGCCAACGAAAGTGACGCGAACGACGGAGGCGAGAACTGATGAGTGATCTCCCGCCGATGCGGTCGGTCAAACGCTGGTTGGTCACGACCAACCACAAGGACGTCGGGATCCTCTATATCTCGACGGCGATCTTCTTCCTCCTGTTCGGGGGCCTCCTCGCGCTGCTGTTCCGGACTCACCTGTGGGAGGCTGGCGGTACGGGTCTGCTCACGAACGATCAGTTCTACCAAGCGGTCTCCGCGCACGGACTCATCATGGTCTTCTGGTTCCTGTCACCGATCGCGAGCGGCTTCGCGAACTACTTCGTCCCGCTCCAGATCGGGGCGAAGGACCTCGCGTTCCCCCGTCTGAACGCCCTGAGTTACTGGTTCTACCTGTTCTCGGGGATTCTGATGGGGATCTCGTTCTTCCAGGGCGGTTCGTTCTCCGGCGGCTGGACGATGTATGCCCCGCTGAACGTGCCGACCTACACGGGAGCGATGCAGGCGATGACCGGCGGAAACGCGACGATTCTCGCGCTGACCCTGTTCGTCATCTCGATCACGATCGGATCGGTGAACTTCCTCGTGACCATGCACCGATCCCGAGCGGAAGGGCTCGGCCTGTGGAACATGCCGATGTTCTCCTGGTCGTGGCTGCTGACCGTCTGGATGATGCTCTTTGCCTTCGCGGCCCTGCTGGCAGCGCTCCTGTTGCTATCGGTCGATCGGCTGTTCCTCACGCAGTACTTCGCGACCGATCAGGGCTCGAGCCTGCTGTGGGCCCACGTCTTCTGGTTCTTCGGTCATCCGGAGGTGTACATCGTCTTCTTCCCCGCGCTGGGGATCATGTTCGAGACGTTCCAGACGTTCACCGGTCGGCGACTCGTCGGGCGGAAGTGGGTCATCATCGCGATGGTCCTGGTCGCGGTCCAGTCGTTCCTCGTCTGGATGCACCACATGTTCCTGTCGACGATCAACCTCCCGATCAAGACGCTCTTCATGGCGACGACGATCGGGATCTCGTTGCCGTTCGACCTGATGGTCTTCGCGCTGATCTACACGATGGTCAAGGGTCGAGTTCGGTTTACGACGCCGTTCCTGTTCTCGCTGGGTGCCCTCGTCCTGTTCATCCTCGGCGGGATCACCGGCGTCTTCCTCGGTGCCGTCGTCCTCGACTACGAGTTCCGGGGCACCTACTGGGTCGTCGCCCACTTCCACTACGTGATGGTCTCGGGCGTCACCGCGCTGGTCGGCGGCATCTACTACTGGTGGCCGAAGATAACCGGGAAGATGTACTCCGAGCGACTCGGGAAACTCAACTTCGCGGTTTACTTCATCGGGTTCAATCTGCTGTACTTCCCGATGTTCATGGCCTGGGAGACGCCGCGACGTGTCTTCCACTACGCTGAGAGCGCACAGCTCTACCACCAGCTGGCGACCGTCGGGGCGTTCGTGTTCGGCGCGTCGTTCCTGATCATGTTCGTCACGCTCGGAAAGAGTCTCGTCTCGGGCCCCGACGCGCCCGACAACCCGTGGACGTACTCGCGAACCGCCGAGTGGGCGATTCCATCGCCGCCGCCGCTCGAGAACTGGCCGGACCGGCCCAGCTACGCCAGCGGCAAACTCGAGTTCGTCGACGACACTGCGGCCGCGACCGACGGCGGTGTCACGCACGGACAGGAAACAGCCGGTACAACGGCCGCGAGCCACGAGGAAGAGCACGCCGACCACGCCAGTATCTGGCCGCTCGGAATCGGTGCCGCGACGTTCACCTTCTTCCTCGGACTCAGCGGCATCACGCCGTACGTCTTCTCGTTCGTCGAGTCGCACATCCACAGCGATGTCGGCGACTTCGTGAGCCTGTCATCGGCACCCGAACAGAGCATCATCTACCCGGCGCTCGTAGTGCTCGGACTGGGAATGATGGCCGTCACACTGTTCCAGTTCGGCCGCGAGCAGTTCGATGCGCCCGAGATGGCCGTCGCCGAACGCTGGCCGTTCGGCGGCATCAGCAACGAGAAGATGGGCGTCTGGGTCTTCCTGGCCTCGGACGTCGTCGTCTTCGGTGCTGCGATCGGCGCGTACGTGTTCATGCGCATCCACATGGGATGGGGCAACTGGCACCTCGACTCGATCACCGAGGCCGGCCTGTTCAACACGTACGTCCTGCTGACCTCGAGTTTCACGGTCATCCTCGCACACGTGATGGCCGAACGCGAGAACAAGAAGGGACTACTCGGCGCGCTGACCGCGACGGTCCTGCTCGGACTCGTGTTCATGGGCGTCAAGGCCTTCGAGTACAGCAGCAAGTTCGCCGACGGTCACTACTGGTTCAGCGGAATCGAGTACTCGATTTACTTCGTGACCACCGGCCTGCACGCGCTGCACGTGCTCCTCGGGCTGTTGATCGCCGTGTTCATGATCTACCGGGTCGTCTCGATCGACGCCTATCTCGAGGACCACATGCCGGTCGAGTACTTCGGACTCTACTGGCACTTCGTCGACATCGTCTGGGTCTTCCTGTTCCCGCTGTTCTATCTGATGTAGCGCTCCGGCGCTACATGTGATTCCGCCGTGCCGTTTCGGGCTATTTTCCCCCGCTTCGACTGTGACCGACACCATCCGGGACGATACCGCGATCGGACAGCGGACTCGCTGACCGGGAGCGGATGCCGACTCGAGCGGGACCGATATCCCGGACGGTACCGCGCCCGCCAATCGAGGCAGTCGGACGCCACTCCGTGGTTGGGAGACGGTCTCCGACCGGGTCGCGCCGAGCGAGTCGCTGCTGTCACACGAACCGTTGCTCGAAGAGGACACACCGGGTTTCGAAGCCCGATAGAGAACGCGGTCCAGTTAGCGATCGTCGTTTCGCCGCCGACTCGCGACGGTCAGCGCCGCGACGAGGCCGGCGACGAGTACGATGCCACCGAGGAGAACGGGACTCGAGAGGGGGTTGGACGCGTCGGTTCCGTCCGTCTCGCCGTTTGGCTCGTCCGCCGTCACTGGCTCGAGACTGGCGCGGGCAGCGACGAGTGCATCGGCGGCGGCGCTGGCGTCGACGATGCCGTAGCCGTAGCGGGTGTCGACCACATCACCGTCGGTGCCGTCCGTCGTCCCGTCGGCAGTACGGCTCTCCGGCACGCGGGCCGTCTCGATGAGCACCGTCTCGATCTCGTCGGGCGTCGCGTCGGGTTCGATCGACAGTAAGAGCGCGGCCGTTCCGGAGACGTGCGGCGTCGCCATCGACGTCCCCGGCATCGACTCGTAGCCGCCGCCGGGAACGGCGCTCGTGATCGCGACGCCGGGTGCAACGACATCGGGAACGACGTACGACGACGGTGTCGCCCAGTCGTCCGGGGCCCCCGCCCAGTCGGTCCGGTTGATCCGCTGTCCGCCGGAGAACGAGGGGACGGCTCCGTTCCGGTCGACCGCGCCCACGCTGACTGACTCGTAGACGTTACCGGGGGAGCCGGACGTTTCCGCCCCCTCGTTTCCGATCGCCGCGACGACGACCGCACCGCTCTCCCGTGCGTTTCGGACCGGATCGATGAGCTGCGAGTGTTTGCCGGTCGAGCCGAGGCTCATACTGATCACGTCGGCGTCCTCCCGCAGGGCCCACTCCATCCCGGCGACGACCTGGGCGAACGAGCCGCTCGTATCGGCCAGAACGAGCCCGTGAAGCAGTTCCACCTCGGGGGCGACGCCGATCGCGGTGCCGGTCGTCGCCCCGCCGGCGACGGTTCCGCTGACGTGTGTTCCGTGCGTGCCCGTATCGTGTGGCGTCGACCCCGTGACGCGCTGGCCGGTCGCGTTGAACTCGGCCCAGCCGCCGGGATACGTCGGATCGGACGGGTCGTCGGTCGCGAGCTCGAGGTCCGGATGGTCGACGTCGATTCCGGTATCGAGGACCGCGACGCGGACGCCCTCGCCCTGCGTGTCGTAGGCGTCCCAGACGGGGGACGCGTTCAGCTGTGCGAGTCCGGTCGTCGTTCGTCGCTCGCCTACTGCGGGAGATGACGCTGTCGCCATCGTCGTCGCGTTCGGATGATTCGGCGGCTCGGGAACGGTCACCGCGAAGTTCTCGTGGACGGCCTCGACCGCGTCGAATCGCTCGAACGTCTCGTAGTCGACTTCGACCGTGTCGACGGTGATCAGCACGGCGTTCGTGAGCCAGAACGTCTCCTCGACGGATACCCCGTCCCTGTCCCGGACGTAGTCGAGGAGCGGATCCTGCGTCGTCTCAGCGTGTGTCTCGAGCCGTCGTTCCGTCGCGGCATCGGACGCCGTCTCGCGGACGGTCGCCTCCTCGAGTCGAACGACGACCTCGACAGTCGACCCGTTTTCGGGAAGGTCGTCGTCGATGACGATCGAATCGTCCGAAGCGGTCGACTGTGACTCGTCGCCGGCCCCCGCCACCGATTCGAGCGCGATCGGCGCGAAAACGGACGCGAGCAGGAGGACAGTGATGACTGCGAGGACGGAGGGAAACATCGTACCGGAGCGGCCAGACGCCATGATACGGTCACTGTGTAGTCACCGAACAAAGAGATTCTGGAGAACGAACTACTTCGAGGCTGTCGTTCCGAAAGAGGATCGCCCGCTCGAGCGTCGCCTACCCCGCCCAGACCAGCGCGTAGATGAACGTAAACAGGAAGTAGACGAGGAAGACGGAGATGGCCGCCTTGAAGTGAAACGTAAACAGGTCGTACTCCTCGTCGTCGCGTTCCTCGTCGAAGGCGTCCCGTTCGGCCTCGGAACACTCCTCGGGGTGGTCGACGCCGATATGAAAGGTCGCGTATCGCTCGGACCGGAACGGCCGTCCGCAGTACGGACAGGTCGCCCCGGGCGCTTCGTCCGCGGGAACCTCGTACGTTCGCTTGAGCGTGCGATCGGTCGCCATTCGGTCGACCGTTGTGGTGGCGCGAGGAAGTGTTTGCCGGTTGGCGCTCGCGTCTCGACGGGCTGCCGGCAGGGTTAGCTCGGGACGTACGGCGGATCCATCGTTCCCTGCGAGACGAGATACAGGCTCACCATCGTAAAGAAGACCATGACGATGATGAGCGGAAACTGGCTCCTGATCGCCTGCAGTTTCCCGGGGAACAGGTCGAACGAGACGGTGTGTGCGACCCACACCGCGAGGACGTGCCCGAGCAGGATGCCGGCGATCTCGACGTAGCCGAACCAGCCCGGCAGCGCGTATCGAGTCGGGTTCGGCGGCGGGTTCAGCGGCATCGCGAGCGCGTCGAACAGTGCCGGCGACAGCGAGAGCCCGAAGCCGACGTAGTGTGCGAGGTGATAGCCGGCCGCGATGGCGAGCAACGGCGCGGCGAGCCTGAGCCCGAGGTACTCGCGGGAGAGGTACGTCTCCGCTCGCTCGCGAGTCCGGTCGATGGCGACCCAGTACACCTTCCAGAACAGGGCGAAACCGCCGACGAGCAAGAGCAGGTAGACGAGCACGGGCGGCAGTCCGATCCCGACCAGCGCCTCGATGGTCCGGACGCCGATCGGCGTGACGATGAACCCGCTGTAGGTCAGCTCCCAGACCAACACGAGTACGAACGCCACGAGCGAGCGATCGGTGACGAGGTCGGCCTCGCTCAACCGCGATCCCGGATACCGGAGTTCGAACCCGTCGTCGGTCCGCTGAATCGGCGCGACGGCTCCGTAGAGTCGGAACCACAGCGAGAGGGGATCGCCGCGCCGGAACCACGTCTCCGGCGAAAACACGACCGCACTCGAGATCGTAAACAGCGAGTACATGACGAGGATGGCCAGCAACGCCCGCGGCGACGAGGTCAGCGGGGCGACGACCTCGAGCCAGACGAACGTCAGCAGCGCCACCACGGCGGGCCAAGATTTGTAGGACGAGGGATACTCCTCGTAGCCGTTGGGCAGCGCCGATGCGATCCGCCGCCACGGATTGAGCGCCGGCCACGGGTTCCCGACGGCGTACGTGGCGATCGTCAGCAGCGCGCGCCCGCCGACGAACGTCACCAGGACGGTCGCACTGACCAGTCCGATGTTCGGCCCGTCGATGCCGGCGGCGAAGATGAGCGCGAGCCCGAGGAGGCCGATCGCGCCGAACAGGAGCGAGCCGGCGGTCAGCAGCCGGTCGACGGACGCCTCGAGCGCGCGGTCGTGGTAGGTGCCGATGATCCCGCGATCGGTGACGAGCATCGTCAACAGCGCCGAAGCACCGACGGCACCGCCGCCGGTCGCGAGATAGAGCCACGTCGGGACGCTCACGTCGCTGCTGCCGCCGGTGAGGCCGGACGCAACGTTGCTCGCGGCGGCGAGGCCGGCTCCGGCGGCGAGGGCGACCAGCGCGAGCGCGAGAACGATACCGGTTCGGCGAACGAGAGCCGACCGTTCACTCATTGTCGGCGCTTCGTTCCG
The DNA here is from genome assembly GCF_052439245.1 of Natrinema sp. LN54. Taxonomy (NCBI): domain Archaea; kingdom Methanobacteriati; phylum Methanobacteriota; class Halobacteria; order Halobacteriales; family Natrialbaceae; genus Natrinema; species Natrinema sp. LN54. The sequence goes on from NZ_JBQVRP010000001.1 coordinate 350,000, forward strand.
GCGGTCCATCTACGTGTCGCTTCGCCGCCGATCGACCGACGGAAGTCGTATGAGGAAGGTATAAGTATCCGTCACCCACATTCCCCACTAATGGCGAGTCTCCGGTCGTACACCCTGATTTACGTGGCATTGATACTGTTAGCGACAGGGAAGTTCGTCTTCTTCCACTTCCCCGAAATTTTCAGCTATCAGATGGCAGTCGGCGGTACGATGATTCTCGCGGCCATCAAGGTCTCGCTGATCGCCGGCTACTTCCAGCACCTGAAAGACGAGCCCCGGTCGATCACCTATCTGATGCTCACTGCGGTGTTCATGGTGTTCCTGCTGACCCTCGCCGCAGGGTACTCGATCCAGTAGGGCTCTCGTCAACGCCGACCGTTTCGGATCGAATCAATCCGTTCTCTCGCCGTCTTTCTCGTCTTTTCGGTGATCACGTCACCGTGCTGTCCGTCGTCGAACTCTCACTCCCTCACGAGTCCGTTCGGTCTCCGACGTCCTCCCCACTGCGTATCTCGGCGTCCGGATCACCGTCCGTCACGTCGTCCGGATCGACATCGACGTCGCGAGCCGTCCGCTCCTCGCCCGGCTCCGTCTCCTCCGACCGCGCTGCCCGCTCCGACGATTCAGTCCCCTTCGTCGCCGGTTCCTCGGTCTCGTCCATCTCCCTGTCGGGATCGACGCGCGCTCCCCCTTCGACGGTGTCGTAGTACTCGTCGTCCGCGATCGGTTCCGACTCCTCGGGTCTGCCGGAGTCGGGGTCGCGGTCCGCTCCGGGAACGTCAGTTGCCGCTCCCGTGTCGGGCGCCGAGTCCGGTCCGGCGGCCGAATCACCGCCTACTCGCGGCTCCGACCCGCCGTCTCGCTCGTCCGAACGGCCGTTCCCCGCCTCGGCCGCGGATTCGTCGTCCGGCTCGACGCTTTCGGACGAAAACGCGGCACCGATCCGAACCGCGTCGTCGGTGATCTCGTCGACGGCGTCGCTCTCGAGCGGCACGATATCGCCGGACGCGGGCTCCCAGTCGAGGACGGCTTTGATCGAATCCGTCATGTCCGGCTCCGGATCGATGTGTGCGGTCTCCCCGTCGACGGTGGCGACGGTCCCGAGCGTCTCACCGTCCGCGCTTTCGACGGGCTTGTCGATGTCGTCGTCGGTAAACGTCGGACTCATGCCCGAGGGTAGTCCCGTCTCGGGGAAGCCGTTCCTGCCTGCACGGACCGGGATCGATGCCGGCAGCGTTCGAACGGGACCGACGCCGACCGGACTACGCCAACTCGAGGGCCGTCGACAGATCCGACTCGATGGCGTCGACCTTGCTGCGGTCGTACAGCGCCGCCGCCGGGTGGAACGACGGGACGACGATCCGACCGTCGTCCTCGAACTCCCGGCCGTGCAGATCGGTGATCGTCTCGTCGGTATCGAGGATCTCGGCCGTCGCGAAACTCCCCATCGGCACGAGGACGGCCGGATCGACGCGGTCGATCTCGGCGTCTAACACCGGCCACCAGGCCTCGATCTCGTCGACGTGCGGATCGCGGTTCTCCGGCGGTCGCACCTTGACGAGATTGGTAATGTAACAGTCCCGCCGATCGTATCCGATCGACTCGAGGGCCCGATCCAGTTGCGAACCGGCTTGGCCGACGAAGGGCTCGCCTTGTTTCACTTCCTGGCCGCCGGGTGCCTCGCCGACGAGCATCACGTCCGCCGACAGCGGTCCGACGCCGGGGACGAACCGCTCGGGATCGTACTGGTCGTCCGGTACCGCCTCGAGTGCGTCCGCGAACACTGCCTCGAACTCCCAGTCGGTCGATGGCTGCTCGGTCATCGTGCAGGGCTACAACGGTCGCGGGAAACACCCTTTTGCTGCTCGCTGTACGGGACAGTCGGTCTGATTGATGTATCGGGACGATCGAGCCACACTGTTCTCGAGTCGAACCACGCACATGCATCCGGTAACGGTTTCCCTCGAGCGGGCAGAGAAAGCGGATATGCCATTCAAGCCGCCGGTCGAGTGTCCGATCTGTCGGGAGACGCTCGCCCTCGACCGAACGCTCGAGGATCACCTCGTCGGCTCCCACACGCAGCGCGAAGTCGCTCGCCGCCTCGCAACTGTCCGCGAACGGGTCGAAGGACAATCGATTTCGGACTGAACGACGAGTCGCCGACTTCGGTGGCGACTGCAGTCGCTCACGAAACAACGAACGGAAAAAGAACCGAGATGGCAGATGGCCGTTATTCGCCGCCGAACATCTGGCGCATCATCGGATGCATTTCCATCATCTGCTCTTCGGCGATCTCCTCGTAGAGCTTGTACGTGATGGAGACGGCCAGCAGCAGGCCGGTTCCGCTCACACCGCCGATGGTACCGAGCATGTTCGCCCAGACGGCGAGCAGGCCGACCAGTGCGCCGCCGATGACGGTCACTTGTGGAATGTACCGCTCCATGACCTTCTCGATGACGCCGACGTTCTGTCGGAAGCCGGGGATCTGCATCCCGGAGTTCTGGATCTGCTTCGCCGTCGATTCGGGGCCCATGTCAGTGGTTTCGACCCAGAAGATGGCGAAGATTGCGCCACCGACGACCATGAAGGTGACGTCGATGCCGATCCGGATCATCACTTGCCACCACTCCTGGGCGACGTTCGCACTGAACCACATCCAGTCTTCAGGCGAGTAGATCGGGGCCACGTAGTAGAAGAACCCGCCGGTGGGTTGTCCCTGTGACGAGTAGGTCCCGAGCCAGCTGGGCATGCCGCCCCACTGGCTGTTCATGATCTGGCCCATGAACTGGACGTTCGCCTGCACAGCGCGAACGAGGATCATCGGCAGGACGCTCGCGTAGATGAGCTTCACGGGGAAGCGACCGCGAGCACCCTTGACCCGCGCGTGGCTCAGCGGGATCTCGACGCGGACCGACTCCGCGTAGACGACGATCCCGAAGATCAGCACGGTCGTCAGCAGGGCGATGATGTGGCCCTCGTTGATCAGCAGCGTTTGCAGGCCGCTCGTCGAGACGAGCGAGCCGACTTCGACTTGCCCCGTCAGAATGCGGTACCAGTCGAAGAAGAACCCTCCCTGAGAGGGCTGGACGAGTCCGGTGACCAGTCGCTGGCTCACGCCGGCGATGATGAACAGGCCGATCCCGCTGCCGACGCCCCACTTGCTGACGACCTCGTCCATGTAGAGGATGAGGACACCGCCAACGAAGATCTGGGCGAACATCAGCATCTGGACGCCCGTCTGATCGAGCATGAACCCGCCGAGTTGCAACGACTGCTGGGCTGGCAGGAAGCCGCCGGCGAACACCATCGGGAGCCCGGTCAGAATCACCATCATGACGACCAGCAGCTTCTGGAGGCCCTGATAGAGCACCTGATCCCGCGGGTCGTCCGTGTCGAGACCGAGCAGGTTCGCACCGCCGAGCAACTGTAAGACGATGCTCGCGGTGACGATCGGTCCGATACCGACCTGCAACACCGACCCCTGAGAACCGGCGAGGATCGCACGGAACTCGCCGAAGAGGTCGGTCGCCCCGCCGGACTGCATACCGAACAGCGTGATGTTCGTCAGGAAGAAGTACAACATGAGGATGCCGGCCGTCCACATCAGCTTCCGCTTGAAGGGGACGTGCCCCTCCGGACGGCGCACTGCTGGCATCCGCGTTAGGACCGGTTCAGCGGCTTCCTTCCATCCCATATGTTATTCCTCGTCCTGGTCGTCGTCGGCGTCGTCCTCCTGTCCTCGCTCCGAGACGACTGCCTCGCCGCCGGCAGCCTCGAGTTTCTCGCGAGCGGCATCGGAGAACGCGTCCGCCGTTATCTCGAGCGTGTTCCGGACCTGTCCGGATCCGAGGACCTTCACCTTGTCGACCTCGTGGCCGTCCTCGACGATATCGCGTGCGTCGAGTCGGTAGCCGCCGTCGGTCTCCTCGGCGAGGTCCTCTGCGACGTAGAGGATCGCGTCCTCGTCTAGCTTCTGGACGTCGATCTCCGCGACATCCTCGCGGATGTCGTGGGGTCGCTTGAAGCCGTGTTTGCCCTTCGGTTCGTAGTTGTGGAACTCGTGTTTGCTGCGCCCGGCACGGCCGCGGCCACCACGGTGGCCCGCACCGCGTCGATTCTTGTGGGAACCGCCGCTGTGGGTCCGCGATCCGCGCTGGCGTCGTTTTTTGCTCGTCATGGTTATCGCATCGATTCTAGGAGGTCGTTAATCTCCCCTGTTGTATGCTTTCCGAGTTGGCCGCCCTCAACGGTCGGCTTTTTGATACCGTCGTGACCTCCCCGCGGTGGGTGAAGTCGAAGCGTCGGTGACAGTCCCTCGTCACGAAGTGTCGTCTCCTCAGCAAGGAGCGCCTCGGCCAGAGCGCCGAAGTCGTCGTACGCCGTGTTGTCGGCGAGCCACTCCGCGTCGACATCCGACTGCTTGCCCTCGAGGGGCTCCGCTCGCTTCGCGAGCAGGGTCTCGAGTACCTCGGCGTCGGGCTCTCCGACGGCGACGTAGTCGTTTACCTTCGCGATCATCCCCTCGTAGGCGTCGGTCTCGGGGACGAGCGTGCAGTGGTTGACGTTGTGGATGTTGAGCATCGACAGGGTGTCCTGGACGTCTTCCTGTCGGTTCACTTCGCCGCGGATCTGAACGATTGCCTTCATCACTCGCTCACCTCAGCTCGCTCTCGATCGGGTCGCCGTCGCGGATGGCGCGACTGCGAGGCGTTCTCGAGGGCGTTGTAGGTCGCCTTGGCCAGGTTCACCGTCGTTCGGGTGTTGCCGTGGCTCTTGGTCCAGGCGTTTTCGATCCCGGCCAGTTCGAGGACGTGACGGACGGTGTCGCTGGCGGCCAGCCCCAGCCCTTCGGGGGCGGGGATGAGCTCGACTTCGACGGAGCCGGCTTTGCCGGTCGTCCGTCGGGTCAGCGAGTGTGGCCGGTCCGAGCGGTCCTCCCAGGATCCCGAACCGCGGGGGACCTGGATCATGTTCAGCTTCGCGATACCGATCGCCTTCTGGATGGCGGACCCGACCTGATCGTCGCGGCCTTCGGCGTAGCCGATGAATCCGTTTCGGTCACCGACGGCGACGACGCATCGGAACTTCACGCGTCGTCCGGAGTCGGTCATCCGCTGGACCATGTTGATGTCCAGCACTTCGTCTTCCAGTCCGGGAAGGAGCTGGTCGACGAGTTCGGGTTCCTTCAGCGGAAGTCCCGAGTTGAGGGCGGTCTCCATGTCCTCGATTTCGCCCTCCTGGACCTTCCGACCGAGACGGGTGACGGGTTCCCATCCGCTGTCGTTGTAGTTGTTTCCACTCATTCGAGAATCGCCTCTCGTACCTCGTCGAAGTGTTCGGGGAGGTCTGTCGCGTCGAAGTCACCGCTGTACAGCGGCTCGTCGAGCTGTTCTGCGTACTCGGCGATGTGCTCGCCGCGCGTACGCGACCAGTCCGCGAGCACGCTGTCGTTGTGCGGGATCTCGAGGCCGGCGTCGATTGCGCCTTCCTGTACCGCGAACACCTTGTTGCCGGGCGTGGCCGTGTTGAGACCGATGTCGAGGACCGCTTCCTCGAGACCCGCCTCGACGGCTCGTGTGCCGGCCAGCAGGCCGGTCAGATACGCCGCGGAAATGTTGCTCGTGGGTGCGTCCCAGCCGTACTCCGCCAGATCGCTCGAATGTGCGCTCGCGAGCGTCTCGTCTCCCTGAGGTCCGGGAGTGATCAGCTGCGCCGTAGTGTGCTTGTTGCTCTTGCGAGCAACCAGGCGGGGCTTCCCCGATTTCAGCAGGCGCAACCTCTGGTGGTAGTCCGTCCGGACCTCACGGCGACGCCGCATCGGCACTTTGTATCGTGGTCCTGTCGCCATTATTGGTCACCGTAGTTTTCGTCGATGTAGTTCAACAGGTACCGGACGCTACGGAACTCCCCGCCGCCAGCCTTCTTGTAGAGCTCGCGGTACTGCGTGGGCGTCAGCTCGCCCTTGTCGCGGAGTTCGCGCAGCTTCCGTCGCTGTGCGCGAATCTTGTTCTGCCACTCGTCTTTCTCGTTCTGGCGTGCGCCCTTCTTGCCGCGGCGCTTGCCCTGGCCGTTCTGGTGGCCGTAGGCGCGCTTCGCGTTCCGTTCGCGGGCGCGGCCGCGAGAGTTACCCTTCGCGTCGGCGGCCTGAATGCGACCCTCGTCGACGAGTTCACGGATCTCGTCGCGAGTGATCGCTTCGGCGATGTCGCCTTGCGCGTCGGGATCGAGCCAGACGCGGTTCTGACCGACGTCTAAGACATCGGCTGCCAGTCGCTTCTGTGCGGTCAGATCAGTCATTGGATTCCACCTCGACTTCCTCGTAGGTTGGGTTCAGGACGCGGACGTCCTGCTCTTCGGCGAGTTCCTCGATGCGTTCGCGCTTGCGCGCGCCGACCGAGGACGAGATACGGACTGCCTCTCGAGAGCCGTCGACGCCCTCGAGGTCGTCCGTGTTCTCGACGTAGACCTCTTCGAAGCCGCTGGGGTGTTTGCCACGGACGGCTTTCGGCGTTCGGAAGCCGGCCTGGACTTTCGGCCCCTTGCCCTTGACGCCGCGGCGCTGCTTGGACAGCGTACCGCGGGGTCGTCGCCAGGATTCGGGCGTCCGCTTTTTCTTGTGGTAGTCCTGTCGGTTGAACTGCGGTTTCCCCTCGCTCTTCCGACGAGAGAGGAGTCGCTCCTCCTCTTCGGAGAGGTCGGGCGTCTTCTCGGTCAGCCCGCGGGGCTGCAGTTCGGTTTCGACGTCTTCGTCGGGTTCTGCTTCCTCCTCGACGCCTTCGTCTTCGATTTCGGCCTCGGTCTCCTCGGTGACCTCGAGGTCACCGACGTCGGCCTTGATACGAGCGGCGAGTGCGTTCCCGACGCCTTCGGCTTCGGCCAGGTCGTCCTGGTCCGCTTCCTTGACGTCCTGAATGGACTCGAAGCCAGCCTCTCGCAGCGCGTCCGCCTTGCTCGCGCCGACGCCACTGATGTCCTCGAGTTCCTGTGGGTCGTCCGATTGATCGTCTGCCATCTATCAGGCACCTCCTTTCGCGGGCTTGTTGGTGATGTAGACCCCGTCCTGGAAGACGCGGGTGTCCTTGCCGCTGACCTTCGTCAGCTGCTCGATGTCGGCCGCCGTCTGGCCGACATCGTCCTTGCTGGGGCCGGAGAGGACGATCTGCTCGTCGTCGACGGTAACCTCAGTCTCACCGTGGATAGTCGTTCGTCGCGGTGCCTTTTCGCCGAGGAAGTTCTCGATGACGACATCGTCGCCGTCCACGCGGACCTGCATCGGGAAGTGAGAGTAGAAGACTTCCATCTCGTACTCCCAGCCCTCGGTCACGCCGTGGATGGCGTTGGTGATGTGGCTCTCGAAGGTGCCGACGGTCGAATTCGTCTTCGCGTCCTCGGCACCGCTCTCGATTACCACCTGATCGTCGTCGGTTTCGACGGTCACGTCGGGGTACCAGAGGCGGCGCGTAACGGCGCCTTCCGGGCCCTCGACGGTCACATCGAAACGGTCGACCTCGACGGATACGTTCTCGGGGATTTCCAGTTCGACTCGCATGATTAGTAGACGTATGCGATCACCTGGCCCCCAATACCCTGGTCGCGCGCCTCGTAGTGGCTCATGATGCCACTGCTCGTCGTGACGACGAGGGCTCCGAAGTCTCGAGCGGGGAGATAGCGCTTCTCCCACTTCTCGAAGTCTTCGGCGCCAGCAGCGTAGCGGGGCTTGATGGGGCCGCACTCGTTGATCGCTCCTTTCAGTTCGACCTCGAACTGACCGGCTTTGCCGTCGTCGACGTACTCGAAGCCGTCGATGTACCCGCGGTCGTAGAAGACCTCGAGTACGCTGCCGATCTCGTTCGAAGCGGGCGTTACCTCGTGGGTGAGATGACCCACACTCTCGGCGTTATCGAGTCCCGAGAGCGCGTTGCTGAGTGGATCGTTCCCGGTCATATTATCGGTACTTCCTGAATCCCATGTCGCGGGCGATCTCGCGGAAGCACTGCCGGCAGAGATTGATGTCGTACTTCCCGACAAGTCCCTGCTCGCGGCCACAGCGCTGGCAGGACTCGGCCTGCCCCGTTCGCTTTGCCGCGTGCTCGCCCGTGCGGTCGTTTTCTTCTGTTTCGCTTTCACTCATCGTCCGTTCCCTCCACGTTCACGTCGAAGTTGGCCTCGAGGAAGCCGATGGCGTCCTCGGGGGTCAGTCGGTGCTTCGAGGGGATCGATCGGGTGGCCTTATCGCGCTTGGCGATGCGGTAGCCCGGACGGACCAGGTTAACGGTGACGTCCAGCCCGTAAATCCCGACGTTCGGGTCGTACTCCTGGCTCGGGAACTCGGTGTGTTCCTCGACACCGAAACTGAAGTTCCCCGTGTCGTCGAACTGCGCCGGCGAGATCTCCGTCAGCGGCAGTGACTTCTCGAGGAATTCGTAGGCGTCGTCGTCGCGAAGGGTGACCTTCGCGCCGATCGGGTCGCCCTGACGAATACCGAAGTCGGGTTCGGTTCGCTTCGCCTGGGTCCGGACGCTCTCCTGACCCGTGACTGCCTCGATGATGTCCTCGGCTTTGCCGAGTTCGCGGCCACCTTGACCGACGCCCATGTGGACGACGACCTTCTCGACGCGCGGTTCGCGCATCTCGTGGAAGTCGCCGCTGGTCTCGCTTTCACTACTCATCGTCATCACCAGTGAAGTTCTCGTCGATGACGACGACGTACTCTTCGACGGTTTCGAAGCCGCCGTCGTCGGTCGAAACGCCGACGCTGTTCGAGCCGCTGCCCGGGGTGACGTTGATCGCGTCGATCTCGCCGACCTTGCCGCCGTGGTTGCCACGGACGGCCGTCACGAGTGCGCCTTCCTCGTAGGGGAAGTGTGCGACGACGGACTTGTCGTCGTTGTCGATGACGATCGAGTCCTTCGGGCTGTAGTCGTCCTCGACGATGACGTTCGTCCCGTCGTGGAGCGTCAGCTGGGTGTCGCCGCCCGACACTTGCTGTTTGCCCGTGATCTTGCCGAGGCGGCTCTGGGCCGAGTCCTCGTCGATCTCGGTCAGCGCGAGCCGACCGCCCTCGTCGGGGAAGACGCGGTAGTACTCCCCTCGCTCGGGGAACGCGACGATGTCGAACATGCCGATCGGGCGCTGTTCGTCGTTGATCGCGTCGCCGTTGATGAGGATCGAATCCTCGGAGAGGGCGTACCGTGCTTCCTTCCGCGAGTCCACGTAGCCGAGCACGTCCCGCAGGAGGACGACGAGCGGCACGCCGTCTTCGCCGTGGGGACCGGCGTCGGCCTTGACCGTGAAGGTCTCGGTCTTTCGCTCGACCGGCCAGGACTTCGGTACCGATAGTCGTTTCTGGTGTTTCGTCATTCGCTATCACCTTCGAGACGCGCCTCGCGACGCTCGTCCTCGAGGTCGAGTTCCGTGATACGGACGTTCGAGGGGTCGAGCGGCCGCGGCACTTCCTCGCCGTCGGCCGTCTCGACGGTCACGTCCTCGACGTGGATGGTTCCGTCCTCGAGGATCGCGCGGATGACCTCGGCTTCCTCGCCGGCGTGGTCGCCGCGCATGACCTCGACCGTGTCGCCCGCGTTGACGCGGGTTCGACGGGTGTCGTACTCCTCACGGAGCTCGTCGGACAGCGTCGCGTGCAGCTGCTTCTGTCGCTGGTGCAGCGGCGCGCGTTCCGTCTGGGTTCGCTGTTTGTGTGGTTGTTCAGTCATATCTATACGATCATCGTCGCCGTGCTGGCGATTGCTCCGAAGCGTTCTGCGACTTCGCGGGCGATCGGCCCCTTGATCTCCGTGCCGCGGGGCTCTTCGTTCTCGTCGATGATGACCGCCGCGTTGTCCTCGAACTTGAGCCGCGTGCCGTCGGGCCGGCGGATCGACTTCCGCTGGCGGACGACGACGGCCTCGAGGACCTGTCGGCGCATCTCCGGGGTACCCTTGGTGACCGAGACGGTCACCTTGTCACCGATCCCCGCCTTCGGCTGGCGGTTCTTGGTGCCGTGGTAGCCCGCGACGCTGATGACCTTGAGTTCGCGCGCGCCGGTGTTGTCGGCACACGTGACCAGGGACCCCTTCTTCAGGCCCTGGGTGACGTCGGCTTTCATCGCCTCCATCACTGATCACCCTCTTCGGCTGCGGCGAGGTCCTCGTCGGAAAGCGCCGGCTCAGGCTCGGCCTGATTCGTGAGCTCGGCGAGGTCCTCGGCAGTCGCTTCTTCGGTTACTTCGACGACCACGTGCGATTTCGTCTTCGACAGTGGTCGGGTCTCTGCGATCTTGACCGTGTCACCGACCGAGAGCGGCTCGAGCACGCCCGGTACGTGTGCCGGGATGCGCGAGCGTCGTTTCATGTGTCGGTCGTACTTCGGGACCGCCACATCGTACTCTCGCTCGACGACTACGGTCTTGTCCATGTCCGTCGAGACGACTGTCCCTTCGAGGATCTGTCCTCGAACGGAGAGTTCGCCGTAGAACGGACACTTCTCGTAGTCGTATTCCTCCGGGTTCTCTGGTTCCGGAGGGGTTTCAACGTCTAGTCCTATTGCCATGGTGAGTCACCACTCGTTTCCGTGCGTCGGGCGGGTCGTGAGAGCAGCCGCGATCCATCGACCGTAACGTAGGCTACATCCTCGCCAGCAGCGCGACGGCGGTCCCGCGAGGGACCGTCATCGCGACAGCCGGCGGCATCGCCGCCGGCTCGGTCCGCCGTAGTGGATTGCTCCTCTACAGCGGGTTGAGTATCGGCCAGTTTGGACGCAGTCCCCGAGGACTTCGCGTCCTCGGCGGCGTCATCTGTGATCGCGAACTCGAACGTCGAGCCCGATTTCGGCACCATCACGACCCGAGACTCGCCGCCGTCACGGATCTCGATAGAGAGGGTCTTGGTCGTCTCGATGACGACCCGCCCCTCCAGACCCACCCGGGAGGAGTCGTCGCTCTCGACGACTCGGACGGGGAGTCCGTTGAGTTCGTGTCGCGGCAGGGTCTCGGGTGTCAGTGCCATTGTGTGTGGTTACGTTATTCCGCTTGCGCTTCGACTTCGTCGTCCAGGTCGCCTTCCTCGCGCTGGATCGTCTTGATCCGCGCGATGGTGCGGCCCAGTTCGCCGATGCGGCCCGGATTCTCCGGGGCACCACCGGCGGCGAGGACGGATTTGGCGTTCAGCAGTTCCGTTTCGAGTTCCTCGAGCTCTTCCGCCCGTTCGGCGGGCGTCATGTCGCGGATCTCTTCGACGTGGAGGATCGCCATCAGGCGTCACCTCCCTCGTCCGGATCTGCTTCGTCCGTCTCCTCGTCTTCCATCTCCTCGACGAGTTCCTCGGCTTCCGCTTCGACGTCTTCCTCGAGTTCCTCGAGTTCTTCTTCGACGTCGTCGTCGCCGCCGGGGACCTCGACATCGTCGAACTCCTCGTCGGCGTCGGCCTCGACTTCCTCTTCGATGACCTCCTCGACGACGTCCTCGTCGAGGTCGGCTTCGTCTTCGGTCTCGACGGTCTCGTCGGCCGCGGCCTCAGCACCGCTTTCGGCGGCCTCGGCGTCCTCGGGTTCGCCCTCGAGGAGTTCCTCGACGCCGCCTTCCTCGTTGACCTCGACGGCGTCGGGGACGATCTCTTCGGGGTCCATGTCCTCGTTGACCTCGAAGTCGTCGGGCAGCTCCGCGCCCGGCGGGATGATCTTGACGTCGACACCGATGGTGCCGAGTTTCATGACCGCGACGCCCTGGCCGTGGTCGACGACCGTTTCGGCGGGCTCGCCGTTGTGCTTGATGTAGCCGCGGTTGAACTTCTCGACACGCGATCGCGCGCCGGTGACCTTCCCGGAGAGGACGATCTCCGCGCCGAGCGCGCCGGCTTCCATGATCCGGTCGATCGTCGTGTGACCGGCCTTTCGGAAGTACCAGCCGCGCTCGAGTGCGTTCGCCAGTCGGTCAGCGACGATCCGTGCGTTGAGGTCGGGTTCTTCGACCTCTTGGACGTCGATCTGGGGGTCCTCGAGGTTGAACTTCTCCTCGAGGGCCGTCGTGACCTTCCGGATGTTCTCGCCGCCTTTGCCGATGACCATCCCGGGCTTTTCGGCCTTGAGGACGATCTGGGTTCCCATCGGCGTCTTGGCGACGTCCATGCCACCGTAGCCCGCGCGGCCGAGCTCTTCTTGGAAGAACTCGTCGATCTGGGACCGCTGCAGGCCGTTCTCGATGAATTGGTGTTCGTCAGCCATTAGCTATCACCTGCTTCGTCCTCGTCGACTTCTTCGACGACGATCTCGACGTCGACCTGCGGCGTGTTCCACGAGGAGGCACGCCCCATCGCGCGGGGCTTGCGGCCCACGGACTCGCCGACCTTGTGGGCGGCGACGTGGACGATCTCCATCGACTCGCCGTCGAAGCCCTGATGATCCGCGTTGGCTTCGACGTTCTCGAGCAGGTCGAGGAACTCGCCGGAGACCTTCTCCGGGTACTTGCCGGCGTCCCAGCCGTCGACGTCGGATCGGTGACCCGCGCCGGCGTTGTGGGACTTGAACGGGACCGACTGTACCTCGTCGATCACGTCCTGAAGGTAGGCCTTCGCGTCGCCGACGGTTCGGCCCTTGATCTCGCGTGCGACCTCCTTGCTGTGCTTGTTGCTCATATGACGCTCCCGAAGCATGGCTTTCGCCGTGGCGTCGGGGTCCGCGTCGACTGAGTAGTTGATTCCCATACGATGATCACTTCAGTGGGACGAACTTCGACGATCGGGTCGCGCCGATACCGGCCTGACCGTGCTCGACGGAGGTCCGGGTGAGCCGGAACTCGCCGAGGTAGTGGCCGATCATTTCGGGTTCGACGCGAACGCGCTCGAACGCCTGTCCGTTGTAGACCTCGAAGGTCAGTCCAACGAACTCCGGCAGGATCGGCATATCCCGCAGGTGCGTTCGAATCGGGTCGTTCGCCGTCTCTTCTTCGCCCTTGCTGCGGGCCTCCTCGAGAAGCTTCTCCTTCTCGACGGAGAGACCGCGCTGGATACTTCGCCGCTGTCGTGCGGGTAGCAGTTCCACAACCTCGTCGAGCTCCATGTCCTGCAGCTCCTCGAGCGTGTGGCCGCGGTAGGTGAACTCACCTTCACGGCCGGTTCGGTACTCCTGACTCATTTGTTTCCACCTCGGCCGGTGCTTCGGGACGCGATGTCACCGACCTTCCGTCCCGGCGGGGCGTCCCGCGAGACGGACTTGGGCTTGCCGGGGTGCTGTCGGCCGCCGCCACCGAACGGGTGGTCGACGGCGTTCATCGCGACACCGCGGACGCGAGGCCACTTGGTGCCCCGAGCCTTCATCTTGTGATACTTGTTCCCTGCCTTGACCATCGGCTTCTCCGTTCGGCCACCGCCGGCGACGACGCCGATGGTGGCACGACACTGCGGATCGAGGCGCTTGACCTCGCCGCTGGGAAGCTGGATGACCGCCGCGTTGCGGTCGTGCGTGATCAGGTCAGCGTTGGTCCCCGAGGCTCGAGCGAATCGACCGCCGTCGCCCTGGTTGGCCTCGACGTTACAGACCGGCACTCCTTCGGGAATCTCCGCGAGCGGGAGCGTGTTGCCGGGCTTGATCTCAGCGCTGACACCGACCTGCAGCTCCTCGCCGACGGTGATGCCTTCCGGCGCGAGGATCAGTCGCTGATCCCCGTCTTCGAACTCGACGGCGGCGATCGGCGCGGATCGGGCCGGGTCGTGTTCGATGTCGACGACCGTCCCGCGGACGATGTCGTCGTCTTCCTCGTTTTTGTGCTCGAGGTTCGCCTTGTAGCGATGGGACGGGGCACGGAACGTGGAGGTACCGCGACCGCGTCGTTGTCCTTGAATGCGTCGTCCCATTCTCAGAACACCCCGATTCGCGAAGCGACTTCCTGTGCGTCGTCGTCCTCAGAGAGGCGGACGATCGCTTTCTTTTTGCCGTTCATCGTTACCTGCGTGTTGATGTTCTCGACCGAGATCTCGAACCGCTCCTCGACCTCGTCCCGGATCTCCGGCTTGGAGGCGTCCGGGTTGACGACGAACTGGAGCTTGTTCTCGAAGTCCATGTCGTTCATCGCCTTCTCGGTCACGAGCGGGTGTTCGATGGCCGAGCTCATCGGTCGGCCACCTCCTCGAGTGCGCTCTCGGTCCAGACGGTGAGTCGTCCCGGCTGTGCGCCGGGCGCGAGATCCTCCGCGTTGACCTCCGCTGCGGTCGTCACGTCGGCACCCGCGAGGTTCCGGGCCGCTCGCGACGGGCCGGTCTCGCTGGAGGTGACGAAGAGGATCGACGTCGGCGTCTTGTACTTCCGGCCGCGGGCTTTCCCTTGACCGGAGCGGACGCTCCGACCCTCGTCGGCGCGTTCGATGTCGTCCGCGAGGCCGGCTGCCTCGAGGAAGTCGACGACCTCCTGTGTCTTGTGGAGGTCCTCGAACTCGTCGTCGACGACGACGGGAGTCTCGACGTCTTCGTCGAACTCGTGACCGCGCTCGGCGACGAGTTCGGCGTCGGTCGTCGCAGCGATGGCGCTGCGGACGGCCAGTTTCTTTGCTTTCGTGTTGATCGATTCGGACTGGTCCTTCTCGGCTTTCGGCGGGTGTGCCTTTCGTCCCTTGACGGCCTGGGGGACGCGGCGTGCGCGACCCTCCTGTCGTGGGACGTGGGCCATACCGCGGCCGCTGCCGAACGATTCGGCCGGCGTTCGAAGGCCGGCGAACTCGTCGGAGCCGTAGTCCTGTTTTCGGTTTGCCTGCGCGGCGCGCACGGCGCGGCCGATCAAGTCCGGGCGGTAGTTGGTCTCGAAGACCGCCGGGAGCTCGACCGTGCCCGCGTCCGAGCCGTCCAGGTTTCGTACTGTTGCGTCCATGTGTTATCCCTGGTTGGATGCGGTGGAGACGTAGCGCACCTCGGGATCGAGGCGCGGCTGGTCTCCGGGTCGGATCGCCGGACGGAAGCGCACGAGGCGCTGTTGCGGTCCGGGGAGCGAGCCCTTGATCAGCGCGTGCGGTCCGTCGACTTCGCCGTAGTTGACGAAGCCGCCGTCGACCGTCGCGTCTGCGCCGTCGCCGATGTCGACGAGGCGCTTGTTCAGTTCCGTTCGCTGGTGGTAGCCGGTCTGACCCTGCTGGGGAACCGTCGACCGAACGCGGGACGGGTTCCACGGGCCGAGGTTACCGATGCGGCGGCGCCAGCCCTGCCGGGCGTGCTTGCCCTTGCGTTTCTGGACGCCCCATCGCTTGACGGGACCCTGGGTCCCTTTCCCTTTCGTGACGCCGCTTGCGTCGACGTACTCGCCGGCGCGGAAGACGTCGTTCATGACGTGTTCGCCACCGTCAGCGACGGTCTCGAGGGCGAACTCGACGCGGTCGTCGACGGAGCCGCCGCCGACGCGCGTTTCCATCACGTCCGGTTTCTTCTTCGGCACCGAGGGAACGTCCCCCGGGACCGTGTGGGTGATGACGCGGACGTCGTCGACGCGACCCTCCTCGAGGAGGCCCCGAAGCTCGTCTTCGGCGGCGTCGGTGTCGTAGTCGTCACCGGGAAGGTCGAGAACGCGATCGAGTTCGGGAACGAACTCGTCGGTCCAGACCTCGGTTATCGGCTTCATACCGTACGGCGTGTCTTCGTATGCTCGCAGTGCGACGGCGCGCATCGGCGGCGTCTCCACGATCGTCACAGGGACGGTCTCTTCCATCCCTTCGGTCGGCGAGTTCGCTTTATCGTCGACCATGACGACGTGGGTCATGCCGGCCTTGTAGCCCGCGAAGCCCTGGAGCGTCGGCTGTCCGTCAGTGTCCGGCCACGAGTTAAAGCGTGGGACCTCGCTGGTCGCACGCTTTCGTGGGCCGAACCCGAGTGAGCCTTTGCGTGGTGTATTTGCTTGTGGCATTCTATCACTCTCTCAGTGAGAGGGGAGCAAGCGTCGCGAACAGAGCCTCCTCCGTTCGAACGACCTCGCTTCCCTGATCCGGAACCGTGTTTAGCCAGAGGTCGAACCCCGGATCGGCAGTGGGTTCGACTCCGTTATCGGCCGCGTCGCCTTGTCCGGACGACGCTTCGATGGCCGATTCCTCGATTCCGAGGATAGCCGGCAGCCCTCTCTCGGGCGCGCCGAAGGCGACGGTCATCCCGTCGCGCTTGGTGCGTCCGGCCAGCGTCTCGAGCCGCCCGACGGTGAGTTCTGCACCGAATCGGGAGGCCGCGATGCGAACGCCGGCGTCCTCACGGCCGAGTGCTGCCTGCAGGTCCGTCTGCTCGATCGAAAGCCCCGGAAGGGGTTCGTCGACGAGCTTCGCCCGGACCGGTCGTCGCGAAGAGATCCTGACGGTCACGCGCTCCCCCTCCTCGACCGCCATTTTCGGCGGTACGTTGAGGGAGATCGGGTGTTGCAGTCCGCAATTGACCCGGACGCGCCCTTCAGGTCCGACCTCGGTCACGATTCCTTGTCTTGACGACCCCGAACCGGTAGATTCGGAGCCGGTCTGTGACATGGCGCGGAGCGGCGGCAAGACGCCCGCGTACTCCAGTTCGTCCCGCATCCCCCATGCCTCGTTGCGGAGGTAGGGGGGCGTTGCGGCGTATCGCAGTACGGTGCTTACGAACCCGCCGTCGAACTGCCCGGTTTCCCCATCCCGATCGGGATAGACGACCAAGCGATCAGCACGGAAGATCGTCGCCGCGCGGGCGACGTATCCGAGTTTGCGAGTTGCCTCGCGTTTGTCCTCGGCTTCTCGGCTGAGCGACGACGGCACGAGTACGCTGACAGTCATGCCGAAACGCTTCGGCGCCGCGTCACTAGACTGTAGCGATGTATTGCGGAGAGGGTCTTAAAAGAATAGCGGATTCGATTCCGGCTGTCAACGGCTCACACCCACGAATTCGTGCCGAACGGACACACACTCACTCGCGATAACTAGTCACATTCGATCCGCAGCGGCATCGGAGAAAATTGCTGCAAGACGGGCCGACTCGGCGGTCGATAGCTCGAGAATCGCCATGCGTGGGCATGCCGATGCTGAACCGATTCGCAACCCTTATACATCCATCCGGCAGTAGGTATGAGTGCAACAGGGCGCTGGTAGTGTAGTGGTATCACGTGACCTTGCCATGGTCACAACCTGGGTTCAAATCCCAGCCAGCGCATTTCTGTCGCGAACAACTCCGTGAGCGACAGGAATCGTTCTGGATTTGAACGAGAGAAGTCGCAGCCTGCGAGCGAACGACGTGAGCGAGCAGGACCGTCTTCGCGTTGTTCAAATCCCAGCCAGCGCGTTTCTCGAGCCTCGAGTCTGTACTTGCGCCACGAAATGGTTCCCGGGGCTGATGATACCGCAGTGGACCACCCACCGAAACCCGGATGATGATGAATATCCAACTCTTTGTCATCGGTTCGTTATTTATAAATAGATGAGGGGCAACCGTCTATTTGCACTCGAGAGCGAGTGGCAGTCGAGCGCGCTGGTAGTGTAGTGGTATCACGTGACCTTGCCATGGTCACAACCTGGGTTCAAATCCCAGCCAGCGCATTTTTCGATACTCGATAACGACGAGCGAAGCGAGGAGTTCGAGTATCGGAAAATCATCCAGGGATTTGAACGAGAGAAGTCGCAGCCTGCGAGCGAACGACGTGAGCGAGCGGGACCGTCTTCGCCTTGTCCAAATCCCAGTCGGCGCTTCTCTGAATCCAATCCTACGAGCGCCCCCAATAGTGTGTTGCGCGTACGTGCCGATTACAACGGCACGGAGGAACCCCTAACGATTCATCTCATCGACTCGCTTGTTTACTCGAGTTAATCGATCGTAACCGTCTTCGGTTCGACGTCCGCTTGCCCGTCCGCTTCGGCGAGATCCTCGAGGGCGAGGCGGAGGTTCCACTTGTTCGACTTCCAGAAGGCGTCGAAGACCACACCGAGGACGGGGACGGAGCCGCCGATGGTGTCGACGCCGATGTTCGCGAGCATGCGGAGCAGCGTCGACTGGGAGACGCCCATCCGGGCGGCCTCGGCGACGATGTACAGCGAGACGACCCCCGTGACGGTGTCGCCGGCCCCGGGGAGGATCCCGACGATCGGGTCGATCCCGAACTTGAAATCGGTCCCCGGAAGCCGGACCCCCTCGTCGAGGATGCGGGCGACCGTTTGCATGCGCTTAATCGCCGCCTCGTCGACGGTCGCCGGAAGGTCGTCCTCGAATCGTTCGAGTTCCGAACTGATGTCGTTGGAAGAGTCAGGTGCCATACGTGTGCCGAGGACGCGTGCGTGGATAAGGCACCGGGCGGCCGTAGCAAGCGGCGGGCCGTGTGATCTGATCCCGTTGTCGCCCCGAACTCGAGATAATCGAGAGCAGGAGCCACGAACGTGAGCGGCGGTCGAACTGAGCGGTGGCAATCACCGATTGACGAAGTCAAAGTCCGTGTTGTCGTGACTGTGTGCGGCCAACGGGTGGCACCGACCCGGGAATGCCCTTCGGAACAGGGATTTCACATTCGATACTCATACGATAGACTAGTTCACGTATGACTACTGTTTGCGGCGACGAGTGGCTTTTATACCGTGAGTAACTACGGTCTAACACACGATTGAACGATCAGATTTAGCAATGCAGACCGAACTCTCACCCGCAGACGGCACGGACGATCTCCAGTACGACCAACCAAACGACCGCTACGTCTTCCGCCACGACCCCGACGGCACCGCGACGATCACGACGACGATCGTCCACGCCCTCGCGTCGATCGCGGACACCGACGTTTCACAGGGGGAGTTCTCCCTCTACGATAGCGTCGACCCGGACGCGCTCGATCGCATCTTCAGCAAAAAGGCCGACGGCACCGAGCGAACGGGCGGCCACATCGCCTTCACGGCCCTCGAGCACGAGGTGTACGTCTACGCGAACGGGGACGTCATCATCTACCCGCCCGCGGAGGCGCCCCGAACGCCGACGACGAACTGACCGTCCTCGGTCACAGCCACCTCGCAGTCGGCACTGATCGTTTTTCACGGCCCCGACGACCGCTCCGCGAGCGTCGCGGCCGTTCGGGGCCCTCGAGACGTTCGTCGGCACTGGGGAGACGTCCATATGACACCTCTTTAGGTCCCCGTCTGCCGTTAGTGATCCGTATGACGGTAGTCGCACTACTGAGCGTCGCACCGGTAATCGAGGACAGCATGGCCGACGAAGTCGCGAACGCGGTCGACGCGCTCGAGGAGTACGACGTTACCTACGAGACGAACCCGATGGGGACGGTGATCGAGGCCGAGACGACGGACGAACTCTTTTCGGCCGCACAGGCGGCTCACGACGCCGTCGACGCCGACCGCGTGAGTACGGTGCTGAAAATCGACGACAAACGGACTCGAGACGTCGACGCGTCGGAGAAGGTCGAGGCCGTCGAAGAGCACCTCGGTCGGCCGGCGACGAACCGCGAGGGGTAGTGAGCGATCGCGACGGCGGACAGCTATCGCCCGAACCGGGCAAGTACCCGATCGATTCCCATCGTCGGTCCGTTCTCGCCACGAAAAAACCGCCGATCGTCGTTATTGACCGGGGACCTGCGGGTCCGCCGATCCGGTTTCCGTTCCGATGGTCGACTGAAGCGCGTACAGCCCCAGTGCGGCCACGAGGGACCCCGCTTGGAGCAGCAGGCTCGGATGGACCATAGCCGCGACGCCGAGCACGAAGAACCCGATCCGCGCGCCGGCGGTGGTCGGGCGACCGTACGGCGCTCGAGGGAGCCGCGGCGGCACGAGCGGATCGGGGGATCGACGAGGTGCGAGTCGAGCACGACGAGACGAGCGTCGACGCGGCGTCGGTTTCGGGGACGACCGAGGACGCGGGCGACACCGTCGAGGTTCGAGGCTGCCCTCGTCAGACACCGGTCAGACACGAACGGACAAACGGTTTTACCACGGAGGGTGAATCCGGTCGCATGGAAAGTCTCAATCGAATGGCGATCGAGTTGGTCGACGAGGCCCTCGATTACGCTGAGGAGTTGAACATCGGGGGCTACGACCTCGAGAACGAATCGACGGTACTCGACTTCGGGCTCGAGTTCGACGGCGGGATCGAGGCCGGGCTCTTGCTGACGGAGATCCAGACGGCCGGGATGGCGACGCCGAGCTACGAGCTGGGTGAACTCGGCGACGCGTCGATTCCGTACGTCGAACTGTCGACGGATCAGCCGGCCCTCTCCTTGCTGTGCTCCCAGAAGGCGGGCTGGGAAGTGATGACGGAAGACTTCGAAGGGCTCGGCAGCGGGCCCGCGCGTGCACTGGTGGCAGAAGAGGACGAGTTCCGCCGCATCGGCTACACCGACGCCTTCGATCTGACGGCGCTGGCCGTCGAGACCGAGATGGACCCGACCGAATCCGTGGCCGAACACGTCGCCGACCGCGCCGAGGTCGAGACGAGTAGCGTCTTCCTGCTGGCCTATCCGACCGCGAGCATCGCCGGGAGTATTACGAACGCGGCTCGAGCCGCCGAACTCGCGACCTTCCGGCTCTCGGAACTGGGCTACGATCCCCTCGACATCGTCTCGGCGACGGGCCGCGCACCGGTCGCGCCCGTCGCGGGCGACGAGCGGACGGCGATCGCCCGCACCAACGACGCGATCGCCTACGGCGGGCGCGCACACCTCACCGTTCGTGAGGACGCCGATATCTTCGATTCGGTGCCGTCGACCGCCGCCGAGGACCACGGCCGGCCGTTCGGCGAGGTCTTCGACGACCTCGACTGGGACTTCGCGGAGGTGCCGTCGGACCTCTTTGCACCCGCGGCGGTGACGATCGACGTGATCGGCGGTCCGACCTACGTGCACGGCGAAACGGACGAGGAACTGCTCGTCGACTCCTTCGAGCTGTAATCGTGCGGTTCAAGCCGGTTCCCGAACCGCCCGCCGACCTCGCGCTCCTCGCGACGGTCCGGCGAACCCTCCCCACCGACGCCGGCGATATCGACGATTGCTGTCGGCTCCTCATCGACGAAACGCCCCTCGAGACCCGGGACGAGGCGGCGACGTGGCTCACCTTCTTGCGCGCGCTCGAGCTCGCGGCCGAGGAGCCGGCGGGCTTTCGTCACCGCGGTCCGGCCTCGAGTAGCGACGCGGATTCGCCGGCTCTCGACCGAGATCGACTTGGCCGGGCGTTTCGAGACCGCGTGTACGGAGCCGACGCGGCGCTGGCCGTCCTCGAGCGCGCCGACGAGCCGCTGACCGCCGAGGCGGTCGCCGACGCGTTGGGCGACGACCGGTCGAACAGCGAGCGGCGCTCCCGCCCGAACAGCGTTTCGGAGGAGCGAGTCGAGCGACTCCTCGAGTGGGCAGTACTGCTCGACGTAGCCGAGCGAGGCGAAAACGGGGAACGAGACGAAAGCAGATACCGACTCGCGCCCGCGCGTGAGAAAAAGTAAAACCGCTACTCGTCGGACAGCCGGCCGGGGATCCACTCGCCGTCGAACTCCTGATGTGTAAACGGCGCGGCGTCCTCGCCGGCGTAGGTGGCGACGAGGTGGCCGTCGCCCTCGAGGTGGTACTTGTAGGTCGTCAGCCCCTCGAGTCCGACGGGGCCGCGGGCGTGGATCTTGCCCGTGCTGATGCCGACCTCGGCGCCGAGGCCGAATCGGTAGCCGTCGGCAAAGCGGGTCGACGCGTTGTGGAAGACGCTCGCGGAGTCGAGGCTGCGCATGAACGCGCTCGCGCGGTCGGCGTCCTCGGTCACGATCGACTCGGTGTGTTTCGAGCCGTGGGCGGTGACGTGATCGATCGCCGCCTCGAGCGAGTCGACGACGCGGATCGAGACGATCAGGTCGCCGTACTCGGTGTCCCAGTCGGCCTCGGTCGCGGCCTCGACGTCGACGATTTCTCGAGTCGCCTCGTCGCCGCGGATCTCGACGTCGGCGGTCTCGTAGCGGTCAGCGATCGCCGGCAGGAACGTCTCGGCGACGTCCTCGTGGACCAGCAGGGTCTCGACGGCGTTACAGACCGCCGGATACTGGACCTTGGCGTCGTAGGCGATGTCCTCGGCCATGGAGAGATCCGCCTCGTCGTCGACGTAGACGTGGCAGATCCCCTCCGTGTGGCCGAGTACCGGGATGCTCGTATTGTCCTGAATGTAGCTCACGAACGCGGAGCTGCCGCGGGGCATGAGGAGGTCGATCGCGTCGTCCATCTCGAGCAGGGCGTCGACGTCCTCGCGAGCCTCGATGTGCTGGGCCCAACCGTCCGGGATTCCGGCGTCGGCCGCGGCGTCCTCGATGATCTCGAAGAGGATGCGGTTCGAGTGCAGCGCC
This sequence comes from Natrinema sp. LN54, assembly GCF_052439245.1. Classification (NCBI taxonomy): domain Archaea; kingdom Methanobacteriati; phylum Methanobacteriota; class Halobacteria; order Halobacteriales; family Natrialbaceae; genus Natrinema; species Natrinema sp. LN54. Next base: position 372,268 of record NZ_JBQVRP010000001.1, read on the forward strand.
TCGCTGCCGCCTTTCAGGATGACCGCGTTGCCGGATTTCAGGCCGAGCGCGGCGATCTGGACGAGCGCGTCGGGCCGGGACTCGAAGACCGTTCCGACGACGCCGATCGGGACGGCGACCTTGTAGAGTTCGAGGTCCTCGTCGAGCTCTCTGGCCGAGAGCGTCTTGCCGAGCGGGTCGTCCTGTTCGGCGACGCTGCGGACCATCTCGGCGATGTCCTCGATCTTCGACTCGGAGAGTTTGAGCCGGTCGACCAGCGCCTGCGTGTACTCGCCGTCTTCGAGCAGTCGCTCGCCTTCCTCGACGTCCGTCTCGTTCTCCGCGAGGATCTCGTCCGTGCGGGCTTCGATCGCGTCGGCGATCTCGTGGAGGGCCGCGCTCCGCTCCTCGTCTCCCAGTTTCGCGAGCTCGAGGGCCGCGGTCTGTGCCTCGTCGACGTCCCGTTCGATGTCGGTCTCAGTCATCGCTCCCACCGTTGATGGGGAGGAATATGGTCCCCACGGGCTTGGCAGTAGCGATCTTCTCGAGCACGTCGGGTTCCGTCGACTTCGCGATGTAGGCCGGGATGCCGTGCTCGCTGACGTCGCGTGCGCCCTCGACTTTCGTCTGGATGCCGCCGAACCCATCTGACGTGCTCTCGGAGATGATTTCTTGGACCTCGTCGTAGTTCGCCCCGACTGCCTCGATGCGCTCGGCGTCGTCGTCTTCTTTCGGGTTGCCGGTGTAGACACCGCCGACGTCGGTCAGCGTGACCAGCAGGTCGGCGTCGACGCCCATCGTCGTCGCCGCCGAGAGCATGTCGTTGTCGCCGATCCGGATCTCCTCGGTTGCGACGGCGTCGTTCTCGTTGATGATCGGGACGACGCCCCAGTCGAGCAGCGTCTCGATCGTGTTCCGGAGGTTCGTGAATCGTTCCGGGTTCTCGAGGTCGTGCTGGGTCAGGAGGAGTTGGGCGACCTTCCGGTCGTACCGGTCGAAGCTCTCGGTGTAGCGGTGCATGAGGAGGCTCTGACCGACGGTCGACAGTGCTTGGGACTCCTCGACGGTCCCGCTCGACTGTTCGATCCGACCCGTTCCGGCCCCGATCGAGCCCGAGGAGACGAGGATGACTTCCTTGTCGCGGGAGAGCAGGTCCTCGATGTCGTCGACCAGTTTGTCGAGTTTCCCGTCGTCGAGGTTGGAGTCCTCGTCGGTCAGGGAGTTCGTCCCGGCCTTGACGATCACGCGGTCGGCGTCGGCCGCCAACTGCCGCGTCTCCGCGACGGCGGCGTCCGTGAATCCCTTACTCATCGTCCTCACTGCCGAATTCGGCCGCGAGTTCTCCCGAGCGTTCTTCGGCCGCCGCGACCGCCGCGGCGACGTCCGCATCGGCGTCGCTGTCCCAGAGGACCTCCATCCCCTCGATGGTCGTCCCGTTCGGCGAGCAGACGGCGTCGATCAGTTCGTCGAGGCTCTGCTCCGAGCGGAGAACGGTCTCGGCGGCCCCCTTGAACGTCTGTGCGGCCAGCGTCTCGGCGTCACCTTCCTCGAGACCGCCCTCGATGCCCGCGTCCGCCATCGCCTGAATGAGATAGAAGACGAAGGCGGGGCCGCTCCCGTTGACCGCGGTCGCGATGTCCATCCGGCTCTCGTCGATCTCGGCGAACTCGCCGACGTCGTCGAGCAGTTCGCGTACCTCGTCGGTGATATCGTCGCCGGCGACCGCCGCCGCCATGTCCCCGGTTTCGGCCGCGAGGTTCGGCATGATCCGGACGACGTTCGCGTCGGTTCGCGCCTCGACGTAGTCGGTAGAGACGCCGGCGGCGATAGAGAGAAGGGTCTGGTCCGGCGAGAGATCGAGATCGTCGAGGACCGCGCCGACGATGTCCGGTTTCACGGCGACGATCACGACGTCGGCGTCGGCCGCCTCGGAGATGTCCGATGTCGTGTGGTCGACGTAATCCGCGACCGACTCGAGTGCGTCGGGGTCGAGATCACACGCGGTCACCGTGTGGTTCCCCGCCCGCCAGAGCCCCTTGATCAGGGCGCTCCCCATGTTGCCACAACCGATAACGCTCGTCTGTACCATCTTATCTCACTCTGATGTGCCGAGGCGGACATACCAACTTTGGTTTCGATCCGCGCCGCGGCGGCCGTCCGGAACCGGCTCAGTCGGCCGTTCGGTGGGGATTGGGCCTCGAGGACGGGAGAAGAGCGGGTTCGACTCGGCGAGAGTCGATCTACGAGTCCGTGGCGGCGGGGAGCGTGAAGTAAAAGGTTGTCCCCTCGCCGGGTTCGGACTCCATCCAGATATCGCCGCCGTGGCGCTCGATGATCCGCTTGCACAGCGCCAGCCCGATGCCGCTTCCGTCGTGGTCGTCGGGCGTGTGGAGGCGCTGGAAGACCTCGAAGACGCGGTCGGCGTCGGACGGATCGATCCCGATGCCCTCGTCGCGAACCGAGAGCAGCCATTCCTCGCCGTCGCGCTCGGCGTCGATCGAGACACGAGGTGGCTCGTCACCGCTGTACTCGATGGCGTTGTCCAGCAGGTTCTGGAAGACCTGCCGCAACTGCTCGCTGTCGGCCTCGACGCGGGGCAGTGATGTCGCCGTGATCTCGGCGTCCCGCTCGTCGATCTTGACCTGGAGGTCGTCGCGGACGGCTGCGAGGACCGCGTCTACCTCGACGGGTTCGAAGGACTCCCCGCGAGTGTCGACCCGCGCGTACTCGAGCAAGCCCTCGATCATGGTTCGCATGCGGTCCGCGCCATCGACGGCGAATTCGATGAACTCGCGGCCGTCCTCGTCGAGTTCGTCGGCGTACCGCTGCTCGATCAGTTGCAGGTAACTCGAGACCATCCGCAGGGGTTCTTGGAGGTCGTGGGAGGCGGCGTAGGCGAACTGCTCGAGGCGCTCGTTGGACTCCTCGAGGCGCTGCTGGCGTTCCTTGCGGTCGGTGATGTCCCGGACGACGCCGACCTGCTTTCGCTCGCCGTCACCGGTCTCGAGCGTCGAGAGGGTCCCCTCCGTGGGAACGGTGTCGCCGTCGGCCGTCCGGATCGCCGCTTCCATGGTCGGATTGGTCTCGATCCCGTCGGACATCGCGTCCCGCATCGCTTCCGACTGTTCGATCGCGTCTTCGTCGACGACGAGGGAGGCGTGTTCGCCGATCAGGTCCTCGCGGTCGTACCCGGTGAGCGACGCGTACGCGTCGTTGACCATCGTGAACCGCCCCGCTCGGTCTTTCACGTAGATGCCATCGTTGACCGTCTCGACGATCGTTTCGTACTCGGTCAGCTCTCGCTCGCGTTCCTTGCGGTCGGTGATGTCCTGAATCATCGCCATCCCGGCGACCACGTCGCCCTGATCGTCGGTGATGGGGACGACGTGTGCGACCCACTCCCGATCCTCGTAGGCGAACTCGACGGACCGCACCTCGCCCGCGAGCGCCCCACGGAACGCCGGCTCGAGTTCGTCGGCGGTGTCGTCGTCCCAGACCTCGCGGACGTGTCGTCCTTCGGCCGTCGCCGGATCGACCGAGATATCCGCAAAGCCCTGCCCGGCCACGAGGGTATAGACCAGTTCGTCGTCGAACAGCGTCACGGACCCGTTCGGGAAGTTCTCCGCGAGGGTTCGATACCGGCGTTCGGACTCCTCGAGTCGGCGCTCGTACTCGCGGCGTTCGGTGCTGTCCTGTGACATGCCCAAGGCCGCGAAGACGTCGCCGTCGTCGTCACGTACCGGGACGGTATGGAACTGGTAGAACCCGCCGTCGAGTTCGATTTCGAAGGCGTCGGACTCGCCGTCGAGTGCGGCCTCGTAACGCGGGACGAGTTCGCCGGCCAGTTCCGACGGTACGGCCGCCGCCACTGACTGTCCCTCGATTCCCTCGTTCGTGGTGTCGGTGTACGGGAAGGTCCCGCCGACGGTCTGATAGGTGAGGTCCTCGTCGACGAGGGCGACCACCCCGTTCGGGAAGTTGTCGATGAGGGTTCGGTAGCGGCGTTCGAGCGTCTCGAGTTCGCGTTCGTGCTGTTTTCGCGCCGTAACGTCGCGGCTCGAGACGATCAGTGACACCACGTCCCCGTCGTCGTTCGTGACCGGCCTGACGACCCCGTCGAGCGTGTACTGCGACCCGTCCGGCCGAGTGAGATCGACCTCGAACTCGACGTACTCGCCGGCCGCCGCGCGCTCGGTCCACTCCCTGACGGCCGACTGAACCCCATCGCCCTCGTCCCACCACGGCGTCTCCCAGAACGGCTCGCCGGTCACGTCCGCGAGGTCGGCGTCGACGTACTCCATCGCCGTCCCGTTGACGTCGACGACCGTCCCGTCTGGCTCGAGCAGTCCCACGAGAATGTTCGGGTCCTCGAAGATCGCTTCGAAGCGGCGTTCGGTTCGCTCGAGTTCCCGCTCGCGTTCCTCGCGGTCGGTGGTGTTGGGCTTCCGGCGCTGTCGGCGATCGTTCTCCCGCCGCTCGGATTGGTCAGTCCCCCGCCGATCCCCGGACTGCCACCAGACTCGAGTCCCGTCGTGTATCTCCGTCGACTGTAGTTCACCGAGATCGGTGAGTTCACGCAGGTGGTGTCGAGCGATCCGACGGGTACAGTCGAGTTCGGTAACGACTCCAGCGACCGTTATCGGCGTCGACGGCCGGTCCAATTGCCGAAAGATGTCCCGAATGCGTTCCCGAACGGCATCCGGAGTGGACCCTGATGCTCCCATGACTCACGTGTGAGTATTATGCGCATAAACGCTTGTGTTCGGCTACTGCGCGGAGTGTGAACCCACGGCCTCGAAACCGCGGACTCAGTCCGCGGGGTGGACGTCCGTCACCGTCCCCACGCCCTTGCTGCGGCCCTCGCGGAAGACGAACTTCTGGCCCTCCTCGACGAGGTACGGACGGAACTTGAACCGGACGGAAGTCTTGCCGCTATCGCCCGGCAAGAGGCGGCCGTTCTCCGGGTAGAAGGCCGCGGCCTCGCCGATCGTCTCGAGGTGGACGACCGGTTCGTACCCCTCGCCGATCCGGGTGGGGTGGTTGAGTACCATGACCTCGGCTTCGAACTCCCGGACGGGGTCGGGGTCGGCGTCGCGGGGCAGTAAGACCATCCCGCGCTCGATGGCGCTCTCCTTGATCCCCTTGAGCGCGATGCCGACGATCCGGCCCGCTTGGGCCTTGTCCACCCGGTGGTAGTGCATCTCGATCGAGCGGACCTCGACCTCCTGAAAGCGGCCGTCGGCCATCGGCCCGATCAGGAGTTCGTCGCCGGCCTCGACCTCGCCGGACATGACCGTCCCCGAGGCGACCGCGCCGACGCCGGTGACCGAGTAGCTGCGGTCGACGTACATCCGGAACTCGCCGGTGTCCTGGGATGTCTTCGGGAGCCGGTCGAACAACTCGTCCAGCGTCTCGAGGCCGTCCATCGTGATCGCGCTCGTTTCGACGATGGGGACGACCCGTTCGCTGATCTCCTCGATGGCGGCGTCGATGCCGTGGCGGCTGACCCGCAGCGGCGACTTGTCGACCTCGCGGAGGAGCCGTTCGACCTCGCGTTCGACCTCCTCGATGCGGTCGTCGTCGACGGTGTCGGTCTTCGTGATCGCGACGATCGTCGGGAGATCGGTCGCGAGCAGGACGCCGAGGTGTTCTCGCGTGGTGCGGGTGGGGCCGTCGTCGGCGGCGACGACGAGCAGGCCGTAGTCGAGTTTCTGCCCGACGAGGCCGCGGATCGTCGTCCGGAGCCACGGCTCGTGGCCGACGGTGTCGACGAAGGAGACGAGCCGGTCGGCCTCCTGGACGACGTCCGCGCGGTCGGCCTTGCGGTTCGGGTTGCGAACGCGGACCGGGCCCTCGTCGTCGAAGCCGTAGACGGCGTAGGACAGATCGGCGGAGAGCCCCCGCTCGACCTCGTGAGGCTGGACATCGAGGAACGCCCGCGTCGCACCGTCCCCGTCGTCGGGCTTGCCGGTGACGAGCGAGCCCACCAGCGTACTCTTGCCGTGGTCGACGTGGCCGGCCGTCCCGACGACGACGTGTTCGTCGTCCGTCTCGAGGACGCCGCCTTCCCGGACCTGTGCGACGCCGACGAGCCCGTCGTTGATACCCCACGTCTGGACGTCCTCGATGTGTGCGTCGGCCTCCTCGGCCAGCAGGGACAGCACGTCCATCGTCTCGGAGAAGGTATCGGGATCGATGCCGGCGAGGCCGCCGTCGTCGGTGACGCCGACGACGTACGTCGCCTCGCCGTCGCCCGAAAGGAGTCGGTGTCGGAGTTGTGCGGCCAGGCTCTCTCGCCGCCCACCCTCGAGGTGGACGTCTCGTGACAACCGTTCCTTGAACTCGACGTTGCCACCGTCCTGTTCGCCACGGTCCAGGGCTCGCTCGAGGAGAGCCCGGTCACGGCTCATATCCCCTGGTAGTCGAGCACACGGCAAAAGCCTTCCCGTGTATTGACAATGTTTGTCATAGAATAACCATCGAGTCGGAGAAAACTACGCCATCAACCACGCTATCACGGCTACAGCTGTGGACCGCCGTCACAGTGCGCTCCCCGAACCCGCCACAGTCTCGGCGTCGACGAACCGGTTCGAACGTGCCGGGCTCGCTTTCAAGCCCCTCGAGCGCGTACCCCCGGTATGAGCGTCAGTGGTCTCTGTCAGATCTGTGAGTCCCGTCCCGCACAGGAGCGGTGTTCCAACTGCGGCACGCTCGCGTGCGAGGTCCACTTCGAGGACAGTATGGAGTTGTGTGCCGACTGCGCCTCGGAGGCCCAGCCGGGGCCCGGAAACGACGACGTGGAGATCAACCGGTTCTAACCGACGACAGCGAACGCACCCGATATCGTGACCTCCATTCGCGACCTGCTCGGCGAGTCACTCGGCGTCGGCGAGCGGTTCGAACTCCGACTCGAGGAGCGCGACGGCCGCCTCGTCGCCGACCACCCGAACGACGCCAGTCCGATGGACATCGCCGTCGTCGAGGGGCTCGAGCGACTCGACGAGCAGCCACCGCCGGAGCCGGTCGCAGTCGAAATCGTCGGCCGTGTAGTCGACGGTCGGATCGCCGGGCGCGTGGTCAACAGGAATCGCGAGCGCCGCTGAGTCACACGGCGAACGGGCCGAAACCTAGCTTTTTTATCTGTAGTTCGGAATCGGATACTATGCCCGTCAGCCGTCGGCGATTCGCCCTCGCCAGCGTCGGTGGTCTGCTCGGAACCGCCGGCTGTGCCGAGTTCGTGGACAGCGACCGGCTCCGAACGCTCCATCTGGCGCTGTCGAACGAGACGGCCGAGCCCCGATCGTTCCACTTCGTTCTCGAGGCGGACGACGGACTCGGACAATGGCACGAGTTCGAACTCGAGGCCGACGCACACCGAACGGTCGCCATCGAGCCGGAATCGGAACGAGAGTGGCGTGGCTACCACGCGGTCACCGGCGACGAGCGGGCGTCCGGGACCCTCCTCGGGCAGGGGGACGAGCAGTCCTGTCTGCAGCTCAGCGTTCGGATTACCGACGCCGAAATTGCGGCGACGATGTCGACGGCCCGGCCGCTCTGCGACGCGGAGTCGGCGTGAGACGCTACCGGTACCGATTCAGCCGCTTCTTGAGCCGCTTTGCGGCCTGCCCGCTGGCCCTCGCGAACTCCTCGCCATCGTCCTCGCCGGCGAAGATGATCCCGCGCGAGGAGTTGACCAGCCCGACGCCGTCCGCGAGGCCGTACTCCACGGCGGCCTCGGCGTCGCCGCCCTGCGCGCCGATGCCGGGGACGAGGAAGGGGAGGTCGGGCACCTGCTCGCGGAGGTCCTCGAGTTCCTCGGGCTGGGTCGCGCCGACGACGAGCCCGACGTTGTCGTTCTCGTTCCAGAGGTCCGCGAGCGCCGCGACCCGCTCGTAGACGGGCTCGCCCGTCTCGAGTTCGAGGTCCTGAATGTCGGCGCCGCCCGGGTTCGAGGTCCGACAGAGGACGAAGACGCCCGCCTCCTCATCCGCCAGAAACGGCTGCAGCGAGTCCCGCCCCATGTAGGGGTTGACGGTGATCGCGTCGGCCCGCTCGAGCAACTGCGCGTACTGTCGGGTCGTGTTCCCGATGTCGGCTCGCTTGGCGTCGAGCAGGACGGGGACGTCCTTCCCGTGGGCGTAGGCGATGGTCTCCTCCAAGGCGGCCCAGCCGTCCGGGTCCTCGTAGAAGGCGGCGTTGGGTTTGTAGACGGCGGCGTGCTCGTGGGTCGCATCGATGATCCGCCGGTTGAACGCCCAGCGCGGCAGGTCGTACTCGCGGAGGTGCTCGGGGATGCGCGACGGGTCGGGATCGAGGCCGACCGAGACGACGCTGTCGACCGTCCGAATGCGGTCGTGCAAGCGGTCGAAGAAGTTCATGCCGGACGTGGTCCCGCGACGGTCGAAAAGGTTGCTATACCGTCGGCCGAAACGGTTCGTGCCGCACTCGAGACAGATACCCGTCACGTTTCCGTGGGTCGTCGAAACGCGATCGAGCGGTCACCGGCTCTTGTCGACGGAGAGACACGCAGCGTCGTCGGCAGCGGTTCGTTCGCGGTGTCGGTCGATCCAGTGCCGCGTCTCGCAGTGTGCTACGGTACACCGAGCCGTTCCAAATATTTTAGACATCAGCTACTTCGTTCGTATAATAGTCGGACACTGTATGGGAATCAAGAATAATGTAACGTCGTTCTCACATCGCCTCCGCGAACAGGTTCAGTCGACGCTGCTGGACGAGCCGGAAACGGCGGGTGACGAGACCGCCCACGGAGACGACGGCGGCGAGGAACGCGTCTCGAACTCGTTCGGTAATCTCTTTCACTGCTCGCGCTGTGGCGACGTCTACATCGCCACCGAGAAGCGCGTCTGCTCGGACTGTGACGCGGAGGTCGAACAGGTTCGATCGACGCTGGCGTGCAACGGCCGATAGCCCTCTCCTCCTCGACTGAGCCGATATCGACCGCGTCGTCCGCACGTTCCGCTCGTTACGCCTCGAGTACCTCGATCAGGTTCCCCTCGGGGTCCCGGAGGAACAGGATCGTCGTCCCGGTCTCGCTCGTCCGCGGTTCGCTGATCGTCGGCACGTCGTCCGGGAGGGTCTCGTAAAACGACTCGAGGTCGTCGACCGAGAGGCCGACGTGCGAGGCTCCCGGTTGGTTGAGCCCCGCGGCCGGGGAGCCCCGCGCTTCGGGATCGTACTCGACGAGTTCGATGCGGACCCCGTCGGCCTCGAGGTGCGCGAAGTCGGCGCTTGCACCCTCGATACCGACGGCGTCGGCGAAGGCCTCGCCGCCGACGCTGAACCGGTCGGCGACCGAGAGGTCGAGCACGTCCCGGTAGAACGCGAGCGTCTCCTCGAGATCGGTGACGGTGAGACCCACGTGGTGTGCGCTGAGCGCTGTCTCTGTCATGGTGTAAGTCGTGCGAGCGCGGGAGAAAAACGCTTCCGTCTGCCGTTCGGGTTCCACCCCGCAGGCTGTCGATGGGGTAGCCGCCGAGTCGAGTCGCCCGCAGGCGTCGGTCCGCGCGGGATCAGTCGAGCGAGAGGTCCGGGAGCCCGGCTTCGATCTCGTCGCGCCGACTCTCCAGCCACTCGGGGAGGACGAGGCGCTCGCCGAGCGACTCGAGGTCTTCGTCGACGGTATACCCCGGTTCCTTCGTGGCGAACTCGAAGAGGACACCGCCGTGTTCGCGGACGTAGACGGACTCGAACCACTTGCGGTCGATGATCTCGGTTGGGCGCAGTCCCTCTCCCTGGAGGACGGTGCGCCACTCGGGCTGGTCGTCGGCGGTCGTCCGAAACGCCACGTGGTGGACGGTCCCGGCACCGGGCTGGCCCCGCGGTGCCTGTGGCTCCTCGCAGATGTCGACGACGTATCCCAGTTCGCCGTCGCTCTCGTACCGCCGGCGACTCCCGTCCGAATCGGTCTCGGCGTAGCCCATCGTCTCCAGGACTCCCTCGGTCGGGTCGGCCGTCGAAAGCGACAGCGTCACGCCGAAAAACCCGCGGATCGCGTGCTCGTCCGAAACCGGTCCCTCGGGCGGATCGCCGGCGGGCGCGTCGGCCCGGGCGACGAGCTCGAGCGGGAGGCCGTCGGGATCGCGAAACGGAATCACGGTGTCGCCGAACCGGTCGCGTGGTTCGTCGGCGTCGACGCCGGCGTCTACCAGTCGATCGGTCCAGAAATCGACCGCTCCGTCCGGGATCAGGAACGCGACCGCACTGGCCTGTCCGGTACCGACCTGCCCCTGACGGGCGTCGGGGTACGGGAAGAACGTCATGCTCGTCCCGGGGTTCCCGCCGCGGTCGCCGTAGAACAGGTGATAGACCGAGACGTCGTCCTGATTGACGCTGCGCTTCACCAGCCGGAGCCCGAGCGTCTCGGTGTAGAACTCCAGGTTACGTCGGGGGTCGCTCCCGATGGCCGTCACGTGGTGGATGCCGGGAATGTCTGCGGGCATGGAGACACGTACGACGACCTCCCGAAAGAACCCCGGGCCTGGCGACGACCCCGCAGGGCGGATCGGCGACCTACGACGCCGGGTCCGCGAACCGGTCGGTATTCAGCGAATAGACGTGCTGTCTGGCGTCCGAAAAGGAGATCTGCGAGGTGACGAGGTCGTGTTCCTCGAGCTGTTTCAGCGCGTAGCGGACCGTTCGGGAGGGAAGCATCGTTTCTTCGGCGAGTCGGGACTGTGTGAGGCTGCCCTCGTGTGCGAGGACGGTCAACACGAGTTTGGCACTCGGCGGGACATCGTCGACGGCGTCCGGAGCGGTGTTCGACGTGAGAACGACCTGTTCACTCATATATTGGTCCCTCGCCACCGACTGCCTTTAATCGTACCCTGCAAGGAATCGGACCTGCACAGCCGCCGAGAGCCCACTGGATGGGCGGTAGCTGCGCCGTACCAGCCGATATCGAATCCGCTAGGCGTCGAGCGTGTCTGCGAGTTCGTGGACGCTCTCGACGGTCAGATCCGGGTCCATCTCGTAGGGTCCCCAGAGGGTGTCCTGCCGGTCGATCCAGACGCCCTGCATCCCGGCGTTGCTACCACCCGGTACGTCCCACCAGCCCGCGGCGACGAAGGCGATCTCCGAAATCGGCGTGCCGATCTCGTCGGCCGCGTGGCGGTAGAGTTCGGGTTGGGGTTTGAACTGCTGGATCTCGTCGGCGCTGACCGTGTCGCGGATCAGATCGCCGAGGTCGGCCTCCTCGAGCAGCGACTCGAGCATGTCCTCGCTGCCGTTCGAGACGATGTAGCAGTCGTAGCCCGCGTCGCGTAACCGCTCGATGCCGTCGTGGACGTCGTCGAAGACCGGCAGATCGTGATATGTCGAGAGGATTTCCTCGCGCTCGTCCGCGCCGATATCGACGCCGATCGTCTCGAGGGCGTACCGTAACGCGTGGCGGTTCATCTCGTAGAACGAGTCGTACTCGCCGATCGCGTTGCCGACCATCGCGTACGACAGCGACCGCTCCCGCCAGAGGTTCGCGACGAGTTCGGGATCGTGTTCGTCGACGTGTTCCGAGAGGGGGTCGGCGACGGCCGAGACGTCCACGAGCGTGCCGTAGGAATCGAACGCGATCGTTTCGACCGCGTCGGGGTCGAAGGACATGGCCCCGCCTATCCGGCGAACGTCGAAATAGCTTGGCCCGACGCGCGGGCTCGCGGACCAGCGGGCGACGAGTCGCCGATCGGAGAGACCGGCGTTGCCGGACTCGATCGAGGACTCGGCTCATCCCTACCGCCGGCGACCGCCGGTTGTGTGGCGTCGCGTTCACTCGACGACGGCCCGCACCTGCAGGTACTCGACGCGGATCGCGTTGTCCCCGAACCACTCCTCGAGGGCCGCGACGGCGTCCCGGCGGAGCGCGGCCCGCGCGTCGTCGTCGTCCATACGGCGGAGCACCGGCGAGAGCGGGCCGGACTCCTCGGCGAACTCGCGCCAGAAGTGATGGGGCGTCGCGTACCGGAACTCGAGGAGACGGCGCTGGAACGAGCAGTCGGCGACGTCGGCGAACTGCTCGCGGACGAACGCGGGGTCGCCCCACTGCAGGTGCGACCAGGGATCGCTGGGCGGGTCTGCGACGTGGTCGGTCAGGACGTCGGTGAGATCCCCGACGACGCCGTTGGGCGACCACGCGGTGAAACAGACGCGTCCGCCCGGCCTCGTCACGCGCCGGAGTTCCGCACCGGCGCGGGTCGAGTCCGGCGCGAACACGTGGCCGAAGTTCGAGAGGACGACGTCGAACGCGTCGTCCGGCGCGGGGAGGGTCTCTGCGTCACCGGTGAGCCAACCGATGTCGTCGTAGCCGGCCAGCGCCGCGTTGTCGCGGGCGAGCTCGAGCATGTTGTGGGCGAGGTCAAGACCGACGACGTCGGCCCCCGCTCGGCGGGCTGTCAGCGCGGCGTTGCCGGTCCCGCAGCCGACGTCGAGGACGCGGTTGCCCGGGTCGATGCCGGCGACGTTGACCAGTCGCGCGATGGCGGGCAGCATGTTCGGGGCCATCGCGGGGTACCGGCCGGCCGACCAGACGTGTCTCGCCGATCGGTCGCCGGGTTCGGTCGGGTCGTCCATACCCGGTGGTCGGTCGCCACGCACAAAAATCGATAGCCGCCACGGACGAGCGTTTATTTCGACCGAGGGTGATGGGACGGTATGACACGCGTCGCGCTGATCGCCCACGACGAGAAGAAACCGGATATTATCGAGTTCGCACGGACGCACGAGGAGCAACTGCAGCAGTACGACCTGATCGCGACCGGGACCACGGGCGCGCGGCTCATGGAAGAGACCGACCTCGAGATCGAACGCAAGGAGTCGGGCCCGCTCGGCGGGGACCTGATGATCGGTGCCGAAGTCGCGGAGGACCGCCTCGACGGGATCGTCTTCCTCCGCGATCCGCTGCGAGCGCAGGCCCATGAGCCCGATATCTCGGCGCTGTTGCGGATCTGTGACGTCCACGACACGGCGCTCGCGACGAACCTCGCGTCCGCGACGTTTCTCATCGAAGGGCTCGCGGAGTAAGCCGCGAAGCGGTCGACGGACCGGACCCCGAATCCGGCGACCGGGTCACGCCATTTATTAGCATTCGCTGCGCGTTTTGTCGTATGGCTATCTACGAGAGCGACCTCCCCGGCGTCGGGAAGAAGTTCGAGGTCGAACTCGACGGCGACGAACGGCTCGTTATCGTGACCCACAACACGGGAAAACGGGAGGTCTACCTGAAGTCGGACGCGGACGCCGACAGCGACAAACTGTTCGAGGTCTCTGACCGGCTCGCCCGGAAGATCGGGACGATTCTCGAGGGGGCGTACTTCCAGCCGGTACAGGCCGAACAGGTCGAGACGATGCTCTCCGACGACACCTACCTCGAGTGGTACGGCGTCGCCGAGGGTGCCGAGGTCGCCGGTCGGAGCCTCGCCGAAGCGAATATCCGCGATCGGACGGGGGTCTCCATCGTCGCCATTCAGCGCGGCGAGGAACTGATCTCGCCGCCGACGCCGGAGACGATCCTCGAGGTCGGCGACACGTTAGTCGTCATCGGCGACCGCGAGGACTGCGCCCAGTTCGAGGAACTGCTCGGAGCCGGACTCGAAGAGTGATCGAAACGGCCGTTCTCGCCCGAGGTGAGATGAGTGGCGACTGAAACGGCGCTCGTCGACGTCGGGATCCTCTTCATCGCGGCGGCGTTCGCCGGCATCTGCTCGAGTCGGATCGATCAGTCGGTGATTCCGTTCTACATCATTACCGGGATGCTGCTGGGGTCGAACGTGCTTGGTGAACTCCCCGCACTCGCCGACAGTGAGGTCGGCGTCGTCGGCGTCACGGTCACCGTTCCCGACGTGACGATCGGCGGCGTCGACGTGCTGGCAGCGGTCGGCGGTCTCTCCCTCGGCGAAACCGACTTCATCGTCATCGGCGCGGAGATCGGGATCGTCCTCCTGTTGTTCTTCCTCGGTCTCGAGTTCAACTTGGACCGGCTGCTCGCGAGCAGGGATCGGATCGGCAAGGCGGGGAGCGTCGATCTGGCGATCAACTTCGGTATCGGACTGGGCTTCGGCTATCTCGTCTTCGGCGGCTTCCTCGCGGCGTTTCTCACGGCCGGCATCGTCTACATCTCCTCGAGTGCGATCATCACGAAGTCGCTGATCGATTTGGGCTGGATCGCGAACGACGAGGCCGAACCGCTGCTGGGGACGCTCGTCTACGAGGACCTCTTTATCGCGGTCTATCTGGCGATCGTGTCCGCGCTCGTCCTCGGGGGCGGCGACGTCGGCGAAGCGATGGGGCAGATCGGGGTCGCGATCGGCGTCATCATCGCCCTGCTCGCGCTCGTCACGTTTGGGACCGACTTCTTCCAACGCTTTCTCGACGCCGATACCAACGAGTTCGTCGTCGTCCGCGCGCTCGGCGTCACGATTCTGGTCGCCGGCGCCGCGCTCGCGCTGGGCGTCAGCGAGGCCGTCGCCGCGTTCTTCGTCGGCATGGCCTTCGCGTCGACCGACCACGCCCACGACTTAGAGCGGTTGCTCGAGCCGCTCCGGGACGCCTTCGCGGTGATCTTCTTCTTCTGGATCGGGCTCGTCACCGATCCGGGGCTGTTCACGCTCTCGGTGCTCGGGATGATCGTCGCCGGCGTGGTCGTGACGACGCCGACGAAGATCGTCAGCGGCTACCTCGGCGGCCGGATCTACGACCTCGACGACCGCCGATCGCTCCGGGTCGGGTTCGGGATGGCGACCCGCGGCGAGTTCTCGCTGATCATCGCCAGCCTCGCGCTCTCGGGTGCCGGGACCGGCATCGCCGCGGAGACGGCACAGACGCTGTACGCCTTCACCGTCGGCTACGTCCTCGTCATGAGCATCCTCGGCACGTCGCTCATGCAGTACTCGAGTCGGATCGAACCCGTCGTCGTCTCGGCGCTCGAGCGCAGGCGCGCGGGGCCGGCCCAGTCGAGCGAGGACTGACCCGCCCGTTCGAAGGGATAGCTTCAACCCGCTCGAGGTCTCTCACATACCTATGCCACAGGCGGTCGTCTTCGACCTCGATTACACGCTCGCCGTTCCCCGACGGACTCGGGCGACCATCCTCGAGGAAGCCACGGCCGCAACGGGTGCGCCGTCGCTCACTCGCGACGCGTACCTCGAGGCCCATCGCCGGAACCTCACCAGCGAGACGCGCGAACCCATTTTCGCCGACCTGCTCGAGGGGGCCGAGAGCGACGCCGATCCGGCCGCCGTCGCGACGGCCTACCGGGAGACGATTTCGGACTCCCTCGAGCCCCTGCCGGGCGTCGAAGCCATGCTCGCCGACCTGCGGGGCGAGTACCGGGTCGGCCTGCTCACGAACGGCCCCGTTCGAGCCCAGCGGGACAAACTCGAGACGCTGGGCTGGGAGGACGCCTTCGATGCCGCGCTGGTCACCGGCGAACTCGAGGCCGGCAAGCCCGACCCCCGCGCGTTCGAGGCGATCACCGACGAGTTAGGTGTCGATCCCGCCGACGCGGTCTACGTCGGCGACGAGGTCGAGGCCGATATTCGGGGCGCGACCGAGGCGGGGATGCGAGCGATTCAGGTGGTGCTCGAGGACGGTTCGGAGCCCGATTCGCGCGCGGTCGCACACGTCGAGCAGGCGGAGATCGCCGCGACGCTGCCGGACATCATCGCGGATCTCGAGTAAGAGGTCGAGTCCTGAGACCGGACTCGAGATCGACTTCGCCGTTCGATGGGATCACGATCGTTTCGGGACGATTTGTTTCGTGGTACTGCCGATCGTCGTACTGGCGATCGTGGTACTGACGAAGAACGGCGTTCTGCGCCGGCTGGCAGCACGGAAAACCACAGCCTCCCCATCCGATTGCGGTCCTCGCTCCCGCAGTCGCTGCGGTCCTCATCCCTCGCACATCGTCGTCGGCCACCCTCGCTCGCACTCGGGCGGCCGACAGCGCGTGCCACCGCAGTGGTCCTCTCCTGTGGGCGATTCTAGCCCTTATTCGTCGGTTTCCGCGAGCGCCTGACTCACCCGCTGTACCACGTCCGTCGCGCGTTTGACCTCGGCGCCGCTTTCCACGAAAACCAGCGTGCGGGGCGGATTCGTCGCCTTCGGACGGACTCGGAGATCGACGTCCGAGGCTGCCTCGGCCGCCGCGTCTTGGGCGGCCTCGAACTCAAGGTGCGCCCGGTCGTCGTGGACGAACGCGCGGGCGATCCGCTCGTCGTCGCGGGTCACGTCGTAGGCGCGAGCGCCGTCGGCCGTCGGTTCGACGTCCCGATCGGCGTTCGTCACGGCGAAGCGGGCGAGTTCGCCGTCCTCGCGGCCGTCGAGTTCGCTCGCGAGCAGTTGGGCGATCCGGCGGCCGTCGGTGATGCGATCCTCGACCATACTCGGTGGTGCGGGCGGCGGGATTAACCCTCTTCGGTGTCGAAGACGGCCGCCCGGGCGATCGGAACGAGGTCGTCGGTATCGATCCCCTCGCGGCGGGCGTAGACCACCGCGGCGGCCTCGATCGTCAGCCCGAGGTCCCGTTGGAGAGTGTTGATCGCGCCGACCGCCTCGTGTTTCGCCATCCCCTCGGCGACCAGCGAGTCGAGGACGCGTTCGAACGCCGACCGTTCCCGCAGGAGGTCCTCGTCGGGGACGAACTCCTCGGGCACCGTCACCTCGGCGGGATCGAACTCGACCTCGAGGCCGTCGTCGCCGCGCTCGAGCAGGCCCTCGCCGGTGGCGATGTCGATCAGTCGTTTGGCCTGATCGGGGGAGAACCAGTCCCGGTCGAGCGAGAGGGCGACGACGAACTCGTTTTCCTTCAGCCGACGGGTCCCGTTCTGAATGAACGGGGCGGCGACCGCGACGCGGAGGCTCATCGGGGACGACTTCCTCGAGCGGTGAGAAAACGATGGCGGTTCCGGCCGACTCGGGCGACCGAAGAACCGGACGACCGGACTGCCGGCGATCAGTCGGACGCGCTGCCACCGCTGTTCCGATCGGCTCGAGACGGCGGCGGGAACTCGCCGGCCGCCGGCTCCGGCGTCTCGGGGAGGACACAGCGGTCGAGTTCGCGGTTGACGTGGCGGTACTGGTCCGGCGCGTTCGCGAGCGGGTGAGCGGGGTTCTGATCGCTGTCGATCCGCGCGGCTCGAACCTCGTCGAACCCGTTGAGTCGGGCCTGAATCCCGCGCCAGTGATACCGCGTCGCGGCCGGGACGGAGACGGGACGGGGCGGTTTTCCGTCCGGGTGCCGCGTCGCGAGGATGGCACTGTTGACGTTACTGGCGAGCGCGTCGTGATCGATGAGGACGCCGACGGCGGCGTCTCGCGGCGCTCGCGCTGCGAGGACGTCCAGTCCGAGGTGGAGCGCCCGATACTCCGCGACGTTGTTGTCAGGCGGCGTGTCCGCAGTCGAGACACGTGCGACGCGGGTACCGTCGCGCGTTTCGATAACGGCACCCAGCCCACCGCCCGATCCGCGGAAGGACCCGTCGGTGGCGACGTAGAAGTCACGGTGATGGGTCCGCGGCGGATGGGCGATATGGGGTGTGGGCGACTCGTCGAACAGATCCCGTAGTGCGGGCCGGCCGTGAGCGGCCATGCTCCCGCCTACGTCACTCGCCGCCTTAACTATTCTGTCCCTGATAACATGTGACAAGCATAGTCATAGGAACCGATACGACCGTCACGACTCACAGCAACGGCGGAAAGACCGATTATCGAAACAGTCTCGAGACGACGTATGAACGCCGAATTCGCCGAAATCGTTCGATTTCGGTCTCCTCCCGAGCGCTCTCGAGAACGCGTCCGGATCGGCGGGGACGCGGACCCTATCTGTGTTGGCAGTAGGTGTAATACCACTTGGTGCTTGGACGAACTATGAACCAGACGAACGCCAGTCGGATGGAGGCGGCCTGTTCCCTGCTCGCGGAATCCGAACGGCGATATCTGCTCTACCAGTTAGCCGACGACGCCACTGCGAACCTCGAAGATCTCGTCACGCAGGTCGCGGCATGGGAACTCGACGCCCGTGCCGACGCGGTCGGCAAGGAGACCAGACAGCGCGTCTACGTCTCGTTAGTCCACAACCACCTGCCGCGACTCGAGGACTACGACATCATCGAGTACGACCTGCGGAGCGGCGATATCGTGCTGGCCGAGGGATTCGACGACATCAAACCCCTGCTCGAGCAGTTCAGACAGACCGAGGAGGAACCCGAAATTCGCGAGCGGCCCCCGCTCTGAACCGGTCCACAAACCAACCAACCCGCCGACCTACCGCGCCGACCCGCCGACCCGCTACCCCACTGATTCGCTGACCGCCGACCCGCGGATCCACCGTTCCGCCGTTCCATCGACACTCCCTGCTCTACTGCTTCGACGTTCCTGAAACAGTCGTGACGTTTCGACGACTGAAGCGTCCGTCCGTTACTCGTCACGGCTGCTTCGAATCGAAAGACAAAGGCAATCTCTCCCGGGAGAAGCCACCGTGAGCCGATATCGAAATCTCGCCCTCTTCCTGACGCTCGCAACGCTGTGGGGATCCGCGTTCGTCGCGATCAGCGCCGGACTCTCGTATATTCCACCGGTACTGTTCGCGGCGCTGCGATACGATATCGCCGGCCTACTGATGCTCGGCTACGCGGTGTACGCCGTCGATAACTGGCGGCCCCGCGGCCGACTCGAGTGGACGCAAGTTGCCGTCGGAGCCACGCTCTTAATCGCGGCCTACCACGCGTTCCTGTTCGTCGGACAGGTGAACACGACGGCCGCGGCGGCCGCGATCCTGGTCAGTCTCTCGCCGGTCCTGAGTTCCGGGTTCGCCCGACTGCTCGTCCCCTCCGACGCGCTCTCGTCGGTCGGCATCGTCGGCGTCCTCGTCGGCCTCGTCGGTGTCGCCGTTATCGTCCGCCCCGATCCGTCCAATCTGCTCGCCACCGACGCGGTCGCGAAGGGGCTCGTCTTCTGTGCCGCGGCGGCGTTTGCACTCGGCAGCGTCCTCACTCGGCGGATCGACGCCTCGCTCCCCATCGAGACGATGGAGGCGTGGTCGATGCTCGGCGGCGCGCTCCTGATGCACCTCGCGAGCCTCGCGATCGGCGAGCCCGTCGAACCGGCCGCGTGGACCAATCCGGAGGCGATCGGCGCGATCGCGTACCTGTCGGTGGGCGCGAGCGCCGTCGGCTTCCTCATCTACTTCGACCTGCTCGAGCGACTGGGTGCCGTCGAGATCAATATGGTGTCGTACGTCGCACCGATCGTCACCGCGATCGTCGGGTGGCTCTATCTCGGCGAACTCGTCGACACCGCGACGTTGCTCGGGTTCGGGCTCATCGCGGTCGGATTCGTCCTCGTCAAGCGACGGGCGATCCGACAGGAGTTCGGCCACGTTCGATCGCGGCGCTCGAGCGACTGAGCTCCGCGACGTGTCTCTCACCGGCGATGCGCGTGTCCGACGTATAGCGCCAGCAGGTTCGCGACGACCAGCCCGAGGAACGCGCCCCCCTCGAGCGACGACGACAGGCCGCCGGCGAGCAGGGGCAGGTACAGAATCGGCATCGCGATCGCCGTCCAGAACCCCGCCGCGCGGATCGGTGTCGCGATCCTCGGTGCTGCGCGCTCGAGTGCGCCGTGTTCGTCGTCACGGCGGTCGCTCGGCGGGCTCGAGTCGGCGGATCGCCGATCGAGGAGGGAAGGGGGACTCGCCATTGGGATCACCGAGGGTGTACGTCTCGGTCTCGGCGACCCAAATACCGGCCCGACCGTTTCGATCGATTCGGACCAATTCAGTGGAATCGGGCGGACTGAACGATCGATTTACCGACGAAGGCTGTCGTTTGACACGCGAACGGCAGCGGTACCGTTCGGCAAGCGGTTCGCCGGAGGACGTAGTCTCACGTTTAAATACGAAGGCTCGGCAACGCTCGCCATGAGCGACATCGAGCGGATCGAGCGGCGACTGTCCGCCGTCGAACGCGCCGTCGTCGACGGCGATATCGAACTGGACGAACTCGCCGACATCGCGTCCGTCGCCAGCGCCCTCGAGGACCTGACCGCGCGGGTCGAGGAACACGAGCGCCGCATCGCCACCCTCGAAGGACGGATCGACGCCCTCGATGGGGTCGTCGGCAACGTCGAATCGGTCAACGGAGCTGTCGAACGGCGCGCCGACGCGGCCGTCGCCGCCGTCGATCGACTCGAGTACCGCCTCGGCGACCTCGAGCGAGCCGTCGACGACGCGACCGATCTCAACATAGACGACCCGCGACCGGTCACCGCCGATGCCACGTCCGACGACCGGACCGGAGCTACCGAGACGAACCGATCGAGCCCCGCTCGAGGCGACCGCGATTCGAGCACGGTCTCGAGCGAACCGGACGATGCGGGCGAGTCGGGCAGCGATCCGCCCGCCATCGAACGAACCGTCTCGGAGATCGTCTCGCCGACGACCGATGGAGACGCCTCGACGACTCGAGAGCCACGGACCACCGCCGGCGCGACGCAGGCCGCCCTCGACTCCCGGCTCTCCGAATCGGCCGGTCGGGGCGGGGCGGCCGACGATGACTGTGTCGACGGCGCGTCCCGCCCAGACGAGACACACGACTCACCGTCCGACAGCGACGAGGGGTCAACCGGGGGCGTGTTGCAGTCGCTTCGCGCCAGACTGCCGTGATTCGGTACGTCGTCGCGATCGTGCTCGCGGTCGCGCTCGTGGTGCTCGCGGTCCCGGCGATCGAACGCGGAGCGTCGATGAACAGCCAGCGGCAGGTCGACGCGAGCATCGCTGCGATCGACGACGCGGCGACCTCGCTCGCCGAATCCGAAGAACTCTCGCCCGACGGTCATCCCGATCCCCGGAGAGTCGTCGACGTGACGCTGCCGCGGGAGTCGCTCACGACCGAATCCGTCGATCACTTCGAGATTACGCCGCGAGAAAACGGGAGCTACAGCACCGTTCGCTACGTTCTCGAGGACGGCACGACGCGAGAGACGGTCATCGGAGAGCCGATCGTCCGGAACGATCCCGCCGACAACGAATCGATCGAACTCGGCGGAACCAGCGGAGTACGGCTCGCGCTGACGCTGCAGGCCGACGACAACGGGGATCCGGTCGTCGTCGCGAGCCGTGTGTGAGTTTAAATCGGAAGCCGCTGCCAGCATCGGTATGTCTCAGGACGGGACCGGACACCTCCGGTCGGTCATCGACGGCCTCGGCGTTCGCAACTTCTTCGGTCGGGACGCCCCCGGAGTGGGCGGTCTCTTCGGCCGAAACGAGGATCGACTATCGCCGTGTGCCTGTCGGGTATCGTTCGAGGACGAGACGCTGCTCCTCGATGCGGCCGACTGCGACGGTGACCTCGAGAGCGCGAGCGCCTGCCGGCAGACGGCGGTCGAAGCGCTCGCCGACCGCGAAGCGTCCCGGATCGTCGTCCGATCGAACGGGCTCGAGTTCCGGTATGACGGTCGCGGCGTCGACCTCCTCGGCGCGGCCGGCCGGTTCGTCGCACTGCTCGGCGATCGCGACGAGCAGTTGGCGACGGCGGCCGCGCAGGAGCCGCTCGCGGTCGGCGAGGAACTGCGAACGAGGGTCGGCCCGATCGCCGACATCGGCATCGAATCGGGACTGGTCGCGGCCGCGAGCGGGCTCGAGACCGGGAGCGATGAATCGGCGCTGACGCCGACCGTCGGGCTCACCGTCGGCCAGTACTTCGTCGACCGGACGGTCGCCAACGGCGCGCGCCTCAGGGATGTCCGATCGCTCGAGACGGGGAGCGACGCACGGATCTACGGACGGTCGGACGGCGTCGCGCGCTACGCCCTCGACGTGATCGACACGACTCTTTCCGGTGACGAACGGCAGGTCCTCATCGAGGGATACGAAGCGATCGCGGAAGGAACCGTGGAAGGGGATCGCGCGGCCTCGCAGGCGATCGAGGCCGCCAGCGACGAGCCGGCCGACCCGCGCTTGACGGCGATCTTGCGCAAGCACACGATCGGCTACGGGGTCCTCGAGGACCTGTTCGCCGATCCCCGCGTCACCGACGTGTACGTCACGTCGCCGGTCTCGGCGAACCCCATCCGCGTCGTCGTCGACGGGGAGTCGATGACCACGAACGTCCACCTCACATCCGGCGGCGCTCGGGCGCTCGCCTCGCGGGTTCGGCGCACGAGCGGCCGGGCGTTCTCCCGGGCGAGCCCGACGGTCGACGCGACGGCCGCGCTCGAGAGCGGCACCCGCATTCGGGTCGCCGGCGTCACCGATCCGGTCGCGGACGGGATCGCCTTCGCGTTTCGGGAACAGCCCGACGACGAGTTCACCCTGCCGGCGCTCGTCGCGAACGGAACCATGTCGGCGGCGGTCGCGGCGTTTCTCTCGGTCGCCGTCGAACGGAACGCCGCCGCGTTGATCGCCGGGACCCGCGGGTCCGGAAAGACGACCCTGCTGGGAACGCTGCTGTACGAACTCGCGGCGGGGACCCGAACGGTCCTGATCGAGGACACGCCCGAACTCCCGGTCGGTCCGTTGCAGTCGGTCGGACGGGACGTGCAGGCGCTGCGGACGGGGTCCGGCGACGGCCCCGAGATAACGGCCGAAACGGCGCTCCGGACGGCGCTTCGGCTCGGCGACGGGGCGCTCGTCGTCGGCGAGATCCGCGGCGAGGAGGCCCAGGTCCTCTACGAGGCGATGCGGGTCGGTGCCAACGCGAACGCGGTGCTCGGGACGATTCACGGCGACGGCGCCGACGCGGTCTACGAGCGCGTCGTCTCCGATCTCGCCGTCGAACCCTCGTCGTTCGGTGCGACGGATCTCGTCGTCACCGTCCAAGCCCACCGAACGCCCGACGGGCGAACGCGACGCCTCGCCAGCATCGAGGAGGTCGTGGGCAGCGGCGACGATATCTGGTTCGAGCCGCTGTACGAGTTAGACGGCGAGCGGGCGGTCGCGACCGGTCGGATCGATCGCGGCGAGAGTCGAGTCGTCGAACGACTCGCCGGACCGACCGAGAACTACGCCGACGTTCGCCGGGCGATTTCGGCGAGAACGGAGCTCCTGTCGACGCTCGCCCGCGACGGCCGAACGGACCCGCAATCGGTCGCCGCAGTGTACGCCGATCGGGGCGACGGGGACGAGTGATCGCAAAATGGGATTCTCATCGACGCTCGTCTGCGCACTCGCCGCGCTGTATCCAGCCGCCGTCGACGGGAGCGACGACCTCGAGGAGTCGCTCTCCTTTACCGACTCGCCACACGACGCCGAGACGATCGTCCGGGCGGGATACGGGGCCGGGATCGTCGCGGCGTTTCTCCCGGTGGCGCTACTGGTCACGTCGGCTCCGATCCCCATCGTCCTGTTTTTCGTGCTCGTCGCACCGCTCGCGGCGATCCATACCGTTCACTCGATGCCGCACTTGCAGGCGGCGTTTCGCCGAACGGAGGCGCTCGGCGACACGCCGAATCTCATCGGTCGAGCGGTGCTGCGAATGCAGGTCCAACCGGCGCTCGAGGGCGCGGTTCGGTTCGCGGCCGAAACGGGCCACGGCCCGCTCTCGCGGAGTCTCGACGGCCACATCGACCGGTCGATCGGCACGTCCGGAACGGGCTTGCTCTCCTTCGCCGACGAGTGGGCCGAGTGGTTCCCGGCGCTCCGGCGGTCGGCACACCTGCTCGTGGCCGCCCAAGACGCGCCGGACGCCGAGCGCGTCCGCACGCTCGATCGATCGCTCTCGGCCATCCTTTCGGGCACTCGCAGTCAGATGGCCGATTTCACGACCGCGATCCGAGCGCCGGCGACGGGGCTGTTCGCGTTCGGGATCATGATCCCGCTCGCGCTGGTCTCGCTCGTCCCGACGGTCCCGATGGTCGGCTACTCGGTCAACATCTGGCTCTTCGTCTTCCTGTACAACGCGGTCCTCCCCGCCGTGTTGATCGGCGCGAGCCTCTGGTTACTCGTTCGCCGCCCGGTCGCGTTTCCGCCGCCGACGATCGGCCACGATCATCCGGACGTCCCCGATCGGCTCCACTTTCGGGCGCTCTGGGGCGTGCTCGCCGGTCTCTGTAGCTACCTGCTGATCGCCGCGTTCGGCCCCGCTCACCTCGCACCGATCGCCGCCGTCGGTATCGGCGTCGGTATCGCACTGCTGGCCACGTACGGCCCTATCCTCGCGGTCCGCCACTACGTCCGCCACGTCGAAGCACACCTCACCGACGCGCTGTACATCGTGGGACGGCAGGTCGCCGAGGGCGAGTCCGTCGAATCGGCGGTCGAACTGGCGGCCGACCGCGTCCCCGCCGAGACCGGCGAGGTCTTCGAACGGGCGGCGGGCCTCCAGCGACGGCTGCACACGGGCGTCCGGGAGGCGTTTCTCGGCGACTACGGCGCGCTTCGAGACATCCCGAGTCCGCGCGCCCGCGGGACCGCCGCGCTGCTTGCGGTCGCCGCCGACGAGGGCAAACCCGCCGGCCGAGCCATCGTCTCGATGGCCGACCACCTCGAGGAGCTCGAGGAGGTCGAAGCCGAGGCGAAACGTGACCTCAAACAGGTGACGGGCACGCTCGACAACACGGCGGCGTACTTCGCGCCGCTCGTGGCCGGCGCGACCGTCGGGATGGCCGCGATGATGTCCAGCGCGAATCTGAGCGGCGCGGAGGGGGTCGACGCCGCCGCGTTCCCCGCCGAATCGCTCGCGGTCGTCATCGGGGTCTACCTGATCGCGCTGTGTTTCATCGTCACGCCGCTCTCGATCGCCCTGCGTCACGGGATCGATCGGGCCCTCTTCGGCTACCACATCGGCCGCACGCTCGCTTCCTCGATGGTGTTGTACGTCGTGACGGTGACTGCGCTCGACGTCCTCCTGTGAGCCCGTCTCGGACTCGGATTTAAATACGAACACGCGGCGAGAGGCAGCATGGATCTGGAAACCGCGGTCGACGGCTGGTACGTCTGGCTGGCCGTCTCCATCGTCAGCGTCGCCGTCGCCGGTATCGCAGTCGGGTTGCCGAACGGGCCACCGCCGGATGCCAATCGGGCGGCAAACGCCATCGAGGAAACCGCCGGCAGCACCGCCCAGGCGAGTTCGACCTACGACCACGACGCGACCGAGATCAAGTTCGAAGGCCGAACGGTCGCGATGCGAAACGAGCACGGCACCGCTCGAGCGAGTCTCACCTACGGACACGTCGTCCCCGTCATGGGCCACGAGCGCCTCGAGAACCTCTCCGAAGGGCGTGCCTTCGAGGACGAGTACGCGACGGAACTCGATCGAGCGGACACGAACGCGTTCGATGTCTTCCTCGAGGATGTCGACGACGCGTATGCGGACAACACCGGGGAGTGGCGGACTGCGGACGAGCGGCTCCGAACCCGGACCGTCAGCACCACGCTGGTACCGACCGTCAGCGTCGCCGTCGAATTCGATCACGACCCGGGAGAGCTGACGTCCGACGCTCGGTTCGCCTACGAGGCGAACACGGACGCGACCGTACAGATACTGGCGACCGGCGGGAAGGATCTCGGCCGGATCGAGAAATCCGTCGACGCGGACCCCTCGAGGGAGACCGACCGCCTCGGATCCGACGATCTCCGCGGTCACAATTCGTTGTATTTCCCGATCGACGTGCGGGTCCGGGTCGGCGGAGAGGACGTTTGCACTGAGACGATCAGCGCAGAACAGGGCGTTCAGGCGTCTGAGGGGCTCCGTGCGGACCACGCTACCGAGATGGTCCCGGTGTGTGATTCGGGCGGTGCAGCGATCGAGACTCCCGCGGAGACGCCGGGATACGTGAGACACAATGCCGCAACGGAAACGTTCGATGTCACACTTGTCGATGTCTAGCGGCCAGCGCGGGCAGACCGAACCGCTCGCCGCGCTCGTCGCCGTCTCGGCGCTCCTCGTCGGCGTGGGACTGTATGGGCTCTATATCACCGAGACGCTCCCCGGTGCCACCGATCGGACGACGGAGACGACGGCAGTCACCCGGATCAAGGACGACATCGAGACCGACGGCGTCGTTCCCGGCGGCGACCGCCCGCTCGGAGACGAGATCGAGACGGCATCGCTTCCGCACGGACGGAACGTCTACGTACAGGTCACGACCGTCGAGGACGGCCGCGAGACCGTCGTCGACGACGCGTTCTTCGGGACGGACGGCCGGCCGGATCGGGGCCCGATCGAGAGCGGGGAACTCGAGGATCCGCCGGCGGAAGCGGGCGTGGCCGAACGTCCGGTCGCCGTCGAAACGAGACCCGGTGCCGTCCGCGGCGGAACGCTGACTGTGGGGGTGTGGAACGGATGAGCAGCGACCGCGCCGTGAGTACGGTCGTCGACGTCACGATGGCGCTCTTGCTCATCAGCGCGAGCGTGTTGCTGGTCGGGCTCCACCTCTCCGAGTCCGACGACGAGTTCAACGACGACCGCGCCGACAGGACGGCCGAACTCCTCGGCGAGTCGACGCTCAGCGTTCGGTACAGTCTCGCCGACACCGCACCGATCGACGACCGCGCCGGCGAGTACCACCGGACCGAGTACGGCTCGGCCACCGGACTGCTCGCGGATGCGGCCGTCGCGAACGCTCGCATCGACGGGACCCGAATCCGACCCGCCGGCGACGAGTTCGAAACCGCCGTCGACGCGTCCGTCGAAAGCGCCCTCGTCGGCTCGAGCGGCGATTTCTACGCCGTCGCCGAGTGGGAGCCCTACGACAACGCCTCGATCAACGGCACCGCCACCGCCGGCGAACGACCCCCGCCGACCGCGGACGTCTCGAGCGTGACGCTGACCGCCTCGAGCGGGCTCCCGGCGGTCGATTCGGCCGAAATCGAACGCGCGTATCTGGACGGCAGTACCGACTGGAACGAGTATCTGGGCGATCGAACCGACCGCGTCGAAACGCCCCAGAACAAGTCCTTCGAGGCGGCTGGGATGGTAGTCGGGTCGGCGATCGTCGACGGCTACTTCCCGCCGGCCGACACCCAGCGAACCCTCGAGAGCCAAGGCGTCTCACACGAACTCGCGGTCTTTCGCTACGAGCGGATGGTCGCGCCCCTCGAGTACGAGTTTACCGGGACGACGAACCCCGATCATCACGGCCCGCTCAAGCGCAACGAGGCGGACGCCGTCGAAGCTAACGCACAGGTACTCCGCGGACTCGAGGACGCTGACGCGTTCGGTCGGGACGGACTGGGCCACTGGATCGGGGCAGACCTACAGACCGCTCTCGCTCCCGAGATCGCAGCGATCGAGGCGGAGTACGACGGCCAACGACGAGACGAGGAGATCGCGGCGCTGCTCGCCGACGAGATATCGACTGCCGACGTGACGATTACGATTCAAACGTGGACCCATGACTGACCGACCTCACACCGTTTCGATCGCAGACGATGACCGCGCCCGCATTCCGTTCGCCCTGATCGCCGTCCTGTTGCTGGTCAGCAGCATCATGATCGTCGGCGTGCTGGAGTCCAGAGACACACCGACCGTCGACACCGACAACGCACTCGCGATGGATCGCGCCGAGTCCGTCGCCGTCGGCGAACTGCGACAGGCGGTCCTCCGTGCCGCCGACGATGCCGCCAGCGCACCCGTCACCTCGACTGAGGGGGCGGATGCAGCCTTCAGCAATGTCGTCGACGAGGACGAAGCCGTGTTCGATCAGTATTTCAAACTTCTCATCTACCGCGAAGTCTCCGAATCATTTGCGACCGCCGAGCAACAGGTCGACCAAGACACCACCGCTCGAGCCTCGGTCGAGCGGATCGACTGGGACGATAGCGACGACCTCGAGGCAGCGATCGACCGCGTCTCGATCGACAGGCGCGAACCCGGCGTCCTCACCGTCGACGTCGACGGGATCGAACTGACCGTCACCGAAAGCGACGGCGAGACGGTGACCGAGCAGCGGTCGCTTTCGGTGACGGTCGGCACGCCGCTCTACCAGCTCAAAGACCGAACCGAGGAGTTCCAGAGCCAACTCAACAAAGGGTTCTTCGAAACCGACGGCTACGACGGCTTTGGCCGGTACTTCGCAGCACGAATGTACCCCTACACGTGGGGGAAAGCCTACTACGACCGACTCTCCAGCGGCGACCGTGCCTTCCACAACCTCACCCCGAACGAGCACACCGAAGTGATGGTCAACGACGCCGTCTTCGGCCTCCAAGAGAAGACCTTCGGCACGACCGACCCCTACAAGGACCGCGCCATGCTCCTCCCGACGCTCTGTATGGGGAGCGATCTCGCCTCGAGCGCGGGCGATGTCGAAACGGAGGACTTCCTTCCCGGTGGCGAGAACAACTCACTCGCCAACGAGAGCAACCTCTGTAACGCCGATCTGATCGACGCCGAGGGTGAGCTCCCGGACGCGCCGACCGTCCAAGATATCGTTTTGACGATGCTCGAGGACAATGTCGAGACCGATGTCGAGATTCAGGCCCATCCGTTCGCTGATGTCTCCTATATGCAGATGGCGGCAGGGATGGATATGAATCAAGTCGAATCGGAGTTCAATGAATCACTTATAAAGACTGGGAGATTCAATGACAAATATCTCAGTAATTATTTCTCAGATTCAGTAGAGAATCAGGGGACAGCTGGTGACATTGGTGGTTTAAGCGACAATGGAAACGGAGTTGTTGATAAGATAAACTCATTGTATACAGAGAATGCACCTAATGAGGATAAGATTAGCAATATAATATCTGAGATATATAACATAGAGGTGAAAACAAAAGAAAAGAGTTTATCCAAACAGGACAGTTTGCCAGAACCATCGCCGCCAGATGAATGGGCTCAAAACCCAGAAAACTGGACAGGGCCGGTTGATAAAACATACCACACTGATGGTTCATCTGAAGATGCTGATGTTACGATTCATATCACATCTAATCACAATAACACTCAATTTGATGATAGAAATCTTGCCGAAATAGAAATTATTTATGAGGCCTCAATTGGGGTCAGAACGAAGTGGGAACATGATAACGAAAATAGGTCTTCACACACAAATTGGAATTGGAAGAATGTAACGTACAGCGCAAGCTATGAGATTACTGGCGATTTTGTCTCAGACACGATTTCAGCGGAACGAGATAATCGTGGTATCCAAACACTAGTTGAACAGGATTCTTGGAACGAACAATATTCTATTGTCGGAAATTTCGAGGGTGTTGAAGCGAAATCAGTTAAAGAAACATTTGGTCTCAGTTCGATGACTATTCAGTCACAAGAGAGTGAAATAGAAAGTAGAATCGAAAGTTCAAGCAATGAAATAATAACCAAACAAGACTTCAAAAGGTCAATTCCTTATTCTGCCAATCCAGATGTTGAGATGAATCCACGAAATAAAGATGAAATCTATGAATGGGTTCTTGGTGAACTTAATCAGACACACTATGAGGTCGTAACACAGGTTGAACCTCACCAGACGAACCTGTGGGATATGGTTGAAAAACCAAGTCCACTTAGTGAAATGAGGAAGAATGTGAGCGATCTAGAGAGAGAATTAGTGTACCAAAATTCAACAGGGCCTTATAATAATACAGCAGATATCCTTCGAACTGAAGTCCGAAAACAGTACTTTGAGGGTACCTACGATAATATTGACCAGATTAGTGATTGGCATGATGAGACACTGGGAAAAAGCAGCGCTATAGTCAATAATCTTCTTGGCGGACTTCTTGATTCCAGTAATGATCTTCTTGGAGAACCGATGGATTTTATTGATAAAATGACAGATCCAAAAACCCGTCCAGAAGATGCGAAAGAATCACTTAATGAATCACCATTGATGGCGGATCTGAATTATCAGGTTGAGGCGGCACCAACGTACCTATCGTTGGATACTGTTAATCGAACAGAGGTTCCAGCAGTACGTCCAGAAGATAGCGATGTGCTTGAAGTCAATAAGACTAGTACAAAACATGCTCCTATGGGTGCAGGTTACTTCGATGGGATCGGACATCCAGGCTTTCCCCTTATGCCGTGGCCCTCACTCTTCTATCTGCAACTTGATTCATATTATCTTGAAGTACAAGGGGAATATGCCCGATTTAAGGTCCGCACAAATAGTGGGAATCCAACAAGTTCTGGCGAGATGACCTATACTTCACAGGAAACAAAAATCACGATGGACACACCATCCTGGGCTGAACAGGAAGAACTTGCAGTTGGTTCTGTCGAACCAATCTCATTTAATAGCAGTCTTGTAGTTCCGATCGTAGTTCCAAGTCCGCAACTACTGGCGAAAGGAACACCGGGGGTTGGCGATACCTGGAAATATAGAGACACAGATTCTCCGCGAGAAGATTGCTCACCTACTTGGGAAAATATTGGGGCTAGCTTTCAAAAGAAGGAAAACACTCCGTGTATATCTGATGAAAAGGCGGGAACTCTTCCAGTTTAAACCAATATAGTAGTTAGGAGATTAAATTATACTGTCGATCATATAAAAATCACATCCCTTCTAATTCATGGATCTTACCATCTCTTGTCGAAACATACACACTACCACCAGAGATAACTGGTGTGGTACTCAATGAGTCTTCCACTCCATTCCCGATATTCTTTATCTCCCATTCGGTAGATCCATCCTTCGAATTAAATGCAAAAATATCTCGATAACTAGTGATATAGACTATGTCATTAGCAACTACTGGTTTTGAGCGGACACTGTACTGGAGTTCCTTTGGATCCCATATATGTTTCTGAGAATCGGTATCAATAGCAAAGAATTGTTGTCTACCAGAATCTGATCCCCCGAAATAAACAGTTCCATCCGCGATTGATGGACTACACTCTACTTTTGCATTAATTTCTATTGACCACTCTTCCTCGCCATCCTCAGTACTAATCGCATAGAGACACTGATCCTCACCACCGATGTAAACTGTTTCATCAGCAACTGCTGGGTCACTTTCGCCCATCGGTTTCTCCTCTGGATTTTCAAATGTCCATTTGACTTCGCCATTTTCAACATCTATAGCATAAAGAATGTGTCCGCCTGCGAAGTAAACCGTCCCATCATCATATGCTGGAATGTCGGTATATGGCCGACCTCCTTCATAATCGCGCAGATCATGGAGTATTGTCTCAGTACCGGTTTCAGGATGGAAACGATACAAGATCATATTTTCCGCACCGACGATTGAACTATCAGCGACTACCGGTTCAACAGTGCTAATTCCGACATCATTTCTCCAGGATAGTTCTGTTCCACCTCGATCAACTGCAGCGATTCCATTGTCGGTTCCAACATACACTCTCTCGTCATCCACGACCGGATAGTATCCCTGTAAACCAGTTACTTGTTTTTTCCATTTTCGTTCCCCAGTTGAGATGTCAACTGCGGACAGATAGTCATCGGTAGCAGTATAGAGCGTCTCGCCAATGATTGCTGGGCTATTACTGACGGCTTCTTCAGCCTCGTAGAACGTTTTTCTTTCCACATCGTCTCCAGTCGGCCCAGTCGCAGTCGGATGATACCCCGTATTCTGCGGATCGACTCCGTACATCGGCCACTCGCTGGCAGGCAGTTCATCAGCAGTCCCGTTCCCAGTAGTATTGCTCTTATCCGTATTCATACACCCCGCGAGCCCCGAAATCCCAGCAGTCGCACCGAGACAACTCGCCAACCAACCGCGACGAGTTCGAATCGATCGATCATCCATAATATACGTCACTTCTCTCCTTCAATCAAATAAAACTCTCGCTATCTCAGATTTCAATGAGAGTGATATATCTCGAGAAAGCCACCGACGAACGACCATCGACAGACGGGGCGAAGACCACGACTATGCCCGAACCGAGGTTCAAAAGGGATGCCGAGCCACTGTCGGTATGATCGCTATCGCGGGTGCGAAAGGCGGCTGTGGAAAGACGGTGACGACGATCGGGCTCGCCGAAGCGTTCGGCCGGCGCGGGACGGCGGCGATCGCCGTCGACGCCGACCGGCAACTGCCGAACGTCCACGTCGCGGGTGGCGTCGATCGGGAACCGACGCTCGAGGCGCTCGAGCCGGGCACGAACGTCGATTCGGTCGCACAGTCGAGTCCGAGGGTCTCGAACGTCGGACTGCTCTCGGCTCCGGAGCCGTCGACGGAGGTCGACTTCGGGACGGCCTTCGAACTGCTCGAGGCCGACGGCGTCCGAACGTTCGTGGACTGTCCGTCGGGGGCGGGTCCCGATGTCGTCGAACCGCTCTCGGCGGCCGACGGCGTGATCGTCGTGACGACCGACGGCGAGCGCAGTTGCAGTGCCGCCGAGACGACGATCGAGATGGCGCGTCGACTCGAGGTCCCGGTGCTCGGAACGGTACTGAATCGATGTGACAGCGTTCCGGAGGCGGTCGAATCGTGGACCGACGTTCCGGTGTTGGGACGAGTTCCCGACGAATCGTCGCCCCTGACGAACGAGGCGACCCGCGTGGCATACGACGAACTCGCACAGACGCTCGAGCGGAGGGCGTCACCGGACCGAACGCCGGTAGAATACGACGGCGACCTGTTACCGACGGGAATCGACGAACTCGATCGGCGCTTGGGCGGGGGGCTGGCTCCGGGCTCGCTGGTCGCGGTGGTCGCGGATCCGGCCAGCCAGTCGGAGCAGCTCCTCTACGAGGCGACCGCCGTCCGCGGGACGCTCTATCTCTCGACCGAACGGTCGGCCGCGAACGTCGAGCGAGCGCTCGAGGCCGCGGCGACGACGACCGGAAACCCGACGGTTCGCCGCCTCGACGGCGGTGACGAGCCTGGGGCGGCGATGGACCTGATCGAGAAACTCCCCGCCGCGTCGACGCTCGTCGTCGACCCCGTAAACGCACTGGAGAGCGGCGATCGGGACGCCTACGTCACCTTTCTCGACGACCTCAAAGAGCAGTTGGTCGCGACCGAGAGTATCGGCCTGTTACACTGCCTCGACGAGCCGGGAGACGCTGCCCATCGGAGCGCGACGACGCACGCGGTCGATGCGGTCTTCGAGATGGAGGCGGTCGCGACCGAGGCCGGATCGACCCTTGAGCACCGCCTCTCGATCCCGAAGTTCAGGGCCGGTGGGCGGTCGATAGAGCCGATCGAACTCGAGTTCGGTGACTCCTCGAGCCCGGTCGAATCAGTCGGAGACGACTCCTGAGTAGCTGGGAGCGGAGCGGCCGACCGAGCGAGACCGGTTAGACGACGCCGATTCGATCGGACAGCCGCTTCTCACAGCGTTCGATCCGTCGAGCGACCGTCCGGATCGCGTCGACTGCGCCACAGTTCGGATAGATGTCGCGGACGGCGCGCCACCGGCGCTGTGCGTCGGCGACCGCCGACCGCTCTTCGATTCCGATCGCCGGCGCGCCGAACGTCCGCTCGACGCGGTCGGCGAGCCGGTCGACGGCGGCGTCAGCCCTGTTGAGTACAACTGCTGCGACCGGCGTCTCGAGATCGATCGCGAGTCGCCTCGTGCGGAGCGCGTCGGCCAGCGCCGGCTCGGTCGGCGTCGTTACGAGGACCGTCATCTGGGCGCTCTCGATCTGGTGGCCTACGTCGCGTGCCAGCCCGGCCGGACAGTCCACGACGACGCGACCGCACTCGCGTTCGATCCGCTCGAGGACACGTGGAAGCGTCGTCACGTCCGCCGCTCGGGCACCGGCGAGCGTTCGCCCGGCCGGGAGAAATCGGACGGCTTGGTGCCGGTCGATCGCCTCGAGCGGGTCGGCCCGACCGGCCAGCACGTCGTGGAGGTCCGGCCCGTGACCGCGCGGGAGGTCCGCAGTCGTCAGATCGCCGTCGACGACGACCGCGTCGAGTTCGCGGCCGAGGTTGAGCGAGACCGTCGATTTGCCGACGCCGCCTTTCCCGCCGCTGACGGCGACGATCATCGCACCCGTTCGAGGCTGTCGAGAGGCGGTCGCCAGTCGGCCATCGACGCGAACACGTCGGTCGGTTCCGGGGCCCGATCGTTCGAGGCACGGCGGGTCTCGGTCACCGCGAGCGGCGGGTCGGCTATCGCTGCCGGTTCCATCGGGCTCGCGAAACCGAACCCGCGACAGCGGTTCGGTTCGACGAGTCCCTCCCAACCGCCGTCGCTCCACTCGGGGGCCGACTGTCGCTCGCC
Organism: Natrinema sp. LN54; assembly: GCF_052439245.1. Taxonomy (NCBI): domain Archaea; kingdom Methanobacteriati; phylum Methanobacteriota; class Halobacteria; order Halobacteriales; family Natrialbaceae; genus Natrinema; species Natrinema sp. LN54. Next base: position 406,329 of record NZ_JBQVRP010000001.1, read on the forward strand.
GTTCGGGGTCCAAAGCGGACCGTCGACGCGATTTTCGATACGGACGATCTGGGGCGTCGTCAGCGCGTTCGTGACGATCGCCGAGACCAGCGTCACTCCCTCGGTTCGGTCCGTCTCCCACTCGAGTTCGATCACGGCCGGCTTGGCCGCCCGATCCGATAAAAAGGTGATCGCTGTTGGGGCGACTGTAGCGGTGCCACGGGGGTCCGCTACTCGGCTCGGTCGCCGTCGCCGCCGGCGTCGGTTCCGAGGTCGAACTCGCCGGCGACCGACCCGCCGGCGGACTCGAGGACGACCGTCTCCCCGGCGGTCATCGACTCGCCGATATCGACGGCGACGTCCTCGAGGTCGACCGCGGGCGGGAAGAGCAGGTCGACGCGGCTCCCGAAGGCGATGTGGCCGATGCGGTCGCCGCGCTCAAGGTCGTCGCCGCGCTCGGCGTAGGGGTGAATGCGGCGGGCGAACGCGCCGGCGATCAGCGTGACTTCGGCGTCGTGGGCGGGTTCGTCGGGGTGGGAATTCGGGGGGCCGTCACCGGCCGTCTCCTCGCCGTCGGCGACCGGGTCCCCGCCGTCGTCCGCGATCGTCGCCGCGTCGTCGCCGTCGGACGGCAGGGTCGGAGCGTCGGTCTCGAGGCGGACGTGGACGCGTTCGTTCCGGTCGGATTCCTTCGAGAAGGCGGGTCGGTTCGCGCCGGAGACGTGTTCGACGTCGGTAACGCGGCCCGCGAAGGGGGCGCGGACGACGTGGACGTGCCAGACGTTCATGAAGATCCCCAGCCGGACCTGATCGCCCTCCTCGCGGAGGACGGAGACGTTCCCGTCGGCCGGCGAGACGACGCCCGTCGGCGGCGGGGTGCGGTCGGGGTCGCGGAAGAACGCGAGGGTGCCGGCACCGGCCGCGAACGCGACGATCCCCGCCGTGACACTGATGAAAAGGGCGAACGGGGCAGCGAGCAGTGGAAGGACGGCGTACTTCCAGGCCCCCGGCGCGAAGTTCATAGGAGCGGTAACGTGATCGAATCGTATGGCCGTTACGGATGGAGCGGTCGTCAACGGCGTCGATGAGACCACCGACCGAACGACCGGAAACCGGCGACCGGGCTACTGTGGGGCCTCGACCGGGATCGTAAAGGAAAACGTCGACCCCTCACCGGGTTCGGAATCGACCCAGATGCGACCGCCGTGGCGCTCGACGATGCGGCGACAGAGCGCGAGCCCGATGCCGGTGCCGTCGTACTCCTCGCGACTGTGCAGGCGTTGGAAGACCCGGAAGACCCGGTCCTGATCGTCGGGGTCGATCCCGATCCCCTCGTCGCGGACCGAAATCTCCCAGTTCCTGCCGTTGTGCTCGGCGCTGAGGTGTACTCGCGGCGGCTCGTCGCCGCTGTACTCGATCGCGTTCGACAGCAGGTTCTGGAACAACTGGCGGAGCTGTCGCGAGTCGCCCGTAACCTCCGGAAGCGCCTCGGCCGTTATTTCGGCGTCCTGCCGGTCGATCATCACCTGCAGGTCCGTCAGCACGTCCTCGAGGACGGCGTCGAGATCGACGGGTTCGAACGGGTCGCCCTGCGAATCGATCCGGGAGTACTCGAGGAGGCCGTCGATCATCTCGCGCATGCGGTCCGCGCCGTCGACGGCGTACTCGATGAACTCCCGGCCGTCCGCGTCGAGTTCGTCGGCGTAGCGGCCCTCGATGAGTTGGAGGTAACTCGAGACCATCCGCAGCGGTTCTTGGAGGTCGTGGGAGGCGGCGTAGGCGAACTGCTCTAAGCGCTCGTTCGAGGCCTCGAGGTCCGAAACGGTCTCGTTGAGCTGTCGCTCGTACCGCTGGCGCTCGATCGCGGTCGCGAGGATCGTCGCGACGCTCTCGAGGAAGTCGACGTCGTGATCGGCGAACTCCCGTCGGCGGGTGTCGTAGACGTCGAGGACGCCCCACGGATCGGTCGCCGGGCCGACGGTGACGGTGATCCCGCTCCGAACGTCGGGGTCGTCCACCACGGACGGGCCGTCGAACCGGTTCTCGGTCTCGAAGTCTTCGATCACGACGGGGGCGTCGTCCGCCATCGCGGCCGCACCGATGGAGTCCGTCACGGACGCGGTCGTCCCGTCGGCGGCGTCGAAGCCGGTGTTGGCTCGGAGCCGAAGCGCCTCCCCGTCGGGGCCGGCCACCTCGTGTTCGAAGATGGCCGCGTACTCCGCGTCGAGCGCCGCCGCGACCAGTTCGGTCGCCTTCTCGAGCAGTTCGTCGGTATCGGCGCTCTCGAGTGCGTTGCGACCGAGATACGAGACCGACTCGAGCTGGACGACTTTCTCAGTCAGGGTTCGCTCGGCCTCCTTGCGCGGGGAGATGTCCCGGAAGAGGCCGACGAAGTAGCGGTCGCCCTCGTACGTGAAGTCGTTGAGCGAAACCCCGAGGGGAACCTCGTGGCCGTCGGTGTGCTGGCCCGGTAACTCGACGTAGGTCCAGTTGATGTGTCGCTCGCCGGTGTCGAGATACCGCTGGAGTGCCGAGAGGTGGGTCTGGCGCAGCCGCTCCGGGATGATCTTGACCTTACTCGAGCCGACGAGTTCGTCGGGATCGTAGCCGAGGATGCGCTCGACGGCGGGATTGGCGTACTGAATGTCGCTGTTCGTGTCGAGGACGATGATGCCGTCGGGGAGCGCGTCGGCGAGCGCCTCGAAGGTGCGGCCGTACGTGAGATCGGACTGGGACTTCACCGTCGAATCGGCCGCCGACGTGCGGCGGCGAACGATCCCCGTGATCGACGGCTGCTGGCCGGCGTCTCCCTCCCCGTCCCCGTCTTGCGGTTGCCGCTCGAGGTGGACGGTACAGGGAACGACATCCGTCTTCGTTCGGATCGGGATCGGCGTCGAGGTCGGTGTCGAGCCCGCCTGCTCGAGATCGGACCCGAGCGACTCGAGGGTCGTTTCGTCGTCGAAAAGCGTCTCGAAGGATCGCTCGCGGAGTTCGGCCCGCGTGTAGCCGGTCAACCGCGTGAACGCGTCGTTGACGGCGGCGATCGTCCCCGCCGGCATCACTCGGAAGCAGGCGATGTCCGCCGCCTCGAGCAGCCCTTCCATCCGGTCGGCTATCGGACCGGCGGTGGCCCCCTCCTCGGATACGGACGGGTCATTTGACGGGCCAGGTTCCATTGGCAGCCCTTTGGCCGTACCGTAGATAAGGGCTGTGGAACGTGTGATGTGTAGGTCTTGATTATAGTAGCCACAGAAAGTCAATACGCTCCTGATCGCCGGACGACGTTGCGATCAGTGTGTAAATCGTTTCAGTGGCTACTATACATACCCGATCGTCGCGAGATTCGGCGGCGAGGGGCCGGTCGAGAGACTCGAGTCGAGCGATCCTCGAGCGGAAGACGGGACCGCGCACATCTCCTCGCGTCGCCCGTCAGTCCCAGAACGCCTGCGTCCGGGCGTACTCGCGCTCCTTCGAGAGAATGTCCCGATAGAACTCGGACTCGTCCTCGCGAAGCTTGTTGATGATCTGGGCGGCGTTGTGCGGGCCGACCCCGCGGGCGGCCATCGCGATCACCGCCTGCTTGCCGTGGCTCTGGACGAGGCTCGCGGCCCGGAACGCGCGTTCGGTCATCTCCCGTTGCTCGTCGTCTTTCTCCTGGGAGCGGACCGCTTGGACGGCCTCGTCGGCCCACGGGTTCAGCGATGCGACTCGAGTCGAGCCACACTCGGGACACTCGGGCTGGTCGGGCACCCGCTTGACTTTCGTCTTCACCTTCCACTCCTTGCAGTGGGTACACAGCAGAATGACGCGGTCGTTCTGAATCCGCTCGCGGACCGTCTTGATGACGCTCGCGTCGGCGTTTTCCGGCGCGAGCAGTTCCTTGCCGCCCGAGGAGCGCCCGCCCTGTCCGATCGGCGTCCGACCGCGGTGGGTCACCAACTCGAGGTCGCCCGACTGAATCCCCTCGAGCACCGCACTCGCGCGCTCGATGTCGAGGTCCTCGTGGAACACCTCGCGAATCGCCTCCTCGTACATCGGCGTGTCCTCGAGCGCCGAGAGCAGGCGATCGTTCGAGAGCCGGCCCGACCCGCTGCCCTGCCAGCGCTTGAGCGCGCCGAACTTCGCCGAGACCTGCGCGAGCCGAAAGGCGAGCGCGTCCGACCGCTTGAGCCCGAGTTCGACGATCGCCTCGACGTGATCGGGATCGGTCGTCTCGAGCACCTCGATCACCTCGCTGGTCGCGATCGAGTTCGGTACCTCGAGTTCGATCCGGTAGGGATCGGTCTCGAGGCCGACCGAGGAGCCGGCGCGCTGGCCCAGCAGCGCGGAACAGATCCGCCCGAGCGTCTCGTTGGCCGTGTGGCCGAAGGGTGCGTTGAGCACGATCGTCCGCCCCTGTCGCTCGAGGACCAGCCGATCCGCCGTCGGCATCGGCGACTCGCTCTCGACCTGCTGCTCGAGCTGGGTACAGGCCTCGGTCAGGGTGTACTCGTCGGCGGGATAGCGGTGGGCGAGTTCGCGCCCGACGGCGGCTGCGTCGGCTCCCGCTTCGAACTGCGGCTCCGCGACGGCGCGAATCTCGCCGACCTCGCCGGCGACCGCGGCCGGAACGGGGATCTCCTGGCCGATCCACGACGGCACCTCGCCGGCGGGGTCCTCGATGGGGCTCACTTTGACCCGCGCTTCCTCGTCGTCGATCTCGGCGATCCGCCACATCTCGCCGCGCTGGATGAACACCTCGCCCGGCTGGGCGAAGTTCACGACGAACCGCTCGTCTAAGGTCCCGATCTGGCCGCCCGAAGCGATGTCGTGGACCTCGTAGGTCTCCTCGTCGGGGATCATCGAGAGGTTGGCGTAGACGTACTGCCACGTGCCGCCGGTGGTCTCGATGCGGTCCTCGCCCTCGTCGAACCAGAGGATGCGGTTGCGGTCCAGTTCCGAGATAACCTCCCGAATCGTCGCCTCGGGGACGTTTCGGAACGGATACGCCCGCGTGATCGTCTCGACGGCCTCGTCGACGTAGGTGTCGCCGCGGCTCTGGACGATCGCCGGCAACTGGTTCGCGACCACGTCCAGACTGCCCTCGTGGATCGCGGCCGGCTCGACTTCGCCGTCGCGGGCCCGGCGGGCGATCGACAGCGCCTCGAAGGTGTCGTCGGGCCGCGTCGTGACGACCGTCCCGCTCGAGACCTCGTCCTGTCGGTGGCCCGCGCGGCCGATCCGCTGGAGCAGGCGGGTAACCTGCCGGGGGCTCTTGTACTGGATCACGTGGTCGACTTGCCCCACGTCGATCCCGAGTTCCATCGACGAGGTACAGAGCAACCCGTCGAGTTCGCCGGCCTTGAACCGGTCCTCGACGTCGATCCGCGCTTCCTTCGAGAGCGAGCCGTGGTGGACGCCGATCGGCAGGTCGAGTTCCTTGAACCGCGAGCCGAGCGCCTCGGCCGTCTGGCGCGTATTCACGAAAATCAGCGTCGACTCGTTTTCCGCGACCAGATCCCGAATGACGCGGACGTGGCTGGCCGTGTCGGCTTCGGTCATGAGTTCGCCGGCCAGTCGCTCGTCCTCGTCGGTGATCTCCGGCTCGCGGACCGTCACGTCGACGTTGCTTCCCACGTCGATCTCCCGAATCTCGCAGGGCCGGCCGCCCGTGAGGAACTGGCCGACCTCCCCCGGGTCGCCGACGGTCGCCGAGAGCCCGATCCGCTGGAACCGCCCCGCGAGATCGCGGAGTCGCTCGAGGCCGATCGCCAACTGCGCGCCCCGCTTCGAGGCCGCGAGTTCGTGGACCTCGTCGATCACGACGTGGGAGACGTCTTCGAGGGCCTCGCGCAGGCGCTCGCCGGTGAGCATCGCTTGGACGGTCTCCGGTGTCGTGATCAGCACGTCCGGGGGATCCTCGGCCTGTTTCCCCCGCTGGTACTGGGTCGTGTCGCCGTGCCGAACGTCGACCTCGAGATCAAGGTAGTCGCCCCACCACTCGAGGCGCTCGCGCATGTCGCGGTTGAGCGCCCGCAGCGGGGTGATGTAGAGCGCGCCGAACCCCTCCGGCTCACCCTCGCCCGCGACGAGGTGATCGAAGACGGGCAACATCGCCGTCTCGGTCTTGCCACTGCCGGTGGGCGCGATCACGAGCGTGTTCTCGCCGGCCGACAGCGGCGGAATCGCCAGTCGCTGCGGTGCCGTCGGCTGTGAGAATCCGCGTTCGGAGAGCGCCCCCCGAACCGTCGGTCCGAGGCGCGTAAAGGCCGCGACGTCCCCGTCAGTCATCGAAACGCGCTAGGGGCGAACGCCGGATAAGGCCCACGTTTCCGGTGAACGCGACCCGGATCGACGACCAACTCGAGCCAGTGCCGACGGCCGCCGAGAGAACGCCGGCGGCTGTCGGATCGGTCTCGGAGACGACTCACTCCTCGGATTCGTCGCTCTCGCCGTCGGACTCGCCGTCGAGATCCGCGTCGGCGAGTTCCTCCGCAACGTCTTCGTCGACCGCCATCTCTCCCGGCTCGGCCGGTTCGTCCTGCACGTCGGGTTCGGCGCGTTCGGCGATCTCCTCGTCCGAGCGTTCGTCGGTGTAGTCCGCGTTCGTCTCGGTTTCCTCGAGCGCGTCGGCACTTGCCTCGTCCGCTCCGGAGTCACCGATCTCGTCGTCACCGCTTTCGTCCAGCCCGGTCACGTCGGCGTCCTCGCTCTCGCCCTCGCTCGCGTCGGCGGACCCGTCGACATCGAGGTCGGTCTCCGACTCCTCGCTTCTGGGGCCGTCGATGGAGATTTCGGTGATATCGTCGGGGACGGTGGCGGCGGTCCGGTTCCGGATCGTCTCGATCCGATCCCCGGGGACCGCATCCGCTGCTCGGCGTTGGATCTCGTCGGGAACGGCCTCCTCGACGCCGGCCTGAACCTCGTCGACGGACTGGACGGGAACGTCGTCGCGCCCGCCCAGGACTCGCAATACGGCGTACGTGAACCCCAAGAGGCCGGCCGCAGTGAGCAGGTGTTTGGCGAGCCGTCTCGAGGAAGATGCGTCGGCCGGCGGGTCGGCAGCGGCCGAGGTCGCTCGGTCGCGGTCGGGTGTTCGAAGTTGCATCACGAGTCGTTCGCACTCGGCCGGCAAGTGGGTTCGGCGTGCGCAAGCCGGCAGCGCTCGCGGGCCGCGGCGTCGGGTGCTCGCGATCAGATCTCGAGGTGTTCGATGCGGGCGTAGCGGCCGGCCCGCCAGCCGGCGACGATCGCGACGACCGTGCCGACGACGAGCGCGAGCGCGAACCCGCCGAGATAGACCGCGGGCGGGGTCCGGAGGAGTCCCTCGAAGCCGAGTACCGACGCCGCGAATCGGTTCACTCCGATCACGGCCAGCGGCGTCGTGGCGAGCCCGACGAGACCGCCGAGCAGCCCGATGACGAGGCCCTGCGTTCCGATCGTGCCCGCGAGAACCCGCCGGGAGAGCCCGACGGCCCGGAGCGCCGCGAGTTGCTCGCGCTGTTGGTGGGCCACGAGCGCGAACAGGTTCGCCGTCAGGACGACGCCGCCGACGACGGCGAGGCCGACCAGCGTCGCGCCGCTCGCGAGGACGATCGTGCGCTCCTCGACCATCGATTGGACCTGTTCGTCGCTGGTCCGGACATCGTACTCAGGGTACTCCTCGTCGAGGTCGTTCGCGACGGTCGTTCGATCGGCGTCATCGGTCACGTCGGCCGTGATGAACGTCGCCCGGTCGGTTCCCGACGTACCGGCGACCGCCTGCAGATCGCCCAGCGGGACCGTCACCCCCGGCGAGCCCAGATACTGCGAGTAGTAGCCGGAGGTCCCGACGACGGTGAACTCGGCTGCGTCCGCCGTCTGTCTGCTGGTTCCGACGTAAATCGTCTCGCCGACCGAGACGTTCAGCGAGTCGGCGACGCGCGGATCGATCACGATTTCGCCCACCTCCGGCTCTTCGGGCGGCGGACTGGCGGCCGTCTCCTCGTCGACCTCGAACCCGCGTCCTTCCCGGAAGTTGAACCCGTCGTGGGTCTCCTGGACGCCGACCGCTGGCCTGCGTTCGAGGTCCGACGCGTTCGTTCCGAGATAGACGTCGTACATCGCGATCGGCGAGGCGCTCTGAACGTCGTCACGCGCGGTGATCTCGGCCGACTTGGCGTGTGCCCCCACGATCGGGTTCTCGGTGCCGCTCGCGGACGGATCGACCGGATCGCTCGAGATCCAGATGTCCCGGTCGGCGTTGTCCAGCCCCTGTTCGCCCTTATCGACGACCCCGACGCCGAGGCTCGCGAGCACCGTCACCGAGAGCACGGCCAGCGTGACCGCGAGCACGGTGAGGGCGGTTCGACCGGGCGACCGGCGGAGCTGTGCGAACGCGAGTCCGACGACGGCGCGCAGGCGAACCACCGCCCCGCTCAGCGTCATCGGCCCACCTCCTCGAGGACGGACGTTCGCGCGGCCACGGCAAGCGGGTACGGAACGGCGACCAGTCCCGACAGGAGGGCGACGCCGATCGCGTAGGGCACCAGTAGCGGGTGGAACTGGGCGACTGCTCCGGGCGCGACCGTCGCGCCGGCGACGGCGTTGACGCCGACGATTCCGGCCATCCCGAGTCCGATCCCCGCGATCGATCCGACCACCGTCGTGATCCCCGTCGACACCGCGACGACGGCGAGCCGGCTGTGCGTCGGGAACCCGACCGACTCGAGGACGGCGAGGGTGCGACGGTCCTCGTTGACGGTCATCCCCATGGTGGTCGCGACGAACGACGCACAGATCGTCACGCCGACCAGCAACGCGATGACGCTCGTCGCGAACGCCAGCCCGTCGTCGAACAGCGCCGACGGATCGGTGCCGCCGGCCACCTCGACCGCGGCGGCCGGATACGCGTCGGACGCCGCCGACTGCGCCGCCTCGGTCTCGCCCCAGACCAGCAGTCGATCCGCGAGCTGGCCGTCGTCGCTCCCCGAATACGACTGGAGTTCGCTCAGATGAACCACGCCGACGGGCGCGTCGCTGCCGCGGGCACCCTCGTCCGCGATGGCGGTCACCGTCACCGTGACCGAGGGTGTGGCGGTATCGACTCGGTCCGTTCCGCCCGTTCCACCGATCGAAACGGGGATGTCGTCCCCCGCGTTGACGCCGAGTTGCTCCGCGGCGGTCGACGAAAGAACGATCTCGCGCTCCTGTGGTCCCTCGTACGAACCGTTCGCGTAATGGGGATCGCCCGCCTCGAGTTCGCCGGCCGGCAGACCCGCGACGGTTCGTGACTCCTCGTCCGGGACGACGCCGACGAGGCGGACGGTTCGCGGCTCGCCGTCGGACGCCTCGAGCTGTGCCGTTTCGACGAGTACCGGCGATGCGTGTTCGACGCCGTCCTGGGCTCGGATCGTCGCGGCCCGTTCGTTGGTCGCGCCGAGCCGCGGGTCCTCGACCCCGTTGACGGACGACAGCGTTCCGCTCTCCTCGGGGATGACTCGGACATCGGCGTCATCGCCGTTGGCTACGCCGCCGTCGGCGAGCGCCAGCGCGACGCCGGTGACGACCACCAAGAGCGCGATCGTCAGCGCGACGGCGGCGATCGTCGACGCGATTCGTCCCCTCGTCGTTCGCGTCGCCCGCCGCCACCACCTGCCGAGGGTCAGACCGACGATACCGGACCAGCGCGTCCGCCGCCGCGAGTCGACCGCCTCGGGCAATACGTCGTCATCGGACATCGTCCACCCGTCCGTCACACAGCGTGACGACCCGATCGGCGACATCGAGCGTGGCCTCGTCGTGGGAGGCGACCAACACCGCCCGCTCGCGGCCGACATCGGTCAGCAGTTCGAGGACGTCCGCCCCGGTCGCCGTGTCGAGTTCGCCCGTCGGCTCGTCGGCGACGATCACGTCCGGGTCCGTCGACAGTGCCCGCGCGATCGCGACGCGCTGTCGTTCCCCGCCGCTGAGTTCGCCCGGCAGGTGCGTGGCGCGGTCGCCCAGCCCAACCTCCTCGAGCAGCGCCGTCGCGCGCGCTCGCCGGTCGGCTCGCGGCACTCCGGACTGGACGAGCGGCAGGGCGACGTTCGCCCGGGCGGACAGCGACGGCAGGAGGTGGAATCGCTGGAAGACGATCCCGATATGGTGTCGCCGGACCCGGGTCCGCTCGGCGTCGGACAGCGCCGCGAGATCAGTGTCGCGCAGTTCGACGCTGCCGCTCGTCGGAACTAACAGCCCCGCGACCGCGTGTAACACCGTCGACTTCCCGCTCCCGCTCGGTCCCTCGAGGCCGACGATCATCCCTTCTGGCACGTCGAAGGAGACGTCGCGGAGCGCGGTCACCGTCCGCTCGTCACCCGAGCGGAACCGCCCGCCGGTCGACCCGTACTCGTGGGTGACGCCCTCGAGGCGAACGGCCGCCGTCGATTCGCGTTCGTCCGTCCGATCCCTCGCCGACGATCGCGAACCGTGTACTGATTGGTTTGACATTCCCAACGGTCTCACTCGCAGTGACCGCCCACCGACTCATTGTTTCGACCCGGCTACCCCTGTCAAACGACCGCTACACGTCGTTTCTCGAGCGAAACGGTCCCGAATGGAAGGCGGATGCGGCGGGAAACGCGACTGTCTCGGTCGTTGGGTAGGATTCGGGTGCTCGAGGCGAGTTGGACGTGGTAGGGGGCCCATTGTGCGCTGTCCCGTCAGTGAAATCGGCACGTACAGGTTAGAATCCGATCACGTCGGGTGATTCTCTCATATGTCTCTGACTTTCTCTGTCCAGAATGTAAACGCGACCGCCACTGGATATCGTCGGCCGCCTCGAACAATTGTGGTCCGTCATGTGGCCTGAGCCAGCCCGTCATGTCGTCGCGGTTCTCGTGTCAGTGCAGATTTCTGGCGTCTGGGTTACCTGCATTCCGGATAAGAGTCGCCGAGAATCTAGTTTTTCGTGGGACTCGAGGGGGATATCGGGGCGACTCTGTTTGACTCTATCAATCTTCTCGGACACCGCGCTCGCGGTAACTACGTCTGCCAACATTTTGCTCTGCGCTCTCTCGCTTCCGCTCGGTCGCTCGGCAAAATGTTGATTAAAAGCACAGCGTCACCCCCTCAGCCGCGCCGTTGGCGCGGCTTCGAGGGATTCCTTGGCCCGCTCGCTCACACCGTTCGCTCGCGGCTGCTGGCGGTAACGTCTCCGCCTGTACTTACCGCTGGTTCACGATCTCCTGTCCGACTCTGGTGCAATTCTCGGACACAAGACTCACTGTGCGAACTGAATGCTATTAGCGCCTTCTCACGGATTCCGCCTCTACAAGGCGAATCAGAGAGCGCTATTCAATAGCAGCAAGAAACTCGTCGAGCGTATCTGTAAGCTCATCCTCCTCACCTACCTCTTCATCCTGATCCGTTGTGTATCGAACGATAATAGTGCCAGTATCGTTTGTATTCCGCGCTCTATCAACTTGCTGAACACCTTTCCAAATTCCAGTGACCGTCACGCGACCGTACGTCGCATGATTGTATTGTCCCCCGCTCTCAACAATCACGTTCTCCTCTGAACTACGAATTTTTCTGTATTACTCATATGTCACCTAGTAGGCGTCCGCAAGTTGAATTCAACTCCAGTATTTCTCGAATGGTGTAAAAGATTGCGGATAGTATTAGAAATGTCGACACACTATGCCCGGTTCTTGAAAATTTCGAGGCTTGGATTATTAATACACCATCCTGAGACCGTGATTACTCATCAGGTGGGTTGAACGGGCTAAAGGAGTTGCTGAAATCGTTTCTAATTAACTTCTCAATATGAATATCTGCTCCCAACGAATCAATCTTGTGCGCGATCCGGGTGATATCTTCTGCATCTGTGCCCAACGCCTCAAGATAGATGTTCTCTTGTCCGGTCATGAATTCCCGAACTTCAATCACACCCGGGATCGCGAGAATGTCTCTTGCTAGATCTTCGCGCTTACTGATAGGGGAAGTACACGTAAAGGCGAAATGGAGATCGAGGCCAGCTTCCTTGTAATCGATATCGACGCTGTATCCTTTGATAATGCCGTTCTCCTCGAGATTTTTCATTCGGTTCCTGACGGTGTTGCCCGACACTCCTATCTCGTTAGCGATGTCTGTGACGTTGTTGCGAGCGTTTTCTTGGAGCTGATGAAGAATACTCCTATCAACATCATCGAGCGGTGAATCGGCCATATCCAGTTTTTATTGCGGCGCGTTGAAGAGGATTATACCGAAAATGGATGATAGTCTCTCTACTGGACTGAATAATGGGTATTCCATCTGTACTTACCGCTGGGTCACGATCACCTGTCCGATTCTACTGCAGTTCTCGGACAGAGTTGAGACTGATTACAGTCATAAATCCTTATGTGATGTAGCGAGCGATGGAAACACATGGCAACTATTAGTGAGCCAATCGACATAAACAGACTCTCGCTGAGTAAGGTAGAACACGTTGGCTATTCCGACCCCAGTAATTATCTCTACGTTCGGCTATCTGGCGATGACTACTACTTTGTCACCAACAATGGAGAGAAAGTGAAAAAAGGGAAAGTACCCTTTGAGAAGTCTTTGGACTCCTCAGAGGCGAATGATAAGTTAGACCAACTAATTTCGGATGCAGATGATGATTGATGCTAGTTGACGCCATAGCAGAGATTGCTCAGTACTGGGAAGCCATCACAGCTGCCTCAGCGTTGTTTATCTCGGCACTTTCACTGTTGAGAGATAGGAAGTCTCGGCAGATGGATATGCTGCACGATGTTTTTCGTAATATCGGCGATTTAAATTCGCAAATTGCAAACTATAATCCCAACGACCGGGACGACGATCAAGTGAAGCAGGATTTGACGATATTGAAGCAAGAGAAATTCAAAGAGTACGACTACCTGTGCTTCCTTATTAACCGGAAAAAGACCGTAGAGCGAGATGTTTACGAGCTTGGCGGCGAGGATATGATGGAGTTCTTCAAGAAGTATGGCGATGAGATGGACGAGAATCAATACTCAGACATAGGCGAGGTCGTTGAACGATGGGAGACTCATCCCCCAACATCTACATGGAACCGGCTGGTACTGTGGTGGCAGAAAACTAAACCGGACTAATGAGTTCTGGGATACTTTTATTGCGCTTTCTGATTGGAGACGGGCCGGATCGATTCATCATCTAATTTCTGCAAGTGAGATCTCTGCTCGTTCAACTCTTCTAATAAGTCGAGTGCGTCCATACACTGACGGAGTGCTTCATCTCTCCCGACTTGTTCATAATCGGAATGAGCTACGTTATTCCGATATTTGATTAGAATAGCAATCTGATGATACTGGCGATCAGAAAGTACTTTCCCATGCTTTTTGGGCATATCTATTCGATTGAGCGCCTTGTTCCGGAAGTGAAATCTCGCATCTTCCCAATCAATTTCGTCATTATATGCACGGATAGATTTCACCTTTCGATCTCTTCCCAGCTGTAGTAAGCACTTTTCAACTGCTCGGCCCAATACCAGTAACGCTGTTGAATAATAGCCTAAGCAATAAAGATCAGCAGCTTCTCGAATAGTACTCTTGTATTCTTTAGGCGTATCTTTCATATGGAATTCAACATCCATGAACTCAAAGAATTCTGTTAAGCGACCCAAGATACCTTGAGAGAAAGCCTCAGAGGTATTCTCACATATTCTTCGAGCTTCGCCGCAGAGTTGCCTTCGTTCATCAGGATCAGACTCTGCGTTTTGGTAACGCATTTCTTCAATTCGCCAATATCCATGCGCAATATCTTCTTGGAACGAACCAAACCAACTTTCATGCGCTAAATGAGGAAAATTCCAAGCAATTGCTTCGACATTTCTCATCAGCCTTAATATCGCGCGACGGGAGTCCCGGATCAGTTCCTTTGATGGTTCTTTCTCTTCTGACTCAGATTGTTCAACAAAACACTCGAGGGTTTCTATATGATCTCTTATTTCGTCATAGCTTTCCTTCAGTTTGAAAATGCGATAAATGACGTTCGAGTTATGATGGTGCCATTCATCCTCGATATGGCGAAAAGCAATATTTTCACGTAGATCCTCCTGTGTCATAGGAACTGTCAACCACTATAATGGCATATAACCTTCGTCTTCTCAAACATCCACCTTGGCATATCACGGTAAGTTCATTGGCTGGAGAAGTATCACATCAGGATACGGATTCCAACTATGGATTTAATGATAGGTGAGTGGCTTACATGGTGCAACTAGCAGACATGAACGAGCGGGAGTTGTATGCAGACGACTGGATGGGTATTGACTGGAGCGAATGGCTATCACTCAATCCGGTAGACGGTGATCTGACCGCGATTTCGACGGATCCAGGACTCTACCGCGTTCGCCACCGTCACCATGATGGCCTCGAATACATTGGTCAAACTGGTCGGAGTACACGAGGACGGGTGAGCGCACTGGCACGGAACGTCTACTCCGAAGAGATGCCGTTCCGCGATCCGCACACAGCTGCACCGTGCCTCTGGGCAGTTCGTGATCGAGACGGGCCGGCGTTCGAAGTGTCGACCGCGACGCCGTCGTTCGCCACCCACGATCAAGACCGGAAGGGCCTTGAGGAAGCACTCATCGCGGTCGCCCGTCGTGAAATGGGTGAGAGCCCGACCGCGAACTTCGGCCGGATCATTCCCGGCTACTCACAGTCGGGATACCGAAGTGATGGATACGTCGGTGGTCCGCTCGAAGACGGAGAAACCGAACCGAATACTGAACCTGGCCGTGGGCCAGTCCCTTGGAGGAACGTCGACGACGTGACTGCACCTGACTGGATGGGCCTCGAGTGGAGTGAGCCCTATCGGCTTGGGGATCGACTCGAGCCGGATCTACCCGACGCAGGTGTCTATCGGATTTGGTACGAAGGTGATGCGCCACCACTGGCGTATATCGGCGAGACGAAAGCGTTCACACGGCGACTCCGAGAACATGAGAATACGTTCGGCAGTGAGGCGCTCTTCTCAGTAGCCATTCCAGACGGAATGGATGCAAGACACAAGCGGACCGAGGTTGAGACTGACCTGATTGGTACGCACTATCTTGTAACACAGCGATCACCAAAAGCGCAGTTCGGAAACTAATAGTACAGATTAGACCTCATTACTACCTGCGGATTTTGTCTAACTCTACCGGAGTTCTTGGACAGAGAAATACACTCTAGATTAGTTCCTGAACCTATAAGATACTCGGCAGGAGACGCAAATACATAGAATGGACAAGAGCGGAGATCTACAACCAGGCGATCAAATTGATACTCTTTTAGATCACCAAACACAACGATTAGAGGACATTGCCAACAATGCTGTCGACATCATAAAAATAAATCTATTGATTCTTGGTGCGTTTGCGCCATTTATCGGTACAATATTTGGAAATGATATATCACCTGAAGTTATATTTGAATCACGGTTTCTACGATATGCAACTCTTTCGTGGGTGATGTCCAGTATACTCTCCACTATTGTTTATCGGATTGCTAGAGGAAAATCGACTTCTCAATTCGATTTGCTTGAACAAGCAATTGTGAAAGAATGGCGAGACCCTGATCTCCGAGATGAGATGCTAGATAATAGTGAAACATATGAAAAGAATGTAAACCGTTATACTATTTTAATGGCTATGAGCGTCGGGCTATCGTTAGCTACAGTACTATTTTTTGCATTAACTATAGCAGATACAATATCTGATCTATCTAGCACTTCGAAAAGGAACGCAGTTCTCGTGGTTATTGGGTTCGGACTAATAACGGGCTTTGGAATTGAGATTATCCGTCTTCTCGGAAGAGGACGGTTTTGGCTTAGCTCAAAAATAGACGTTGATATTGATATAAATAATCTGAATTTATTAGGAAGGGAGAAGGATGGAACAGAGATTACGGAGGTTGTGGAATTCTTCGTGGAGGAAGAGAATATTTCACCCATTCGAGCAAGGCTTCTAAATTCAATCCATGACCTATTTGGATATAGTCCATGGACATTTGCTGAGCTATCATCAGACCTTCAGGACGAATATCCAGATATTGGTTTAACTAAAGAAATGATTGATCGACTTGTTGATGAGGGATACATCCAGAAAATCGAATCCAGAGGGCCAAGGACATATCTTGTTCATGAGAGAAGAGAGAAGGTGGTAAATGACGAAGATATTGATAAAGTCGTCGGCGAGGAATTAGGCAGGGTAATTGGTCATATGAGAGAAGACGTGGAAGTCAGAAACCATATATCAAAATATCTTGGTGTTGAGCCAAGCGATGCAAAGGAAGAATTGGTTTCTGGAACTACTTCAGAGCGCATTGATAAGCTGAATAGTGTTATTGATTCGATTAGAAGAGAGTATCCACAGAAGGAACCGCCTGGAAAAGAATATGGGAAGGTTCAATTTAGGAACTCAACCGAAAGATACCAACTAACGCTAAAAGCGTCACGGCCCTTTGCATTAGTCCTGATTCAACAAGCGAAAGACGCACTTGGTGAAAAAGCACATATTCAGGCAACTGTCTTAGGATATAATGGGTTAGAAGAGTTCGTCAGGGCTCTAGTCCGTCACGAGACGCCCAATAAAGATCTTGATGTCCGGAGCCTTGGTCATTTGCTACAAACCGAAGAAACTCAAGAAATAATTAGTGAGAATGATCTAGAGCTTATTATCCGGTTCAGAGAGATCCGAAATAAAGCAGTACATGAGGATGCGCGTCAAATTGACACGAGCGAAGTTCAGGAACTCCTGTCTATAATAGAAAATATAATATCGAAATACTCTAATTAACTGTCTGGTATTATTCCATCTTAGTTTTCGGATAAGTGTCTGGGTCTATGAGTGAAACCTTCCATGTCCCCTCACCTGTTTTATTTATTTCGACTGGATGATCTCTCACGTTACCCTCTTCGTCGACCAATCCAAGCGCCCGAAGTTCGCTCTTCGGGAGTACAACACCGCCCGACGTACGACCAACTTGTGTCAACTGGTGGATCGGCATGGCTACGTTCCTACCTGGTACTGAATCTGTTTAAACATTGGTCTCACCAGTACGAGACTATGATATTCCCGACCGCTATCACTCGCTCTCGAGTCCCATCTGAGTATGGGTGCAGACAACCCGCCACCGACTGACGAGAAGTCTATCGACGAGGTCTACCACGACCGGAACCTCCTCGCGATCGCCTTCGCGAGAGCGATCCACCTTACTTGGGGACGGGAAAACGCGGGCTGGTACTGGCACGGCGAGTGGCCCGTCGTCTGGGTCGACACTCCGACCGGCCAGAAATCGTGGCACGTCACCCCCGACCTCGAGGATGTCCTCGAGCGGTCGTCGCTCCAACAGTGCAAGCCAACCGGCGGCTACGACGGCCACTCGAGGACGCTGACAAACTACCGGCTCGCCCGCCACATCACCGGTGCCTCCTGCTGACCGAACGGCTCGAGGTCGGTCGCGGGCGAAGATCGCAAGACGGCGGGCTATTCGGTCTCTGCTCGACAGTGACGAGAAAGGAAGTCCGCCCTCCCCGATTGAACAGATGCCAGACGGTCGCACTCACTCCGTTCGCGCGCTGCGACTGGCGTGTTCAAATCGGCTCAGGATGAATTTCTCACTGCTCACGTTGTTCGCAGGAGAAATCCGCCCTCCCCGATTTGAACGGGGGGCAAGTCGATCTACAGTCGACTGCTCTACCAGTCTGAGCTAAGGGCGGGCGCACTCAAACGTAGCCGCCGTAATGCACATAAGGGTTATTATTCGGAACGGGCGCGGACGTGTCACGAGCCACGAACGGCAGCATGATTGATATGGGAGGCGTGAGAAGAGGGGGACAACTCGCCTATGAGCAAGATCACGTTCCGCGCCGACGACGACCTCGTCGAACAACTCGAGGGACTCGAGGCGTCCAAGAGCGAAGCGATGCGAGAGGCGCTGCGCTCGTATCTCGAGGGCGACGGGTCGGCACGGAGCGGCGACGAGCGGTCAGCGACGGGACGTGAGGGGGAGGGTGCTATCGACGAACTGGTTCGCGAACGGGTCGACGAGCGACTCGCGACGCGGTTGCGGGAACTCGGCCACGATCGCGCCGACGCGCGTGCGCGTGGATCGAGTTCCACCGATCCACAGGACATCACGATCTCGATCTCGCTCGAGGGAGCGACGGCCGCGTCCGAGGAGACAGTACAGATCGAACGCGACCACGCGCGTGAGACGACCGACGGAACGCGACAGCCCGGTCGGACGCAGGCACAGCCGGACACGCAATCCGAGGCGGACGTGACCTGCAACCAGTGTGGTGACCGGCTCGACGGCGACCACGTCTACTGCCCGAACTGCGGCGAAAAGGCGTCGCGGCGACTGTTCTGTGACTGTGGCGACGAGGTCCGATCGGACTGGTCGTTCTGTCCGGGCTGCGGTCGTCGGACGCCCGCAGCGGACGTGCTCGAGTCCGACAGTAGCCAGTACTGACCAGTGTAAGACGCTGAAAGTCACCCTCGCCGAAAGTTTTATTATTCAAGCCGGACATCCCACTATTCGCGTAAGACGGATCGTCTTACACCCGTCGACAAGACGGGAAATCGCCCGATGTCGGGCGGTTGCGACGTAAGACACGCCGCGTCTGACAGGGGCGCGCCACCGTCTTACCCAACGGGGAATACAACCATGGAGCGTGTGACACTGCGAATTCCGAAACAGCAGATCGAAGAGGTAGAGCAATTGGTCGATTCGGGCGAGTTCCCGAACCGGAGCGAAGCGATCCGGTCGGCCGTCCGCGAGATGATCAACGAACAGGGAGACGGTCCCAGCGAACAGACCGGCAAACGCAACTGGGCCAAGGTGTAACGATGCAGGATATCGTTCAAGACGCCCTCGAGAACGCGGAGGAGGAGGCCCGGGAGATGGACGCCTCGATGGACGACGACGAGTTCGGGGAGCCCCGAATCGTCATCGTCGGCTGTGGCGGTGCCGGGAACAACACCATCAACCGGCTGTACAACATCGGCGTCGACGGTGCCGACACCGTGGCGATCAACACGGACAAGCAGCACCTCAAGATGATCGAGGCCGACACGAAGATCCTGGTCGGCAAGTCGCTCACGAACGGGCTCGGTGCCGGCGGCGACCCGTCGATGGGCGAACGCGCGACCGAGATGGCCCAGGGCACGATCAAGGAGGTCCTCGGCGACGCGGACCTCGTGTTCGTGACCGCCGGGATGGGCGGTGGTACCGGCACGGGTGCCGCCCCCGTCGTCTCGAAGATCGCCAAAGAGCAGGGTGCGATCGTCGTCGGGATGGTCTCGACGCCGTTCAACGTCGAGCGCGCCCGCACGGTGAAAGCCGAGGAAGGCCTCGAGAAGTTGCGCGAGCAGGCCGACTCGATCATCGTGTTGGACAACAACCGACTGCTCGATTACGTCCCGAACCTGCCGATCGGCAAGGCGTTCTCGGTGATGGACCAGATCATCGCCGAGACAGTCAAGGGGATCTCGGAGACGATCACCCAGCCGTCCCTGATCAATCTGGACTACGCGGACATGTCCACGATCATGAATCAGGGCGGCGTCGCGGTGATGCTCGTCGGCGAGACCCAGGACAAGAACAAGACCGACGAGGTCGTCAAGGACGCGATGAACCACCCGCTGCTGGACGTCGACTACCGCGGCGCGAGCGGCGGACTCGTCCACATCACCGGCGGCCCCGATCTCACGCTGAAAGAGGCCGAGGGTATCGCCGACAACATCACCGAGCGCCTCGAGGCCTCGGCGAACGTCATCTGGGGCGCCCGGATCCAGGAGAACTACAAGGGCAAGGTGCGGGTCATGGCGATCATGACCGGCGTCCAGAGCGCACAGGTGCTCGGCCCCACCACGCAGAAGCAGGCCGACAAGTCCCGCCAGAGCATCGAGGGCGTGAGCGAGGCCGACTTCGACGCGAGCAAGAACGTCGAAACCGGCGGCTCCGGCTTCGGCGCACAGAGCGACGGCGGTCGCGAGGAAGTCGATCGACAGAACGGCGTCGACGTCATCCGATAGTCGGCCATCGGCCGTTCGCGGCACGGACACACCACTGACACACCACCTTCGTGCCGACTCGGTTTCGTCGATCGCGTTTTATCGTCGATTCGTTCCCTCGAGAG
The DNA here is from genome assembly GCF_052439245.1 of Natrinema sp. LN54. Taxonomy (NCBI): domain Archaea; kingdom Methanobacteriati; phylum Methanobacteriota; class Halobacteria; order Halobacteriales; family Natrialbaceae; genus Natrinema; species Natrinema sp. LN54. Next base: position 426,423 of record NZ_JBQVRP010000001.1, read on the forward strand.
TCATCGCTCGCCACAGCGTGGCGTCCGTCTCGAGCGACCGCCAGTCGCCGGACTGACTCGCCAGCGTCGCTACTCCTGCGGCGGCCGTTTACGGTCGTATACAACCGTGCTTCGAGATTCGTCCGAGGATACAGCGAGCCCGTGCGAGGGAAAGAGTTTCATCGAGTTATCCATTGAGGGGACGGTATGTCGCTCGAGACCGTCTTGAAAGCCGTCGGGCTTCTCGTCGGCGGATATCTACTGTTTATGGCGTTCCTCGCGATGGGGCCCATCGGCTGGCTGGTGTTCGGAACGTTACTCGCGGTCGGCGTCATACAGATTCATCGGAAGCGAGCGACGGAGACCAGTCGACCGGACAACGTGAGCGGATATTGCGCCGACTGCGGCGTGACGGTCGGTCTCGAGGTTGCCGACGGTGATGGCGAGGGCGGAGACCACGCGGATCCGACGGATCCATCGGTTCGGTACTGTCCGAACTGTGGCGAGTCGATCGACTCCGACGGAGACATCGAGAACGCTGCCGACTCGAGAGACGCTCGTCGGGCGACCGGCCCGACGAACTGTGCCGCCTGTGGTGCGCCGAACGATCCGGATCGAACGACGTGCAAACACTGCGACGCGGCGTTATCGTAAGGGAGTCAGGCGAGCGACTCGAGGAGCGAACACTTTCGACAGACCTCTCGAGTGGTCGTCGAACCGCACTCGACGCACTCCCGGAGGTCGGCACCGTCGTCGCCGGCGTACTTCTCGGCCGCGATATCGGCCAGTTCCTCGTAGCCAGAGAGGATCGAGTGGCGAGTGCCGGGGTGGTTCTCCTCGAGATCGTAGAGGAGCTGCTGGATCTCGCCGCGGTAGGCCTCGCTCGCGTGGGGACATTCGGTGATGTGTGCCGGAAGGTCGTTGATGTGGGCGTAGAGCGCGACCTCCTTTTCGGGGACGTCCCGCAGCGGCTTCGCGCGCGGGACGAACTCGTCCTGTTCCTCGCGGTCCGACAGCGAGCCGAGGCTGGCGTCGAAGTGTTTCGCCATCTGTTCGACGTCGCCCTCGAGGATGTTCATCAGCGCGGTCTGGGCCTCGTCGTCTAGATTGTGGCCCGTCAGGAGGAGATCGGCCTCGAGTTCGTCGGCGTACTCCGAGAGCAGGTCCCGGCGGAAGACGCCGCAGTAGGCGCAGGGAGCCATGTTTTCGGGGTCGTCCTCGACGACATCGTCCATCCGGACGCCGAACTCGTCCTCGTAGCTGACGAGTTCGTGGCGAACGTCGAGGTCCTCGCAGAGCTCGACGCAGGCCTCGACGGATTTGTCGCGGTAGCCCTCGATGCCCTCGTGAATCGTCAGCCCGACGAGTTCGATGCGGGGGTCGTCGGCGAACGTGTCGTGGAGGACCTGCGTGAGGACGACGCTGTCCTTGCCGCCGGAGAGTCCGATCACCCACGTCTGTGGGTTCTCGGGGGTCGCGTCGTGGGGGACGAGATCGTCCCGTCGGACCCGGCGACGCACCCGCTTCTCGACCGACTCGCGGAAGTGGTCCTCGCAAAGGTGTGCCCCGGAGTAGGCGGCGTGCATGACCGCCTCCTCGTCACAGCGATTACAGTCCATTAGCGGTCCGTTGTCGGTCGCCGCCAATCACGGTTTCGTCTGGCGGAGACGGCGGACCCGTCCACTCAGACCGGTACCGCCGAGCGCTCCTCGACGGTGTCGGCCCCCTCCTCGAGTGCAGCTAACAGGAGGTCGACGTACCGCTCGCGGTCGCGGGAGGAGAACAGTTCGTGGCCGCCGTTGTAGAGAACGACGTGTTCGGCGGGGACCCGCTCGCCGATCGGGCGGAGGCTCACGACGGGATCGCGCAGCGAACAGAAGACGACGGCGTCGTGGTCGATCGTCAGCAGTTCGTCCTGTGCGCGGCGGGTTTCCCGAACGAAGGCCGGCGAGACCCACGAGGGCGTCGTCTGGAGTTGGTGATCGGTCGCTTCCTCACCTAGCGCCTCCCGATCGAGGTCGATCGGCAGACACGGGAACGTCGTCGGGAGTTTCGACACCGCCTCCAACACCGGTTCCGGGAACCCCTCACCGTACCCCCACCACGGACTCAGATAGACGTGGTTGGCCGCGCCGTCGAGGGCCTGTGCGACGAGCGCGCCCGCGCTGTGGCCCAGCAACTGGTACCCCTCGAGATCGCGGACGTACTCGGCGACGGGCTCGAGCCAGTCGGCTTTGAAATCGTCGATGTTCGTGGGGAGTTCGAAGGCGTGGACCCGGTAGCCGGCCTCGGTCAACTGCCCGATGAGCCAGCTGACGTTCTCGTGGGTCCAGCGGTTACCCCAGCCCATGACGAAGACGAGTTCGTCGTCGCCGTCCTCGTTGAAGATCCGATGTCGCATAGGCTTGCGTTCACCGGGAACCGGTAAAAAACCTGATTTCTCGACAACCCGCTCGAGACCGCGCCCCCGGCGTCGCTGAGAAACGACTTTGCGCGTCGACGCCCAAGGGCGACCGATGACTGGATTTGACCGCAGTGACGCGGTCGATCGCCTCGAGCGATTCGTCGACACCGTCGAGGACGACCGGCTGCCGGTGCCCGTCCGCGAGGTGTGGGCGCTCGGCGATATCGCGCTCGGCCTCGATCCCGTCGAGCGACTGGATATCTACGTGACCAAGGACGTGTTGCTGCGCGACGACAGCGAACCGACGGCCGCGAGCACCGACGAAATCGAGTCGAACGCAGGTGACCCGAACGCCCGGTTCCGCGAGTCCCACGGCATCGAGGGCGTCGGGAAATCGGTGCGGGCCGACTGGGCCCGCGAACACCCGGAATATCTGCGCGCCAACGCGAACGGACACGCCGCGCCCGAGCAGTGTCTCGCGGCGCACCTCCTCGGGGACGACGAGCCGGTCCACCTCGAGGTCTGTAACTCGTCGTTCGAGGACAACGTCACGCAGCGACTGCGCGGCGCGCAGCTCCGGGAGGACTACACCCAGTTGCTCGACCCGCGCGGAGTCTGTCTGTGGGCCGACGGGGCCAGAAGCGACGAGGCGTTCCGGAAGCTCCGGGAGAGCGACCTGGCGCTGCCGACGCTGTCCGCTGCCCTCGAGATGCTCGGCATGGACGACGAGGAGGCCGACGCGGCGGCCCGGGAGCTCCACTCGTGGCGCGAACGACAGGACGGCGTGACGGTTCGCGGCGACGTCGTCTGACGCGCCGATCGGCCCCTACCTGCAGCCGCTCCGTCCTACCTGACCGCCGCGCCGTCCTGTAGGTCTGCGACCGCCGCGCGAACGTCCTCGAGCCGCTTTGCGACCGTCGCGCGGTCGACGTGGACGACGCCGCTCTGCCGGTCGTAGTCGACCATTCCGGCCTCGTCCAGTTTCGGCAGGTGGACGTGGCGGAGTTCCGTCTCGACGGCCCGCCGGTCGGGCTCAGCCGACCCCGTCTCCGGTGCTCGCTCGATGACGTAGTCGACGAGGTCCTCGGATGCGACGCTCTCTGTCCCCGTCCGCATCGCGTATCGACAGAGGGACCGGCGACACGGGTCACTCAATGCGGCAAACGACAGATCTATCGAATTTCGCTTTTCGTCCCCGTCCGCATGCCGGTCTGCCATTGCGTATCAATGGACGGATCCGTCGGATAGCTCCGACGCGTAAGTATTCACGTCCTTTATCCGTCCGGATCGTTCGTGATCGTCGGAGCCGAAACCGAAAAGCCACACCGATACCTACCGACGGTATCTCGCCACGATGCTACTCGCTACGCTCCTCGTCGACTATCCTATTCTCCGCGAAGCGCTCTCGCACACACCGGACGTAACGGTCACGTGGGAACAGTCTGATCTCACCGAAGACGGCGACCACCAACTGCTCGTCTGGGTCGACGGCGACGAGTTCGCGGCGTTCGACGCCGCGCTCGAAGCCGATCCGACCGTCACCGCTCCCGTCCGAGTGGTCGAGTTCGACGAGCGTCGCCTCTACCAACTCGAATTGACGCCCGAGGGCCACCGATCGAGCGTGTATCCGCTCGTGATCGAAGAGGGCGGCGTCTTACAGGAGGTGACCGCGACGAGCGAGGGGTGGCGCTTTCGCGTCGCCTTTCCCAGCGACGAGGCGCTCGAGCGGTTTTACGCCTTCTTCGTGGAGCAGGATCTGGAGGTCGAACTCCGGAAACTGTACGAGAAAGGAGAGAGCGTCGGCGGTGCGGGGACGCGCTCGGAGTTCGGCGTGACGGAGTACCAACACGAGGCGCTCGTCGCCGCCGTCGACGCCGGCTACCTCGACATTCCGCGATCGTGTTCGCTTGCGGAACTCGGCGAGCGACTCGATATTTCGCCGAACGCGACCTCGGAACGCTTCCGCCGCGGCGTGAAAACGCTCATCGAGAACACGGTGTACCCCGCCGACCAGTCGCCGTAGCGCACGGTCACTCGTTCTCGGCGATACCGCGAGCCGAAGGCGACGCCGGACGCTCCGAGACGAGCCACGCGGGGACGACTCGCGTGAGGACGACCATCCCGGTCAGTTCCACCAGCGTCTGCGTGACGACGACCGCCGGTGCCAGCTCGTAGCCCGCCGGGAGCGCCAGCGCCAGCGGGAGCACGACCAGCGAGTTCCGCGTCACGGACGTAAAGACGAGCGCGCGGCTCTCGCCGGTATTCAGTCGGAGAAGTCCGGCCGCCACCCGACCCAGCAGGGGCATGACGACGAGGAACGCGACGTATACCGGGACGACCGCCGCGATCTGTCCGATCGAGTCCCGAACGCGAGGCAGTTGCGAGGCGATCACGACCAGCAGGGTCGCGCCCATCATCGGGACGGGAAGCCACCCCATCGCGTCCTGCCACCGGCGTCCGGTCGCCGACCGCGTCGCCCCCAGTTCGGTGAGCCACGCGAGGGTAAGCGGCAGCGCGATGAGCAGGAGGAACGCCTCGAGGAACGGTTCGGGGTCGACGGCGGCGGCGATCCGACCCCCCATGAACAGCCAGAGATAGCCCGGCAGGAGGAGCAACTGGAGGATCAACAGCGCCGGCGTCGCGGCGGTGAGCTGCTCGGCGTCCCCGTCGGCCAGGTCGGTAAACGGGATCACGTAGTCGATACAGGGCGTCAGCAACACCATGAACGCGCCGACGAGCAGGACCGGCTCCTGCGGGAGAACTCGGGTGAGTCCGTAGACGACGATCGGAACGACGAGGAAGTTCAGCCCGAGCGCGCCGGCCATGAACCGGCCGTTCGTAAACGCCGCGCGGAACCGACCGAACGGAATCTCGAGGAAGGTCACGTACAGGAGGACCGCCAGAACGGGAGTGATGAGACGCTCGAAGAACGGCGCGGCCGCCGGCCGTGCCACGCCGACGCCGACGGCGAGCAGGACCGAGACCGCGTAAACGGCGATCTGGTTGCGTTGGACCCACTCTTTAGAAGGCATCACCGGACGTTGGTGCGAGAACCGTAAATGGGGCGCGGTCTCTCAGCACGCACGGAGATCGAACGAGAGTCGAGACGCCGACTCAGGGGATGTCGCTCCGGCGGAACCAGAGCTGGGCCGCGATCAGGAGGACGACGGTCATCGCGACGAGGACGCCCGCGCCGACGAGGTCGTAGCTGCCCTCGAGCAGAATCTCGTTCGGATCGTAGTACCGCATCGGCGCGATCGCGCCGACGGGTTCGGCGTCGGTGCCGGTCAGGAGCGACTCGGAGAGGAACAGCGCGAACGTGACGCCGAGCGCGACCCGCTGGGCGATCGCCGCGCGGTCGAAGACGACCGACGCGAGCAGGCCGATCCCCGCACAGGCGAAGAGGTAGGGAATCGAGAGGAGATGGACCGCGAGCACGTCAGTCGCGGCGAGGGGATGGTCGATCAGTCGCGCGCCGACGTAGACGACGATCGGCGGCAGGACGTTCGCGCCGACGATCGGGACCGCCATCGCGGCGAATCGCTCGCCGACCAGCCGCCTCCGGGAGATCGGCATCGCCAGCAGCACGTCCATCCGTCCGCGGTCGACATCGTCAGCGATCGTTCCCGCCGTGGCGTAGGCCAGATACAGCCCCAGCAGGATGATCCACCCGAACGTGTAGAGTTCGAACGAGAGGAACCCGCCCAGACTGGCCATCGTTTGGACGCCCATCACCTGCAGAATCGGCTCGGGATAGGCCGCCAGCAGTTGCTCCAGATCGACCTCGGCCTCGAACGAGGGATAGACCCAGATGACCATCGCGGCGAGCAGCGAGAGCCCGATCGAGAGATAGAGGCTCCCCCGCACTCGATGTCGGCCGTCGTACCGCGTCAGTTCAAACATCGTCGTCCCCGTCGTCCGTCACAGTGGCACCGGCGGCCACGCGATCGCTTCCGTCCGATCCATCGGCCGCGCCGTCGCCGCCGTAAAACCGCATGAATACCTCCTCGAGCGGCGCTTCTTCGATCGAGAGATCGAGCAGCCGGTATGACCGAAGCACCTCGAGCAACGCGTTGACGTCGCCGGTGAACGTGAACACGTACTCGCTCCCGCCGCTCGACACGTTCTCGGTATCGGTCTCGAGGTCGTGGACGCCGTCGATCTCGAGCGACTGAACCGGGATCGACTCCGCGGCGTGTAAACGGACGAGTTTGCCGCTTCTGTCCAGCAGCGATTCGACCGGTTCGACCGTGACCAACCGCCCGTTTCGGATGATGCCGACTCGATCGCACAGCTTTCGCACCTCGCTCAGAATGTGCGAGGAGAAAAACACCGTCAGCCCGCGCTCCCGTTCGGCCCGGAGAAACTCCGTAAACCGCTGCTGGAGCAGCGGGTCCAGCCCGCTGGTGGGTTCGTCGAGAATCACCAGCTCGGGATCGTGCATGAACGTCGTCACGAGCCCCAACTTCTGGACGTTCCCCCGCGAGTACGCCCGGATCTCGCGGTCCAGCGGCGGGTCGAACAACTCGAGCAACTCCGTGCTCCGCTCGTCGCCCTTGATCGATCCGTGCAAGTCGAGGAGTTCCTGACCGGTCGCCGTCTCGTCGAACGCCGGGCTGTCGGGCAGATAGCCGATTCGGCGCTTGGCCTCGAGCAGTTGCTCCTCGTCGGTCACGTCGCGGCCCAGCAGCCGCGCCGAGCCGGCGGTCGGCGAGACGAGTCCGAGCAACGTCCGGATCGTCGTCGTCTTGCCCGCGCCGTTCGGGCCGAGGTAGCCGAATATCTCGCCCCGTTCGACGTCGAACGTGACGCCGTCGTTGGCGAGGACCTCCCCGTAGGATTTCGTGAGCCCCTCGAGTTCGATCGCGGCCATACGTGCTAGTGGCGTCGTGACACCATTGCTGTGGCGGTCCGACGCGTTAGAGCGGGGTCCTGACAGTTTTCGTTACCAAAATCATTTATTACAGGACGTGGCCCGGGGACGTATGAGCGAGATACTCGCACGAAACCTCGACGGAAAGCCCGTCGTCGGAATTGACGGTACTGACTTCGGCACGCTCTATACCATCACGATGGACCTCGAGTCCGGCGCGCTCCGCGACCTCGTCGTCGACGCTCGCGGACGGGCTTCGACGGGCGACACCGCTCGAGCCGACGGCGATGACCGGCTACAGATCCCCGTCAGTCGCGTCGAGACGGTGAACGATCGGATCGTCATTCAGTCCGGCGACTGAGTGAGCGCTCCGCGGTGATCACGGCCGGCTCTCGGAAACCCGGCCGACGGTCACGAAGAACGGAACCGCTTCCTCGCGGCGGTACTCCCCCGCTTCCATCTGGTCGATGACGGTCCGCCCCATCTCCCGCCACGACCCGCGGAGGTCGTCGTACTCCGCCTCGGTCAACGCCCCCGAGAGCATCGTCTCGCGGTCGTCGGCCAACCCCGCCCCGGTCGCCTTTCGACGGGCCGCGACCAGCGCCGGCTCGCCGTAGGGCGGTTCGACCGTCCGAACGTGGTCGTACCGGCGCGTTTCGCACACCTCGAGTCCCGCCGTCTCGAACGCCTCGCGGGCGTCGGCTCCGAGCGAGACGTCCGTCTGCACGCCGTCGAGGTAGGCCCGCCGCGCCCGCCGCTCGAGGTCGTCTTCGGCGTCGACGCTCGAGTCGACCTCGACGGCGGCGTTGTCGGGTTCGACGGCCGCGACGAGGTCCCGCGAAACGCGAGCGAACTCGGCCAGCGCCGCGGCGGGCTCGGGGAGGTTGATCAGCAAGGCCTGACAGACGACGAGGTCGAACGCGTCGTCGGGGAACGGCAGCCGAACGGCGTCGCCGGTGACGACCGGCACGTGCTCGCTCGCGGCCGCGAGCAGATCGGGGTCGGCGTCACAGCCGATCACTTCGCCCGGCGACTCCGCCGCGAGGACGCGACTCAGTTCGCCGGTGCCACAGCCCACGTCCAGAACGCGGTCGTGAGACTCGAGGGCGAGCGGCTCGAGGGCCGCCCGGGAATCGGCCCACATCCCCTCTCGGGTCCGGCTGAGGTAGGATTCGGAGAACTCGCGCACGGACCGTCCTACGACCATCTCGAGTAAAAACGGGTCGGTTTCGCGAACGCTCGAGATCGGTTAGTCGTCCCGCAGTTCCCGGACCTTCTCGATGTTCCACGCGAAGCCGCGTCCGTCCTCGGTCGGCGTCTCGAGGGCGAACGGCAGATCCCGCAGGTCGGGGTGGTTCACGATCGCTTTCATGCCGTCCTCGCCGATGTAGCCCTCGCCGATGTGGGCGTGTTCGTCCTTGTGGGTGCCCACGTCGTGTTTCGAGTCGTTGAGGTGGATGTACTCGAGGTACTCCAGCCCGACCTCGTCGTCGAAGCGGCCGACCGTCTCGTCGACCGCCTCGGGCGTCGTGAGGTCGTTGCCCGCGACGAGCGTGTGGGCGGTGTCGATACAGATGCCGATATCCGTCTCGGTGCGGTCGATGATCCCCGCGAGGTGTTCGAACTCGCCGCCGAGTTTCGTTCCGCTGCCCGCGTCGGACTCGATGAGGATCGTCACGTCGTCGGGCACCTCGAGGTCGTCGATGACGCTCGCGGCGTTGTCGAGGCCGCCCTCGACGCCAGCGCCGGTATGGGCCCCGAGGTGGACGTTGACGTACGGAATGCCGAGTCGCTCGGCGGCGTCGAGTTCCGCCTGCATGCTCTCCATGGACTTCCGGCGGAGGTCGTCTTTCGGCGTGCAGAGATTGACGAGGTACGACGAGTGAATGACCCACGGCCCCTCGAGTTCCTCGTCGGTCTCGTCCCGGAAGCCCGCGGCGGCCTCGTCGCCGATTTCGGGCTGTTGCCAGACCTGCGGCGAGGTGGTGAAGATCTGTCCGCAGTTACCGCCGAAGGCGAGTTGGCGGTGGACCGCGTTGCGGAGATCGTCGTACGGCGGGGTTTCCTCGTCGGACGAGACGCGCGAACCGGAGATCGAAACGTGTGCACCGACCTTCATGGCCACTCGTCAGTACCGGTTCGTGATAGGTACTTCGGAGCGAGTCGAGTCACCGGAATCGACGGCGCTGGAAGGCGCTCAAGCGATCCGGACGACGGCCCGCCGACTGCGGGCAGTCACCCCTCCCCGGCCTCGAGCACCTCCCGATTCCGAATCCACCCGTCGGTACCGAACTTCCGGTCGGCGAGGTCCCGCGCGGCCTCGAGTTCGCCGTCCCGCCACGTCGATGCCTCGGCGTCACACCAGTCCCGCAGCGAATTCGCGATCGTCTCGACCGCGTCGTCCCGGTCGAGACCCGCCTCGTCGCGGACGCTCGTCACCCGGTCGGTGAAGGTCGATTCCTCGAGTTCGGCGTCGAACACGCCGATGTGTGCCCGGGGCTCGAGGGCGTAACTGATCGACCCGTGCTGGATGACTACGTCGCGCTGGCGGTACTGAGCGTTCCCGCTGATCTTTTTCGCCTCGTCGCCCGCGTCCGCCGGTGCGACGATGTCGTGTGCCGGGTTGATATCCCGCAGGTAACACGAGGGCCGGTAGATGGCGTCCTGTTCGGCCGACGCGAAGGCGGCGTCGACGCCCATCCGATCGAAGGCCTCGAGGATCGGCTCACAGAACAGTTCGTAACAGTCCATCAGGTTCCCGGGGACCTCGTCGGCGGGAGCCACGATCGTATAAGAGATGTCGGCGAACCGGTCGTGATAGATGCCACCACCGCCGGTCTGTCGGCGGGTGACGTCGATCCCCTCCCGCTCGCAGAAGTCCCAGTCGACGGTATCGGCGTCCTGTCGGTACCCCAGCGAGAGCGTGCTCGGCTTCCACGAGTAGGTTCGGACCGTTCGGATGTCGTCCTCGAGGGCCGTCTGCGCGGTGATCTCCTCGAGGGCCATCTGCGTCGCTCCGTTCCGAGGTTCATCCCGGATCAGCCGCCAGTCCCGATCGGACAGTGCCGTCATACGAAAAGCCACGCGGACGAGGTGGAAAGTGATTCCGACAGGCAAGTATTTCGTATAGCACTAACCGATTTACGACTGGCCGAACGGCGCGTGCGACTGGACTCGAGCCGGTATCGAGCTACCGCGTCGGGACGGTACCGGCATCGACGCGCTCGGCTCCGGTACGGAATCCGATCGTCCGACGGCGCCGACACCACCACTGGCGCCGCCCGTCACGCCGTTTTTACGTACACGCCGGCTACCCCCTCCCATGGTGCGAAACGTCGCCGGGTTGCTCCCGGAACTCGAGGACGAGGACTTCTATCTCCTCTCGGGGGTCGAACAGGGGATGCGGTTCTCCGAGTGGGTCCAGCGGGAGAAGCTCCCGAAGTTCGCCAATCTGACCGAGGAGGAAGTCGACTACCGGCTCGAGCGCTGTCTCAAGCGTGGATTAGTCGAGAAGAAGACGATCCAGTACGAGGGGTATACCCTCCAGTTCGAGGGCTACGATACGCTCGCCTTGCGAGCGCTCGTCGAGCAGGACACGATCTCGGAGTTCGGCTCGCCGCTGGGCGTCGGCAAGGAAAGCGATGTCTACGAGGTCAAATCGTACAAACCGCTCGCGCTGAAGTACCACCGCGAGGGGTATACGAACTTCCGGAAGGTCCACAAGGAACGAGATTACACCTCGGACAACGACCACGTCTCGTGGATGTACACCGCCCGAAAGGCCGCCGAGCGCGAACACGACATCTTGGAGGAGCTCTACCCCGACGTGGCGGTCCCCCAGCCGATCGGCCAGAACCGCCACGCCATCGTCATGGAGAAGATGGACGGCGTCGAGCTCTCCCAAACGCGACTCGAGGACGAGCAGGTACTCGGCGTCCTCGAGTTGCTGCTGACTGAGATGTCACGCGCGTACGCGAACGGCTACGTCCACGCCGACATGAGCGAGTACAACGTCTTCGTCAACGAGGAGGGGGTCAAAGTCTTCGACTGGCCCCAAGCCGTGCCGACGGACCACGAGAACGCAGCGGAGTTCCTGCGGCGCGATCTGACGAACATCGTGGGCTACTTCCGCCGCAAGTACCCCCAGCACGTGCCCGAGGATCTCGCGAGCGACGACATCGCTCGCGCCATCGAGGACGAGTCGTTCGAGTCGGTCGAGGCTCACCTGTAGCAGTCCGGAATCGAATTCTGTGGGTACGGCTCGATCGGCCGTCGATTTCGCTGTTTTCCCGGTTTTCACCTCGAGTACGCTTGCGATCGCTCGAGAGCGACGCGCTCGCGACTCGTTTGCTGATTCGGTCAACGCGCCGTCTGTACCGACATAAATCAAATATCGCGATATCAAATGGGAGAAAGCGCTGCACGCTCGAGAACTGACTCACTATGGCACAGAAACCGATCGTCTCCCGCGTCAGCGCTTCCAACGCTTACTCCGACCGGCGACGATGTCCACGCCCGGGCTGTAGTAGTAGATCGGCTCCGTTTCCGGCAGTCGAAACCCGTTCGCGGTAAGCAGCGTGTTCGTTTCGACGTCGGCGGTTGCCGGGTAGAGCGTCCACGGCTCGTGATCGACATCGGTGTATCGCAGCGAGCCGTCGGGTGCCTCGGTGTAGAACCGGTACCGCTCGAGGCCGGAATCCTATATCTCGCCCATGTTCTCCTGTTTTCGCATCAGGTAGAGGAAGTACGGGCCGCCGATGAGACCGGTGATGATTCCGACGGGGAGCTGGACGGGGTTCAGCGCGAGGCGCGCGCCCACGTCAGCGCCGACCAGTAATGCGGGGCCGACGAACAGACAGCCGACGAGGAGCCGTTTCGTGTCGCCGCCGACGACGTTCCGGACCATGTGGGGCACGATCAACCCGACGAAACTGACGAGGCCGGCGACGGCGATCGCGGCGGCCGTCGACAGGATCGCGATGCCGGCGACGAGAAAGCGGACCCGCTCGACGGACATCCCGAGCGATCGGGCGGTTTTCTCCCCCAGCAGGAGGATGTCGAGCTGTCGCGTGACGGCCAGTGCCAACACGAGCGCGAGGATCGTAAACGGAAGCGCGATGCGGACCTGCTCCCAGTCGGTTCCCAGCAGCGACCCCGACAGCCACGTCTGGGCCGCCATCGCGATCCCCAGATCGTCGATGAAGAAGAACAGGGCGCGCTGGACGGAGCCGAACACGGAGCCGACGATGACGCCGGCGAGGACGAGCCGGATCGGGCTGGTCCCGTTCTTCCACGCGATGGCGTAGACGAGGAGGAAGGCGAAGGCTCCACCGGCGGCCGCGAGCATCGGGAGCCACGACACCAGTCCCGAGAACATCGTCAGGGTCAGCAAGACGACGAGTCCAGCGCCGTCGCTGATGCCGAGGATGTAGGGGCTCGCGAGTTCGTTTCGAGTGACGATCTGGAAGATCGCACCCGAAATCGCGAGGTTCGCACCGACGAGAATCCCCACGAGAATCCGCGGGAGGCGGATGTTCCAGACGATGAGTTGCTGGGGCGTGAGCCAGTCCGGAATCTCACCGCCCAGCAGGAACGCCCGCCAGATGTCCACGTGAAAGATCACCTGCGGGTCGAACACGGTCCGCCACGCCTCGCTCAGCGTCAGCGGGTACGCGCCAAAGCTCACCTGCAAGAGCGTCGCGGCGGTGAGCACGCCGAGGCTTCCGAGGATCACCGAGACCAGTCTGGAATCGACCCACGAGACGCTCCACCCGTCCGTCTCTGCCCCCTTCTCCCGAGTCGCTGATGATCCCGCCATCGCCCGCTTAGAACTCTCCGTTGATGATGTCCGAGAGTTCCTCTCGGTCGAAGAGCTGTTCGTCCTCGGGAACGTCGCTGACCGCGCCCGGCCACTCGCCGAACCGGTCCGGGAAGACCTGCTTCGCGAGCGCCTCCGTCGAATAGAGGTCGACGATCGGCCCCATGTACTGGCCGCCGGTCCGGACGATGTTCCCGTTCCGGACCGCGCTCAGGTTCTGCCCGTTGGTATCGTTCTCGAACGGTTCGACGACCGTCGAGACGAACTCCTCGTGGGTGAGCGACGTGAGGCCGCCGACGGCGCCGATGTAGTCGGGATCGACGTCGAGGAGTTCCTCGTAGCCGATCGGCCCGTCGGGGACGCGGCCCTCGAAGGCGTCCCGGAGCCCGAGTTCCCGGTATGTTCTGGTATTGTTCGCGACCGCGTTGATCTCGGCGATGCGGAACTCCCCGGAGTCCGGGTTGACTCCGCGCCAGATCGCGGCGACCGACGGCCGCTCGTCCGCTGGCGGCAGGTCCGCCTGAATGCCTTCGATGAAGTCGTCGTAAAAGGACTGCCACGCCTCGAACTGCTCCTGGCGCTGGAAGATCTCCGCGGCTTTCTCGAGCGCGCCGTAGAGATCGTAGGCCGGCTCCTCGCCGCCGGTGAGCGCATCCGACTCGAAGCGGATCGTCGTCCCGAGGAAGGGCCCGGTGGCGTCTTCTATCTCCGCGATATCGTCGTCGCTCCAGTTGGCGAAGAACTGCAGTGCCTGCGGATCGATGAGGTGAACGTCGACGTCCGCGGTGTAGAAGTTCTCCTTGTCATACCCCTCCTCGGCGTCGCCCGCGAGCAGGGTGACCGCGTCCTGATCGAGGGACACGTCGGGCAGCAGGTCGTAGTACTTCAGCGGCGCGCGGTCGAAGCTCGCGACGGCGTCGGGTTCGATCCCGAACGCCATCCCGATGTCGAGCCAGACGCTCGGAATTGCCGCATAGGACTCCGGCACCGACTCGAACGTATGGCTGCCGTTCGGTTCGACCGTCACGGTGTACGGATCGACGTCCGGGTTCTCGGACTCGTCCTCATCGGCAGTCGGATCTCCAGTACACCCTGCAACCGTCGCCGCGACGAGGCTCGCGCCGCTCGCGAGCACCGTCCGTCTCTGTGGCATGGTTTTAGGCAGACCTAAGAATACCTTAGTGATTTCCCGCGTTCGATGTTACACGCCGTGTTACGCGTAACGCAGTACGTACGGTAGGGACGAAGAGACGCGAGACGGACGCGTCTAGCGACACAGTTCGCTCGACAAAACGCGGCAGCGACAGCGAAAATCGAAACGGTGAGACGACGGTATAGTGACCGGGGCGATGACACCAACGCGTCTCAGGCGTGGGAATCGACCGGTTCGACACCGGAGCGATACTGCTCGAGCGGCACTGCCTCGGTTCGTTTCTCGCGGAACAGGTCCTCGGCCCAGTCGACGACAGCGGGATGCGTGCTCTCGACGACGCGGAACCCGCCGTTCTCGTCAGTGACCGAGAGGAAGACCCGCTCGCCGTCGATGATGTCGACGTTACAGGGGAATCGCTCATCGGCGCTGTAGTACACCGGCCGCGCGCTCTCGGCCTCGATCGCCCGCCACCGATCGACGAGGTCCGGGTTCTCGAGATTGACCGCGGTCGCGTCCCTGTCGAAGACGACCTCGGCCTCGGCGGCGTCCCCGGACCGGATCGACTCGGAGTGGGTGTACATCGGGAGGCTCGCGAAGGAGCCGACGACCGCTCGGACGGTGGTAGCGCGGCCGACGGCGTTCGCGATGACCCGCATCCCGGCGAGCGGGTCGGCGCTGTCGGTCGCGACGATATCGCAGTCGGCCAGACAGCGGAGTTCGAAGCCGAACCACTCGGTCGGGAGCGCGTCGAGCACGTCGGGACAGCGCTGCCCGACGGTGATCGTCTCGAGCAGTCGATCGAAGTCGTCGTACACCGCCGCGCCCGTGTCCGTGATCGCGTACCGGTCGTCGGCGTGATCGCGCTCGATCCAGCCGCGGTCGGTCAGGTCGCCGAGGATCCGGCTGAGCGTGACACGCGTCACGTCGGTCCCCGATAGAAGGGCGTCACGCGTACGCGGTCCGCTCGAGAGGAGTTCCAACACGCGAACTCTGTGCGCCGACCGGGCGAGAAACGCCGCTCCCTCGACGGCGTCGGCCATCGGCTCGTCCCCCACGTTTTCCGGTGCTCCCGTGATTGAGTTCTCGCTCATCGTCTCTGCTATCACGCACTTGTTTAGGCCGGCCTAAAGGTTATCGTTCTCTCCGGAGACGGTCACGACACTCGAGGAATAGTCACCTTGAACACGGTCGCGGCCGTAGCCTCAATCATGGGTGAGAATACCACACAGAGTCTCGACGGCGTCGGCGTCTGGGGCGGTGGTATCACCGGCGGACTGATCGCCGGAATCGCCATGGGGCTGGTCCTCCACCTCGGCGGCAACCAGATCGAGTTACTGGGCGGACTCGCGGCCGAACCCGGGACGGCGGTCGACGTCGGCTGGACGATCCACCTGCTGATCAGTATCGCGTTCGGGTTGCTGTTCGCCGCCCTCGCTTCGCGGCGGGCGGTCCAGCAACTGGTGGACGAGTTCAGCGACTACGTCGTGCTGGGACTCGTCTTCGGTTCGGTCCTCGGGCTCTTCGCCGGCGGCGTCCTGTTCCCGCTAGCGATGGAGCGGGCCGGTGTCGCGGCGTTACCGCTGCCGTTCCTCCCGATCACGGGACCCGCGGCGGAACTGTTCAGCGCGCTCCTGTTCGGCTTCGGCCATCTCGTCTACGGACTGGTGTTGGGATCCGTTTTCGCGACGGTCAACGGAGTGGCACCCGGCAGCGTGCGCGATTTCGCCGCGGTACGGTGATCGACAATCGGCCCCAACGGGCGACTGCATCGGGAACCGCTAGCACGGCGTCTCACGGAGTTCGAAGCCCTTATACTCGAGAGTTGGGAAGAGTGAGTAGACTCGCTGGTTCGCGCGGGCATCAGCGGGCACCTGTACGGCACCGCCGCCACAGGTCGGGATGTGATCCGCGGGGCACGAGCCCCGGTCGGGATTGAACCAGCAAACGCCCGCGGGTGAATACAATGGCAGAAAGCTTCTATTCCCACATCAAGGACGCATGGAAGGACCCCGACGACGGCAAGCTCGGGGAACTGCAGTGGCAGCGAAAGCAGGAGTGGCGCGATCAGGGCGCGATCGAGCGGATCGATCGCCCGACGCGTCTCGACAAAGCGCGCGAACTCGGCTACAAGGCCAAGCAGGGCGTCATCGTGACCCGGGTCTCGGTCCGGAAAGGGACCGCCCGGAAGCAGCGACACAAAGCCGGTCGGCGCTCGAAGCGACAGGGCGTCAACCGCATCGGGCGACGCAAGAACATCCAGCGCATCGGTGAGGAGCGCGTCTCCCGAAAGTACCCCAACATGCGGGTGCTCAACAGTTACTGGGTCGGTGAAGACGGCTCGCAGAAGTGGTTCGAAGCGATCCTCGTCGATCCGAACCATCCCGCGATCGAGAACGACGACGATCTCAACTGGATCTGCGACGACGACCACACGAACCGCGCGTTCCGCGGTCTCACCAACGCCGGCAAGGCGAACCGCGGTCTGAACAACCGCGGCAAGGGCGCGGAGAAGGTCCGGCCGTCCAACAACGGCGATCAAGGCCGCGCGAAGTAACGCGGGTCGTCACTGCGACCGGTTTTCACGCCGATTTTTCTGCGCCGCGAGTCGTCGCTCGAGCAGCGATCTCCGACGAGCCGAACGGCCGCGACGCGCCATCGCCGAGACGGGCACTAAGTGTACGAGCGTCGTACCGTCCGTATGCCACGCTCCGAGGTCGCCACGTTCTCGGTCGACCGCGTCGAGATACTCGACGAAGACGGCCGCGTCGACGAGTCGCTCGAGCCCGATCTCGACGACGAGCGGCTGCTCGAGTGGTACCGGACGATGAAGCGGTCGCGGCGACTCGACCGGCGGATCATCGCGCTCCAGCGGCGGGGTGAACTGGGGACGTTCGCGCCCGCGACGGGACAGGAGGCCGCACAGGTCGGCAGCACCGCGGCTCTCGAGGAGACCGACTGGACGGTGCCCGCGTTCCGCGAGCATCCCTCGGCGCTGGCTCGCGGCGGCTCCGCACAGGCGATCATCGAGTACGCGATGGGCCTCGAGGAGGGCAGCGAGCCGCCCGATGACGTGCCGATCATGCCGCCGTCGATCGCCGTCGGGTCCCAGCCGCTCCACGCCGCGGGGATCGGGTGGGCGGAGGCGATGAACGACACCGATTCGGTCGCGCTCACCTACTTCGGCGACGGGGCGACAAGCGAGGGCGAGGTCTACGAGGCGATGAATCTGGCGGGCGTCTACGAGGCCCAGACGGTCTTTTTCTGCCAGAACAACCAGTACGCGATCTCGACGCCGCTCTCGAAACAGACCCGGGCGGCGACCCTCGCCCAGAAAGCCATCGCCGCGGGCATCGAGCCGGTTCAGGTCGACGGCAACGATATTCTCGGCGTCTACGCGGTCACGAAGGAGGCCAGAGAGCGCGCTCGCCGCGGCGTTCCGACGCTGATCGAGGCGACTACGTATCGACGGGAGATGCACACGACGGCGGACGATCCCTCCGTCTACCGCACCACCGAGGAAGAGGAAGAGTGGGAGCCGTTGGACCCGATCCTGCGGTTCGAGCGCTACCTCCGCGAGCGCGGCGTGCTCGACGACGAGACGATCGACTCGATCGAAGCCGAGATCGAGACCGATCTCGAGGCGGCCCTCGAAGCGGCCCGGGAGACGGAGGCAAACGCCGACCCGGTCGACATGTTCGATACCGCGTACGCGGAGCGACCGCCCTACCTCGAGCGCCAACGCGAGGCGTTCGTCGCGGACGAGGGGTATACGGTCGCACCCGCGACGGGGAGTCAGCGCAGCGACGGCGGGTCCTCGGCCGCGGACGTGGGGAGCGGCGACGCGGACGGTTCCGGCAGCGCCGACGACCTCACCGACGCGGACCTCGAGAACGCCGAGCGGCTGAACATGGTCGAGGCGATTCGGGAGACCCTGCACGCCGAACTCGAGCGGGACGACGACGTGCTCGTCTACGGCCAGGACGTCGGCGTCGACGGCGGCGTCTTCCGGGCGACACAGGGGCTCCTCGACGCCTTCCCCGGACAGGTTCACGACGCGCCGGTCGCGGAAGCGGGCATCGTCGGCCTCGGCGTCGGCCTCTCGGCGGCGGGCTACCGACCGGTCGCCGAGATCCAGTTCGCCGGGTTCACCTTTCAGGCGTTCGACCAGATCCACCAGCACCTCTCGCGGATGCGTGCTCGGTCGCGCGGCGAAATTACCTGTCCGATGGTCGTCCGCGCCCCCTACGGGCTCGGCGTGTCGGCCCTCGAGCACCACTCCGAGAGCTATGAGGCGGGCTACGCCCACATTCCCGGCCTGAAGGTTGCAATTCCCTCGATGGCCCGGGACGCGGCCGGGCTGCTCCGATCGGCCGTTCGGAGCCCCGATCCGGTCCTCTTCCTCGAGCCGATGGTGCTCTATCGGGCGGCCCGACGGCCGGTTCCCGAGGAGACCGTCGTCCCGCTGGGCGAGGCGCGCGTGGTCGACTCGGGGGCCGACGCTACCGTCGTCGCGTGGGGCGCGATGGTTCCCGAGGTCGAGGACGCGGTCGACGATCTCGCGGCCGATATCGAGGTGATCGACCTGCGGACGATCAGCCCGATGGACACCGAGACCGTCCTCGAATCGGTCCGGAAGACCGGCCGCTGCGTCGTCGTTCACGAGGCCCCGCGGACGGGCGGGTTCGCGGGCGAGATCGCGGCCCGAATCGCGGACGAGGCGGTCTGGTACCTCGAAGCACCCATCGAACGGGTGACGGGGTACGACGTTCCCGTTCCGCTCCCGGCCCGCGAGGACGCCTATCGGCCGGGTCCGGATCGAATCGGGGCGGCGATCGAACGGGTACTCGACGCATAGCACACCCGGCGAGCGGGACTCGGAGGTGGACTTATTCCGTCGGCCGGTGTACTGGGGCGTATGGCACGACACGTTCTCGTGGCGGTCGACGACTCGAAGCAGTCGACCGAGGCGCTCGAGTTCGCATGCACGGAGTATCCGGAGGCGACGATCACCGCGATTTACGTCCTCGATCCGGGCGACTTCTACGCGGTCAGCGGCGTCGAGGGGACCGCGATGGCCAACTACGACGAGATACAGGGCCACCACGAGGAGCGGGCCGAGGCGGTCCTCGAGACGGCGCGCGAACAGGCGGCCGAACACGGCGTCGAACTCGAGACGGAGCACGTCGTCGGCGGCGTCTCGCGATCGATCGTCGATTACGCAGCCGAGAACGGCGTCGACCACATCGTCGTCGGCAGCCACGGGCGGACGGGCGCGAGCCGGATCCTCCTCGGCAGCGTCGCGGAGACGGTCGCTCGCCGGTCGCCGGTACCGGTGACGATCGTTCGGTAGCCAGCACGTTGCTGGCGGCGACGCGGCCGCCGTTTCCCATCGCGATTACGTGGTCGCGGTTTTCGGAAGGACAAACGGAGAACAGCGGTCGCTGTGCGGTCGAGTTGCGGGTCGTGGAAAACCGAACCGGAGCCGATCAGACCGAGACGGTCTGCCCTTCCCGTTCGCTCTCTGGCGGGCGGATGTCGAGATCGGCCTTCAGGGCCTCGATCGCCTCCTCGGGGTCGGTCTCGGAGTCGAAGACCCGATCGAATCCCATCTCCCGGAAATACGTGCGCGTCTCGTCGAAGTCGTCCTGTCCGACGGCGAGGTTGCCGCCGATGTAGGTCGTGACCTCGAGGTCGGAGTCGGCGATCCGCTGGTGGAACCCCTCGCAGTCCTGTTTGGCGTGTCCGTAGAGCGACGAGACGAGTACAGCCTCGGCGTCGTTGGCGGACGCGGCTTCGACGAACTCCTCCTGGGAGCTCTGGACCCCCAGATTGACGACGTCGAATCCGGCTGCCTCCAGCGCCTGTTCGAGGATGGTGATCCCGACGACGTGTGCGTCGGACCCGATCACGCCGAGGATGACTGTCTCAGTCATGTGCGTACCACCACAAACCGCGGGGAGCACCATAAACCTAATGATTAATAATGTGGTAATGGTTCACACGGTCTCCCTCCTGCGAATACGTGACGATTTTCGGCGTCCACAGCGGTCGCCGAACAGTCGTTTACTCTCGAAGGAAATCGTCGCTCGAGCGTTTCGCGAGAAGTAGTGACTCGAGTCGAACGGCCAGCCGATCAGACGCTCGTGAGCGCGCCGACCGGCGCGTCGGTGCGTTCGCGGGCGCGTCGGATGCCGTCCTCGCCGGCCGCGATGAGGGCGAAGACGCCGGCGACGTCGGCCTCGGCGGTGTGAGCGATATCGAGGAGGAGTTCCTGGGTCTCGCCCGAGCGGATGAGGTCGTCGACGACGAGGACCGATTCGCCGGGCTCGATCGCGGAGGCCGGCAGGTAATAGGTGAGTTCGATCCCCGACTGCAGGCGCTGGCGGGCCTCGATGAACTCCTCGACGGCGGTCTCCTTGCTCTTTTTCGCGTAGGCACAGCGGACGCCGTAGTAGCTCGCGAGCGCGGCCGCGAGCGTGATGCCGTCCGTCGCGGCGGTGAGGACGACGTCCGGCCGGTCGAAGTCGAACCCGTTCGCCACCACCGGCGCGGCCAGATCGAGGAAGGACTGGTCGAAGACCGTCGCGCTGTTGTCGACGTACCCCTCGTCGTCGACGCGGATCCGCGCCTCGAGTTCCTCGCTCAACGCCTCCCGGCCGAGGTCGTCGACGACCTCGCGGGCGCGCTCGGTTCCGGGCAGGACGTGCCCGTTGACGTACCGGTTGAGATCGCCTGCCGGAAGCCCCGTCGTCTCGGCGAGTTCGTCGTAGGTCCGCGTCTCCTTCAACATCCGCAACACGTCGACGGCCCGTAGCTGGAGGGCCGCCTTCTCGGCTCTGTTCATACTAGTATGCACGATTCCGCAACTATGGGTATTGCGATCGGATTCAAATCTGGAATCAGCACGAACGTGGTTCGCTCGCGCAGCAGTCGACTCGAGCGGGCGGTCTCAGACGACTAAATAGCAGGAACCGCGATATCGAGGCTATTACTGTAGGAAGTCCGGCTGGGTCCGCTGCTCCTCGATTTCGCTCTCGAGGTGAGCGTGGAACTCGTCGATCTCGACGTCGTACTCCTGATCCTCGAAGCGGTCGCGAACCGAGATGTTGCCGTCGTCCTCCTCGTTGTCACCGACGATGATCTGGTACGGCACGCGGTCGTCGTGGGCCGCGCGGATCTTCCGCTCGAGGGTGGAGTCGCGGCCGTCGACCTCGACGCGGAAGTCGTCGAACTCGTTGGCGACTCGGTGGGCGTAGCCGAGGTTGTCGTCGGAGATGGGCAGCACGCGGACCTGTTCGGGCGCGAGCCACAGCGGGAACCGACCCTCGTAGTGTTCGATGAGCATCATGAAGAACCGCTCGTAGCTGCCGTAGAGCGCGCGGTGGATCATGACCGGCCGGTGTTCCTCGTTGTCCTCGCCGACGTAGTTCAGGTCGAACCGCTCGGGCATGTTGAAGTCGAGTTGGACCGTCGGGCCGTCCCACGAGCGGCCGATGGCGTCCTCGAACGCGAAGTCGATCTTCGGCCCGTAGAACGCGCCGTCGCCCTCCTCGACCTCGTAGTCGTGGGCGCGATTCTCGAGGACGTTCTCGAGTTGCTCCTCGGCGCGGTCCCAGATCTCGTCGGAGCCGACCGACTTCTCGGGGCGCGTGGCAAGGGCCATCTCGTACTCGAGGTCGAACGTCTCGAGGACGTCGGTGATCATGTCCATGATCTCCTCGACCTCCTGTCTGATCTGGTCGGGCCGGATGAACAGGTGGCCGTCGTCGATCGTAAAGGCCCAGACCCGCGAGAGTCCGGAGAGTTCACCGCGTTGCTCTTTGCGGTAGACCTTGCCGTTCTCGGCGTACCGGATGGGGAGGTCCCGATAGCTCCACGAGTGGTCCTGGAAGATGGCGGCGTGGCCGGGACAGTTCATCGGCTTCAGGCCGAACTCGTCGTCGCCGACGTCGAAGATGAACATGTCGTCCTGATAGTTCTCGTAGTGGCCCGACCGGTGCCAGAGATCCGTCTTGAAGACGTGGGGCGTCTCGACGTAGTCGTAGCCCGCGTCCTCGTTGAGGTCTTTGACGAATTCCTCGAGTTCCGAGAGGACGGTCTTCCCGGCGGGGTGATAGAGCGGCAGCCCCGGCCCGGTCACGTCCTGAATCGAGAAGAGGTCCATCTCGTTGCCGATCCGCCGGTGATCGCGCTTCTCGGCCTCCTGCTTGCGTTCGAGGAAGTCCTCGAGATCGCTCTCGTCTTCGAACGCCGTCCCGTAAATTCGGGTCTGCATCGTGTTCTCCTCGTCGCCGCGCCAGTAGGCCCCCGCGATCTCGAGCAGTTCGACGGCGCCGATTTCGCCCGTCGAGTCGACGTGCGGGCCGGCACAGAGGTCCTCCCACTCGCCCTGCGTGTAGAACGTGACGGTGTCTGCCTCCTCGGCGAACTCCTCGAGCAGTTCGAGTTTGTACGGCTCGTCGGCGAGGCGGTCCTCGGCCTCGTCGATCGAGACGACCTCGCGCTCGATGTCGTAGTCCGCCTCGATGATCGCCTCCATCTCGTCCTCGAGGTCGGCGAGGTCTTCCTCGTCGACGTCGAGGTCGTCGAAGTCGTAGTAGAAGCCCTCGTCCGTCGGCGGGCCGATCGCGAGTTTGACCGTGTCCTCGTCGTACAGGCGCTCGACCGCCTGTGCGAGACAGTGGGCCGCCGAATGACGCATGACCTCGAGGTACTCCTCGCTGCCGTCGGTGATGATCTCGAGTTCGGCGCCGTCGTAGACCGGTTCCTCCTTGGCGACGAGGTCGCCGTCGAGTTTGCCGGCGACCGTGTCGCTCCCGAGGCCCGGCCCGATCTCGTAGGCGCAGTCTTCGACCGTCGCGTCGGCGTCGACTTCGAGTTCGGATCCGTCGGGCAGTACGACCGCTAGCTGCTCCTGTGAGTCTGATTCTGACATGGCTGTGGATGTAGTGAAAATCCGGTGGCGTGTCCGCGCCGTCCCGCACACTGGTCGACCGCCGTCGACACAACACACGGTAGGTGGGAATTAGAAACGGGCAAACGCCCCTGTAAAGCGGACACCTACCATCGTGGCTACGGGTACTCTCGAGCGGAATAAAAGCATTGTGATGGGGATCGGACGGTGGGGAGTCGCCCCTTCGTTCGAACGAGGGAGTCCCGGAGCGGGAGTTACTGGCTCTCGAGCAGATCGCTCGCGGTCACCAGCGACTCCATCTCGACGCCGGCGTCCTCGACGTTCTCGCGGCCGCCCTCCTCGCGGTCGACGACGACGAGCGCGCGCTCGACGGTCGCGCCGGCCTCCCGGAGCGCCTCGACGGCCTCGACCAGACTCGTCCCCGTCGTCACGATGTCCTCGACGACGACGACCGCCTCGCCGTCCTCGAGTCGCCCCTCGATCAGGTTCCCGGTGCCGTACTCCTTGCGCTGTTTGCGCGCGATGACGTAGGGGACGCCGGCCGCGACGCTCGTCGCGGCGGCAAGTGGCACTCCGCCCAGCGCGACGCCGCCGAGTTTGTCGTCGTCCGCGAGGCGGTCGGCGAAGGCCTCCGAGATGGCCTCGAGACAGTCGGGATCGGTCTCGAAGAGGTACTTGTCGACGTAGTACTCGCTGGTACCGCCGTGGGAGAGTTCGAACTCGCCGAACTGGACGGCGTCGGCGTCCCGGAGGGCATCGATGAGTGCCTGATTCGTCATTGCTCGAGAGAGCGCACCGCATCGAAATAAGCGGTGTGGAACGGGATCGGCTGGAACGGAGCGCTCGAGTGGATACCCGCGGGAGCGGATCCGCCTGCACCCGACAGCGACTCGGAGGGGATTACCCGACTGCGACGCACGGTAAGCGTACGGGTGCGGGTATCTTTTTGTTCGCGCCGACGAGTGTGTGTCACGATGTCATCACAGCGCGCGGAGGAGCCACACCCCGACGTACAGGCGTTTCTCGAACTCTACGACTCGCTCGACGCGCCGGCGTTCAGCGAGATCACGCCCGAGGAGGCGCGGCGGAACTTCGAGGAGATGCGCGCGACCGCGGAGCCCGAAATCGAGCTCGCGAGCGTCGAGGATCACACCATCGACGGCCCACACGGCGACCTCGCGGTTCGAAGCTACGATCCCGGCACCGAAGGCGAGGATCGGCCCGTGATCCTGTACTTCCACGGCGGCGGCTGGGTCGTCGGGAGCGTCGACACCCACGACGGCGTCTGCCGAAATCTGGCCGCCGACTCGGGGTATCCCGTCGTCAGCGTCGATTACGGACTCGCGCCGGAGCACCCGTTCCCCGAAGGGCTCGAGGACTGTTACGCCGCCCTCGAGTGGGCCGCGGACAGGGCAGACGAACTACGCGCGTCCCCGGACAAGATCGTCGTGGCCGGCGACAGTGCGGGCGGCAGTCTCGCGGCGGGGCTGTCGCTGCTCGTCCGGTATCGGGGTGGACCCGACATCGCCTATCAGCTGCTGGTTTACCCCAGCGCCGGCGATGCAACTGTGACCGAGACCTACGAGCAGAACAAGGAGGATTACTTCCTCACAGAGGATGACATGGCGTGGTTCCGCGACCAGTACTTCGAGAGCGAGATCGACATGGGCAACGTCTACGCGTTCCCCCTGCTCGCGGACGACCTCTCGGGGCTGCCGCCCGCGACGATCATCACCGCCGGCTTCGACCCGCTGCGCGATGTCGGTGCGGCCTACGCCGACCGGCTGGCGGACGCCGGCGTCCCCGTCGAGTACCACAACTACGACGACATGATTCACGGCTTCTTCAGCATGATCTCCGATCCCGTGAATCTGGATGGGGCCCACGAAGCCCACGACGCCGCCGTTTCTGATCTGCACGCGGCGCTCGAGTAGCGACGGGGAACGGTCACGATAGTCGGCGACGGGGAAGTATCACCACGCGCTGGTTCCCGCTAAAATTTCGAAACGGGAGCGTTCGACTCGAGCGGCGGCTACCACGGCTCGTTCTTCAGTCCGAGTTTGTACGCGATCATGTTCGTCGTCACGTGGAGGATCGGCGTCAGGACCACGACGACGAGGATGACCTCGAGCGTGAACCAGTTCCGGAACCACCCGAAGTCGAGCAGGGCGACCAGCGGGAGCGAGACGACGACGAAGTCCAGTTGGTCGAGGCCGGGGAACATCGCGCCGCGCTGGCGGCCGGTCCGGCGCTTGAGGAAGGACGCGAGGATGTCGCCGAGCATCGCGCCGCCGGCGAGGCCGAAGGCTGCGAGCGGGGTGAACTCCGGAACGGCGAAGCCGAGTGCGCTGCCGACGTCTTCCGCGAGGACCGTCAACACGGCCGCGAGCGCGAGGCCCGCAGTGATTCCCATCGCCGTACCGCGCCACGTCTTGCCGTCGCCGAGGACGCGCTTCGCTCCCCACGTCCGACCGCCGTCGATCGGCCGGCCGCCGCCGGCCAGCACCGCGGCGTTGTTCGGAACGTAGGCGGGCAACATCGCCCAGAACGCGATCACGATAGTCTCGAGTACTGCCATATTCGCCGGGACGAACCCGCGTGTCTTAACCGGCGGTGGTTCGGTCGGAGCGATATCGCGCCGCTCGAGCCGGGGCGCAACGACCCGGCAGACGGACGCTGACGGCCGTTCTCGAGACAGTGGCAGTTAGTGTACACAATATCTGTATTCAATATACACGAAAAGTTTTTAGCACTCCTGATCGATGCTCGTCGTAGACGCCCTGTTACCATGCCACGAGAGCATATCTTCGACGAGGCCGAGTACGAGCGGCGGGTCGCTCGGACGAAAGAGCGACTGCGCGAGGAAGACCTCGACGCGATCGTCGTCGCCGATCCGGCGAACATGAACTATCTGACGGGGTACGACGGCTGGTCGTTCTACGTCCATCAGGCCGTGGTGGTCACGCCCGATCGGGACGAACCCGTCTGGATCGGCCGCGACATGGATGGCGGCGGCGCGCGGGCGACGACCCACCTCGGCGACGACAGCATCCGCGCCTACAGCGACGATCACGTCCACTCGCCCCACGACCTCCACCCGATGGACTACGTCGCGGGCGTCCTCGAGGAACTCGAGGTCGCGGACGGCCGGATCGGCCTCGAGATGGACGCCGCCTACTTCACCGCGAAGTCCTACACCCGATTGCAGCAGAACCTCCCCGAGGCCGAGTTCGAGGACGCGACGCTGCTGGTCGGCTGGGCTCGGATCAAGAAGTCCGAGCGGGAACTCGAGTACATGCGCGAGGCCGCTCGGATCTCGGAGAACGCGATGCGGGCGGGTCTCGACGCCATCGAGGAGGGGGTACCCGAGTACGAGGCCGCCAGGGCGATCTACGACGCACTCATCGCCGGAACCGACGAGTACGGCGGCGACTACCCCTCGATCGTCCCGCTGATGCCCTCGGGCGACCACACCGGCACGCCGCATCTCACGTGGACCGACCGGGAGTTCGAGGACGGCGATCCGGTCATCATCGAACTCTCGGGCTGTCGGCACCGGTATCACTCCCCGCTGGCCCGCACGACGTTCGTCGGGGACCCGCCCGCGGAACTCGAGGAGACCGCCGACATCGTCGTCGAGGGGCTCGAGGCGGCGCTCGACGCCGCCGAGCCCGGCGTGACCTGCGAGTCGGTCGAGGAAGCGTGGCGCGAGACCATCGCCCAGTACGGGCTGGAGAAAGCGGACCGGATCGGCTACTCGATGGGGCTGGGCTACCCGCCGGACTGGGGCGAGCACACCGCGAGCATCCGGCCCGGCGACGAGACTGTCCTCGAGGAGGACATGACGTTCCACATGATTCCGGGTATCTGGACGGAGGAGGTCGGTATGGAGATCAGCGAGACGTTCCACGTGACGAGCGAGGGCGCGGAGACGCTCGCCGATTTCCCGCGAGAGCTTTTCACAACGTAGCGCGACCCATACCGTCCATGGAACGCCAACCATACTACTGCCTTCGACACAACACTCATACTGATGACCACCTCATCACCCGCGACGGAAAGCGAATCAGCGGACGAACTCGATTCGGCGCTCGTCACCGCTCGCCGGCAGTTAGAGCGGGCCGCGACCCACGTCAATGTCGATCCCGGAGTCGTCGAGCGGCTGAAACACCCGACGCGAGTCCAACAGGTATCGGTTCCCCTCGAGCGCGAGGACGGTAACGTCGAGGTCTTTACAGGGTACCGAGCCCAGCACGACGACGTTCGCGGCCCGTATAAGGGCGGCCTGCGCTACCACCCCGAAGTGTCCGCCGAGGAGTGTACCGGGCTCTCGATGTGGATGACCTGGAAGTGCGCCGTGATGGATCTGCCCTTCGGCGGCGGGAAAGGCGGTATCGCCGTCGATCCGAAGGATCTGAACGAGGACGAAACCGAACGGCTCACCCGTCGCTTCGCGGAGGAACTGCGCGACGCGGTCGGCCCGACGAAAGACGTCGCCGCGCCGGACATGGGCACCGACGCCCAGACGATGGCGTGGTTCATGGACGCCTACTCGATGCAACAGGGCGAGACGATCCCCGGCGTCGTCACCGGGAAACCGCCGGTCATCGGCGGCTCCTACGGCCGCGAGGAGGCCCCCGGCCGGTCGACCGCGATCGTCACGCGGGAGGCCGTCCAGTACTACGATCGCGAACTCTCCGAGACGACCGTCGCCGTCCAGGGCTTCGGCAGCGTCGGCGCGAACGCCGCCCGCCTCCTCGAGGAGTGGGGTGCAACCGTCGTCGCCGTCTCGGACGTCAACGGCGCGATCTACGATCCCGAGGGAATCGACGTCGAGGAGATTCCCTCCCACGACGAGGAGCCCGAAGCGGTCACCCGCTTCGCGACCGAGATCGCCGACGCGGACAGCGTCGAACGGCTCTCGAACGAGGACCTCCTCGAGTTAGACGTCGACGTACTGATCCCGGCCGCGGTCGGCAACGTCATCACGGCGGACAACGCCGACGCCATCGCGGCCGACATCGTCGTCGAGGGCGCGAACGGTCCGACCACCTTCGCCGCCGATACCATCCTCGAGGAACGAGACGTGCAGGTGATTCCGGACATCCTCGCGAACGCGGGCGGCGTCACGGTCTCGTACTTCGAGTGGCTCCAGGACATCAACCGCCGCCAGTGGTCCCTCGAGCGCGTCCACGAGGAACTCGAGGATCACATGCTCGAGGCGTGGGACGATGTCCGGGCCGAGGTCGACGCCGAAGGGCTGACGTGGCGCGACGCGGCCTACGTGGTGGCGCTGTCCCGGATCGCGGAGGCCAAGGAGACCCGCGGGCTCTGGCCCTGATCGATCCCGGTCGCCAGCGGTCGAGATCAGGTCGCCGCGACTGATCGACACCGATCGTGACTGGACGAAGGGAAGCGCTCATGTCCCACCGGTCATATGCTCCGAGTATGGCGTCGTGGAAGCGGGTGTTCGCGAGCGGGCTCATCCTCCTCGGGCCGATACTCGTCACGCTGTACGTCGTCTACCGGGCCTACGCGATCGTGACCGGCGTCACGCCGACGCTCGTGCTCGACGAAACGGTGCTGAGCGGCCTGATCGCCCACGAACCGACCCGCGTCCGCGTCGTCAGCGTCCTCCGGCTGATCACCTCTCTGAGCTTCTTTTTCCTCGTGACCCTCGCGATGGGCGTCCTGACCCGAACGACGATCGGCGATCTCTTCGCGCGGAGCGTCGACGGGATCGCGAACCGCGTCCCGGGGCTGCGCGTCGTCTACAACGCGTCGAAGGTCGCCGCCGAAACCACGCTCGGCGAGGAGCAGGCGCTGCAGGAACCGGTCAGGGTCGAAAGCTGGGACGGCGTCGAGATGACGGCGTTCAAAACCGGCCAGACGACCGCCGACGGCCGGGTCGTGCTCTTCGTTCCGACGGCACCGAACGTCACCTCCGGCTTCGTCGTCGAGGCCGAGGCGAGCCGGGTCACTGAAACCGATGACTCCGTCGAGGAAGCGCTCGCACGGATGCTAAGCGGCGGGTTCGGCGAGACCAAACGCCCGAACGGAGCGAGCCCGACCGTGCCCTTCGACACCTCCGGCGACCGGTCGGAAGAGACGGAGTGACAGTTGCGTGAGGATGGGAAACAGATGGCTCGAGAGCGTTGCGTGGCGCTCAGTACGGCCCACCCCGCACCTCACTCTCGAGTCGAATCGGGACGATAGACGGCGTTCTCGAGGTCGCCGCCCGTCTCGAGAGCGTCGACG
Organism: Natrinema sp. LN54; assembly: GCF_052439245.1. Classification (NCBI taxonomy): domain Archaea; kingdom Methanobacteriati; phylum Methanobacteriota; class Halobacteria; order Halobacteriales; family Natrialbaceae; genus Natrinema; species Natrinema sp. LN54. The sequence continues at coordinate 455,822 of NZ_JBQVRP010000001.1, forward strand.
TTGCCCGCGACGATGTCAGCCAGTCGGTCCCAGTGTTTCGGCGTGTGACCGCCGGTGTGGGGCGTTAGCAGACAGTTCTCGAGGTCCCAGAGCGGGTGGTCGGCGGGGAGCGGTTCGGGGTCGGTGACGTCGAGGGCGGCCCCGCGGATCCCCTCGGTCTGCAGGGCCGAGACGAGCGCGTCGGTGTCGATGATCCCGCCCCGGGCCGCGTTGACGACGACCGCGTTCGGCGGGAGCGTCGCCAGTTCCGCCTCGCCGACCAGCCCGCGGGTCAGATCGTTGAGCGGGCACGCGAGCACGACGTAGTCGCTTCGGGAGAACGCCTCGTGGACGTCGTCCTCGTCAAAGCCGAGTACCTCGTCGGTCGGGCCGCCCTTCTCGGGGGTGTAGCGAATGCCGATCGTCTCGACCTCGAACCCCTGGAGGCGCTGGACGACCGCCTGTCCGATCGAACCGAGGCCGACGACCGTGACGGTGCTGTCGGTGAACTCGAACGACTGGAAGTGCCGCCATTCGCTGTTCTCCTTCCGCCGCCAGCCCTCGTGGAGTCGGCGCGCGAAGACGAGCATGTTGGCGATCGTCTGCTCGGCGATGCCGGGCGCGTGGATGCCGCCCGCGTTCGTCACTGCGACCCCGCGGTCCGCGAGGGCGTCCATCGGCACGTGATCGGTGCCGGCGAAGGTACACGCGAACAGCTCGAGTCGGTCGGCTCGCTCGAGGAGGGCCTCGTCGATCGTGATGCCGGTCACGACCCGGGCCCGCGGGACGAGTTCGCGTTCCTCCTTCGGCGTCCGCGCGAGCGCGACGGTGCGGTCGGGCAGTCGCTCGCGGAGCCGTTCGGCGTACGACTCCATCGATAGCCCTTCCGTCCCCTCTCTCAGAACGACGACGTCTGGATTCGTGCTCATATCGGGTATGCGTTACCGGACGATTGGTATCCGTTCTCTTATTCCTTTTGTGTACTCGTCGTAAACACTGATTGTGTATAATTAAGGCACTGGGGCGCGTCAGTGACTCGCATGACTGAGCCGATTCAGGACCGACTCGTGACGGTTCGTCGCAGCTTCCATCGCCACCCCGAGCCGGCGTGGCGCGAGTTCCTCACGACGGCCCGACTCGTCGAGGAGATCCGAACCATCGGCGTCGACGAACTCGCCGTCGGCCCGGACGCCTACGACCCCGCCGACCGGATGGCCGTCCCCGACGACGATCTCGAGCCGTGGCTCGAGCGCGCCCGCGAGCGCGGCGCGGACGAGGACTTGCTCGAGCGGATGACCGGCGGCAATACGGGTGCCGTAGCAGTCTTAGAGCGCGGCGAGGGACCGTCGATCGGGCTCCGCGTCGACATCGACGGGCTGTTCATCGAGGAATCGACCAGTCCGGACCACGATCCCGCGGACGAGGGCTTTCGCTCGGAGATCGACGGGACGATGCACGCCTGCGGCCACGACGCCCACATGACGTGGGGGCTCGCCGTCCTCGAGGCGATCAAAGAGAGCGACTTCTCGGGTCGCTTCGTGGTCTTCTTCCAGCCCGCCGAGGAGACGAGCGGCGGGGGCTGCCCGATGGCGAAAAGCGAGTTCGCCGACGACCTGGACTACCTCCTCGCGATCCACGTCGGCCTCGACCATCCCACGGGCGAGGTCGTCGCCGGGATCGAGAAGCCGCTGGCCATGTGCCACGTCGACGTGACGATCGAGGGGACCTCCGCGCACGCGGGCAAGGCCCCGAACGAGGGGGCGAACGCCATGCACGCGATGGGTGCCGGGATCGTCAACGCCTACGGCATCCCCCGGCACAGCGACGGGATGACACGGGTCAACGTCGGGAAGGCCGAGGCGGGCACCGCGAGCAACGTCATCGCCGAGCGCGCCCACATGGAGTGCGAAGCCCGCGGCGAGACGACCGAGCTGATGGAGTACGTGAAACGCCGCCTCGAGCGCACGATGAAATCGGCGGCGACGATGCACGGCTGTCGGGCCGCGGTCGAGGTCGTCAGCGAGTCGCCGCGGGCTGACAGCGATCCCGAACTGCAGGCGCTGGTGGGCGAGATCGCGGGCGGAGTCGACGGGATCGACCGCGTGCTGCCGGCCGCCGACTTCGGCGCGAGCGAGGACGCGACGTTCTTGATGGAGCGCGTGCAAGAGGACGGCGGATTGGCGACCTACCTGATCGTCGGCACCGACCATCCGACGAGCCACCACACGCCCACCTTCGACGTGGACGAGCGCAGTCTCGAGCACGGCGTCGACGTACTGGTCGAGACGATCCGGGAACTCGAGGCACGGCATCCGGTTCCCCACGTCGCGGAACCCGACGACGGGGACGCGACAGCGGTCGCGGAGGGCGGCGAATGAGCGAGGGCCGCGTCACGCTCGCCGACATCGAGGCGGCACGGGAGCGCATCGCGGACATCGTCCACCGCACGCCGCTCGACACCTCGCGGACGTTCGCCGAACTGAGTGGCGCGGCCTCGGTCGGGCTCAAACTCGAGAACGTCCAGCGGACTGGCTCGTTCAAGATCCGCGGGGCGTACAACAAAATGGCGCAACTCTCGGACGCGGAGCGCGAGGCCGGCGTTATCTCCTCGAGTGCGGGCAACCACGCCCAAGGCGTGGCGCTGGCCGGCGACCTGCTCGACATCGACACGACGATCGTGGTGCCGGAGGTGACGCCGGCGGCGAAGATCGAGGCCACCCGCGGCTACGGGGCCGCGGTGGTCGTCGAGGGCGACATCTACGAGCGCTCCTACGAGTACGCCCTCGAGCGGGCCGCCGACACCGGCGAGACGTTCGTCCATCCCTTCGACGACGAGGCCATCGTCGCCGGGCAGGGCACGATCGGTCTCGAACTGCTCGAGCAGTACCCAGACATCGACACCGTCCTCGTGGCGATCGGCGGCGGCGGGCTCATCTCGGGGATCGGCACGGTGCTGAAGGCTGCTGAGAAGGACATCCGCGTGATCGGCGTCCAGCCCGAGGGCGCGGCCCACGCGAAGCCGTCGCTCGAGGCCGACGAGATCCGTGAACTGTCCGACATCGATACCGTCGCGGAAGGGATCGCGGACACGCGGATGCTCGAGACCACGTTCGACATCGCCCGCGAGGTCGTCGACGACGTGGTGAGCGTGAGCGATCGAGAGATCGCCGCCGCGGTGACCCTGCTCGCCGAGCGCGCGAAGACGGTGGCCGAGGGCGCCGGGGCCGCGCCGCTTGCCGCCGCGCTCTCCGATGAGGCGGAACTGAATCTCGAGGGCGAACACGTCGTCGTCGTCGTTTCGGGTGGCAACGTGAACCTCACCGAGCACGCGGAACTGACACGGACCGGACTCCACGAACTCGAGCGCTACGCCGAGGCCAGACTCGCGCTCGAGGGCTGGCCGACGAGCGTCGGCGAGGTTGCGGAGACCGTGGAAGCCGAAGGCGCGGAACTGGACGTCCTCGAGCGCGCCCGGCGCACGTCGGTCGACGAGCCGAACCGAGTGCCCGTGACCGTCGGCCTCGAGGGCAGCGGCCCGGAACATCTCGAGGGGGTTCTGGAGGGGCTGGATTCGCTCGAGGGGGTTTCGGTGCTCGAGCGCTCGCTCGAGTGATCGCGTCGGCGAGCGCGCTCGAGCACTCCGGCCGAGCAATCTGTTACTTCGGATCGGCTACGTGCCCGTCGAGCGGCATGCACGAGAGAGCCGATGATGAAACGAAGCGTCTTGCTATCGTGGCAACGGGGAATCACCACATCCTCTCCGACCGATTCGCTCACTCCGCTCGCTCATCCCTCGCACGCAATCATCGACACACCTTCGCAGCGCTCAGGCGTGTCGGAAGCGCGCGCCACCGTATATTGGATGGATGAGACGAAACAGTAACACCTCAGTCCGCAGTGACCGCTGAATCGAGAGCAGAGAACGGTCAGCGGAAGCGACGACAGTGATCAGTCGCGGTGAACCGCTCGCGGTAACCGAGGGGATTTGTGACCCGCGTCGCAATACGGTAGTAGAATGGGATCGCCCTCCTCGACCGACCCCGGAGTGCAGGCCCGAATCCGGCAGCAAGAGGTCATCGCGGAACTCGGCCAGCGAGCGCTGGAGACGGACGACCTCGATCAGTTGATGCGCGACGTGTCCGTCGCCGTCGCCGAGACGCTCGACAACGAGTACTGCAAGGTACTCGAGCGGTTGCCCGGCGGCGACGAAGTCTTCCTGCGACAGGGCGTCGGCTGGCGCGAGGGACTGGTCGGATCGGCGACGGTGCCGACGGATCTCGATTCGCAGGCCGGCTACACGCTCATCAGCGAGGAACCGGTCATCGTCGACGATCTCCGCGAGGAAGAGCGCTTCTCCGGCCCCGAGTTGCTCACGAACCACGACGTGGTCAGCGGGATCAGCGTCGTCATCGGCTCGGTCGAGGAGCCGTGGGGAGTGCTCGGCACGCACGCGACCGACCGCACGGAGTTCACGACCCACGAGGCCAATTTCGTGCAAAGCGCCGCGAACATCCTCGCGGCGGCGATCGATCGCGCGAACAAGGAAGACCAGCTCCGCGAGCGCGAGGCCCAACTGAGCGTCGCGACCGACGCCGCGTCGATCGGGCTCTGGCTGTGGGACGTCCAGGAGAACGTCTTCACCGCCGACGAATTCCTCGCGGAATCGTACGGAATGGACCCGGAAGTAGTGACGACGGGCGCCCCGATCGAGGCGTTCTTCGAACCGGTTCCCCAGGAGGACAAGGACGGGATCTGGGAGGGACTCGACCGCGCGCTGGAGACCGGCGGATTCAGCGCCGAATACCGCGTCGAAAGCGACGGCGAGACCATGTGGATGGTCTCCCGCGGCGAGGTGGAGTACGACGCGAGCGGCGACCCGGTTCGGATGCACGGTGCTGTCACCGACATCACGGACCGAAAGCGCCGCGAGCAGCAACTCAGGGAGCGGGAAGAGCGGTACCGGGATTTGTTCACCTCGATGTCCGAAGGGTACTGCGTCATCGAGCGGGTCGACACGTCGCCCTCGGAGCCGATCGATTTCCGCTATATCGAGGCCAACCCGGCGTTCGAGGAGCACACGGGGCTGACCGACGTCGTCGGAAAGACGATCCGAGACCTGGTGCCGGGAGAACGACGGGAGTGGTTCGAGACCTACGATACCGTCGTGGAGACCGGTGAGCCGGTCAGATTCGATCGCGAACTGGCGACGCAGGGTCGGGTTCTCGAGTGTTACGCGTTTCCGGTCGGCGACGAGACGGACGCGCAAGTGGGGGTACTCTTCACGGACATCACCGAACGAGTGGAACGCGAACGGCGGCTGGAGGGTCTGATCGAACGGTTAGAGACCTCGAACGAGCGCCTAGAGCAGTTCGCCTACGCGGCCAGCCACGACTTACAGGAACCCCTGCGGATGGTCTCGAGTTACCTGCAACTCATCGAGGGCCGGTACGGTGGCGAGCTCGACGACGAGGGGGAGGAGTTTCTCCAGTTCGCGGTCGACGGCGCCGAGCGCATGCGCGAGATGATCGACGGCCTGCTCGCGTACTCTCGCGTCGAGACCGCGGGTGAACCGCTCGAACCGGTCAACCTGAACGCGGTCCTCGACGACGTTCTCGACGACCTCCAACTTCGATTCGAAGAGAGCAACGGTGAGGTGATTGCCGAGTCCCTCCCGACCGTCGAGGGCGACAGCGGGCAGTTACGACAGGTGTTCCAGAATCTGCTGGACAACGCCATCGAGTACAGCGGGGACGAGCCACCTCGCATCCGCGTCTCGGCCGAGCGCGGATCCGAGAGCGACCCCGAATGGGAAATCTCGGTCAGCGACGACGGAATCGGCATCGATCCGGAGTACAGCGACCAGATATTCGACGTCTTCCAGAGCTATCACGAGGGTGAGAGGTACAACGGAACGGGGATCGGACTCGCGATCTGCGAGCGGATCATCGAGCGACACGGCGGCGAAATCCGGGTTACGAGCGACCCGGGCGAGGGGTCGACATTTACGTTCACGCTGCCGGCGGCGAGCGATTCCGACTAGGGACCGCATCAACCGCGGCTCACAGGAACCAGCGACGGTCCGGCAGCACAGATTCGGTTATGGCTCTCCTCGAGACGATCAGCGACCCCGCTCGAGACGACCGCGAAAACGACAATCGAAATCGAACGGCTCAGTCGGCCACTTTCGCGCTCGGACCGACGGCCTCGATGGCCTCGAGGAAGATGCCGATCCCCAACTCGATCTCGCGTTCGGTCGAGTCGAGCGGCGGGAGCAGCCGGATGGTCTTCTTGCCGCAGCCGAGGGTGAGCAGGCCGCGCTCGAGGGCCGCCTCGACGACGGCGCTCCGCCGTTCAGGGGTGTCGAACTCGACGGCGAGCATCAGCCCCTTTCCGCGGACGTCCTCGACGTACTCTGGTGCGTCGTCGCGCAGGAGTTCTTTGGCCTGCTCGCCGCGTCGGGTTGCGTTGTCCAGCAGGTCGTGTTCCTGAATCGCCTCGAGCGTGAACGCGCCCATCATCGAGCCGAGCAGGTCGCCGCCGCCGAAGGTCGATCCCAGCCGGTTCTTCTCGCTGGGGAAGACCTCGGAGCGCGAAATCGTCGCGCCGACGCGCAGCGCCTTCGCGCTGGCGATGACATCGGGTTCGATTGGGTAGTGATCCGAGGCCCAGATCTCGCCGGTGCGGCCGACGCCGGACTGGATCTCGTCGACGACCAGCGGGATGTCGTACTCGTCGGTGACGGCCGCGACTTCCTCCATGAACGCCTCGCTGGGGAACCGGTAGCCGCCGACGCCCTGAATCGGCTCGAGGGTGAGGAAGGCGATCTCGTCGGGATTGATATGGCCGCCTTCGGGTGAGAGCATGGAGCGGAGTTGCGAGTCGCCGCCGGCGAAGAACCCGCAGTCACAGCTATCGGCGTCACAGCCCCGATCGGCGCAGAACGGGACCGTCTCGATCCCGCTGATCTCGGGGTAGTGGCGCGTGTAGACCTCCTTGGACTTCGTCAGCGAGAGGGTGCCGAGCGTGCGGCCGTGGAAGCCGCCCGCGAAGGCGACGCCGTACTTCGCGGGGGCCCGGTAGTCGTGGGTGATCTTCATCGAGTTCTCCATGGCCTCCGCGCCGGAGTTCGAGAGGAAGACGGTGTCCATCCCGTACTGACTCGAGACCGCGGTCAGTTTCTCCATGAGGTGACTCGAGCCGGGCACGTCGGACTCGTCGGGGGTGGGGCCGGCACCGAAGTACATGTCCTGGCCCGCGATCTTCATCGGTTCGACGAGATCGAACTCGCGGACCTTGTCGAGGACCTTCCCGTTGTTGTAGCCGAGCGGTGCCGCACCGATGTGACAGGTGAAATCGAGGAGGACGTTCCCGTCGACGTCCGTGACGAACGGCCCGTCGGCCTCGCGGGTCACGTCCCAGACGAACTCGTGGGAGTACTCGCTGGGCGCGGAGTACTCGTGGTGGAAGTCGACCCACTGCTGGGCGTTCGGTCCCGGAAGCGCGTCCGCGTCGGGCTCCGCGGTGTCCCTATCCATACACAGTTTATGTGTACCTCGTACATTAAAACTTGTTATAGATTGGCGAGGAGACGCGATCGGTCGTCGGAAAAACGGACAGCATGACGGCCGACGCGGATCGTCGGCCGGGGAGGTGGATTGGCCGGAAATCGGTACAGGAACCCGTCTCAATCGTCGTCCGATTCGACGGGGCCACCGGGACCGGGCGATTCCGGTTCGGGTTCGGTTTTCGCGCTCGAGCCGACAAGGACGGTCTCGTCCTGCAGGAGGACTCGCCCGTAGCTCGAGCTGAAGTCCTTGATCAGCGAGCACATCGCGAGGAAGCAGACGAAGGCGAAGGGCGCGCCAGTGATGATGACCGCATTTTGGAGCGCGCTCGTGCCGCCCTCGCCGCCGATGATCATGAGGATCGCCGCGGTCATCCCGAGGACGACGCCCCAGAAGACCCGGTTGATCGTCGACGGACTCGCCTTGCCACCGGTCGTCATCATCGAGACGGCGAGCGTCGAGGAGTCGGCCGACGTGATGAAGAACGTCGTCACGAGGATCATGAAGGCGATCATGAACACGGTCCCGAAGGGGAACGCTTCGAAGAGGATGAAGCCCGAGACCTCCGGCGTGCTGTTGGCGATCACGCTGCTGAAGTCGGCGGTTCCGGTGTGGTGGTACCGCAGTGCGGTGCCACCGACGAAGGTAAACCACGGAATGGTCGCGGCCGAGGTCGCGCCGATCCCGGTAAAGGCGACTTCGCGGACGGTCCGACCCTTGGAAATCCGGGCGATGAACAGGCCCGCGAAGGGCGACCACGAGAGCGCCCACGCCCAGTAGAAGACGGTCCAGGAGTTCATCCATCCCGTGCCCCCGTCGGAGCCGGCCCCGGTGTAGAGACTCATGGACGTGAAGTCGGCGATCATGCCGCCCATGGCCTGTGAGCCGAGCAAGAGTAAGAACAGCGTCGGCCCCAGAATGAACGTCGCGAGCATGAGCGCGACAAACAGGATCATGTTGAAGTTCGACAGCCGGCGGATCCCCCTGTCGACCCCGAGCACCATCGAGATCGTAAACAGGAGCGTCATCGTTGTCACCACGAGGAGGATACCGACGTTCCCGAGGTCGATCCCCCACTGGTAGTTCAGACCGGCGATGAACTGGCTCCCGATGAAGCCGAGCGATGTCGCCACGCCGCCGATCGTCGCGAAGACGGCGAGGATGTCAACGACCTTGGCGGCCGGCCCGTCAAGGTTCTCCGCGCCGATGATCGGCGTCAGCGCCGAAGAGACGCGGAGCGGGACGTTCTCGTAGTTGTACGCGAAGTAGCTGATCGCGAGTCCCATGATGGTGAAGACGGCCAGCTGGGGCAGCGCCCAGTGGAACAGGGTCTGCTGAATCGCGATCGGGATCGCCTCGGCCGTTCCGCCCTCGACGCCGAACAGCGGCGACGGGGAGTCGTAGTAGAACAGCGCCTCGGTCGGGCCCCAGAAGACGACGCCCGCCGCGAACCCGGCCGAGTACAACATCGCGAAGTACGACAGGAAGCTGTACTCCGGATCCGAGTCCCCCATCTTGATCTTCCCCCACGGACCGACGATCAGGAACAACAGGAAGAGGACGATCAGGAAGACGATCACCAGCAGCGCCCAGTTCAGGTACGTGACCACCCAGTCGTAGACGGTTCCGATCGTGTCGGTGACGAGGGTCTCGTTGACGAAGAACGCCGCGATCACGCCGACGGTGAGCAACGCGCCGAACGCGAAGACGACCAGATCGAGTTCCTCGAGGAACTCGTCGACCATTCCGTTCTCGGCGTCGCTCATCCCGTCTCACCTCCCGGAAGTGGGCGACGGCATGCTGATTGTGCGTGGCTCCACCTACCGTTCGCCATGCTGCATGATGGCATACCGCTACCATTGACGGCGTATACAATAAGTGTTTCTCACATTGCGGAAATATCCACAGTTTCCGTGTATCAGACGCGTATACAGAAGACAGACTCATTTGCAACTTTTCTGCCCATACGGCCCCCGAAACAGATTTTTAAAATACAAGATGGCAATAATGGCCTGCAAACACCGTTTTCAACAATTATTAGAACGAACAGTAACTGAGTGGAAGCTGCCGGAGCGACGCGGACGACGGGCGACGAGAGCCCTCCTCGTTATCGGACGCGAACGGCCGAAAACGGAATTCGATAGCCGGGCGGTCCCGCGTCGGGTTATGGAAGTTATAAGGCTAAAACCCTGCCCTTCAGGGCGGGGAGGATGTCAACGGTTCGTCAGTTCTTCGAACGTCGCCTCGCGGGCCTCGGCGCTCTCGGTCACCCGCTCGGCGAACTCGTCGACGCGGTCCTTGATCTCCTCGCCGGTGTCTTCCGGCGAGAAGTCGTCGGACATCGTCAGCAATCGGACGAACGCGCGGAGTTCCTCGTCGGTGAGCTTGGCGAACTCCTCGTTCTCGAGTTTTTCGACGACCTCGTCGACGTCGATCTGACCGACCGGATCGACGTTGAACTCGACGTTGACCATGCGGTAGTTCGAGCCGGCGAGTCGCTGTTCGGCCTTGCCGACGCCCTCCGAGAGCATGTCCTTGAACGGGGTGTGATACCCCATCGTCCCGAGGTGGAGGAAGGCGAGCATGTCGGTGATCCCCTGCGTATAGGCGTCGCGGTCCTCGTCATCGGGATCGAAGACCGTCTCCCGGTCGCGTTCTTCCATGTACTCGAAGAGGATGCTGAAATCGAGAATCGCGTTCCGAACCCGCCGCCGAATGCGGTTTCGCTTCTGTTTCTTCGAGTGGTCGGTGTAGTCCGTCTTCCGGCCGAGCAGGAAGTCACGGTCGGAGGGCGTAAGAATTCCGCGCGGGCGATCCGAGTCCGCCGCCGGTCGCAGTGACTCCGGCACGTCGTCCTGACTCATACAGGAAACACGGACAGCGCGCGAATTAACGTTTCCCATCCGTCGAACGTGATCGCAGACGAACAGTTCGACGAACCGGACCGTTCCGCTACGGTCGACGGCGGGAGAGTTCGACGGCTGTCTCGGTCAGCAGCCCCACGCCGACCTCGAGGCTGTCCTCGTCGATATCGAACGTCGGCGTGTGATGGCTGGTCGGGTGGTCGGTGCCGACGAGGACGTACGAGGCGAGGCCGCCGTCCGCTTGGACCCGTTCCATCAGATAGGTCACGTCCTCGCTCACGCCGAACTCCTCGCTCGGAACGACGCGATCGACGCCGTCGACCTCCCACGCGACGTTCCCCACGAGGTCCCGCAGGGCGGGATGGCTGTCGACGCGGGGCGACTCGCTGATCACCCGCGGGGTCACGTCGCAGTCGTGCATCTCGGCGGCAGCGTAGAGTACGCGCTCGAGTTCCGTGCGCGTGTACTCCATCAGCGAGGTGGTCTCGCCGCGGACTTCGGCCTCGATGGTGACCTCCTCGGCGATGACGTTGCTCGCGGTGCCGCCCTCGATGCAGCCGACGTTGACGCGAGTCATCCCCTCGCTGTGCCGGGGGATGCCGTAGGCGTTCTGGATCGCGGTCGCCGCCGCCTGCATGGCGTTCGCCCCCTCGTTCGGGGCCTTGCCTGCGTGGGCGCTCGCGCCCTCGAACGTCGCGGTCAGGTGGGCCATCGCCAGCGGTTTCTCGATGCCGGCGACGATCTCGCCGGTGGGGTGGTCCAGCCCGATGTGGAGCGCGAGCAGGTAATCGACATCGTCGAGGTAGCCGCTCTCGGCCATCGCCTTCCCGCCGCCGGAGATTTCCTCGGCGGGCTGGAAGAAGACCTTCACTGTCCCTTCGAAGTCGCTCTCCTTTATCGTCTCGAGCGCGCCGAGCGCCATCGCGACGTGGGCGTCGTGGCCGCAGGCGTGCATGTAGCCGTCGTGTTCGGAGCGAAAGCCCTCCGCGGCCGGTCGGTGGTCGCGCTCGTCCGACTCGCGCATCGAAATCGCGTCGAGGTCGACGCGCAGTCCGATGCAGGGCCCCTCGCCCTGCTCGAGCACCGCGATAACGCCCGTGTGGCCGTCGGCGGTGCGCTCGAGGATGTCCGATCGAACCCCCGCCTCGCGAGCGCGCTCGAGCCACGGCTCGAGTTCCGACTCGGGCGGAACGGCCATGCGCTCGTCGGTCGCCAACGCCTCGCGGCCGACGGCGATCTCGTCGACGCCGATCCGCTCGAGTTCCTCGACCACCCGGGCCGTCGTCCGGAACTCGCGCCAGCCGGGTTCGGGGTGGCGATGGAACGCGCGCCGGAGATCGCTCAGTCTGTTTCGCACGTCAGAGGACATTCTTGCCGCTTCTACGCGCGGGAGCTACTTAATCGTAGTCAATAATCGTACACCGATTACGCAGTATCGATGGAGATCGTCACGGATCGAGTCGGATTGGTCACGGTTTCCGCGCCCCAGACCGCAATCGTTGGACTCGCTGCGGCCGGCGTTGGTTCGGTTAACCCAGAGACGCCGTCGCGTCGAGTTCCACGCGGACGTCTTCGGGGAGCCGCGCGACCTCCACGCAGACTCGAGCCGGCGGGTCCGCGCCGAACCGCGCGCCGTAGGCCTCGTTGACCCGCTCGTAGTCCTCGAGATCGGTCAGATAGACGGTGACTTTGACCACGTCGGCGAGGCCGTCGCCGCCGGCTTCGTCGACGACGGCGGCGATGTTGTCGAGCACCCGGTCGGTCTGGGCTTCGATGTCGCCGTCGACGACCGCGCCCGTGTCGGGATCGATGGGGCCGTAGCCGGAGACGTACAGCGTGTCGCCGGCGCGGACGCCCTGCGAGTAGGGGTTGTCGGTGCTCGGTGCGTCGTCGGTTTCGATGGAGTGGATATCGGACATGGACTCTCGGCTCGAGGCTCAGGCGGCCCGTTTCGCTTCGGCGGTCACCTCGTCGATCGCGTCGACGACCACGTCGAGTGCCGTCTCGGCCAGATCGTGGGTGAGCACCAGCGGCGGCAGGAACCGGAGCACGTTGCCGTGTCGACCGGCCGTCCAGACGAGGACGCCGCGCTCGAAGCAGTACTGCTGGATGGCGTCGACGAGGTCGCCGTCCGGCTGGCCGTCCGCGTCGACGAACTCCGCGCCGATGAACAGGCCCTTGCCGCGGATATCAGCGAGTCGGTCGTTGCCCTCGCCGGCCTCGCGGAGCCGCCCCTGAATGTACTCGCCGAGGTCGCGGGCGTGGGCGAGCAGGTCGTGATCCTGAATGTACTCGATGGCGCGGGTGCCGGCCCGCATGCCGACGACGTGGCCCCGGTAGGTGCCGGCGTGGTCGCCGGGCCCCCACGTATCCAGTTCCTCGTGGTACATCGTGGCCGACAGCGGGAAGCCGACGCCGCCGAGCGCCTTCGCGGAGGTCATCGCGTCTGGGGTGACCCCGTCCCAGTCGCTGGCCCACCACTGGCCGGTGCGGCCGAGGCCGCTCTGGATCTCGTCGAAGACGAGCGTGACATCGTTGTCGTCGGCGATGTCGCGCAGTCCCTGCAAGAACCCTTTCGGCGGCGTGACGATGCCGCCCTCGCCCTGAATCGGCTCGACGATGATCCCCGCGGGATTCGCGAGCCCGCCGTAGGGGTCCTCGACGATGGCTTGGACCTCCTCGAGCGCGTGATCGACCGCCGCCTCGGGGGTCTTGTCCTGTCGGAACGGGTGCGGATACGGCGCGTGGACGACATCGGAGAGCAGCGGCGTGTACTCTCCCTTGAATTTCTTGTTCGACGTGACGCTCATCGCGCCGGTCGTCGCGCCGTGGTAGGCGCCGCGGAAGGCGATCAGGCCGTCGCCGCCGGTGTTGTACTTCGAGAGTTTGATCGACGCCTCGATGGCGTCGCTGCCGGTGGGGCCGCCGAAGACGACCTTGTTCTGGCCCTGCAGGCCGTCGGGCGCGATCTCGTCGAGTTTCTCGATCAACTCGAGTCGCGCTTCGGTCGGGAAGTCGACCGTGTGAACGAACTTGTCGGCCTGTTCGTGGACCGCCTCGAGCACGTAGGGGTTCGAGTGACCGACGTTGAGCACGCCGATGCCCGCGAAGAGGTCGATGTAGGTGTTGCCGTCGGCGTCCCGGACCGTCGCGCCCTTGCCCTCATCGAAGGCGATCGGGATGTCGTCCGGGTAGGCGACCGCGCTGCTGTCGATCTCGCGCTGTTTCTCGAGCAGCGCCCGCGTGTTCGGCCCGGGCACGTCGTCGACGGTCGGTGCGTCCGCGAAGTGGAGTTCGTCTATCGGCGGTCCTGCCGTCATACGTATGGGCAGGTGAAACAATTATAAATAGCTTGTCCACAATATTCATGCAGTCTGTATACAGTTATTGACTACGCAGGTCGACTCGAACGACAGGCCGAACGACGAATCGCTCACGGAACCACGCCCGTTCTCGTCGTCCGGTTCCAATTTCGAATCCGAACGAGATGGGATCGTATTCTCAGTGATCGTCAATAGAGTGCCACGAGAATACGGATCCAGCAGTCCAATCAGGGAGTTTATCACCGGCACCTACACAAGTTCGGATCAATGAACGCCCGAAATCACGCGTGCGGTCCGCCGCGACAGTCGGTATCGAGCGCAAGGAGCCGACGGGAACCGGGAACGAGACGGCGCGACGCGGGCGGAGACGAGTGGGGTGGACCCACATGAGCGCCGACGAAGAACTCGCGAAGGACCTCGGACTGCTCTCGGCGATCGCGATCGGTATCGGGACGATGATCGGGGCCGGTATCTTCGTGCTGCCGGGAACCGCAGTCGCTCGAGCGGGGCCGCTCGCGGCGCTCACCTTCGTCATCGGTGGCGTCACCGCGCTGTTCACGGCGCTGTCGGCCTCCGAACTGGGGACGGCGATGCCGAAATCCGGCGGTGCCTACTTCTACATCAACCGCGCGCTCGGCCCGCTGTTCGGGTCGATCAGCGGCTGGGCGAACTGGCTGGGGCTGGCGTTTGCCTCCTCGTTCTACATGTACGGGTTCGGCGAGTACGTCAACCAGCTCGTGGGCGCACCGGCGCTCGGGCTCGGCCCGGTAACGGTCTCGGCGGCCCAGACGATCGGCCTCGTCGGCGCGGCGCTGTTTATCGCGATCAACTACATGGGTGCCAAGGAGACCGGCGGCCTCCAGATCGGGATCGTGCTCACGCTGCTCGCGATCCTCGGCGTGTTCACCATCGTCGGGCTCCTGAACGCCGACCTCGAGTCGCTGCGGCCGCTCGCGCCCGAGGGGACGACCGGCGAGGTGCTCCCGGTCACCGCCATCGTCTTCGTCTCCTACCTCGGCTTCGTCCAGATCACCTCCGTCGCCGAGGAGATCAAAGACCCCGGCCGGAACCTCCCGCTGGCGGTCATCGGCTCGGTCGTCATCGTCACGGTCGTCTACGCCCTGTTCCTCCTCGTCCTGCTGTCGGCGGTGCCCAACGAGCTCGTGGCGAACAACGACACGGCCGTCGTCGAGGCCGCCGAATTGCTGTTCGGCCAGTACAGCGTCTTCGGATTCGGTCTGGGGACGCTCGGCTGGGGGCTACTACTGCTCGGGGGTCTTCTGGCGACGGCCTCGAGCGCGAACGCGTCGATCCTCTCGTCGTCGCGGATCAACTTCGCGATGGGCCGGGAGAAGATCATTTCGCCGTCGGTCAACGAGATCCACCCCCGCTTCGGGACGCCGTACAAGTCGATCCTGATCACCGGGGGACTCATCATCGTCTTCCTCCTCTTTGGCAACCTCGAGATCCTCTCGACGGCCGGCTCGGTGTTGCACCTGATCGTCTACGGCCTGTTGAACATCGCGCTGATCGTCATGCGGGAGGCCGAACCCGCCGACTACGATCCCGACTTCGAGGTGCCGCTGTACCCGATCGTCCCGATCATCGGGACGATCTCGTCGTTCGCGCTGATCGCGTACATCGAACCGCTCGTCATCGCGCTCTCGGCGGGGCTCGTCGTCTTCGCGGCGGTGTGGTACCTGCTGTACGCCCGCCAGCACGTCGAGAGCGCCGGGGTCTTCGCCGGCTGGATCCTCGACCGGTCCGAGGAGATGCCCGACGCTGCGGTGGCCGCGGCCGACACGGTCCGTCCCGACGCCGCCAAGGCGGCCGACGCGGGCGCGACCGGTGAGGACTTCCGCGTGATGGTCCCCCTCTCGAACCCGCGGACTGAGAAGGACCTCATCACGCTCGCCGGCGCCGTCGCGAAGCAACGTGGCGGCACGGTCCACGCGGTCCACATCGTGCAAGTGCCCGACCAGACGCCGCTCGAGCGGGCCGAGGAGAACGACCGCCTCGACGCCGAGTCCCAGAAGTTGCTCGAGCAGGCCCGGACCGACGCCGAGACGTTCGGCGCGCCGGTCGAGACCCACACCGTCCTCTCGCATCGCTCGTTCGAGGAGGTCTTCGACGCCGCCCGCGCCTTCGAGGCCGATCAGGTCGTCATGGGCTGGGGACCGACCGCACACGGCCGCGCCGAGTCCCGCATCGACGAACTGACCCACGACCTCCCCTGTGATTTCCTCGTGTTGAAAGAGCGGGGCTTCGACCCCGACCGCATCCTCGTCCCGACCGCGGGCGGCCCCGACTCGGAGCTCAGCGCCGAGGTCGCCGGGTTGCTCCGCGAGGAGTTCGATTCGCAGGTGACGCTATTGCACGTCCTCACCGACGGCGAGTCCCCCGAGGAGGGCGAGCAGTTCCTCGAGGAGTGGGCCGCCGAGAACGGCCTCGCCGACGCCAAACTCCGGCTCGAGGACGGCGATGTCGAGACGGCCATCGCCGAGGCCGCCACGGAGTCGACGCTGGTCGTCATCGGGGCGACCGGCGAGGGGCTGCTCTCCCGGATCGTCCGCGGCTCGCTGATCTTAGACGTGCTCGAGGACATCGAGTGTTCGGTGCTGCTGGCCGAACGGGCCCGGGAACGGACCATGCGCGAACGGCTGCTGGGAGTCGAAGAAGAGTAGTCGTCCCCTTCTTTTCGGGCCCGTAATCGGAGCGCTCGAGAAACGGAGGAACAGCCTTACGCGTGGCGGTCTTTCGTTCTGATATGATCCCGCCCATCGCGAACCGGTTCGTCGCGGGGGAATCTCCTGCCGAAGCGCTCGAGCACGTCCGCGGGGTGAACGTCCGCGACGTGAAGGCCATCGTCAACCTCCTCGGCGAGCACTACGACGACCGCGAGCCCGTCGAAGCCGACGCCGCTGAATACCGCCGCCTCGTCGCCGATATCACGGGTTCGGGGCTCGAGGCCTGCATTTCGGTCAAACCCTCGCAACTGGGACTCGACATCGGCGAGGACGTGTTTCGGAGCGAACTGGCCGACATCGTCGACGCCGCGGCCGACCACGGCGTCTTCGTCTGGATCGATATGGAAGATCACACGACGACCGACGCGACCCTCGACGCGTTCGAGGCGCTCGCCCGCGAACACGGAGGCGGCGTCGGCATCTGCCTGCAGGCCAACCTCAGACGGACTCGAGCGGACGCGAAACGGCTCGCCGACGTTCCCGGCAAGGTCCGCTTCGTCAAGGGGGCGTACGATCCGCCGGCCGACGTGGCCTACACGGACGGAGCGCGGATCGATCGGGAGTATCGGGATCTGCTCGAGTACGCGTTCGAACACTACGACGGCGGCATCGCGGTGGGGAGCCACGATCCGGCGATGATCGAGCACGCGACGGCACTCCACGAGCGGTACGGCACCGACTTCGAGATCCAGATGCTCATGGGTGTACGCGAGGAGGCCCAGTACGAGTTGGCCGACGAATACGAGGTCTGGCAGTACGTCCCCTACGGCGACCGCTGGAAGTCCTACTTCTACCGGCGAGTCATGGAACGACGAGAGAACCTCCGGTTCGCGCTCCGGGCCGTGTTGAGCAGTTGAGAACGCGGCCTCGAGCGTGTCACAAGGCGGCCGACATCCGCGGCGACGGAAGCGGTTCGGATTGCCCCTTTGTCCCCGTCTCGAGTGCCCGCCGTGCGGGATCAAAGGATAGTATAAAGGCAGACGGTTCCATCGTGGTGGACATATGACGACGACGCTCGGAACGGCGAGCGCGTCTCCCGGCGAGATCGAGACGGGGCGTCTCGAGGTCGGCGAGACGCGGGATGGGAGCCCGTTCGGACTGCCAGTCGCCGTAGTGAACGGGGCAGATTCCGGAAAAACGCTCTATATGCAGGCGGCCAGTGACGGCGACGAACTCAACGGCGTCGGCGTGATCCAGCGGGTCGTGCCGCGGCTCGATCCCGCGGAGATTTCGGGGACGATCCTCATCGTGGGAATCGTCAATTACCACGCGTTTCAGGTCGCCGAACACCGCAATCCGATCGACGACACGAAGATGAACCGCGCCTACCCGGGCAACGAGGGCGGCACCTCGACGGAGCGGATCGCGGCCGCCACGTTCGACGCCGCGACCCGGGCGGACCTGATCCTCGACCTCCATCAGGGATCGACCAGCCGGATGCTCGACGAGGTGCGGGTCCGCTGTGGCAAACGCCACCGGCTCCACGACCAGTGTCTCGAGCTGGCGAAGGCCTTCGGCTGCGGCTACGTGCTCGACCAGAAGGGACCCGACGGTCAACTGGCCCGCGCGGCCCCCGACGACGGCATCCCGACCGTCGACCCCGAACTCGGCGGGGCCGTCGGCTGGGACGAGGAGAGCATCCGCAAGGGCGTCGAGGGCGTGTTCAACGTGCTCCGCTACTACAACTTCCTCGAGGGAGCCCAGCCGCTCGAGACCCAGACCCGGGCCAGAGGGTTCGAGCAGTACGGCGCTCCCGCCGGCGGGCTCGTGACGCTCCGGAAAGAACTCGGCGACCGCGTTCGGCCGGGCGAGACGCTGTTCGAGGTGACGACGCCCTTCGGCGAGCCGAAAGCCGAGGTGACGGCCGACAACGACGGCATCCTCTGGCGAGCGCGGCGGCTCCCGCAGGTCGCAACCGGCGAGTACGTCTGTTCGGTCGGGACCGACATCGGTGAGTACTGAGATGGCCGCCGACCTCACCTGTCCCGACTGCGGAGCCGTCTACGAGGCCGGCCCGGACGAACCGTGGCGCTGTGGCTGCGGTCACGCACTGGAGTTCACCGAACGGCCCCATCCGCAGGGCGATCCGCTCCCGCTGCACAGCCTCGACACCAGCGAGGGGCTCTGGACGTTCTTCGAGTTCCTCCCGATCGAACAGCACGTCACCTTCTACGAGGGCTTTACGCCGATGGTCGACGCCCCCGACTGGGACGCCGAGTTCAAACTCGAGTACGTCTTCCCGACGGGGTCGTTCAAGGACCGCGGCGCGACGACGACCCTCTCGCGGGCCGTCGAACTCGGCGTCGAGAAAGTCGTCGAGGACTCCTCGGGCAACGCCGGCGCGTCGATCGCGACCTACGCGGCTCGAGCGGGGCTGGACGCGGACATCTACGTCCCGGCGGACGTCAAGCAGTCGAAGCTGATGGCGATCCAGCGGGCCGACGCCCGGCCGGTCCGCGTCGAGGGGACGCGGGAGGACGTGACCGCGGCCTGTCTCGAGGCCGTCGAAGGCGACGCGAGCGGCGACGGGTCGGCGGCCGACGGCGACGCCCCGTATCAGACGGGCGAGGGCTGGTACGCCAGCCACGCGTGGAACCCCGCGTTCTACGCCGGGACGATGACGTTCGCGTTCGAAGTGGCCGCCCAGCAGGGGTGGACCGTACCCGACGCCGTCGTCCTCCCGGTCGGCCACGGAACGCTCTTCCTGGGCGCCTACCGCGGTTTCTCGCTGCTGAACGAGGCCGGTATCGTCGACGGAATGCCCCGCCTACTCGGCGCGCAGGCGGCCGGCTACGCCCCCATCGTCGCCGCGCTCGGCGGCGACACCACCGACGCGGAGGGGGAACGAACCGACATCGCCGACGGCATCCAGATCACCGAACCCGCCCGCGGCACCGAGATCCTCGAGGCGATCGAGGAGACCGACGGCGACGCGATCGCGCTCGGTTCGGACCCGATCGAGACCGCACTGGATCGGCTCCACCGCGGCGGGTTCTACGTCGAGCCCACCTGCGCGGTCGCGCCGGCGGCCCTCGAGCGGTACCGCGAGGACGGCGCCATCGCCGCCGACGACGATGTCGTCGTCCCGCTGACCGGCAGCGGACTGAAAACCCTCTAACCATGGTCAGCCGACCGCCGACGTTCTGTCCCGACTGCGGTACCCGCCTCGAGTCGACACCGATCGAGACCCGCGAGCGAATGCGCTGTCCGAACTGCGAGGCGATCGTCTGGCACAACCCGGTTCCCTGTGCCGGCGTCGCGGTGGTCGACGCCACCGGCCCCGAGCCCGCCGTACTCTGCGTCGAACGCGGCGTCCCGCCGGGCGTCGGCGAGTGGACGATCCCCGGCGGCCACATGGAGACCGGCGAGGAGCCGGCGACGGCGGCCGCCCGCGAACTCCGAGAGGAGACCGGGGTCGTCGTCGATCCCGCCGACCTCGAGATCCTGGGCGCGTCGGCGATGCCGCCTCGAGAGGGCAAACACGTCGTGACGGTCCACTACGTGGCCGACCGCGCCGATGCCGAGGGCGAACCGATCGCGGGGAGCGACGCGACGGACGCCCGCTTCTGGACGCCGGCCGAGTTCGACGCCTCCGAGGAAACCTTCCGTCCGGTTCACGAGGCGCGGTTCCGCGAGGCCGCCGCGCTGTTCGAGTAGATTTCATCGCCGACGTCTCCGGGACGAGCGGTACAGGGCTGGATCAAGGGATTCATTAGCGACCCGACCCAGGTCCGGACGATGAGTATACCGTCGTTCGCAATCGGGATCGCCGGCGGCACGGGTGCCGGGAAGACGACGGTCGCACGCACGGTCGCGGAAACCGTCGGCGAGGCCGTTACGCGGATCCCGCTCGACAACTACTACGAGGATCTCTCGCATCTGGCCTTCGAGGAACGCGAGCAGATCAACTACGACCACCCCGACGCGTTCGAGTGGGAACTGCTCCGGGAGCAACTCGACGCGCTGTTGACCGGCCAGTCGATCGAGATGCCCCAGTACGACTTCGAACTGCACAACCGCACCGACGAACGCGTCACCGTCGAGCCCTCGGACATCATCGTCCTCGAGGGAATCCTGTCGCTCTACGACGAGGAGATCCGCGAGATGCTCGACCTGCGGGTGTACGTGATGACCGACGCGGACGTCCGCATCCTGCGCCGGATCGAACGCGACGTCATCGAGCGCGGCCGCGACCTCGAGGGCGTCATCGACCAGTACCTCGGGACGGTCAAACCGATGCACGAGCAGTTCGTCGCCCCGACGAAGAAGCAGGCCGACGTGATCATTCCCGAGGGTGCGAATCGGATGGCGCTCGATCTCCTGATCGAGAAGGTACAGGCCGAACTGCCGAACGACTCGGAGCGATCCGACGGCTCGGACCGCGAACTGTCGTTCGACGGACAGACGATCAACTGACCGCCGCAACCGAAACCCGACATTCCTTTACTCGAGCCCTGAATACGGGCGGGTATGTTCCTCTCCCTGCGCGCGGAGGTCGAGGACGCCCTCGAGCGGGCGCTCTCGACACTGGACTTCCCGACGGACGACCTCGGAATCGAAGAACCCCCGGAGGACGTCGAGAGCGTCCTCGCCTCGAGCGTGGCGTTCCGACTCGCCGGCGAGGCCGGCGCGCCGCCGCCGCAAGTCGCCGGGCAGATCGCCGACGAGGTCGACGCCGACGAACTGACCTACGTGTCCGAGATTCAGACGCAGGGGCCGTATCTGAACTTCCTGCCGAGCGACGCGTACTTCGCCGAGACGCTGGGCGACGCGACCGACGAGGGCTACGGCCACCTGTCCGACCGCGACACCAGCGTCGTCGTCGAGCACACGAGCGCGAACCCGACGGGGCCGGTCCACGTCGGGCGCGCCCGAAACCCGATCATCGGCGACGCCGTCGCTAATCTGCTCGATTTCGCCGGCTACGACGTCGACCGCCACTACTACGTCAACGACGCCGGCCGACAGATGGCCGTCTTCACGTGGGCCTACGAGACCTTCGACGAGGACGACCTCGAGAGCGAACCCGAGCGCGACCGCATCGAGTACGACCTCGTGCGCTACTACCGCAAGGGCAACGCCTACCTCGAGAACGCGCCGGAAGCCGAGGTCGAGGAAGCCGAGGCCGAGATCGAGTCGATCATGCAGGGGCTCGAGGAAGGCGACGACGAGGCCTACGAGCGGGTCAGCGAGGTCGTCGATCAGGTGCTCGGCGGGATGACGGAGTGTCTCGAGCGCCTGCCCGCCGAGTTCGACGAGTTCGTCAAGGAGACGCGGTTCATGCGCAACGGCGACACCGACGACCTCGTCGACCGACTGCAGGACCTCGACGAATCGGTCTACGAGGAGGACGCGTGGCAGCTCGAACTCGAGGACCACGGGATCGACAAGAACCTCGTCTTCCTGCGATCGGACGGCACGTCCCTCTACGCCACCCGCGATCTGGCCCACCACGAGTGGAAGTTCGACAACTACGACCGCGCGGTGACGGTGCTCGGCGAGGACCACAAACTGCAAGCGAAGCAGGTCCGGACGACCCTGGAGTTGCTGGGCAACGACACCGACGGGCTCCGGCAGGTCCTCTACTCCTACGTCAACCTACCCGAGGGGAAGATGAGCACGCGCCGCGGGACCGGCGTGGATCTGGACGATCTGTTAGACGAGGCGATCGACCGCGCCCGCGACGAGGTCGAGGACCGGCTGGACGACCGCATCCGCGACGACGATCTGGACGAGGCAGACATCGAACGCATCGCCCATCAGGTCGGGATCGGCGCGGTCCGCTACGACATCGTCTCCAAGCAACCGACGAAGGCGATCACCTTCGAGTGGGACCGCGCGCTCGACTTCGAGGCCCAGTCCGCCCCCTACGTCCAGTACGTCCACGCGCGCTGCTGTGGCATCTTAGAGGAGGCGGGGATCGACCCCGAGACCGGGATGGACGACGTCGAGACCGCCGTCGACGCCGACCTCCTCGCAACCGAGGCCGAACGGGACCTCCTCGAGACGATCGCGCGGTTCCCGGCGGTCGTCGACGAGGCCGCGGACGACCTCGAGCCCCACCAGATCGCGACCTATACCCGCGAATTCGCCGACCGGTTCAACGGCTTCTACCGGGAGTGTCCGGTGCTGGCCGACGACGTCGACCCCGAGGTCCGCGAGGCGCGGCTGGCGCTGGTCGCGGCCTCGAAACACGCGGTCGCGAACGCCCTCTCGATCATGGGCGTGGCCGCGCCGCGGTCGATGTGAGCGGCCGCTGATCTTCTACCACTCCTACTGTCCGCCGACACCAGACACGTTCGACGGACTCGCGGCTGTCCGTCTCGGGCCGAAAGAACAACACCGGTTACTGTAACCGCGTCGCCACTTACTGCGTTTCGTCGGAGGTCGCGAGGACGGTCTCGACGAACTCGTCTTCGCTCATCTCGTCGTTGATGTACGCGAGCGCCCACTGGACGTCCACGTAGAACGACATCACCTTCGCGCCGTCGGACTCGAGTACCCACGTGACGCTGTTGACCTCGGTGGCGAACGCTTCGGGATCCGTGATCGCCGCGGCGACCGTCTCGCCGAGGGACTGGAGTTCCGCTCGCAGCGTCTCGGGATCCGTCGTGGTCGTCGTCGCGACGACGTCGACCGTGTCGGAGTCCTTGTTGACGTCCTTGATCGACAGCTTGTCGCTGTCGACTTTCATCTTGTCGCGGTCGAGCCCGGGAATGTCGGTCTTATCGTCGGTCTCGTTGGTATCGTCGCTGCCGTCGTTGTTGAGTGATTCGTCGTCGTCATCGTTCGACTCGGAGTCATCGCCGGTCTCGTCACTGGAACAACCCGCGAGCACGGTTGCGAGCGCTGCGCCACTGCCGAGGAGGATCTTTCGTCGCTCCATGGACGACCCATCGGGAACCGCCATGATTAGTAATCAGTTCGTTACCGTTTCTGTCCTCGAGGCCGACTCGTTCGGCCGATTGCGCGCGTCGAAATCGTCTCGGAAACGACCGACAAACGGATCGAAAAGAGTGCGTTCCGGCGACAGATCGAGCGAGTCCGGTCACGACGGTCAGCCGGCGAAGACAGTCACGGGCCGGTGGTAATCGCTCCGTTCGAGAAAAACGAGCGAGCCGAGAGACGAGTTCACGACGGAAAGCGCTCCTTACCGACCGATTTCGGGACCGATCGGGCCCGTCGACGGAGCCGAGATCAGGGATCGGACTCGGCTTCCGTGATCGCACTCGAGACGTCGTCGTGTGCCGCTTGTCGACCGTCGGTATCGTCATCGGTCTCCGAGTCGGCCGCGGTCGACTCGGCGGTAGCGCCCGCCTGATCCGGCGCAGAGTCAGCGGGGGTGGAGTCGTCGTCCGCACCGCTCCCGTCGCCTCCAGTCGGGACCGGAACGTCGACGCCGGTCAGGTCCGCTGCGAGCCGCCGGTAGGCTGCCGAGGCGGGTCCGTCGGGTTCGAAGACGACCAGTGGCGTCCCCGCGTAGACGCTGTCGCGGGCCGCGGGGTCCTCGGGGATCGTGCCGAGCAGGGGCACCTCGAGGCGGTCGGCGATCTCCTCGTGGGAGATATCGCCGTCCGGGCGGGTCCGGGTGAGGACGAGCCCGGCGACGGTTCCGCCGGACCGATCGGTCAACTCGAGGGTCTTCGTCGAGTCGTGGACGGCGGCGGGTTCGGGCGTCGAGACGAGGAGGACGGCGTCGGCGAGCCCCAGCGGGAGGACGGTCTCGTGGCTGATACCGGCCCCGACATCGAGAAAGACGTAGTCGAACTGGGACCGCAGTTCGTCGACGACCTCGCGCAGTCCCTCGGGGGACGTTTCGGCGTACTCGTCGAGGCTGGTGCCGCTCGGCACGGCGACGATATTGTCCGCCAGTCGATAGGTGGCGTCGTCGATCGATGCATCTCCGGCTAACACGTCGTATAGGGTGATCGAGTCGGGGGTGAGGCTGACGAACCCGGCGAGGTTCGCCATGCCGAGGTCGGCGTCGACGATCGCGACGCGCTCGCCGGCCTCTGCGAGGGCCGTGCCGAGGTTTACCGTCGTCGTCGTCTTCCCGACGCCGCCTTTCCCGCTCGCGATGGCGTAGACCGTCTCGTGAGACATACTCGGGTACTGTCCGGATCCTAGAACGGGAACACCTTAAATCGTCACCACACCTCGCGAGTCGTGGCGAGCGGCCGACAGATCGGCCACACGGGGGTACCGCGAGCCGCGGTCGACTCCGTTTTAGCGGGATCTGACACATCTCGTTCCGATATTCGGTTCCGCGCCTCCGGGGGACTCGGTCCCACGTCGACAGGTGTGTCAAAGGATTCTTACCCACAGCCCCGTTTTATACGGGTAATGAGCCAGGAGGGCGAGCAGGAGCAATCCGACCGGAAAAAGTACGAGTTCCGGAAGGTCATCGAGGATCTCAAGGACTACGACGGCTCCGGAACGCAGCTCGTGACGATCTACATTCCAGACGATAGACAGATCAGTGACGTCGTCCAACACGTCACGCAGGAACACAGCGAAGCGGCCAACATCAAGTCGAAACAGACGCGAACGGCCGTCCAGGACGCGCTGACGAGTATCAAAGACCGGCTGCGGTACTACGACACCTTCCCACCGGACAACGGCATCGTCCTCTTTTCCGGTGCCGTCGACTCCGGCGGCGGCCGTACCGACATGGTCACGAAAGTCCTCGAGAGTCCGCCCCAGCCCATCGAGTCGTTCCGCTATCACTGCGACTCGGACTTCCTGACCGAGCCCCTAGAGGAGATGCTCGCCGACAAGGGCCTCTACGGCCTGATCGTCCTCGATCGCCGCGAGGCGAACGTCGGCTGGCTGAAGGGCAAGCGCATCGAACCGGTCAAGTCCGCCTCCTCGCTCGTCCCCGGCAAGCAGCGAAAAGGTGGCCAGTCCGCCCAGCGATTCGCCCGCCTGCGCCTCGAGGCCATCGACAACTTCTATCAGGAGGTCGCGGGGATGGCGAACGACCTGTTCGTCCCCCGTCGCCACGAACTCGACGGCATTCTCGTCGGCGGTCCCTCGCCGACCAAAGACGAGTTCCTCGACGGCGACTACCTCCACCACGAACTGCAGGACACCGTACTGGGCAAGTTCGACGTGGCCTACACCGACGAGTCCGGCCTGAAAGACCTCGTCGACAACGCCGAAGACGCGCTGGCCGACGCCGAGGTGATGAAGGACAAGAAGGTGATGGAGGAGTTCTTCGAGGAACTCAACGCCGGCGATCTGGCGACCTACGGGTTCGAGCCGACCCGCCGGAACCTCATGATGGGGTCGGTCGACCGACTGCTCATCAGCGAGGACCTCCGGAAGGACGTGATCACCTACGACTGTCCCGATTGTGGCACCACCGAGCGCGAGGTCGTCGACCGCCGGAAGTCGACGCCGACCCACACCTGCACCGAGTGTGGCACCGAGGTCGAGGCGGCAGACGAGGACCGCGAGGACGCCATCGACCACCTCATCGAGATCGCCGAACAGCGCGGCACCGAGACCAAGTTCATCTCGACGGACTTCGAGAAGGGCGAACAGTTGCTGAACGCGTTCGGCGGCTTCGCCGGCCTCCTGCGGTACTCGACGGGCGTCTAAGCGACTCTTCTGTTCGTTCGGGTTGCAGTCGCGACGAGCGGCGCGTTTCGCCGTCTCTCTGCCAGCGAAATCTGACATGGGGATTAACACCGCGTCGGTGATCCATCGACCATGGCCATCTCGAACCGACGCGTGCTCGTGACGGGCGGTGCCGGCTTCATCGGCTCGCACCTCACCGAACGCCTCCTCGCGGACGGCACAGCCGTAACGGTCGTCGATAACCTATCGAACGGCGACGCCGACCGGATTCCGGACGAGGCCGACTTCCTGAGGGGCGATCTGACCGAGCCCGACGCGATCGCCGGCCACCTCGAGGATATCGACCTCGTCTTCCACCTCGCGGCGTCGAAACACGTCGATACGGACCGGCCCCACGGCCAGTTCGACGACAACACGCGGATGACCCGGACCATCCTCGAGGCGATGGCCGACGCCGGCGTGACCGACATCGCCTACACCTCCTCGTCGACGGTCTACGGCGAGGCTCCGCGGCCGACGCCGGAAGACTACGCGCCCCTCGAGCCGATCAGCGCCTACGGCGCGAGCAAACTGGCCGACGAAGGGTTGCTCTCGGCGCGGGCCCACAGCCACGACCTCACGGTCTGGAACTTCCGCTTTGCGAACGTCGTCGGCCCGCGGCTCCGCGGTGCGGTGATTCCGGATTTCATCGAGAAGTTGCAGGACGATCCCGAGTCGCTGACCATCCTCGGCGACGGGCGACAGGAGAAGTCCTACCTCCACGTCGAGGACTGTCTCGACGCCATGCTGCACGTAATCGATACCGCCGACGACGCGATGAACACCTACAACCTCGGCACCCGCACGACGACCTCGGTCGATCGAATCGCGACCATCGTCGCCGAGGAACTGGGCGTCGACCCCGAGCGGGAGTACACCGGCGGCGAGCGCGGCTGGACCGGCGACGTACCGAAGATGCGCCTTTCGATCGAGAAGCTCTCGGCGCTGGGCTGGGAGCCCCGCCTCTCGAGCGACGAGGCGGTCCGCCGGTCGACTCGCGAACTCATCGACGAACTGCAGTAAGCGATTCGGCTGTTTTCGCCGGGCTCGAGGACCGTCCCTAAAGCGGCTCGACCAGCGACGGCTCGTCCGTCGCGGGATCGTTCACCGCCGTCGAGACCGGATACGCCGCCATCCCGTCGGCCGAGTGTGGCTCGAGCACCTCGCGGCCGGCGTCGCCGGAGAGCCACCGCCGTTCGGCATCGGGCTCGAGGATCACCGCCATCCGGTGGTGCAGCTCCGAGACGAGGTCGTTCGGCTCGGTCGTGATGATCGTAAACGTCTCGAGCGGCCCGCTCTCTGCGTCGTCGGCGACGCCGCCGCCGAACGCGTCGAGGCCCGTCTGGGTCGTTTCCGGCTCCCAGCGCTCCCAGAGGCCGGCCATCGCGAACACCCGATCGTCCTCGAAGGTAACCCGATAGGGGCGTTTTCCGTCGTCAGTTTCGACCCACTCGTAGAACCCGTCCGCGGGGACGAGACACCGCCGACGGTCGTAGGCCGCCTCGAAACTCGGCTTCTCGTCGACTGACTCGGCCCGCGCGTTGATCAGCCCGCCGCTGTCGTCGTCGGCCCACGATGGCACCAACCCCCACTCGAGGCGCTGGAACGTCTCCGGCTCCTCGTTCGTAATCACCGGGAGCTCCTGTCCGGGAGCCATGTTGTAGCGAGGGGAGAACTCGCCCTCACGAAACCGGGCGTCGAACCGCGACTCGAGGTCCGCTTGCTCGACGACGAGCGTGTAGCGACCGCACATACCTGTTCCTCGGGCCGCCGGACCAAAGGCGTGTCCCGTCTCGGGCGTTTCCGACGACCGACCGACAATCGCCGCCCCATGGTCAGTATGCGGCCCTTACGCCGACTCGAGCAACCGGTACGGGCCCTGTTACGATATCCGATCCCGGTGGAGTCCTCGTCGGGGTCATCGTGAACGACCGATACGAAATGGTGGTGTGTCAGAGCGGTCGGCTGGAACTCAGAGACCCGGATGACCCTGACTGCTGGATCGCGACCGACTCCCCTGTCGAACTCGAGCGGTAACGCGCTCCATCCGTACCCCTACCCTTTCGTCGACGCAGTCTCGCTCGAGAGAGCCGTTGCTCATGTTGTTCGCGACAGAATATACTGTCACTGTAACGGTTACACGAATTCGCCGCGCCGTCGCGGCGAATTCGTTCACTGACTTACAGTGACAGAAACGCCAGGGCAGGGATTTGAACCACGGTCGGACGTGCTCGCTCGTTGCACTCGCTGTGCGCGACCTCCCTGATTCAAATCCCGACAGTTACGTTTCGCCGAAATCGCGACTCGCGTTGCTCGTCGGTTGATTTCGGCAGAAACGCCAGGACAGGGATTTGAACAGATGCGAGACGATCGGTCTCACTTCGTTCGACCGCATGCGACTCGCGTGTTCAAACCCTTCGTTGGGTATCTGTCGCTCACGATGTTGTTCGCGACAGAAACGCCAGGACAGGGATTTGAACCCTGAATCCCAAAGGGAACACGCTTTCCAGGCGTGCGCCTTACCGTTCGGCCATCCTGGCTCACGTCATCCTAACCGGGTCCGTCGTTTAACCCTTACGAGATACGTTTACTCCGTCCGGCGATCGGCCGCCCGCGCAGCGAGTCGCGGCTCGAGCACGTACGCCCCGATCCCCACGGCGAGCCCGACGACCAGTCCGAGTCCCAGCGCGCCCGTAATCGTCACGATCGGTGTCGCGAGCAGGGCGTAGCTCTGGACGAGTACCAGAAAGGACAGGAAGCCGACGAGACCCCACAGGGCGGCGGATTTCGCCCGCGGGTCGACCCCCATCCGTCCGGCCGGATAGCCGCTCACGGTGGGCTACGCCTCGTCCTCGAGGGACGCGATCGCTTCGATTTCGACGCCGACGCCCTTGGGCAGCGCGGACACCTCGACGGCGCTGCGGGCCGGCGGCTGGTCGTCGAAGTAGTCGGCATAGGCCTCGTTCATCGCCTCGAAGTCGTCGATATCGTCGAGGAAGACGGTCACCTTGAGGATGTCTTCGGAACTCGCGCCGGCCTCGTCGAGGACGGCGTCGAGGTTGTACAGCGCCTGCTCGGTCTGGTTTGCGATGGGCTCGTCGTCGAGCAGGTCGCCGTCGGCGGTCATGGGGATCTGCCCGGCGGTGAACAGCAGCGAGTCGTTCCCGGCCGCCTGACTGTACGCGCCGACCGCAGCGGGCGCGTCGTCGGTTTCGATGATTCGTTTCATACCCGAAGCGTGTATCCGACCGCGCTTAAAGCCTCGAGGTCCGGATCGCTGTCAATATCCGAGACCGATGGGTCGGTCAGTACCCTTCGGCCTCGACCGGTCCAGCAAACGTCGAGTAGAGGACCGCGAAGTAGACACAGACCAGCGGCACGAGGAGGGCCGCGGACAGCGTCAGTAGACCGATCGCGGGCGACGAGATCGCGGCCTCGGTGACGGTAAGCCCGGTCGCGGGGTCGAGCGTCGGAAACAGCAATACCGCGACGAGCGCGACCAGCGCGTAGGTCAGTCCGCCGGCCGCGAAAAACGCGGTGCGGTCTCGCTCGCGCCGGATCGCGAGGGCGTAACCGCCGCCTACCGCGCTCGAGACGGCGACGAGCGCCAACGGAACGGGCTCGAGCAGGGCGGGTCGAACGGCAGGCCGAGCGACCAGTGCGAGGAAGACCGCGACGAGCGAGAGGAGATAGGCGGCGAGCGCGCGCAGCCCCCACGTCCGGGCGTCGGCCGCGAGCGAGCCGTCGGTCTTCAGGGCGACGAAGGCACCGCCGGTGACGACGGTGAGCGCGACGACGGCGAGGCCGACGAGCACGGTCGCGGGGGCCTCGGTGACGGTCGTTCCGAGCAGCCAGTTGCCGACGAAGACGCCGAGCAACAGCGGCGCTGTGACGCTGCCGACGACGAACGCGCGGCCCCACCAGCGCTGCCACGCCTCGTCCTCGCGTTGCTCGTAGAACTCGGGTGCGAGGCCGCGACAGATGAGCGCCCCGAGCACGCCGAAGAGCAGCAGGTAGTGGCGGCTGAAGAGAGAGGCATAGAGCGGCGGAAACGCCGCGAACAGGCCGCCGCCGAAGACCACCAGCCAGACCTCGTTGCCGTCCCAGAAGGGGCCGATCGCCGCGAGGATACGCTCGCGCTCTTTCTCGTCGGTTCGGGTCGCGAACAGCGCTCCGGCTCCGAAGTCGAAGCCGTCGAGGAAGAGGAACGTACCGAGGAACGCGAAGACGACGGCGACCCACAGCGTCGGCAAGTCGATCGGGCTCGAGAGCGCGACCGGCGGGAGCGTCGCGCTGACGGGCTCAGTCATCAGTCGACACCTCCGGAGCCGACGCCGTCTCGTCGTCCGGGCTCGAGTCCGCTGTCGGTTCCGGGTTCGGTTTCCGCCCCGCCGTCGACCCGGTGGCTGATTCGACTTCGGGCGGCCCGGCCAGAACGAGCCGCCGGACGACGTAGCCGTAGCCGACGAGCAGGGCGGTGTAGACGAGTGCGAAGCCAGCGAGCGTCAGCGTCGCTTCGGTGCCGGTGAGTCCGGGTGAGACGCCGTCTTCGGTCCGGAGCAAGCCTTGGACGACCCACGGTTGGCGACCGACCTCGGTGACGACCCACCCGGTCTCGACGGCGATGAAACCGAGCGGGGCAGAGCCTATCAAGGCGAGGTGGAGCCGCTGATCGTCGAACAGGTCGCCACGCCGCCAGCGGTAGCCGCTCCACAGCGCCAGTCCGACGAACCAGAAGCCGAGCAAGACCATGGCGCGGAACGACCAGAAGACGATCGCGACCGGCGGCGAGCCCTCGAACTCGTCGAGGCCGGTCACCTCGTAGGACGGATCGCCCCCGCTGGCTAACACGGACGCCATCGCCGGAATATCGACCGTCCAGAGGTTCTCCGCGCGGGGGTCGGTGAAGGCGCTCGGATCGGTCGGAATCGCGAGCAGGTGAAGCGCGGCCGGCGCTTCGGTTTCGTACTGGGCCTCCATGGCGGCGAACTTCTGGGGCTGGGTCTCGGCGACGTGGCGCGCGTAGGAGTCGCCGTGGACGACCTGAAACGGCGCGGTCACGAGGAGGACGACCAGTGCGATCTTCAGCGTCGTTCGCCAGAAGCGGGCGTCGTCAGATCCAGCAGTCGTCTCGACGGCGCTGGGATCGGGGCTCGAGTCCGCCCTCTCGTCGCCCGAATCCGCCGTCTCGCCGCTCTCGGTGCCACCGTCGCTCGAGCGATAGACGAAGTACGCCGCGACGCCGGCCATGAAGAGCGCGACCGAGAGAACGGCGGCGGACTGCATGTGGACGAACAGCCACGGGAATCGGGGGTTGAGGTAGGCCGCGACGGGGTCGACGAGCGTCACGACCGGTTGCCCGTTCCGCTGGGCGAGTTCGTAGCCACGCGGTGTCTGCATCCACGAGTTTGCGATGAGAATCCAGACTGCCGAAAGCCACGTTCCGAGACCGACGGCGATCGCCGAGAACATGTAGAGCGCGTCGCCGACCTTCTCGCGGCCGAAGACGAAGACGCCGAGGAACGTGGCCTCGAGGAAGAAGGCCATCATCCCCTCGACGGCCAGCGGACCGCCGAAGAGTTCGCCGGCGAACGTCGAAAACGCCGCGAAGTTCGTCCCGAACTCGAACTCGAGGACGAGGCCCGTCACGGTGCCGACGACGAAGCTGATCGCGAAGAGCCGGGTCCAGAAGCGTCGCTGGCGCTCCCAGAGCGGGTCGGACGAACGGATGGACTTCCACGTGAAGTAGACGAGAAAGGGCGCGAGGCCCATGCTCATCACGGGGAAGATAATGTGAACGATGGTCGTGAGCGCGAACTGGAGTCGACTGGCGAGGGCTGGATCGACCATTGGAAGCTCGGGGCTGACTACCCGATCGGAGATAACCGGCCGCCGTTTGACGGGTCCTCGGCGATTCTCGAGCGCTGGGAACCGCTCACAGCGTTGACGACGCTACGGGCCTATCGGCGGGCAGCCGACCCGAGCCGCGAGTCAGTCGATGACAACAGCGAATCCGGCAAATAGAGGGACTCAGGCGAGCACGTCGACTTCGTACCCCGCGTCCCGGAGCGCCGAGAGGAAGGCGTCGACGTGGTCGGGGCCGCGCATCTCGAGTTCGATCTCGACCTCCGTATCGCTCATCTCGACGTCGCGGGAGGTCCGGTCGTGGTGGATGGCGTAGATGTTCGCCCGGTGTTCGGTGAAGATGTCCAGCAGGTCCTCGAGCGCGCCGGGCCTGTCTTTCAGGACGGTTCTGATCTTCAGGTAGCGACCGGTCTCGACGAGGCCGCGGACGATGACGTTAGTGAGCGTGTTGAGGTCGATGTTCCCGCCACAGAGCGCGGGGACGATGACTTCGTCCTCGGCGTAGTCGAATTTCTCGAAAAGGACCGCGGCGAGGGGAACCGCGCCCGCGCCCTCCACGAGGGTCTTCGAGCGCTCGAGCAGGTAGACCAGCGCGACGGCGATCTCGGGATCGGAGACGGTGACGACCTCGTCGACGTACTCCTGAATGTAGGGGAAGGTCTGCTCGCCGACGCTGCGGGTGGCGATGCCGTCCGCGATGGTGTCGACGCCGTCGAGCGAAATTCGCTCGCCTTTCTCGAGGGATTTCGCGGCGCTCGAGGCACCGTCGGCCTGGACGCCGATCACCCGCGTGTCGGGTTTTTGCTCCTTGATCGCGGTCGCGATGCCGCTGATGAGGCCGCCGCCGCCGATCGGGACGACGACGGTCTCGACCTCGGGGCAGTCCTCGAGTATCTCGAGGCCGATCGTTCCCTGCCCGGCCATGATGTACTCGTCGTCGAAGGCGTGGACGTAGGTGCGGTCCTCCTCGCGTTCGATCTCGTGGGCGCGCTCGGCGGCTGCGTTGTAGTCCCGGCCGGAGAGGACGACCTCCGCGCCGTAGCTCTTGGTCGCTTTGACCTTCGAAATCGGCGCGTGCTCGGGCATGACGATCTTCGAGTCGACGCCCGACCGCGTGGCCGCGAGCGCGACCCCCTGTGCGTGGTTGCCCGCGCTCGCGGTGACGACGCCGGCGTCTTTCTGGGCCTCGGAGAGGGTCGCGATCCGGTTCGTCGCCCCGCGGATCTTGAACGCGCCCGTCCGCTGGAAGGTCTCCAGTTTCAGGCGGACATCGGCCCCGGTCATCGCCGAATAGGTGTGGGAGTGCTCGAGCGGCGTGTGCCGAGCCGTCGCTCGGACTCGCTCGCGCGCCTCGAGAATATCGTCGAGTTCCAGCATACGACCGTCTACTCGGCGTGCGGTGTAAGGATTACTGTCGGGGACCGGGAGAGCCTGTCGCCGGGCCCGCACCGTCGTCCCCCCAACAGCGATGTGCTGTCAAACCTGGACAGCACGACAGGGAATACAGGGAATGCACGGCGTGTGACGTGCAACTGGAGAAGGGGACCCTGACCATATAAATCTCATGCACCCGCGGTGGAAGTGAAACCGCGAGAGGGCGACGGGGTAGAGGTGGCGTCAGACGGAGGACAGACGGGCGTCATTCGTGGTTCCGAACCGCGAGATCGGTGTGCGAAACGAACGATCGCACTCGCTCGCGAAACGGGCCGTCGCCGGGCCACGTCGCGTCGACGCCGAGTCGGTCAGGGTCGCCGACGTACACCCAGCACCGTTCGTCGTCCCGGCCCCGCTCCGCAGCTTCCTGCAGGTCGTCGTCCTGACCCGCCACTGGCACCGCGACTCGCACGTAGAGTCCGTCCTCGACTCCCTCGTACCGGTCGAGTCGCTCGAGTCCCGCGTCGTCGACCGCGAGCAGCCGTCCGTCGATGCTACCGCCGGGCGCGAGCGTCGGATACCGGCCGTCGACCCGGTGGAGCCCCTCAAGGGTCGCGCGGCCGACGAACGCGTCCGCCGCGGTCGAGGCGTCCGTCTCGAGGACGGTCCGAACGCGGTCGGGGTCCGTCAGCGTACCGTAGACGAAGACGTCCACGAGTGTTCGTTCGGGCTCGAGGGGCTTGCGCGTACTGATACCGGGCGCGAAAACGAGCAGCGAAACCGAGAGCAAAACGGAATCGGACTCGGGCGTGCGTTACCGCTCTTCGAGCGGGACGAACGCCTGATCCTGCGGGCCGGTGTAGCGGGCGCGCGGGCGGATGAGGCGGTTGTCATCCTGGTACTCGAGGACGTGGGCGATCCAGCCGCCGGCGCGGCTCATGGCGAAGATTGGCGTGTACATGTCGATCGGGATGCCGAGCTGGTAGTAGACCGAGCCGGAGTAGAAGTCGACGTTCGGTGCGATTCCCTTCTCGACGAGGCCCTTCTCCTCGGTGAGGAACTGCTCGATGGTGGTGGTGTAGTTGTACCACTTGTCCTCGCCGTTTTCCGCGAGTTCCTTGCTGCGTTCCTGCAGGATCTTCGCGCGGGGGTCTTTGACGTTGTAGACGCGGTGGCCGAAGCCGGGGATACGACGGCCCTCGGCGGTTGCTTGTTCGACCCACTCGCGGTGGTCGAGGTCGCTCTCGTCGATCTCGATCAAGACCTCCATGACGTCCTGATTCGCGCCGCCGTGGAGCGGCCCCGAGAGGGCGCTGATGCCGCCGGTCACGGCGCTGTAGATGTCGGCCATCGTCGAGCCGATGACCATCGAGGTAAACGTCGAGGCGTTCAGGCCGTGGTCCGCGTGCAGGATGAGCGCCTGATCGAACGTCTCGGCGGCGATGTCGTCCGGCTCCTCGCCGGTCAGCATGTAGAGGAAATTCGCGGCGAGACCCAGATCCGGGTGGGGGTCGACGGGCTCCTCACCGAGGCGGTAGCGCTCGAAGGCCGCGAGCGCGGTCGGGATCTTGGCCGTGATCCGACGGCCCTTCCGCAGCGTCGCGTCGAGGTCCTCGGGATCGGCGTCGGCTTCGGGTTCGTAGGCGGAGAACATCGAGACTGCAGTCCGGAGCGCGGCCATCGGCCGTTCGTCGGCCGCGGCGAGTTTCTCCATCGTCTCGAGGATGTCGTCGTCGACCTCGCGTTCGTCCATCAGGGCGTCCGCGAACGGCTCGAGTTCGTCTTCGGTCGGGAGGTGGCCGTTCCAGAGCAGGTAGAGGACTTCCTCATAGCTCGCGCCCCGAGCCAGATCCTCGATCGTGTAGCCGCGATAGATCAGCCGACCGGCATCACCGTCGATCGAACTGAGCTCCGATTCGGCAACCAACACACCCTCGAGCCCTTTCTTGAGGTCGTCAGACATAGTCAAGGATTTCGGACGCCAATGGAAAAGTATTATCGTTTGCCCGGTGGCGTCGATCGACACCCCGGATGTTCGCATTTTGCCGGTTTTACGACTACAGACGAATGCTCGTTTCGTGATCGAACGAACAGATAGTCAGTCGATGGTCGGGACGATTACTATAATTGTCTTTCGTGATGAGTTGCTCGAGCGCGACTCGCGTCGGTACCCTTTTTGAACCCCTTTGCAAAGGATCACCGAGTGATGGATCGGTCGTACTGGAAGACGGTGTCCCTCGTCACGATCTGGCAGATTTCCGCGAGCATCTGTTATTACGCGATCTTCGCCGCGACGCCCTTTTTCCGGGACGCGTTCGGGCTCTCGCGGTTCTCGGTCGGCCTCGTGGTCACGACGCTTACCCTCGGCTACGCCGTCTTCCTGTTGCCCCTCGGCGCGCTGACGGACCGCTTCGGCGAGCGACTGACGCTGACGCTCGGTCTCATCGGGCTCGCGACGGGAACGCTCCTCGTCGCGGGCGCTCCGACGTACGCGCTGTTGCTCGCGGCAGTGTTCGTGTTGGGATCGGCGTACGGGACTGCGATCCCCGGGACGAACAAAGCCGTCTTCGACAACATCGAACCGGGTCGCCAGAACCTCGCGATGGGCATCAAACAGGTCGGCGTCACCGGCGGGAGCGGCATCAGCGCGCTCCTGATCACCGGTCTCGCGGGAGCGCTCGCCTGGCAAGCCGGCTTTCTCGTCGCCGCGAGCGTCGGCGTGATCGTCGCCGTCGCCTTCTATCTGAGCTACTCGAGCGACAGCGACGGCGGCGTCGCCGACTACCCCGACTTCGGCGCGCTGCTCTCGAACCGACCGTACGTCGTGTTGACGACCGCCGGGCTCTTCCTCGGGGCGGCCCTGTTCACGACGACCGGCTACACCGTCCTCTACGTCGAGGAGTCGATCGGCGCGTCCGTCGGCTTCGGCGGCGTCGTCCTCGCGCTCGTCCAACTGTTCGGCAGCGTCGGCCGCGTGCTGACCGGCTGGCTGAGCGACGTCCTGCCCGGCGAGCCCCGCGTCAGGATCGGGCTGCTGCTCGTCGTCCAGTCGCTGGGCAGCGCCGTCATGTTCGTCGTCGTCGCGTCGACGAGTACCGAACTCGGTGCCGCGGTCGCGTTCGGCGTGCTCGGCTTCTTCGTACTCGGCTACACGGGCGTCTACTACTCCGTCATGGCGACGCTCGTCGGCGCCGACGAGATGGGCGGCGCGACCGCCGGCGGCCAACTCGCGCTCACCAGCGGCGCGCTCGTCGCGCCGCCCGCATTCGGCTATCTCGCCGACACGGTCGGCTACCGCACCTCGTGGCTCTTTCTGGCCGCCGTCGTGACGGTCGCGGCCGTGCTCCTCGTTCAGGTCGTCCGGACGCCGCCGGCCGTCGAGAACCCCGCCGCGACCGACGCCGCCGAAAAGTAGTCGCTCGAGTCGCACGACGCCGCCGCCGGCTCACTCGAGTTCTTCGACGAGTTCGACGACGTAGCCGTTCGGGTCCTCGACGAACGCGACGCGAACGTCGATTTCGTCCATCGTCGTCGGCTCCGTCTCGACCGGCGGGTCCTCGCGCTCGACCAATCGCTCGAAGGTCTCGTCGGTGCTGTCGACGCCGACCGCGACGTGGGCCATCGATCCCGCGTCGATTTCGGTCTCGCCGTCGGGGTCGTACTTGAACTGGAACTCGCCGTTCTCGCCGCCGATGTAGACGTTTTCGACGCCGTTGTCGCCGGTGAACGACCAGTTCTCCGTGAGTCCGAGCCCGTCGATGTAGAACCCGCGTGTCCGGTCGATGTCCGATACCCACAGCGCAGTGTGAATGACATCCATGGTATCGGTGATGACGCCCCCAGTCAAAGGGTTACTGACATTCGTCGGGGCTGGCAGGCCTCGAGCCGATCCGGACGGACCGGGCTCGAGACGGTCCGCCGGTTCCGGGTCGGAGATGCCGTCGCCCCGTCCCCACCCTCAGACGGTGGGAACTGCCAGTACGACTTTGATGGCCCGGTCCCGACGATAGGATATGTATCACGTCCTCATTCCGGTCGACACCGACGAGGAGCGCGTGACCGCACAGATCGAGACCCTGCGCTCGCTGCCGGCCGATCCCGACGACCTGACTGTGACGGTACTGCACGTCCTCGAGGAGATCGACACCATGCCCGACGAGGGCGGGGCGACGTTCATCGACGAACTCAACGAGTCGCTGTCGGAGATCCGGGACGTGCCCGAGACCGTGTCGCTGGTCGAGGAGCGACTCGAAGCCGACGGCATCGAGGTCGATCGCGCGGAGTTAGTCGGCGACGCCGCCGACGGCATCACGCAGGTCGCGTCGGACGTCGACGCCGACGCGGTCCTGCTTGGCGGCCGGAAACGGTCCCCGGTCGGCAAAGCGCTCTTCGGCAGCGTCAGCCAGCAGGTCATCATCGACGCCGACCGGCCGGTCATCATCGCCGAGTGACGGCGCGAACGGGGAGTGGCGGCTCGAGAACGGGTTGCGACTACGGTTCTACGTTTCGTCCTCGAGGATCGCGTCCATCAACTTCGTCTGGGCCGCCCCCAGATGCTCGGTGAACGTCGATCGGGCGACGCCCAGTTCCTCGGCGACATCGGTCGCGTTCGCGCCCTTCGGATAGTCGAAGTAGCCCATTTCGTGGGCCGTCTCGAGGATCTCTCGCTGTCTGGTCGTGAGCGCCTCCCGGTCGACGACGACCGGATCGGCCGAGATATCCTCGTGATCCTGCGTGAGTTCTTCCACGACGACGCCGTCGAAGTACGCCCGCAGTTCGTCGACGATTTCGGCGATCTCCGCCAACTCGAGGGTGCGAAAGGAGAGGAGCAACGAGCCGTTCTGGGCGCGGACCGACGAGACCGGCGTTCCCGTCCCCTCGATGATCTCGCAGGCGCAGTCGGCCCCGCTGTCGCGCTCGAACCGATAGATCGCCTCGCGGTCGTTCGACTGGACCGGCGTCAGTTCGACGTCGTGGTCCCCCTCGACCGCGGCGTCGGCGGCGACGCCGAACTCCTCGACGACCGTCCCGTCGGCCGTCGTCTGGGACGACCGCGAGACGGAGTCGACCGGTTCGTCGGCGGAGGCGGAGACGTCGGCCACCGGACAGTCCGCCGGTTCGTGGACGACGACCGTTGCACGAAAGCCCGTCATATCGGTTCGTACGCGTCCGCGCCGGATAACCGACGCCGGAATTCCCACCGGGTGGAAATTCCTCGCGCGGGCCGAGGACCCGTTCAGCACCACTCCTCGTACTGGTGGACGCGGGCCGGGTTCAGCGGCTCCGGCTCGCGGTCGGTCCCGTCGTAGGCCTCCCGGTGGTGCTCGTAGGAGATCCCGATACTCCCCTCGGGGTCGAACGCCCGCGGGAGGATCGATTCCGCGCGCCGCCGATTCCACTCGGCCAACCCCTCGAGCGCGTCCGGGCGGTCGATCGCGGTCGTCTCGAGCGCGGACGCGGCTCGGGTCCACGCCGATTCGCCGGCTTCGGTTCGCACGACGGCGGTCGTGTAGCCGTCCGGGCTGCCGACGCTGCCGACGCTGATGTCGGCCGCGTCGCCGACGAAGTCCGCACACTCGTCGCAGCCGCGCAGTCCCGCCGCGTCGAACGCGTCGACGCCTTCCTCGAGCAGCGTCTCGCCGTCGGCGTCGACGGCGCGGAGCATCCCGTCGCTGATATCGAGGGTCTCGACCGCCTCGGGGTCGACATCGAAGGACTCGAGGCGGGCGAGCAGCCGGTCGTGCTCGAAGCTACGGGTACACATCAGCGCGACCGTGAGCGCGATCGGATCGGCCGGCTCGTGGTCGTAGCGATCGAGCGCAGTCGCGCCTTGGATCATACAGGGGGTCCCGACGAGCGCGAGGTCGGGATCATCGCTTAGGTCCGCGTCGGCGAGCAGGTCGTCGATCCGCCCCAGCCCCATCGTCTGGTTGTAGATGCTGCCGCCGGCTTCGAGCAAGTCCTCTCGCGAGGTCGCCAGAAACGCCTCGCCGCGTAGCGGTTCGTCGTCGCGCTCCCGGGCGACGACCGCGCCGTCTAGCTCGCCGGCCTCGAGCAGTGCCGCGAGGAGCGCGGTCACGACGCCGCCGTCCTGTCCCGCCTCGGCGGCCGCGTCGTCCGCTCGAGCCGCGTAGGTGGCCGGCTGCTCGAGGCCGCGTTCCTCCCCGGTCAACTCGAGGTGGCGCTCGTAGCGCAGGCCGCTGCGGGGACAGAAGTCCCAACAGCGCGAACAGCCGGTACACATCTTGACGAGCGTCGGCCGGCCCTCGTCCTCGTCGATGCCGATGGAGTCGGAGGGACAGGCGGCGACACAGGAGGCACACTGGATACAGCGGTCGGCCTCGATAACGGCCTCGTCCAAGTCGCGGAACCAGATCTTGCCCGGTGCTTCGGCGGCGTCGCGGTCCTGCTCGCGCGGATCGTTTCCGACGCCCTTGACGCCCTCCCGCGGGACGCCCGGCTTCGGTGCGTTCGTCGCGGAGGGGTCCGTTCCAGACATCTAGCTCACCTCCGTGCCGATCGCGGGCGAGTCGCGCGCCGGCCGCTCCGTAATGATCTCGCGCAGGTCGGCGTTCGAGGACCGGCGGGCCCACTCGGTGAAGGACTCGCCGGGCTCGCTGTCGGCGTCGTAGGCGCACATTGTGGTCTTGACGACCGCGGGCACGTCGTCGATCGGAATCTTCCCGACGAGCCAGTCGATGAACTCGTCGTCGCCCAGATCGCCGCCGAGTCCGAGGTCGGCCGCCCGACCGGAGTCGTAGTCGTCGCGATAGACCTCGCCGCGCAGTCCGAAGTCGCCCAACTGGGGCTGAGCGCAGGAGGCCGAACAGCCTGACATGTGGACACGGATCGCCTCGTGGTCGTCGGCGATCCCCGCCGACTCGGCCCAGTCGTCCAACTCGCGGGCCCACCTGATCGCGCGGTTTTTCGTCTCGATGATCCCGTAGTTACAGAACTCCCGACCCGTGCAGGTGACGATCCCGCGCGTGAACGGCCCCGGATCGGGGCTGTAGCGCTCGAGTACGGGCTCCTCGAGCAGCGCCTCGAGGTCAGCGTCGTCCAGGTGCGGCACGAGGACGTTCTGGTTGGGCGTCAGTCGGAGTTCGCCGTCGCCGAGGTCGTCGGCCAGTTCGGCCAACTCCGCAAACTCGTCGCCACCCATCCGGCCCGTCGGGACGTTCAGCCCGACGTAGGAGCGGCCGTCGGCCTGCTCGTGGACGCCGACGTGGTCCCCGCGATAGTCCATCGTCAGGGTCTCGTCGGGTTCCTCGAACGCGAAGTCGGCGTAGGACTCGAGTTCCTCGCGGAACTTCTCGGGGCCGAACTCGGCGACGAGGAAGCGCAGGCGATTGACCGCGGTGTCGAGGTAGCTGCCGTGGTCGACGAACAGGTCGGCCATCGCGGCGACGAGGTCGTCGACCTGCTCGGGTTCGACGAAGAGATCGATGTCGCTGGCGACGCGCGGGCCGTCCGAGAGACCGCCGCCGACCCGCGCGACGAACCCCTCGCGGCCGTCCTTGCGGGCCGGCGTCAGCCCGAGGTCCTGAATCCCCGACCGGGCGCAGTCCTCGTGACAGCCCGTGACGCTGACCTTGAACTTTCGGGGCAGGTTGGCGTAGTGGCGATCGCCGAGGAACCGCTGGCTCACCCGCTCGACGACCGGTTCGATGGCGACGGTTTCGTCGGGATCGAGTCCGGCCGCGGGACAGCCGACGACGTTCCGCACGGAGTTCCCGCAGGCCTGCATCGTCGAGAGCCCGACCGCGTCGTAGCGGTCCCAGATCTCGGCGATATCCGATATCTCGATCCAGTGCATCTGGACGTCCTGCCGCGTCGTGACATCGAGGAAGCCGTCGCCGAAGACGGGGTTCTGGTCGGGGCCGCCGTATTCCTCGGGAGCCCGCGCGAACTCGTCGGCCACCTCGCCGATGGTCCGGGCCTGTTCGGCCGTGAGTCTCCCGCCCGGAGCCCGCGTCCGGAGCATGAAGTACCCCCGCTGTTTCTGGTGGTAGAGGCCGATCAGCTTCAGGCGACCGAGCACGTCCTCCCCCAACTCGTCGACCATCGCCTCGAAGCCGCCGTTGGCGGCGTAGTGGCGGACCTGGTCCTGCAGTTCGACGAGGTCCCACTCGGGAGCCTCGGCGCGAACCCAGTCGGTCAGGCTCCCCTCGTAGAACTCGACCGTCTCGTAGCCCAGATGGCGGAGCGTGACGAAGGTGTGGCTGAGCCGTCTGGCCGTGTTACAGTAGAGGACGATCCGGTCGTCTCGCGTGATTCCCCGCTCGGCGAGCAGGTCCTCAAGCGCGCCCTCGCTCCGGAGTCGGCCGTCCGCGAGGAGGTCCGTCCACTCGAGATGGACGGCACCCGGAATCCGGGACTGCTCGTACTCGGCGGCGGTGCGGGTGTCGACGACGGTCGCGTCGCCGTCGACCGCGGCTTCGACGCCCTCGCGGTCGATGATCGGCGCGTCGTCACGCAGCGTGGCCTCGTAGTCGGTCGGCGCGGGACTGGGACTGGCGGTCGTCAGCGAGCGGTCGTCGTCCTCGAGCCACGCGTCCAGCCCGCCGTCCAGCAGGAGCAACGATCCCTCGTGGCCGTAGACGGCGGCGGTGAGCAGGAACCGAGCCGCGAGCGGGCCGCCGTCGTCCCCGTACGCGACGAGATCGTCCGTGCGGTCGATGCCGGCCTCGCACAGCAGCGTCGCGAACTCCTCGGGGGCCGGTAGCTCTCCGTCGGCGACGCTGCTCGGGTCCCGAAACCGGTCCGCCGGGACGGAAACCGCGCCCGGAATATGCCCCAGTTCCTCGTAGTCTCGCTCCTCGCGGACGTCGACGACGGTGACCGAGTCCGACTCGCGGCGGGCCTCGAGCCGCGACGGCGAGACGATACTGAAATCTGCACTCACGGATGATCACCCGTGTGCCGGCGGCCCCGCTCCCCGCCCGCCCGACGCTCGAGCGAGACCGGACCCGACCGGACATATCGGTCGTTCGACACAGTCGTATTCATGCTGTACCCGGCGATAGCGCTCGAGATCCCTTTCAAATACGCCTACGGGTAAGCGGTACCGCGGCTCCCGAACGGCGGCAGCGGGCCGCCGCCGTTACTGACAGTTTCGTTACCCGTCGTACGAACCGTTTTTATTCGCCCCGCGAGACCGAACGCGACGCTCGGCGGTTCTCCCTCGAGAGGAACTCTCGACCGGGATCGTTACGAGCGCCGGCAGTGATTGCCGACACACGCGCTCGACGCGCGTCGACGGTCGTGGTACCACGACCCTCGGAAGGGTTATCCCGCGTTCGGCCGTACGTTTGTTTGTAATGGCGAAAGGCAACGTTGATTTCTTCAACGACACAGGCGGCTACGGTTTCATTTCGACGGACGACGAGGACGATGACGTTTTCTTCCACATGGAGGATGTCGGCGGTCCTGACCTCGAAGAAGGCACGGAGATCGAATTCGATATCGAACAGGCCCCCAAGGGCCCGCGCGCGACGAACGTCGTTCGCACGTAAGTTCGACCGGCGCGTCGCCTCGAGCGACGCCCAATTATCGGTTTATTTTAT
The DNA here is from genome assembly GCF_052439245.1 of Natrinema sp. LN54. NCBI lineage: Archaea > Methanobacteriati > Methanobacteriota > Halobacteria > Halobacteriales > Natrialbaceae > Natrinema > Natrinema sp. LN54. The sequence goes on from NZ_JBQVRP010000001.1 coordinate 498,726, forward strand.
CGACAGTCTCGACTGATAGCGGTGTGATCGCCGTCGGTATACGCCGTATCGAGAGCGAGTGCACCCGCAACTATCGGAGCTGGCACTGGTCCGGTAGCGACAGCAAGAGAGGTCGATGAGACCGAAAACGGGACGACCGCTACAGTTTCTGGCCCAGCTTTTCGCGGCTGATGTGGATGCCGGTCGGCGTGATGATCATCTGATCCTCGCCTTTCCGGACGATGTCGCCGTTGACTTCCTGGGCGACCTGTCGCAGTTCGTCGACGATGTGTTCGACGGTGCTGTCTTCGGTCCGCAGGCGCGTGATATCCGCGATGACGATGTCGCCGTCGTAGACGGCGTCTTTGATGTCAATCGCGTCGGCCTGCCCGCTGACTTCCGCGATGTGTACCTGCATCGTCGCCTCTGCAGAGCCGTCCGAGACGTCCTCGAGGTTCAGTTCGGCGTAGTCCTCGACGGTTCTGGACTGGTTGCCGCCGAGAATTTTGCTCATGAGTCCCATTGGCGGTATCCACCGCCGCCGCCAGTATAGTTCTTACGTCAGACACGGTCCCGTCTCCGGGACCGTTCGGGCGACCGACGGCTCGAGCGACGCCGGATTCCGCGGTCGATCGCCGATTCGACCCGTCTCGAGCGGCGTCGATCCGCGAGCATCTGTCGAGTCCGGTAGCTTTTAATTCCACACCGTTGCCGTTCGAACGATGACGTTCAGCATCTGCGTTCGCGAGGAGTACGAAACCGAAGACGGCGACCGCCACCGCCGGTTCGGCGTCGCGGTCACCACGCGGTTGCCGGGCGTCGGGACGCTCTGTCCGTTCGTCAGCGACCGCGGGGCGGTCGCCACGCAGAGCCTGGTCAACGTCGACCTCGGCGCGCGCGGGATCGAGTACATCGACGACGGACTGGCCGTCGACGACGCGCTCGAGGCGCTGCTCAACGCCGACGACGGCGCGCCCCAGCGGCAGTTACACGGCGTCGACGGCGAGTCGACGTTCGCCTTCTCGGGCGAGGAGTGCGTCGCCGAGTACGGCCACCGCGAGGGCGACCACTACACCGTCGCGGGCAACATGCTGACCGGCGAGGACGTCCTCGAGACGGTCAGCGAGGCCTACGCGGCGAACGCCGTCCACGACACGACGGACCACGGGACCGGGCCAGCCGCCGTCACGGAGGACGTCGATACCGACCCGCTCGCGAAGCGGTTGATCGACGCGCTGGCGGCCGGCGACCTCGAGGGCGGGGACAAGCGCGAGGAGCTGTCGGTTCAGAGCGCGGCGGTGGTCGTCCAGACGACGGAGTCCCACGCCGTCGAGCCGCCGTACAACGACCTGCGCCTCGACGCGACCGAGACGCCGATCGCGGACTTACGGGAGACCTACGACCTCGCGGAACAGGGGTACAGAGACATGCTCGCGCAGTACGAAGGCGCGTTCGAGGCGGACTCGCTGGACGCCGCGGAGTGACCGTGACTCAGTCGCCCGCGGTGAGTTCCCGACCCTCGGACGCCTCCAGACGCAGCGGCTCGTCCCGCCACTCGATCTCGAGGCGGTGACGCGACAGGTATGGGGCCAGCGTGCGGGCCGAAAGCAGGCCGCGGTAGACGCCGTCGTCGACGACGGGGAGGTGTTTGACCCCGTCCGTTCGCATCGTTTCGGCGGCCTCGGCGATCGTCGCGGTCGGCGAAATCGTCGTCACCGGCGCCGACATGATCGCTCGAGTCGCCGGGCGTTCGTCCGTTTCCGCGACTAACGCGACGAGATCCGATTCGGTGACGATGCCGACGACTGACTCGTCCTCGAGGACGGGGAGCGCGGACACTGTCGGCCGACGGAGAGCGTGGGCCGCCTCGGTAACGGGCGTTTCGGGGGTGATCCTCGGTGGCGAGCGAAGGTCGATTGATTCGACTGTCGTCTCGATCATGATTGAAATGCGGTATCACGAACCAATACATAACGCTAGTGGACAAGCGTCTCCTAGGTACTAGTATTGCTAGGACGGATCAGTGGTAAAACAGCCAAAAATGCGATGGTCGAAAGTGATGGCGCGGTTGTACGGACGATTTGCAAAAGTGACTCGGCTCGCTCCCGCGGTGGGGCTTACCCGGTAAACTCGTAGAGGTCGTCGCCGACGTGGTGCAGCGAGTCGACGACCTTCCCCTCGTCGCCGGCCATCTCCGCGCCGTCGACGCGGGCGCGGCCGACCGCGAGCACCTTTCCGTGGGATTCCTCGGCGATGACCACCAGATCGTCCGGCGAGATGTCCTCGGTCGCGTCAGTGATCCCCGGGCGCATCACGTCGGCACCGTCGCTGACGAACGAGACCGCACCCGCGTCGACGGTGACCAGCCGTTTTGCGGGTTCGTAGGCGTTCGCGCCGCGGACCGTCAGAAAGAGGTCGTCGCCGAACGCCGCGACCTGCGGTTCGCCGTCGATGAGGACGACCTCCCAATCGGTGTCCTCGAACTCGACGCGCTCGTAGGCGTCTCCCTCGGGCGAGACGCCCAGTTGCTCCTCGAGCGTCTCCTCGAGATCGGATACCGCGTCGCTGCGGAGGTGATGTCGAGACTTGACCTGCATGATCGGGCAAACGAGCGGTCCGGAGATAAAAGGCCCGTTCCGGAGAGCGACCGAACCCGGTGAATCGGTTGGCCTGACGGTCAGGACGAGGGAAACGTGTGCCAATCGCTAAGTGGACCCACGCCGTCGGACCGCGTATGTGGCCCTCTCGGAACGGGACGGAGACGGTCACCTGTCTCGCCTGTGGCACCGAGCGAGCGCGCGACGAGGCCCGCGAGTACGACAAGCACGGCGACCGCTGGGATCGCGAGGACAAGACCTTCGAACACCTCTGTAAGGACTGTCACAGCGACCTCTGTCACCACCCGCGCGGCGAACTCGAGGAGCTACTGGTCGACCTCGAGGCCGGCCAACGGGATCGGGACGCGTTTCTCGCGAGTTATCTCTCCACGGTCGAAGAGCGGTACGGCACGCTCGAGGAACGCGAGCGGTGATCGCTAGAGGTCGTCAGTCGCGAACCGCCGGTAGCCGACGAGGGGGGCGAGCGCGCTCCAGCCCAGCAGGACGGCGGCGCTGAACCAGATCTGGGAGCGGTCCGCGTTCGATCCGAGCACGGGTTCCAGCAACTGTTCGTAGGCGAGACTCGGAGAGAGTGCGCCGACGTAGGACGTCCACCACGGTCGCGTCGCCGGTTCTTCGAAGCCGGCCGCGGCGTAGGCGAGCCCCTCGGGCACGAACCGCCAGACGAACAGGAGGAGCAGCAACGTGCCGAAGACGGCGAACGTCGCCCACGTCTGGGTGCGGACCGTCGCCGAGATCGCGATCGCGACGGCGAGGTACGCGAGCCCCAAGCCGGCGCTGGCGAGGAGATAGCCGAGGACGGCGGTCGTCGGGACCGCGTGTCCGGTGACGAAGACGACGGCGACGCCGGCGAGGACGCCCGCGAGCAGGGACGCGAGGAAGATCGCGTATCGGCCGACGTACGTTCCGAGGACGATATCCCGTCGGTCGTGTGGCAGGCCGAGCAAGAGCGTCAGTTGGCCGTTCGAGCGCCGCCTGACGATCGCACCGGAGGCGAGCAGCAGTCCGGTCACCGGCACGAGGAGCATGCCGGCAAGCGCGAACTGGTCGACGAGGTCGATGGGGACCGCGTATCCCCGATCGACCTGCCTGACGTGGAGTTCGGCCATGACAGCGAAGACCAGCGCGAACGTCGCGGCGAGCGCGTACAACTGCCGGTTCCGGATCGCGTCGCCGATCTCCTTTCGAGCGATCAGCTGCCAGTTCATGCCGCCTCCTCCGTGTAGGAGACGAACAATTCCTCGAGCGACGCCTCACCGGTCGAGAAATCGCGGATCGTCGCGCCGGCGTCCCGGATCTCGTCGAGCACCCGGAGTTTCGCGTCGGCGGTACAGCCGACGACGAGGGCGTCGTCGTGTTCCTCGACCGTCGAGACCCCGTCGACGGAAGCGACGACCGGCGCGACCGCGGCCGGATCGTCGGCCAGGTCGACGGTCAACTCCGCACCGGCGTCGGCCGTCTCGCGCAGTCCGTCGATCGTGTCGACGGCGACGAGGTCGCCCTTCCGGAGGATTCCGACGCGGTCGGCGACCGCCTCGACCTGCGCCAGGATGTGGCTCGAGAAGAAGACGGTAGCGCCGCGGTCGCGTTCCGCCCGGACGATCTCGCGCATGCGGCGGACGCCGTGGGGGTCGAGCCCGGTCGAGGGTTCGTCGAGAATCAACACGTCGGGCTCGCCGACCAGCGCCATCGCCAGCGCGAGGCGCTGTGTCATCCCCGTCGAGTAGTCCGCGGCGGCCCGGTCGGCGGCGTCGGCGAGGCCGACGCGCTCTAACAGCGCCGCCGGCTCGTCGTCGGCGTCGGCGGCCTCGATCGCGTACGCGAGGTGTTGACGGCCGGTCATCGTCTCGAACGGCGCGAAGCCCTCGGGAAGGATACCGACGCGTTTCCGGACGGCGACCGGTGCTTCGGTAACGTCGTGACCGAGCACGTCGACCGAGCCACTCGAGGGGTGCGTGTAGTGCAACAGGATGTCGATCGTCGTCGACTTGCCGGCACCGTTCGGTCCGAGGAAACCGAACACCTCGCCGGACTCGACGGTCATATCGATACCGCGGAGGGCGTGAACGTCACCGAAGCGCTTGGTGACATTCCGGAGGGATATCGCTGGCATTCGTCCGCAGTTATGTTAGATGGGAAATACGTCTTCTGATCGGGACCGCACTGACCCGCGGATCGGCGGTCCGGTCGATCGCGACCGGACGGATTCGCGTCCCGACACGACTTTGACCTTCACGTCCGTACCCCTCGGTATGAGTGACGACGCACAGGCCGACGCCGGGACCGTGGAAGGCCAAGGTCCCGTCGAGGTCTCGGAGGATCTCGCGCGCCATCTCGAGAACAAGCGCGAGGAGTTGTTCGAGAAGTTCGAGCTCCGCGACGAGTTCCCGCCGGAGGTCTTGGAGGAGGCCGAAGCCCGAACGGAGGGCGTCACGGCCGAGATACAGGACGAGATCGACGAGCGGAAGGATCTCCGCGAGCTGACGACGTGGACGACGGACCCGATCGACGCACAGGACTTCGACGACGCGCTCTCGATCGAGGAGCGGGACGACGAGTACGTCCTCTGGGTCCACATCGCCGACGTAACTCACTACGTCAACCCCGAGACGGCGATGTGGGACGAGGCCGTCGAGCGCGGCAACACGGTCTATCTCCCCGGCTACACGGTTCACATGCTGCCGCCCGTGCTCGCCGAGACGGTCTGCTCGCTGGTCCCCAACGAGGACCGGCTGGCCCACACCGTCGAGATGCACCTCGACAAGGAGAACCTGACCTACGAGAACATCGAGATTTACAAGTCCGTCATCGAGTCCGACGAGCGGCTCACCTACGCCGAGGCTGAAAGTCGACTCGAGGAGCCCGACGCGCCCCTCCACGAGGAGAACGCGCTGGTCTACGACCTCGCAGAGCAGATGCACGAACAGCGCAAGGAGGACGGGTCGCTCGTCCTGAACCCGAGCCGCGACCGCGCTCACACCATCATCGAAGAGTGTATGCTGAAGGCCAACAAGGCCGTCACGCACGAACTCATGTGGAACCGCGGCGTCGAGGCCATGTACCGGGTCCACCCCCAGCCCAGCCCCGACGAGTGGTCCGAAGCGCTGCGAGAGATTCAGGACTTAGACGGCGTCTCGATCCCCGGCAGTACGTGGGACGACCCCCGAAAGGCGGTCAACGCGACGCTCGAGGACGCACCGGAGCGCCAACTGGATAAGATCCAGTGGGCCGTCATGAAGGTGATGCCCCGGGCGCGGTACATGAACGATCCCTTCGGCGGCCACCACGCGCTGAACTTCGAGATCTACGGTCACTTCACGAGCCCCATCCGCCGGCTCTCGGACCTGATCAACCACTGGATCGTCTACCAGAACGACGTGCCGGAGAACCTCATCGAACTCTGTGACCGCGCCAGCGACAAGCAGAAAGACGCTGAGCAGTGCGAGCGCGAGTACAAGACCTTCCTGCAGGAGGTCGGCCTCGATCCGATGGCGGTCAACAACCGCGGGATCGAAGTGGTCGACGACAGCGAGGCTGACAAAACGCTATAGCGGGCTCCGCTACGGTGTACAGCGCATTTCCTCAAGAGAGTGGTGGCGCGCGCTGTGGGCCGTCCGAGTGATACGAGGGCGGCCGATAATGCCGTGCGAGGGATGAGCGAGCGGTGCGAGGCCGAGCACGGTGAGGCCTCGCAAGCGAACGGTGACCTGTGGAAACCGTGAGCAGTGAGCGAATCGGCTGGGGAGGGTGTGGCGATTCCCCGCCGCCACGAGAGCAGGACACTCGTCTTCGCCGTCACTCCGGTGTGAGTTCGATCCGTCGATTCGCAGATACGGACTATTCGAAAAGCCGCTTCTCGTAGACGTGCTCCTCGAGACCCGCCGCCAGATCGGACGGGCGCGTCCCGATGCGGTCGAACCCACGCGATTCGTAGAACGAGATGCCGACCTCGTTGGCGGCGAGGACGGCCAGACGAAGCCGATCGAATCCGGCCGAGAGTTCGGTCTCGAGGCCCTCGAGCAACGCGGTCCCGGTCCCTTCGTTCCAGCCGTCGGGTCGGACGTACAGGCGCGCGAGAAACGCGACCGAGGGGTCTTCCGGCCACGGGACGGCGTGTGCGAAGCCGTCGTAGTCGGTTTCGAACGCGGGGTCGGTCGCGGGTGAGTCCTCGGCGACGAGGAAGGCGGCGTCGTCGCGGCCGCTCGCCTCCGTGATCGATGACTCGAGGTCGCCGATCGCGTACCACTCGTCGACGACCGCGTCGACCGTTTCGGGGCCGAGCACGTCGTCGTAGGCGGCGTGCCAGCTCTGGCGGGCGACCTCGTGGACGGCCCAGACGTCGTCGACCGTCGCCCGTCGAACGTCTCGGGTCACACGGGACGTAGCACAGCGCCCGTCAAAAAGCAGCGGCCGACAGCCATCGATCCGGGACGGTCGCGTCGCGATGGATTCGTCGCTCGCGGTCGCTGCGGGCGCGGTTTCAGTACCGTTCTTTGGACGGTTTTGTCAGTACTATTATCCCGACGATCGCTGAACGATGCGGTGGCGGGCGGACCGACCGTTCTCGAGGGAGCGGCTCCACCACCACTGTCCCGCCCGCTGTCCCCTTCTATTCCGACGCCGTCTCGGCGGCTGCGAGCCGTCGCTGCTGTCACAGTTCAATGTCCGGCGAGTCCGTATCGTCGACGCACTCCTGTCGATCCGCGAGTTCGGAACAGGCCTCACGGAACAGTCCGTCGAGGATCTCGGGCGTCGTCGGATGATAGGCCCGCTTGGGCAGGTCGCGAACGTCGAGCCCCATCTCGACGGCGATCTGCATCGTCTTGGCCATCACGTCGGCGTGGCGGTGCAGCCCCTGATAGCCCAGCACGCTCCCGTCCTCGGCGCTGACGATCAGCGTCGCGCGGCCTTCGGGGTGGCCCTTCGTCTCGAAGACGCCGTCCGCCGACGCCTCGCGGGTGACGACGATCTCGTCCATGCCCGTCTCGGCGGCGGTCGCCGGCGTGTGACCGATACGGACGAAGGGATAGACGCCCAGCCCCGAGAAGATCACGTGGTGGGGAACGCTCGTGTAGGGGTCACACGCAGCGCCCCGGTGGTGGTTGACGATGTTCTCCCCCGCCGCGAACCCCTGTTCCTTGGCGACGTGGAGGATCGGCTCGCGGCCGTTGGCGTCGCCGACGACGAACACGCGGTCGTCGTCGCGGGCCTGCATCGTCGACGTGACCCAGCCGTCGCCGGGCTCGAGGGCGGTGTTCTCGAGCCCCAACCCGTCGAGGTTCGGCCGGCGGCCGGTGAACAGGTAGAGGTCGTCGGCCTCGAGCACTCGCTCCGTCCCGTCCTCTCGCTCGGCGAACAGCCGGACGCCGCCGTCGTCGGTCGGCTCGAGGCGCTTCTCGTCGGTGGTGGTCAGCACGTCGATCCCGAAGTGGTCACGGTAGATATCCACCAGCGCGTCGCCGTATTCGGGTTCCATCCCCTCGAGCGGGCGCTCGTCGTGCTCGATCACGGTGAGGTCGACGTCCCCGACCTCGCTGAGGTAGGGGCCGAGCTCGAGGCTGATGTAGCCGTGGCCCATCACGATCCCCGAGTCCGGGAACGCGGTCGCGTCGAGGACATCGGTACTGGTCTGGAACGAGACCTCGTTGATTCCCGGTAGCTCGGGAATGTTTGGCACCGAGCCGGTCGCGATGGCGACGTAATCGGGCTCGAGCCGGCGGTCGCCGACCGCGAGGACGCGATCGTCGACGAACCGGGCGGTGTCGCGGACGAGTTCGACCCCCTCCCGCTCGGCGAGGTCGTGGACGTGGTCCCGACGGTGTTCGGCGAAGTTCGAGACGTGCTCGTCCTTCCGGGCGACGACCCGCTCGGGATCGGGGTCGGGCGTCCCCTCGAGTCGGTCGTCGTGGCGTGCGAGATAGCGGTGTTCGCCGGCCGAGAGGACCTCTTTCGAGGGCATACAGCCGCGGAGAATGCAGAGCCCGCCGCCGGGGTCGCCGTCGTCGATCAGCGTCAGTTCGAGGTCGCCGTCGAACTCGTCGCGGCGCTCTTCGAGTTCGTCGGCGACGGCGACGCCAGCGCTGCCGTAGGCACCGACGATCGCAACGTGTACCATAGCGGTGGTTCGACGGCGACGCAAAAAGGCGTTCCTTCGATGTGTCCGCACTGCAGCGATCGGAAGAGGAAAACCGGAGTTCGTTACCGGCGGACTCGAGCCGCGACGCCGGTCAGCAGGGCGAGCACCGCAGCGCCGGCACCGAAGCCGGGCACGCTGTCGTCGCCGCTGCCGTCGGTCTCGTCCTCGGCGGACCCGTCGGCGCTCTCTTCGTCGGTACTCGTTTCGTCGTCACTGGAGTCGTTCTCGTCCGTGCTCCCGTCCTGTGCGGACGCGCCGTCGATCGTCGCCGTGCGCTCGGAGAAGTGGTTGACCGCGACGTAGACCGTCGCCTGTCCCTCCGCCTGTGTATCCTGTACGACCATGTATCGGGACTCGTCGCTGCCGATCGCGCCCTCGAGGTCGCTCTTCGAGGAGGCCTCGACCGCGGCCTCGCCGTCGACGGTCACCGAGAGGTTCTCGAGGCTCCCGACGGCGTCCTCGGAGACGGTGGTCAACACGACGGTCCCCGTGTGGGTCGTCCGGTCGACCGTCATCTCGACGGTCCCGTCGGCGGTCGTCGCTGCCTCGGCGGACGTCTCCTGTCCGTAGGTGACGGCGTCGGATACCGTCTCGCCGTCGCGGTGGTCGGCCGTGACCTCGACGGCGGCGTTGCCCTCGGCGATCAGCGACTCCTCGTAAGTCGCGCGCTCGTCGCGCTCACCCTCCTCGTAGGAGCGGAACGCGAGCGTCGCGTTCTCGCCGAGGTCGGCCGTCACGTTCCCGTCGGAGACGGTCACCTCGCCGTCGCCGACGACGAGGAAGGCACCCTCGCGGCCGTCGGTCTCGACCACGACGCGGTCGCCGTCCTCACGGGCCTCCGCGCTCGCCCCGAGGTCGGCCTCGACGTACTGGGCCTCGTCGCCGCTCTCGACGACGAGGGTCCCGTGCTGATTGTCGTGGGCCGACAGCGTCGCGCCGCTGTCCGCCTGTATCTCGGCGCTCGCCTGCGTCTCCGTCGCGAGCGACAGCTCCGCGCCGTTCAGGTCCGTCACGGCCTCGAGGCCGGTGCTCGCGTCGAGTCCGGCACCGGCGTCGGCCTCGCTCTGGGACTGGACGGCGACCGAGGAGAACGTCCGTTCGCCGTCGACGCTGTAGTTAGCGATCGCATCGCCCTGCACGTCGAACTCGACGTTGGCGCCAGCGTAGGCATCGCTCTGAGTGGTCGTACTCGATCCTGCTGCAGTCGTCGTCGGCGTTGCACCGGCGGCCGCGGCCATCGTGACGGTGCTCGTGGCCACGAGCAGTGCAATCACCAGTGTGGCTCCGCGATTCATTACGAGTCGTGGCTTTCGACGCCCGTATAAAACGACTTCTGGCAGAACCGTCCAATCGTCCGGGAACTCGAGTCGAGGCGATGAACGCGGTGTTCGATCCGCTCGAGCCCGCTTCGAAACGACGCAAAACGGAACGCGACGCGCTGGTTTACAGCCGATCCGGGCGTATCGCCGGCCCTACCGCGAGATATCTTCGCCCTGTTCCTTGACGATCGTCTCGACTTCGTCCGCGGTGACGAGCGCGACGTCGCCGGGGATCGTCCGTTTGAGCGACGCCGTCGCCGCGGCGTACTCGAGGGCGGTGGGAACGTCGTCGCCGTCGAGCCGGCGGGCGATAAACGCGCCGGTGAAGGCGTCGCCCGTACCGATGGGATCGACGGTGTCGGTCTCGTAGGCGTCGTGGTCGTGGACGACGTTGTCGTGCCAGCCGACCGCGCCCTCCGAGCCGCGGGTAACGACGACGGTGGTGAAATCGTACTGCGAGCCGAGTTTGTGCGCGAGCTGGCGCGGATCGCCCTCGAATCCGAGGACGGTTCGGGCGTCGCGGGCGGCGATCACGAGGATATCGATGCCCGGGAACAGTTTCGTCAGCGTCTCTCTGGCCTCGTCGGGCGACCAGAGCTTGCGCCGGTAGTTGAAGTCGAACGCGGTCGAGGTCCCGCCCTTCCGGGCCGCTTTGAGCAGGTTGAGCGTCGTGTCCCGGAGCGTCGAGGAGAGCGCGGGCGTGATGCCGGTCGTAAAGAAGACCTTCGCGTCCTGAATCCGATCGATATCGAACTCGCGGGCCTCCGCCGTCGAGATCGCGGTGTTATCGCGGTCGTAGATCACGTTCGTCCCGCGGGGTTTGCCCGCGTGCTCGAGGTAGTAGGTCCCCTGTCGACCGCGGTGGCTCCAGACGGGATCGGCCTCGATACCGTGTCTGCGGATTTCGCCGACGACGCGCCGTCCCAACTCCGTCTCGGGGACTTTCGAGATCCACGTCGCCGACGCACCCAGCCGGTTGGCCGCGATGGCGACGTTGCTCTCGGCCCCGGCGGCCCGGACCTCGAACGTGTCCGCGTTCTCGATGCGTTCGTTCCCCGGCGGCGACAGTCGAAGCATCGTCTCGCCGAACGTGACGATATCGCTCTCGCTCACGGCTCTTCCCTCCGAACCGATCGGCCGCGAATGGTAGTGTCTCCCTCGATCATACTCGAGGCGACGGTCGGCGATACTATAAGTTGTGGCGGTTATCGACGACCGGCCCGCTCGAGCGGGGACGTCTCACTGCCGCGCCCTCTCGGGGAGCACACAGACGGATGCCGAACCGACCGAAAGTCTATATGGTTGCTGTGGTAACATGTTCATAGATGGTGTCGGCAGACGGACTCAAGACATGGTTCGACTACCAACTCCTCTTCGCGGGGCTCGCTATGGCGGTTATCTGTGTCACTGCCGCAGGCAGCCAACTCGTGGCGTATCTGGGGACGCTTCCGCTCACGGACTTGGACATCGAGCCCACGGACCCGACGTTCGCGCTCGCGGTCATTGGAGGCGGTTTCCTCGTGATTGTCCTCCTAATTGTGCTAACAGGACTGCTGAACCGAGACCGGCAGTAATCCCAGAAGCGACGACCTACTGACCCCCGTCCACCGACGACGCGACCGACACCACCGTCGCCTCGGCCTCCCGCTCGAGCCCTACGTCGATCCCGAACGCCTCGAGCAGCGCACACCGCGTCTCGACGTGGTCGGTCACGGCGGGAATCCGCACCCGCCCGCCGGCGAGCGCGAGAAAGACGAGCAACTGGTCGGCCATATGCCGATCGACTGGTGCCGCGCCCTCGAGAAACCGGTTCGCCGCATCGGCGGCGTCTTCGCCGACCCGCTCGGCGGGCTTGCCGCGCTCGCCCAGCGCCGAAAAGCCGGCGACGCCGGTTCCGTGATCGACGCGGAGCACCAGCGCGGAGCCGGGCGACGGGCTCTCGACGGTCGTCTCACAGCGTTTCGTCAGTTCGAGATCGGGCTCGGGGTTCAGCCGCTCGAGCGCGCCTTCGGCCTGCCGATGGGCGACATCGCGGTCGGCCAGCGACTCCGATTCAGTGGTGTAGAGCCGGAGCCCCTCGAGCGGTCCCCGTTCGGTGAGGTCGATCGGCTCGAGGCGCGAGGGGGCGAGCCGAAGCGTCGCGGTCCCGCCGCCGTCGGGATAGAACCCGCGCCGATCGACCTCGCAGGCGGCTTCGACGCCGAGCCGGCGGAGCAGCGGGAGTGTAACGTAGCGGAGGTAGTCGAGCGGCGGCGACCACGCCACGTCCGTCCCGCCGGTGACCGTCACCGAGAGCGGTGACTCGAGGATCGTCGCCAGCGGCAGGAGGGCGTTGCACAGCAACGTTGCGCTGCCGGCGGTCCCGATATCGACGGCGTAGCTGCCGCCCTCGAGTCGCTGGCGGCCCGCTGGATCGGTCCCCGCCTCGAGCCCCGGATCGAACTCGACGGTCTCCGAGCCGAGTTCGCCCCCCGAGACGTCGGCGTCGCAGAGTTCGGCCAGCGTCTCGAGGACCGCCAGATGCTGGTGGCGGAGTCCGGGCGTCGACCGGTCGCCGCGGACGTGCTCGAGTCGAACCGGGTCGTTCTCGAGGACCGACAGCGCGAGCGCCGTTCGGAGAAACTGGCCGCCGGCGCTCGAGCCGTCGAGTTCGCGAGGGGTCGTCATGTGCGAAGGTTGGGCCTCGAGTCACCTACCAGTGCCGACGCCGGATCGCGTGCCACTGGGTCGTCCACGGCTCTCGAGCGGGCTACCCGCCGTGGCCGGGATAGTCCCGCTCGAATCGGTCCTCGATCTCGCGCTCGTCAAACCGGACGACCACCGGCCGTCCGTGCGGGCAGGAATAGGGGTTCTCGCAGTCGTCGAGCGCCTCGAGTAGGTCGATGACCGAGCCCTCCGTCAGCGACGTATTGCCGGTGATCGACGGATAGCAGGCCAGATCGCCGAGGAACTCGTCGGCCAGCGCGTCGACCGTCTCCGCGCCCGCTTCGCGGTCGCCTTCGACGAACGAGGTGAGTACGTCCCGCAGGCGCTCGGGCTCTACGGTCTCCGCGAACACCGCGGGCACGGTCGTCACGGCGACCGTCCGATCGTCGACCCGGTCGGCGTAGAAGCCCAGCCGAGAGAGCGCCTCGCTGTAGTGTTCGAAGGCTTCCGCCTCCGCCGCGGTCAACTCGAGTTCGACGGGTTCGGCGAGGGCCTGTGCGGTCGGATCGTCCGCGAACGCCTCCTGCAGGCGCTCGTAGTTGACCCGCTCGTCGGCGGCGTGCTGGTCGATCAGGACGAGTCCGTCGGGCGTTTCACAGACCAGATAGGTGTCGCGGAGCTGTCCGAGGACCCGCAGCGAGGGCAGCGAGTCGAACTCGGTCTCCTCACCCGTCGCGGGCTCGCCGGTCAGTGTCCGCTGTTCGGTGGCGGCCGCGAACTTGCGCTCGGGGTCGCGGTCCCGATCCGGAACCGAGTCGGATTCGCGATTCGAATCGGACTGACTCGAGCCCGAACGCATCCCGGACGAATCGGGTGCCGAGCTACCGGCCGCGTCAGCGTTCGTCGCCGCGGTCGTCGATTCGCGACCCGTGCCGCTCGAGGGAGAGTGCGGACTCGAGGACCGATCGCTGACGGCGGCATCCGAGCTGCCCGCGGTGGCAGCGGCGTCCGAACCGCTCGCGCTGTTGGCGGTGTCCGAGCCGCCTGCGCTACCGGCAGTGTCAGAGCCGCTCGAGTCGGTCGCTGCACTCGACCCCGCGTTCGCGGACTCGCTCGTCGATCGCTCGCCGTCGGTTCCGGCGGCTGATTCGTCGGGTCCCGAGCCGGCTTCGGTTCCGGCTCCGGACTCGAGGGTCGCGGCCTCGCTGGCGGGCGAATCCGTCCCGCTCTCGACGCCGCGTCGATCGCCGGGGTCGACTCGCGCCTCGCCGGGTGCCGAGCGGCCCCGCGGGGCTCGAGACCGGAGCAGTCCGTGCTCGAGCAGCGCGCTCTCGACCGCGGCGTCCACCTGCCGGCGGACCGCATCGTCGTCGTCGAAGCGCACCTCCCGCTTTCTGGGATGGACGTTCACGTCGACCGCGTCGCCGGGGACCGAGAGGAAGAGCGTGACGAAGGGGTAGCGGTCGCCGCCCAGTTGCGTGCCGTAGGCTCCCATGATCCCCTCGCGGACGGCGTCCGCAGTGACGGCGCGGCCGTTGACGTAGGTCGCGAGGTAGTCCCGACTCGAGCGGTTCGTTTCGGGGTGGGAGACGAGCCCCGAGACGGACTCGAGGGGGCCGGGCGGGAGTTCGTCGCCGTCGGCGTCGACCGGGATCATCGCCGAGGCGACTTCGCGGCCGTAGACCGACAGCACTGCGGCCTGCAGGTCGCCCTGCCCCGTCGTCGAGAACACCTCGCGGCCGTCGTGGGTCAGCGTGACCGCAACGTCCGGGTTCGCGAGCGCGTAGCGGGTGACGACGCGGTTGACGTGGGCGAACTCCGTCGCGGTCGTCTTGAGGAACTTCCGGCGAGCGGGGGTGTTGTAGAAGAGGTCCTCGATCTCGACGGTGGTGCCCGCCGGACAGCCCGTCGGTTCGACGCTGGTCACCTCGCCGCCCTCGTAGACGAGTTCCGTTCCCGCACCCTCGGCCTCGCGAGGCCGCGAGCAGATCGTCAGCCGCGAGACCGAGCCGATGGTGTGCAAGGCCTCGCCGCGGAATCCCAGCGTCGCGACGCCCGACTCGAGGTCCTCGAGCCCGTCGATCTTGCTCGTCGTGTGCTCGCGGACGGCCGCCCGGAGATCGGCCTCGCTCATCCCGCGGCCGTCGTCGGCGACGCGGATCAGTTCGGTGCCGCCCGCCTCGACGGTGACGTCGACGCTGTCCGCGTCGGCGTCGAGACTGTTCTCGACGAGTTCCTTGACCGCGCTGGCGGGGCGCTCGACGACCTCGCCGGCGGCGATGCGGGCGACGGTGTCCTCGTCCAATCGGCGGATGCCGGTGTCGTCCTGTGGTAGTGTGCTCTCGTCACTCATGATGATTCGGCGTCGGGACTCGTCCGACGTCGAGTACTGGATAGCCGTACAGAAGGCGACTGGTTAGGTCTTACGTCCCTGCCGTTCGACGGTGACGGCCGCTCGAGCCCGCCGTCAGTCCTCGAGGCCCAGATCCTGCGACATCGAGTTGCCGGCGCGCGGAACGCCCTTCGCCGTCACCGTCTCGCCGTTCATGAAGGAGGCGGCGGGGCTCGCGAGGAACTGGATCACGTCGGCGATCTCCTCCGCGTGGCCGATGCGGCGGTCGGTCTCCTCGCGGGGCGGCATGTCCTCGCTGTCGATGCCGAGCGTCTCGGCGACGCCGGGGGTCTGGATCAGGCCGGGCGCGACGCAGTTGACGCGGATGCCGTCTTCGGCCCACTCGACGGCCAGCGTCTCGGTCAGCCGGATGATCGCCGCCTTCGACGCGCCGTAGTGGCTCTCGCCCGGGGCCGCGTGCTGGCCGTTCACGCTCGAGAGGTTGATGATGACGCCGCCCGACCCCTCGCGCATGACCTCGCCGGCGAGTTGCGTGCAGTGGACCGTGCTGTTCAGGTTGAGGTCGACGATGGTCTCCCAGCCGTTCGCGGAGATGTCCTCGAACGGGGCGACGAACTCCCCGCCGGCGTTGTTGACGAGGATATCTATATCGCCGAACTCCGCGACCGTTTCGTCGACCAGATTCTGAACCTGCTCGCGCTCGCGGACGTTGCACTCGACGGCGAGCGCGTCGCCCGCGTCCGCATCCTCGGTGATCCCCTCGGCGACCGGCCCGACGCGATCCATCGAGCGCGAACAGATCGCCACGTCCGCGCCGCTGGCCGCGAGCGTCTCCGCGATCGCGCGGCCGATTCCCTGGCTCGCACCGGTGACGATCGCGGTCTTGCCCGCGACGTCGAAGTCTGCTTCGTGCATCGTGCTAACGGGCAACCCAGCGTTGCAAAACGCTTCCGATGGCTCTCGAGTAGCGTCGCCGCTCGGCATCATTCGCGCCAGCCGAGCCGTCGCTGTCCGGCGTCGACGACTCCGATGGCGAGTGCCAGCGCCGCGCTTTTGCTGCCCGCAGCCGTCCGGACGGTATGGATCTGCGACGGACCCGCTCCGTCGCTCGAGATGTGGTGGCCGTCGTCGACGAGCACAACGTGACGTTCATGGCGGGGAGCATCGCCCACGCCGCCTTTCTCTCCCTGCTACCGCTCTTGCTCCTCCTCTTTATCGTCGCCGGCGCGGTCGGTAACGACTACCTGACCGAACAGATCGTCGCGGTGGCTCGAGACCACCTCAGTCCCGCCGGTCAGGGACTCGTCTACGAGGCGCTGACCCACGCGTCCAAGCGGGCCGGGGCGTCGCTCATCGGAATCGTCTCGCTGCTGTGGGGCATGCTGCGCATCTTCCGGGGGTTGAACACCGCGTTCGACGAACTGTACGGCGCGGGAGAGCGCTCCGTTTCGGGCAAGTTCGTCGACGGTATCGTGGTCTTCCTCGCCATCGTGATCGCCACCACCGGTGTCAGTTTCGCGACGGCGACGCTGGCGACGGTGAACCATCCCGTCGTCGTCGCAGTGACCCCGCTCGTCCTGTTCTGTGGCCTGGTCGTCGCGTTCTTCCCCATCTACTACGTCTTCCCCGAACCGGACGTCTCGGCGCGGGAGGCCCTTCCCGGGACCCTCATCGCCGCCGCGGGCTGGGTCGTCCTCGAGGCGCTGTTCGGCGTCTACGCGGACCTCGTGAACACCGTCGGCACGTTCGACACGTTCGGTGCGGTCATCCTCCTGCTCATCTGGCTCTACGGGACCTCGTTCGTCCTCCTCGTCGGCGTGGCGGTGAACGTCGTGATCGGGGAGTACCACCCCGAAGCGGGCCCCGCCGACAGCAACGAACGGGAGTCGACCGGCTCCGTTCACGGGTAGCCGGACGCGACCGACCCGCCCCGTTCGGACTGACTTGTACCGATCCGATTCGTCCCGCGAATCGGTGACAGGCGTCCCTCGAGCGGTCTCAGTCCACGCTCGCTTCGGCTCCGCGGGTTTCGGAGTCGCTCTCGTCGGTATCGCTCTCGTCAGCGAGCTCGGCCGATACCTCCCGGCTCGTCGCTCGAACCTCGCGCATGGACTCGGCGAGTCGAGACTCGACGCGCTCCTCGGTCTCGAGGTCGATCGTGCCGCCCTCGGTTTCGATCAGGAGTTTCGCGGTCTCGACGGCCTCGTAGAGGATCGCGTCGAGTTCGTCGGCCGTGTAGAACCCGGAGAGCGCGCCGTACAGCATCGTGTTCGCCGCGTTCTGGACCTTCTCGTCGAACCGGTGTTTCGCGCTGCCGACGGACTGTCCCGAGTAGGTATCGTCCATGAAGGGGACGAGATCGGGGAGGTTCTCGCCGACCGTCTGCATCGGGACGCCGGTTGGGGTGCGAAAGTCCTGACAGGCGCGGGCGATAGCCCACTCTCGCGCGGTGAACGACGTCCGCGCTTTGAGGAACTCGTTGACGCGGTCGTACTCGGCCCCGCTGATTTTCGTGAATCGCTCGCCGTCCGGATTGCCGGCGTACTTGCTCGTCGCTCCGTCTCCGTCGGTCGTAGACTCAGTTTCGTCGGGCATGGTGTGTCTCAGGCGGTCGCCCGAAGCCCCGCCGCGGGAACGATCCGCGGTTCGCCTGCCGGGGGTTCGCTCGCTCGCAGACTGACCCCGTTCGGCCCGTTGTGAGCGACGCGATTGCGGTATAGACGACACGGGCTGTGCGAACGTAAGGGGGAGCCAAGCGCAGTGAAAGTGGACGTAAAACGGTCGCTATCGGAGCACTCCGAACGATGTCTCCCACCGACTCGCACGGTGATCGACGGCGAAAACGGGCTGCTATGCGGTCGCGATCACGGCGGCGCAATCGCCCCGCCGTCAATCTGCGGCGATTCACCGGAAAGACGGTGTGTTACCGCGTCACTCGGACCGGGTGGCGTCCTCAAGTCGCTCCTGTAACTGCTGGACTTTCGAGACGAGTTCGATCGGCGGCGTCGTGTTCACGTCCAGCGACTCGAGGTCCTCGAGGACGGCTTCGCTCTCGGGGCCGATCGCCGCGTCCGCGGCGTCGGCCTCCGCGGGACCGCCGTCGGTCGACGCCGTCTGTGTGGAGGTTTGCGAGTTACTCCCGTCCTGCATCCGCATCGTTCCGCTCCCCAGATCGAACGTGGCCTGTACCGGCTCGCTCGCGGTCCCGCCCTTGGCCTCGATGGCCTTCTCCTCGCGCAGGCGCTCGAGGACGTCTCTCGAGCGGTCGACGACGGGGTCGGGCACCCCCGCGAGGTCGGCGACGTGGATCCCGTAGGACCGGTCGGTCGGGCCGTCACGGACCGTCCGGAGGAACGTCACCTCGCCGTCGCGCTCGTCCGCGGCGACGTGGACGTTGGCGACGCGGGGGAGGTTCTCCGCGAGCCCGGTCAGTTCGTGGTAGTGGGTCGCGAAGAGGGTCTTCGCCTGCACCTCGTTGTGCAGGTACTCCGTCGCCGCCCACGCGATCGAGATCCCGTCGTAGGTCGCGGTCCCGCGGCCGACCTCGTCTAAGATGACCAGGGACTCCTCGGTCGCGGTGTGGAGGATGTTCGAGAGTTCGCTCATCTCGACCATGAACGTCGACCGGCCCTGTGCGAGTTCGTCTAACGCGCCGACGCGGGTGAAGATGCCGTCGACGAGACCGATCTCGGCCTCCTTCGCCGGGACGAAGCTCCCGACCTGCGCGAGCAAGACGATACAGGCGACCTGTCGCATGTACGTCGATTTCCCGGACATGTTCGGGCCGGTGACGACGAGGAAGCCACGATCCTCGTCCATTCGAACGTCGTTCGGGACGAATTCGGTCGTCTGCTCGACGACCGGGTGGCGACCCTGCTCGAGCGCGAGTCGATCGCCGCGGTGCAGGTCCGGCTTGACCCACCGGTTCTCGGCCGCGTGGGTCGCCAGACTCGAGAGCGCGTCGACCGTCGCCAGCGCCCGGCCGACATCTTGTAGCAGTTCGGCCCGCGCGGCGACTGTCTCGCGGAGTTCCTCGAAGAGTTCGTACTCGAGTTCGCCGCGCCGTTCCTCGAGCCGGAGGATTTCGCGTTCCTTCTCCTCGAGTTCGTCGGTGGTGAAGCGCTTGGAGTTCTTGAGCGTCTTGATCTCCTCGTAGTGGTCCGGAACGCCGTCGGCGGCGGACTTGCCGACCTGAACGTAGTAGCCGTCGGTCTTGTTCCGGTCGACGGTGACGTGGGACAGGCCGTACTGTCCCTTCTCGCGCTCGGCGAGGGTGTCGAGCCACTCCTTGAGTTCCTCGTGGCGCTCGATCACCTCGTCGAGGTCGGCGTCGTACCCCCGCTGGAGGAGTTCCCCTTGGGTCACCGTCGAGGGCGGTTCCTCGGCGATAGCCTCCTCGAGAGTTTCCCGAAGCTCGCTCGCGGCGTCCCGATCCGGCCGGTCGACGATTTCCGAGAGCGGCGAGTCGGCCAGATCCGGGTTCGACGCGATACTATCGGCCAGTTCGGGGAGCACTGCCAGCGTGTCCCGGACCGCGAGCAAGTCTCGCGCGTCCGCGCTGCCGTGGGTCGCCTTCGAGGCCAGTCGCGCCAGATCGTACGCCTCGCCGAGGGAATCCTGTAACTCGTCGCGTGCGAGCGCCGCCGTCGAGAGCGCGGCGACGGACTCCTGTCGCCGCTCGAGGGTCTCGAGCGAGCGCCGCGGGCGCTGGAGCCACTCCTTCAACAGGCGGCCGCCGGCGCTGGTTTCGGTGTGATCGATCGTCGCGAACAGCGAGCCGTCGCGCTCGCCCTGCATGGTCTCGGTGAGCTCGAGGTTGCGCTGCGTGGTCGCGTCCAGCGTGACGTGGTCGTCGCCGTGGTGGGCCTGAATGCGGGTCATCGAGGCGAGGACGCCCGCACCGGTTTCCTCGACGTAGGAGAGGATCGCGCCGGCCGCGGCGATCGTCGGCTCGCCGACCGACAGCCGCTCGACGGTTTCGGCACCGAACTGCTCGCGAACCCCGTGTCTCGCTCGCTTGGGCGCGAAGGCTTCGGTCTCGTGGAGCGTGAGCGTCGCGCCGATGCGCTCGCGAACCTGATTCAACAGGTCGTCGTCCGCCCGAACGTCGGGCCCCGGCAGCACTTCGACCGGATCGAACCGGTACAACTCCGTCAGCGCGTCGTCGGCGTCGTCGGCCGCCGCCACGAGGAATCGGCCGGTCGTCACGTCCGCGAAGGCGAGTCCGTAGGCGTCGTCACCGCCGTCGACGACCGCCGCGAGGTACTGGGCGTCGGCGTCGCTGGTCTCGAGCAGGGTGCCGGGGGTCACCACGCGGACGATCTCGCGGGCGTGGCCGGAGTCGGTCTCGTACTGGTCGGCGACGGCGACGCGGTAGCCGCGCTCGACTAAGGCCTTGAGATAGGGCGTCAGGTCATCGACCGGTACGCCGGCCATGGGGTACGACGAGCCGTGGGAGGACTTCTGGGAGACTTTGAGATCGAGTTCCTCGCTGACGATCTCGGCGTCCTCGCCGAAGAATTCGTAGAAGTCACCACACTGCATCGCCAGTAGTTCGGCGTCGGTTCCCTCCTTCAACGAGAAGAACTCTCCGACGATACCCGTCGCCTCGGTCATATCCGGTGACTGTCCCTCCACCGCAAAAACCCTGCGGGATCCGCGGTGAACGTGGTCGATCAGCGACGAGGCGCGTCGCTCAGCGGGGGAGGAGCCTCGCGAAAACGTCGGCCGGAAGCCGACGTCGAATCAGTTCGGCGCTGTGGTAGGTGATGGAGGATCGGAATCGAGGGGGGAGGGGTTGACGGTGGAACGATATCCGATCCGTGGCGAGCGGGGCGATGATGTCTCGGATGATCAGACGGGTCGGTTGGCAACGACCGGATCTGCCCCGCCTCGCCACGTGTGTTCCGTGGCGACCCGTGACTATACTTATTGTCTAGTTAAACCGGTCTCACCGGGGGAAATCGGATCGATTCGGTCTGGTTGGCAGGGCAAGCGAACGGACACCCTCGAGCCCGAGTCAGTACAACGGTCCGCCCAGCGGCACGTCCTCGTCGGGCGACACCAGCACGGGATACCCCTCCTCGCCGGGAACGCCGACGGTCAGAGCCTCGGATTTGAAACCGGCGATCCGCACCGAGCCGAGGTTCGTCGCACACAGCACCTGCCGCCCCTCGAGGTCGGCGGCGTCGTAGTGGTAATCGAGTTGCGCGGCGGACTGGATCTCCTCGTCGCCGAGGTCGATCCACAGTTTCGTCATCTCCGGCTTCTCTGCCTCGGGGAACGGTTCGGCGTCGATCACTTCGCCGACTTCGATAGTCGCGTCGAACGGACTCTCGACCATGCGCCGGGGTACCAGCCCCACCGAAAATTAGGTATCGGTTCTCGAGCGCCGAATCGGCGCGGCGCGAGCCGGCCCCGCCAGCTACGCGAGCAGTTCGTCGGCCAGCAGGGACAGGCTCTCGTCCCCGTCGTCGGCCGCGTTCGGCACCGCGAGCATGACCTCCTCGATGCCGGCGTCGGCGTAGTCCGCCAGCCGGTCGCGGACCTCGGCCGGGGTCCCGGTGGGGGCCGTCTCGAGGTAGCCCGAGAGGAAGAACTCGCGGGGCTCGCTGGGACCGTCGGACAGGAACTCGTCCCGGAAGGCCTCGCGCTTTTCAGCGGCTGCCTCGGTCGTCTCGCCGACGAAGACGAACAGTTCGGCGGATTTGCGGATCTCGTCGTACCGGGCCTCGCTCTCGCAGTGGTCGCGCAACACCTCGAGTTTCTCCGCGAAGCCCTCGGGCTCGAGGGTGCCGTAGTTCCAGCCGTCGGCCAGTTCGGCGGTGTAGCGCAGGGTGAAGTCCTCGCCCCCGCCGCCGATCCAGATCGGCGGGTGAGGCTCTTGGACCGGCTGGGGTTCGCAGAACGCATTTTCGAGGTCGATCTCGAGGTGCTCGCCCTCGTGGCTGTACGTTTCGTTGGTCCAGAGCCCCTGCAGGATCCCGACGGTCTCGGCGAGCCGGCGGAGGCGTTCGGCCGGCGGCTCCCGGAACTCGTAGCCGAAGCGGTCGTACTCGTCCGCGTACCAGCCCCCGCCCAACCCGAGTTCGAGCCGGCCGTCGCTCACGCGATCGACCGTCGCGGCCATCTTCGCGAGCAGCGCCGGATGCCGATAGGACTGGCTCGTGACGAGCGTGCCGAGCCGAATCCGGTCGGTCGCCTCGGCGACGGCGCTCAGGGTCGTCCAACACTCGTGGGTGGCCCGCCGTGGATCGCCGATCCACGACTGGAAGTGGTCCTCGAGCCAGACCGCGTCGTAGCCCAGCGATTCGGCCTTGAGGGCGGCGTCTCGAACCGTCCCGATCTCGGTCCCGTACTGCGGGAGGAGCAGCCCGACCTCGAGATCGGTCGCGTCGCGTTCGGCGGCGCTCATTCGGTCACCGCCTCCTCGAGCGCCAGCGCCCGCTCAGCGAGCGTTTCGGGGTCCTCGGCGACGAGTTTGACGAGCGCCTCCTTCCCGACCTCGCCGCGGTCGACGACGGCCGCGGGCGGCTCGTCGCGGTCCGCGAAGGCCTGCCGGGCACCCCAGCCCATCGTGCTGCCCTTCGTGTCCGCGACGGCGTCAGGCTGTTCCCCGCGGTCGTACTCCGCAGTCGGCCACTCGAGGGACTCGAGCGCCGTCTCTACGTCCGCGTCGAACCGGCAGTTGACCGCGAACCGGAGGTCGGGGACGAACTCCCGCGCCGAGAGGAGGAAGCGGGCGACGTGACTCGAGGCTCCGAACCGGACCCCGCGGTTGGGCTGTATTCCGGAGAGCGTCCGCGTGATCCGGCCCTCGACGGCGGCGGTCTCGGCGACGGACTCGGCGTAGGGCGTCGCGCCGACGACGTTCATGCCGACCTCGGGAACGAGCGCCGAGGCGTCGGCGTCGACCAACCGGTCGACGACGGCGTGGACCTCCTCGGCGGTCAGCTCTCGAGCGGCCTCGTTTCGCAGCGGCGCCACGTGGTTGACCGCGCCGTGGCCCTCGCCCACGTCGTAGTAGTACCGCACCGCGCGGGCGAGGAAGTCGGTCGCGCCCTCGACGGCGGTCTCGAGGGGTTCGCCCTTCGCGAGGCGGGCCGCGATCGCGGCGGCGAGGGCACAGCCGGAGCCGTGGGTCGCGTCGGTGCCGACGCGGGGGTGCTCGAACGCTCGGGTGGTGGCGTCGGTGACGAGCACGTCCCGGACCTGCTCGCCGGGGACGTGACCGCCCTTGACGAGGACCGCATCGACGCCGGTCTCGAGGATCGCCTCGCCGGCCTCGCGGGCGCTCTCCTCGTCGGTGACCGCGATATCGGTCAGTACCTCGGCCTCGTCGGCGTTCGGCGTCACCAGCGTCGCCGCGCCGAGTAAGTCCTCGTAGGCGCGCTCGGCCTCGGGCTCTAACAGGCGGTCGCCGGAGGTCGCGACCATCACGGGGTCGACCACCAGCGGGAAGTCGAACTCGCCGGCGCGGTTCGCGACGGTTTCGATGACCTCGGTCGTCGCGAGCATCCCCGTCTTCGCCGCGCCGACCGCGAAGTCGTCGGTGACGGCCGCGAGCTGGGCCTCGATCTCCTCGATCGGGAGGACGAACGAAGACTCGACGCCGCGGGTGTTCTGGGCGGTGACGGCCGTGATCGCGGACGTACCGAAGACGCCGTGGGCGGCCATCGTCGCGAGGTCGGCCTGAATCCCCGCGCCGCCGCCGGAGTCGCTGCCGGCGATCGTCAGCGCGACCGGTCGACTCTCGGGTGCTGGTGTTCTCATAGCGAACCGTATTCCCCGGTTATACTAAGCGATGATGGTCAGCGAGGATGAGAGTCCTCCCGAACCCGGAGACCAGCGGACGGAACCGTGAGAGCGCGTGCGGTAGAGGGTCAGACTCGAGCCGACATGAACCCCTCCCCCAGCCGTTACGAATCGGAGTCGTCGGCCGCGTCGGCGGCCAACGCGGCGTAGGCGTCCCACGACGGATCGACGGACGGGTGCTCGAGTCGCTCGCCGTCGACGAGCACCTCGCTCCCGCCGTCATCGGCGGCCTCGACGCGGCCGATGTCGGCGACCGGAGTGTCTCGCTCCGCGAGTGCTGCGCGCACGTCGTCGACGCCGTCGGGATCGACGGCGAGCAGCAGGGAGCCGCAACTGGTCGCCGCCCACGGGTCGAACCCGAGGTGGTCACAGACCTCGCGGACGCCGGGACGCATCGGGACGGCCGCGCGATCGACCGCGAACCGAGCGCCCGCGCCGTCGGCCATCTCGTTGCACGCGCCGGCGAGGCCGCCTTCGGTCACGTCGTGCATCGCCGTCACCGGGCCCGACGCAGCCGCCGTGAGGGCATCTCGGACGGCGAACACCTCCTCGAGGCGGTCCCGACCGGCCGCGATCACGTCGTCGGGGAGCTCGAGCCGGTCGCCGAAGAGGGTGGTCAGGAGGCCGACCGACTCGACGGCCGGGCCGTTCGTCAGGAGGAGTCGGTCGCCGGGGCGGGCACCGTCGGGCCGGACGATGTCGTCGTGGTCGCCGACGCCCATCGCGGTCGCAGCGCCGACCCACGGATGCGAGACATCGGAATAGCGGGCCGTGTGCCCCGTCACGACGGCGACGCCGAGGTCCGCACACTCCGCGTGAATCGTCTCCCAGACCGTCGCGAACTCCTCGTCGGTCAGCCCCTCCGGGAGGGTGAAACAGATCGAGAGGTGCGACGGGGCGACGCCGCTGACGGCCACGTCGGCGAGCACGAGGTCGAGGGCGAACCGGGCCGCCCGCTCGAGGCCGATTGCCGGTAGGATCGAGAGCGGATCGGTGGCGGTGACCAGCGCCTGCCCGCCGATATCGAGGACGCCGAAATCGACGCCGTGAGTCGGGCCGACGGCGACGTCGTCGCGGTCGGCACCGAGGTTCGGTGCGACGTGCCGGTCGAAGAACGCGCGATCGATTTTTCCGAGGTCGCTCACGGCTAATCGATCCCGGGCGGCCGCCTTATCCGTAGTGGTTCGTCGCCGCGAGCTCCCGAATGCGGGTTGCAACCGGGACTCGAGACCACCGCTCTGGGGCTCCAGCCGGGCGAACACGTGCGGCAACGGTAGCGTTACCTACCTGTGAAGAGACGATCGGTGACGCCGGCCCCGTGATGCGATACCCGTCGCTGCGGGTCGGTACCCGTCGCTCAACACGGACCTGTCACACGGGCCAGTCATTCGACGGTTCGAAACCAAATCCCCTAACGTCTTTCCGGGATCGAAACCCAGTTTGATTACGGACAAGAGTGAAGGATGTCGCCGAGTTACCCGGGATAGATGGCGTACTCGTTCCGGTCACCGACCGACGCCGACCTCGAGTTTTCCGCGAGCGAACTCACGGGTGCGCTAGGTGATTCGGTTACGGTATTGCCGCTGCTGGTCGCGCTGGCTGCAACGACGAGCGTTTCGCTGCCCCACGTGTTGGTCGGCTTCGGCGGCTTCCAGATCGTCTGGGGGCTGTACTACGGGATGCCGCTCTCCGTCGAGCCGATGAAGGCGCTGGTCGGGCTGGCCATCGTCGGCACGCTCTCCTACGCCGAACTCGCCGCCGCCGGGTTGCTCGCCGGCGGCGTCTTGCTCGTCGTCGGCCGGCTCGGACTCGTCGGTCGGCTCGAGCGGGTCGTCGGCGAGCCGGTCATCCGCGGGGTGCAACTCGCCGTAGCGCTGCTCCTGCTCGAGGCGGCCGTCGACCTCTCGCTCGGAAACCCCCCGATGGCGGCGGGCGGGCTGGTCGTCGTTGGCCTGCTGGCGCTCGTCGGCTACCGGCAGGCGAGCGTGCTCGTCGTGCTCGGACTCGGCGCGGTCGCGGCCGTCGTGACAGCCGGCGTTCCGACGCCGGCGGTCCCCGATCTCGCTGTCTTTCCCGCCGGAGCGCCGTCGCTCAGCGCCGCCGCGCTCGAGGGGACCGTCGCCCAGTTGGGGATGACGGTCGGGAACGCGGCGATCGCGACCGCCCTGCTCTGTGGCGACCTCTACGATCGGGACGTGTCGCCGGACGACCTCTCGCAGAGCATGGGCGTCACCTGCCTCGCGTCGATCCCGCTCGGCGGGGTGCCGATGTGTCACGGCAGCGGCGGCCTCGCCGGGAAGTACGCCTTCGGCGCGCGAACCGGCGGCGCGAACGTCCTGTTGGGGATCGGCTACCTCGCGCTCGCGCTGGTCGCTGCGGGTGCCGTGCTCGCGGCCTTCCCGACGGCGATTCTGGGCGTGTTGCTCGTCGTCGTGGCGCTCGAACTCGGCCGCGCCGCGTTCGCGCCCGTCGACGGTCGTCGCTCGCTCGCGGTCGTCACGGCGGTCGGGGTCGTCGGGCTCGTGGGCAACGTCGGGGTCGCGTTCGTCCTCGGAACCGTCGCGTTCTGGCTGCTGTCGCGGTCCGCTCGAGGAGTCTGATCGAACCGCCGCCGCCGTCCGCCCGAGCCGGACGACCTTTTGTTCCGTGGTTCCAACGGCCGCCAATGAGCGCGAGTTGGGCCGACCTGTTCGACCGCGGGGCGGCGTACGACGGCGACCTCGAGCGAATCCGAACCGAACGCGAGTCGATCCGGGAGGACGACGATGCCTGAGCGAGACGAACCGAACCCCGCCCGCGTCGTCGCGGACGCCGACGTGCTCGCGGCGGATCTCCTCGTGGGTGGCGACGCGCGCGAGGCGCTGGACCACGTTCGCCGCCACTCGTGGGTCGAACTGATCGCGAGCGATCCGCTGCTCGAGGAAACGGAGCGACTCGTGACGAGCCTCGCCGACGCCGATCTTGCCGCCGACCACCGGGAACGACTCGAGGCCGAGCGTATCGCGGTCGAGCAACCCGAGGGCGACCACCCCGCACTGGCCTCGGCCTATCGGGGCGAGGCGGCACACCTGCTTTCCTACGACGAGCGGCTTCGATCGGCAGAGGCCGGGCTGACCCTGCAGCCCCGCGTCTCCGTCAGCGTCCGCCCGCCGGACGCGTTCGCGACGCTGTTCGATCCCGAGAGCCTGTACGCGGTCGTCGAGGGCGGCGACTACCCGGGGCCGGATCGGGACCCGCGAGCGTAGCGGCCACACCGTCCGACTGCGATCGGCCGGTTGAGGACCGGTTTGCAGCGCCGCTCTGCAGTGCCGTTCGGCTGCCGACACCCTTATGCGAGGCGAGCCCCGAGTGTTGAGGGGTTATGAACGATCTCCGCACGGGATTGAGCTACGGTGACGTGCTCCTCGTCCCGAACCGCTCGCCCGTCGACAGCCGCAGCGACGTCGACCTCTCGACGCCGTTCACGCCGAACCTCGAGTTGGACACGCCGGTCGTCTCCGCCGCGATGGACACCGTCACGGAGGCCGAACTGGCGATCGAACTCTCTCGAGCCGGCGGCCTCGGCGTCTTGCACAGATTCCTCACTGCCGACGAGCAGTCGGCACAAGTCGAGAAAGTGAAAGCCGCCGGCGAACGGGTGGCCGCCGCGGTGGGCATCAACGAGGACTACGTCGACCGCAGCGCCGCGCTCGTCGAGGCCGGCGTCGACGCGCTCGTCGTCGACGTGGCTCACGGCCACCTCGAGCGAACGCTCGAGGCCGTCGAAACGCTCCGGGAGGAGTTCCCGTCGACGGACCTCGTCGCCGGCAACGTCGCGACGCCGGAGGGTGTCACGGATCTGGCGGCCGCCGGCGCGGACTGCGTGAAAGTCGGCATCGGTCCCGGCTCCCACTGTACCACGCGGAAGGTCGCGGGTGCCGGCGTCCCGCAGCTGACCGCCGTCGACGACTGCGCGACGGCGGCCGAGGACCTGGACGTGACGATCTGTGCCGACGGCGGGATTCGCACGTCCGGCGACGCGGCGAAGGCGCTGATGGCGGGTGCTGACACCGTGATGCTAGGGAGTCTGCTCGCCGGCACCGAGGAAGCGCCCGGCGCGGTCGTCGAAGTCGACGGCGATCGGTACAAGCGCTCGCGCGGCATGGCGACCACGACGGCCGCCGAGAACCGCGACGACAAGGAGGCCGACGTGCGCGCCGACGAGGGCGTCGAGGCCCTGACGCCGTACAAGGGGCCGGTCGCCGACGTCGTCGGTGAGTTCTGTGCCGGCATCCAGTCGGGGCTCTCCTACTGCGGCGGACACACCGTCGCCGACGCGCGCCGAAAGGCCGAGTTCATCCGCGTCGCCCCGAGCGCGAAGGAACGCGAGGGCTATCACACGGATCAGGACTGGGAGGGCGTCAGCGTCGATAGCGAGGCGAAAGACGAGACCGACTCGCAACTCGCGGACGACGAGACCGGGACGGCCGCCGCCGAGAGCGACGACTGAGTTCCGCTCGAGGACGACGACCGCTCGAGTCGGCCCGTTACTCGTCGCGGCCGGCGTACCACTCCGCGAAATCGGCCAGCGCGCGCCCGCGGTGCGAGATCGCGTTCTTTGCTTCCGTACTCATCTCCGCCATCGTCTGGCCGTTGTACTCGAAGATGGGGTCGTAGCCGAACCCGCCCTCGCCGCGGGGCGCGACGAGCGTGCCGGCGACCGACCCGGAAAAGGTCTCCGTGCCGTTCTCGTCGGCGTAGGCGAGTACGGTTCGGAATTTCGCGCGCCGGTTTTCCTCCTCGCTCGCGAGCCGCCAGAGTCGCTCGACGCCGACGGTGTCCTCGACGTAGGCCGAGTACGGTCCCGGAAAGCCGCCCAGCGCGTCGACGAACAGGCCCGCGTCGTCGACTAACACCGGTTCGTCGCTCCCCAGTTCCGCGTAGGCCTCGCCGGCACCGTGTGCGGCGATCTCCGCGAGCGAGTCGCTCTGGACCTCGGTGTAGTCGTACTCGATCTGCTCGACGGGCTCGATCCCGGAGAGGTACTCCCGCGCCTCGCGAACCTTCCCGTCGTTGCCGGTGACGAATCGAACGGTCATGTACGAGGCGGGGTCCCGGGGCGGAAAATAGGCGTCGGTTGGCCGACTTCGGCCGCCGATCGGGAGCCGAGCACCTGTTCGGGCAGTCAGCAGTCTACACGTACTCGAGAGAAATCGCGCTGAGCGACGCTCAGTCGTCCGTTTCGCTGTCGTCGACGATGACTTCTACGGGTTCGTCCGCGGTGTCATCGCTTTCCTCGGTGGCTCCCGACTCCTGTTGCCAGAGGAGCGCACCGGCGACGGCGACGACGATCCACGACCGCCAGTTGGCGAGGTTCAGGGTGTAGCCGACGCCGAAGGGCTTCTCGACGAGCATCCCTTCGCCGGGCTGCCAGTACGACGAGAGCATGCGGCTGATGCTCGGTCGTTCGAAGTTGTACGGGACCCCAAGAATCTCACCGGAAGTCGGCTTCTCTGCCATGGCAGGTGATACGTCCTCCCCTGATAAGAGTATTGTGTGCCGTGACGATCGGTGCGAGCGACTGACGGCGGCCGGGTGCAGCGATACCGAGCGGAACTAAGCCTGATATCGGCCGCGCCCTTCGACCTCGCGTAAACGCTCGAGCACCCGTTCCTCGCCGATTTCGCGATATCCCTCCCGGACCGCCTCGCGGAGCGGGGCGGGATCGTCGGCGGTGCCGACGAGGCTCTGATCGAAGACGTGCAGGTCCATCGCGTAGTCCTCGACGTGGTCGGTGTGGTAGCCGAGACCGAAGTCGATGAGATAGGTTCGGTCGTCGACCCGAACGTTCCGCGTCGTCGGATCGCCGTGGACGAAGCCGGCCCGATGGAGCCGCGCGAGGTGTCGCCCGACATCGCGGACGCCCGCAGGCGTCAGCCCCGCCCGGAGGTCCCGCTCGCCGACGTACTCGAGTTCGAGTCGCGACTCGCGGGGATCGACGTCCGAGAGCACCGGCGTGGGTACTCCCTCCCGGCGCGCGAGGCTCGTGAGTCGAGCCTCGAGCGTCGTCCGCTCCCTGCGGAGTCGGTCGTCGAGTTCGGGGTGGCGGTAGGTCTTCGCCTCGCGACGCTTGGTGACGCGGCCCGCATCGGGCTCGAGGGAGACGAGCGCTTCGGCGCCGCGGACCTGACTTTCGTCCGCAGCATCCTCGCCGCGGCCGGCCGCGAGTTCGGGTTCGTCGGTCCGCCAGCTAACGGGCACCTGGTCGGGTCGGAAATCGGGGTCGACCCGCGAGTCCTCGAGCGCGAGCGTGTCGCCCGCCGCGTACATCTTCGCACCCAGCACCGCGATCATGCCGGCGTTGTCCCGCAGGAATCGCGGCTCGGGCGCGTGGAACTCGGCCCCGCGCTGTTCGCACATTTCGGTGAGCATCTCGCGCAGGCGGGCGTTCTGTCCGACGCCGCCCCCGAGGACGAGTTCGTCGCTGCCGGTCAGCGACAGGGCGCGCTCCGAGACCTCCGTGAGCATGCCGAAGACGTTCTCCTGGAGGGAGTAGCAGATGTCCTCAACGGGCGTCCCATCGTCGTACGCTTGCTTCGCGGCGCTCATGATGCCCGAAAACGAGAAGTCCATCCCCTTGACGACGTAGGGGAGATCGACGTACTCCCCGTCCTCGGCGGCCGCCTCGACTTTCGGCCCGCCGGGGTGAGACCAGCCGACGTGGCGGGTGAACTTGTCGATCGCGTTGCCGACGCCGGTGTCCATCGTCTCCCCGAGCACGCGGTAGCGCCCGTTGCGGTAGGCCAGTAAGTGCGCGTTCGCGCCGCTGGCGTTGAGACAGACCGGCGAGTCGAAGCCCGAGGAGTGGCGGCCGATCTCGAGGTGGGCCACCATGTGATTGACGCCGATAAGCGGCACGTCGAGGGCTTGACTCAGTGCTCGAGCGGCCGTGCCGACGGTCCGCAGGCAGGGACCGAGCCCGGGGCCGCGCGAGAAGGCGACGGCATCGATCGGCGGCTCCGTCGCCGGTCCGTCGTAGGTTTCCCGGGCGTGCTCGAGTGCGCGCTCAACGACGCGCGGGATCGCGTCGTGCATGTGTTCGGCCGCCTCGCGGGGGTGGATGCCGCCGCTCTCGGGCTGGTAGGCGTCGCTCTCGATGAAGACGTCGTCGGTCTCGGCGTCGAAGACGGCTGCGCTGGCGGCCCACGCGGTGCCTTCGATCCCGAGGATACGTGCGGTGTTACTCACGGTTAGAACGAATCTGCGGTGGTGGATACATCGCGTTAGACCGGATGTATCGCCCGCGGCCGGGCCGACTCAGGGCCCGGTCGCGGTTCGGTACGACCCGCCGCGGGTCGCCACATCGCGCCTACTCCCACTCGGTGTAGCTGCACTTCCCGCAGTGTTTGCGGTCGCCGTGGTCGGCGAGGAAGGCGTCTCCACAGCGGGGGCACAGTTCGCCCTCGGTGCTGCCGTCGTCGCCGTAGAGTTCGTAGCGCGCCATTTAGGCTTCCTCCGGTTCTGCTTCGGCGTCGTCGTCCGCGCCGATCTTGTTTCGCTCGAGCATGTGGTCTTGCTCGACGTCGCGGGCGTAGTCGGCGGTGTCGTAGACTTTCGCCTGGCCGACGGTCTTGCGCATCCCGAACTTGGTGTCGAGCGTGCGGATGACGACCTCGTCGGCGTCCTTGTTCAGCTTCGCCGCGAGGCTGTCACGAACCTGCAGACGGGAGGGCGTGGCGTCCTCGTGGACGAGTTCGAAGGTCACGTCCGTTCGATGCAACATGGGGTTCTCCGTTTCGGAGATGATGTCGACGTCCATGATATCACTCAGTTACCCTATTATCCCCGGGTAGCGCCTAAAAGGATTTCGAAGCGCCCACCCGTTTGCCCGGTTGACGATCCGCCGGCGGTCGGCACCCGCCGTATTTGACTACGCGCTGAACTGAAAGTAAGAATTACATAACGGCACGGCGACCTCTCGACTGATGCCCTCCAGACGCCGACTCCTCGCGGGGTGTGGTCTGAGCCTCGCGGGACTGCTCGCCGGCGGGACCCTCCTCGCCGACCGCTCAGCCACAACTGATACCGACTGGCCGATGGCCCGCTACGACGCCGCCGGGACGGGATACAATCCCGACGCGTCGGGCCCGCGCGACGAGGTCCACGTCGCGTGGGACGAATCCCTCGAGAGCGTCAGCGGGTTCGAAGTCACGCCGCCGGTCCTCGTCGACGACACCCTCTACACCGTCGGCGACGAGTTCGTCGCGATCGATACCGAGCGCGGAGCCGCCCGCTTTTCGGTCGACGCGATCGACGCCTCGAGTCCGACCTACGTCCCGTCGTCGGTCTATCAGACCGGGACGCTGGCGGTCACCGCAAAAGACGGTGTCATCGGCCTGAGCGCCGGCGGCGGGGTCGAACTGTTCGGACTGCGATTCGGCGACGTGCGCTGGCGCGGCCCCGGTCAGGTCTCGGAGATCGATTTCCGAGACCGGTCCGAAACGCCATCGCCCGTGCGGGTCGGAGACACCGTATACACCGCGATACCGGATACCGCGGAGATCGTCGCCCTCGAGGCCGACAGCGGCCACGAGCGATGGCGACGGGGATTCGACCGAGACGACGACGAGGCCGGTGGCATCACCCACCGACCCGCGGTCCGGGACGGCATCGTCTTCGCCACCGGCCGGCCGGGCGAGGTGGCGGCGTTCGACGCCGAGAGCGGCACTAAACGGTGGGACCGAACGCTCGAGGACGCGACCGTTCGGCCGCCGACGGCGACCGAGGCCGGCGTCGTCGTCCCGACCAGAACGGGCATCCGACTGCTCGAGGCCGACAGCGGCGCGCGGCGATGGCGGAAGTCCCTCGAGGGAAACGCGACCCGCGGGGCCGCCGCGGTCGCCGAGGGACGGGTCTTCGTGGCCGACGACGGCGTCGACGGGGAATTGCACGCGCTCGACCTCGAGACCGGAAAGCCGGCGTGGTCGGTTTCGTACGGGCACGACGACACGCCGATCGTCGCCGACGGTGTCGTCTACGTGACCAACAGCAGCTACGAACTGGCCGCGTTCGACGCGGAAACGGGCGACCCGGGCTGTACCTACGGGGCGAAGTGGGCGATCTCCATGCCGGCAGTCGGCGACGGCACCCTCTACGTCGTCGACGGGGACCGCGTCCTCGCGCTGGAGGAACAGGATGACTGACGGGGAGGTCGAGGCGGCGACATCGACGGGGAACCGTTCGAACTCGGAATCGGTCGCCGGTTCGGACTCGGACGACCGTTCGCCGGTGAGGCCGACCGGAGAGGCGGTGTCCGCAGACGAGAACGGACAGCGGGACGCCGACGATGCCGGACCGTCCGTAACCCTTCCGCAGCCGGTAGCGCGTCTCCGGCGCGAGCCGACGCTCGCGCTGCCGTTCGCGATCGCGGGCGTTTTCCTCACCGTCCTCGACTGGCTCCGGCGCGCCGACCCGCTTCCGACGCTGGCGACCGGGGGCGGTGAATGGACGCGTCTCAGCATCGAGTACGCCGGCTATCCGACCGGAGTCCCCGAAACGGCGCGCTCGCTCGAGGCCTTCGTCGGTCTGCGGCCCCCGTATCTCGTCTGGGGGATCGGCCTCGAGATTCTCGCCTTCGCCGCCGTCGCGGTCGCCGGGATCGCGACCGTCGCGCGAGCCAGCGACGACATCGAGCGCTGGGACGAGGCGCTCTCCGGCCGACGGCTGCTCGCGTATTTCGGGTTGATCGTCTCGTTCGATGCGGTCGGGCGAGTCCTCGGCTCGTTCGACGGCGGGCTCCTGCTCGGAGCAGTGCTCGCCGTTCCCCTGTTCGCCGCGTTCGTTCGGGCCTTTGCCGCGCCCGCGTTCGTCGTCGCCGGTGCGGGCCCGCTGACCGCGCTCTCCCGGAGTTGGCGAGCGACCCGCGGGATCGGCTTGCGGGTGCTCGCGCTCGTGGGCTGTCTCGGCCTCGCGGCGTGGTTCCTCGGAAGCCTGCCGTCCGTCGGAACGGTGCTGAGCACGACCGTCGTCGGCGCGGCCCACGCCGTCTCGACCGTCACGGTGCGGGCGGAATCGGACGAGACAGCCGGTGTTTCCGACTGAGGTCAGACTCAGGGAAGCGCGACCAGTCCGCGCGGTGACTGCGCCTCGAGCCCCGCCGGCCAGTCGATCTCGATCGGCGTCCACGAGTCGCCGAAGTCCCGGGTTGCGAAGAGCCCGCGATTGTTTACCGCGTAGACGACGCCGGGCTCGCCCGTCGTCGCGAACACCGCTCTGACGACGCCGTCGCCGGTCGGCAAGCCCCGATCGTCGAGCCGCTCCCACGGGCCGTCGTCCTCGCGACGGTAGACGTACGACTCCGCTCTGCTCGCCGTGTGGGCCGTCGACGCGCCGCTCGCGCTCGAGACGAGCACGCGGTCCGGATCGCCGGGATCGGGGACGACGCTCCAGCAGTAGGTGTGTGCGAGCCCGTCCTCTGGCCGCCGCCACGACCGCCCGCCGTCGTCGCTCTCGGCGTAGCCGTCGCCGGCCGCGGCGTAGAGTCGCCCCTCCCGATCCGGGTGCGTCGCCAGACTGTGGTTGTCCCGGCGCGATCCCGGGGGCCGCTCGCGCCACGTCTCGCCGCCGTCGGGCGTGTAGACGAACGCGCCCGCTTCGATTCCGACCGCCAGTCGCTCGGGGTCGAACGGGTCCACCTCGAGCCAGCGAACGTGGTGGGTGTGCGGGCGCGGCGGGAAGTACCACTCGTCCGCGGAGGGGAGGGCCGCGAGCCCCTCGAGGTGCGTCCACGAATCGCCGCCGTCGCGCGACCGGAAGATACGGCTGGGTTCGGTGCCCGCGTAGACGACCCGCGGATCGTGCGAGCTGACCGTCACCGACATCACGGCGTCGCTCTCGAGGGCATCGGAGTCGATCTCGAGTCGCTCGAACGTCTCGCCGCCGTCGGCGCTTCGGAACAGGCCGTTTTCGAACGTGCCGACGACGTAGCGGTCCTGCGCGTCGGGATCCGCCGCGACGCACTCGAGGTCGTGGCCCTCGAGTCGCGCCGTCGTCGTCCAGTCGCCGGCCGCGGGTCCGTCGCCCGTACAGACGAGCAGTCGGTCTCGGAGTGCGACGAGTACCGTCGTCATACGGGACCGAACGGGGGCGAGCCGGATATACCGTCGCACGGGCCTTCGATCAGAACTGTCGATCGGAGCCCCCGTCGCCCTGCCGTCCGGCGATCGATTAGCCGTCCGTTCGCACTCGCATCAGAGGAGTCGTGAGTCTCGACTCGCCGGTCGTGTCAACCGCCGTGCCAATTCATTAATGAGAGCAGTAGACAGATCCCCTACTAGTTCGATGGGGGCTCTCACTCGCCGTACGGTCGGCCGTGTTCGAGCGCACATAGTGTCGCTGGTCGGTCTCGGCCTGCTCGGCATCGTCGTAGCCTACGCGCTGGCGTTCGGCGGCCCCCCGCTGTTGCTGGCACTCGAGATGGTCGTCCCGACGGCAATCGGCGTCGCGCTCGTCGGATACGGCCTGCGGACCGACGCTGCGGACGACCCCGACCGGGCGGTGATCGTCACCATCGGCTCGTGTATCTGCGGGGCGTTGGTCGCGCTCTTCTGTCTCTGTAGTATCGCTCTCCTCTCGGTCCGAATGGGATTTTCCGGCGGGTTCGCCCAGCCGGTCATCAACGCCTCGAGCACCGGTCTCGCTTTCGGGGCCGCCATCGGGCACGTCTACGCCGAGTTCTCACAGCAGTACCGCGAGAACGAGCGGCTCTCGCGGGCCGTCGACGCCTCGATGGACGGTATCGCGGTCGTCGTCGACGACCGCCACGTCTACGCCAACGAGGCGTATGCCGCGCTCTACGGACTGGGGGATGGGGCCGACCTCGAAGGCCAGCAGTGGTGTACGCTGTACACGAACGACTCCCAACGCCGAATCGAGCGGGAGGTCGTCCCGGCGCTGTCCGACCGAAACTACTGGCGCGGCACCCTGACCGGCACGCGAACGGACGGGACGACGTACCCACAGGACGTGACGGTGAGTAGCCTCGAGGACGGCTACGTCGTCGTCGCCCGCGACGTCACCAACCAGCGCGACCGCGAGCAGCGCATTCAAGTCCTCAACCGAGTGCTCCGGCACAACCTCCGGAACGCGTTCACCGTCATCCGGGGCCACGCCAACATGATCGGCGAACGGGACCCCGAACTCGAGGCCCGGCACGTGCAGCCGATCCGCGCGGAGATCGACGACCTGCTCGCGACGGCCGATAAGGCCCGCGGCGTCGAGCGGACGCTCGATCAACACGGCAACGCCGAGCGGATCGCCGCCGCCGAGGCGGTCCGGCGGGTCACGGACCGGGCGCTGTCGGTCTATCCGAACGCCGACATCGTGTCGCGAGTGGAAGACGGCGGAGCGGAGTCCGCGACGCCCACCGTCGATGACACGGTGATCGATGCCTTGAACGAACTCGTCGACAACGCGGTCGAACACAACACCGCGACGCGGTCGCGGGAACCCGTCGCGACCGACGGCGACGGCAACGGCCACGCCGATGTGTCCGCCCGGTCCGGCGGGCGTCCGAGCATCGAAATCGCCGTCTCCACTGTCGAGTCCGACTCTCGCACCCGACTCGAGTTTACGATCACCGACGACGGACCGGGGATTCCGGAGACCGAACGCCGAGCGGTGCTCGCGGGCCACGAGACGGCACTGGACCACGGCTCCGGGCTCGGACTGTGGCTCGTCAACTGGATCGTCCGGACGACCGGCGGCGAGCTCTCCTTTAGCGACGTCCCCGAGGGCGGAACGACCGTTCGACTATCGTTTCCGGCTGTGGCCGACGCGGCGGGGATCGATACCGACGCAGTAAGCGGCCGCTGACGCCCGCCACACCGGATCGATCGCCGGGTCGCGTGACCGCCGATCCGTCGGCTCGCCTGTGCCGATGAGCCGCGAGCCGGCGACCGTTTGGACCAGGTCCTCGAACGGGTCCGAACGGCCGCTCGATCCCGGCGAGCCGAATCACGTGTAATACGGCCAGTACAACGCGCGGCCGGCCTTCACCAGCGGCCAGAGGGGGCTACACCCACGCTCCCAGACGAGGATCGGGACGGATCGCCCGCCGAAGCCTTCCTTGAACCGGAAGACGCCGTCCTCGAAGTCCGTGTTCGTGCTGCCGAAGTCGTAGGTCTCGTACCCGTGGTCGATCCCCCACTGGAACACGTGATCGTAGAGAAGTTCCGACGCGTGATCGTCGAAGTACTCCCGGGGAACGGCGGCGAAGAAGCCGTGAATCGAATCGCGCTCGTCGTCGAGTACCTCGAGCATCCCGCCCGCGTACTCGCCGTCGATCCGAATCGTCAGCAAGAGGAGTCGATCGTCCATCGCTTGTAGCTGTTCGAAGAAGGAGAACGGATACACCTCCCCGCCGACGCGGTCCATGACGCGTTCGTAACTCCGGTAGAATCGCTGCATGGTCTCCCGCGTGATCTCCTCCTCGACGATCTCGTAATCGACGTCCTGACCGTGTTCGATCCCCCGCCGCCGGGTCCGGCTCATGTCCGCGAGGATCTCGTCGTGGCCCTTGGTGAGATCGAGCAGGAACCGACACTCCCGCCGGTACGGCTGATACCCCTGTGACTGAAGCGCGTCGTTGTACCGCAGATAGCTCATATCGAGCCCGCGGATCTGGTGGACGATCGTCTTCCCCCGACAGAGTTGCGGGACGGCCTTCGTCACGCGCTCGAGCGACTCCGTCGTGTCCGTCGGGAGCAGCGGGCCGCCAAATCCCGGATAGAGCGACGAGAGGCGGTTGAACGGGGTCTTCTCGATCTCCACCACGAAGTTCGGCATCCCGCCGATCGTGTTTCCGTCCTTGGTGACCTCGAGGTGTTTAGGCGTGTACCCCAGCCCCTGCTCGATCGCGTCGAGCCACTCGTAGCGGTGAAAGACGCTGCCCCGACTCGAGCGCTCGACGATGCCATTCCACTGTGTTTTCCCCACATCCCGGATGGAATCGACGACGTTCACCTCGAGATCTGACCCCTCAGTGACGGATCGCCCGTACCGATTCGAGAACAGCGACCCGAGTCGATGGAATCTCGAGCGAGCGTTGCCGCCGGTCTTTTGTGCCATTGCTCGTTGCCAAGAGGGGTTCCCTATTTGGTAGTCCGTCCATTCCTCACCGGCCCCGTGACGGTAACGACTGCCAACCGGTTTCGGAGCGACGAAATTTCGGGGTAGGCGGCCGATAACCACCCGCTCGAGTCAGGGATTCGGGCTCCACCCCGCTGTCCACGGGACTCGCGGTCGCGGCCGTAGACACGGCTCCGGCGGGGGCCGTGGGCCGGGATGGAGTTCCGTCTCGCGTGGTGCCGATCCGTTCCGACGGATCGATCGCCGTTGCTTATTCCGCAACAATCGCGGCGAAAGGCCACATATTCCGCGGCCGAAGATGCGATATTTGTAGAAATACCGATTTGTAGTACGAAAAGGACAAGGGAACCGCAAACATTTGCGAATGCAAGCAAATGGATCTCGATGAAACGAACAAGGCCGTCCTCTATCTGCTCCAACGCGATGCACGGCGACTCACGACCAAGGAGATGGCCGAAAAAATCGGCGTCTCGCCGAGCACGGTGCGGAATCGAATCGAGCAACTCGAGGCGGAAGGCATCATCCGCGGCTACCATCCGATCGTCGACTATGACAAAGCGGGCCTCCAGTTGCACGTCCTCTTTATCTGTACCGCGCCGAATCCGGAACGCGAGCAGTTGGCGAAAGCGGCCCGCGAGGTGAGCGGCGTCGTCACGATCCAGGAAGTCCTCAACGGCCAGCAGAACATCCAGATCGAGGCCGTCGGCACCGAAACGGACGACATCGCACGGATCAGCGACGAGCTCTCCGATCTCGGGCTCGAGGTCATCAACTCGAAGATCCTCAAGAGCTTCCACAAGCAACCGTTCGATCACTTCGGCCAACAGATCGTCGCCGACGAGACGGATGAGTGACCGCGGCCCGATCGAATACGACATCGAGACGAATACCTATCGCGTGCAGTACGACTTCGCGTCGGTCGAACCCAGCGTCGCCGTGGTCGAGACGCTCGAGTCGATCACCGAGCGCGAGTCGGCGACGCTGCCCCCGCTCTACGAGGTCATCGATCCCGAGGGCCTCGATACCGTACTGGAACACGCACAGCGCACGCGCCACACTCAGCACCTGACGGTTTCCTTTCGCTATCACGAGTTCCTCGTTACTGTTTCTGGAGATGGCACGATCGAAGTCGCGGTTATTGACGACGAGGACTCGAGTGACGAGTAACGGTGTGGGGAACCGGTTTGTGAACGGGAGCAGAAACGGGGCTATTAGC
Source organism: Natrinema sp. LN54 (assembly GCF_052439245.1). Lineage (NCBI taxonomy): Archaea > Methanobacteriati > Methanobacteriota > Halobacteria > Halobacteriales > Natrialbaceae > Natrinema > Natrinema sp. LN54. The sequence continues at coordinate 537,934 of NZ_JBQVRP010000001.1, forward strand.
ATCTCAGTGCGGGGAACGTGGGTCGTAGCTCTCGAAATGTGCGAATCACTTCGGCACGATCTGCGAAAGGCAGATGGCCAAGAAGCGCCGGTTCGACCTCGAGCGGGCCAGCTGGCATGACGCAACCTTCCAGAACGGGACACCCGTCGAAATCAAATCAACAATACACGAACACCTCGATGGTCAACCGAGGAACTGGAAAGTCTCCGAGAGTAGCACGAGAAACTTCGCCGCCACGATGGCTGGTACTGTTTCGTCGTCTACAAGCCGCACGGACGCTCTGGTCTCACGATTCTTCAGGACAAGATGGTTCACTCAAGCAATCTGCCACTACTCCGGTGGCATGGAGGTGGCGATCACCGTGGGACTAAACAGGCAAAGATATCGATTAATGAGATTAAATGGATACAACTAATCTTGGAAAGGCAATGGATAATCCCTTCCCGTAATTTCTCCACCGCCACGTTTGATTAGTTCTTCCAATCTCTGAATGCGTCGGTTTAGACTTTCAATTTCGTCTCGATCACGGACTAACGTTTTTGAGGAATGCATCACATTATTCCTTAAATCAACTAGTCCTTTTGTTCCCTTTTTGAATTGATTTCTAGAACTATAGTTAAATTCCGATCGCAACTCATCAGACTTCCCAATAATCTTTTTCATCTCTCCGAAGTTCATATATTCTGAAGGGTGCATTTGTACATCATGGTACTGAGATTTTTTCCACCGACCCACGCTAACTGGATCCATCTGCTTCAATAACGTATCCTTCTCATGGACATTTGTTTTAATTACTCTCTGAAACATCATTTCAAGGGACGATATTAGTGAGTATAGCATATCTCGGACAGGACGTTTGTTTATATCTGCCAATGTTATTATTCTGATTGAAATGTCATTCTCCATTATTTCTCTAGCTGTTTCTCTATACTCAGGATATTCATTTAAGAGGCTCTTTGGCTGACCGAATATCTCTATATCATTGTCATCAATTGAGGGTGTTTTTGAAGTTCTTAGTTCTCCATTTTCAACTACGAAGAAAAAAGAATGCACGGCCATGAGTAAGAAATCATGCTTCGCTAATTGTTCAACTGCTATGGCAACTGGATGGTCTTCATGGATCCACTGTCCATCCTTCAACTCCTTTACTTCATCTTCTTCAATGTCTACATATTTCCCATCCGGTAGGAGCGGAATGTATGAGAAGTTTTGTTTGACATAGGAGTCGATATTATCAGAATAGGTTCCCTCATGCTCATAGTCACATTCTGATGAAATGGATATAGCGATATTCCGTCCGTGAATTACCTGAGGCCCACTACTATTATTCTCTGGCACTATCACAATTCCATATGTTGAAGATTTATGGTCTTTCCCATTGATTGTGGATGAGTCATACAAAGAGGGAAATTTTTTCTCGCACCCCGTGGGCGTTGTTTCTGCTCTGCTGTCGCGGAGCGATGCGAGGTATTTTGATGATGTGCTCTTAGCCACACTCCTAACGGGGAACCCGACGGCCCCCGTCGTGGTTCCCCGTCAGGCGTAGCCGGGGCTCATCCCCGGCCACCGCGCGGCGCGCACCGATCGGGACCGACTCGGGACTATTGCACGCTGAAAGCGACGGAAAAGGGGTTTAGAATAGCGTTGCCACTGGCCGACTGACCGCTACAGCCAGTGCCAAGCCGTGCTCGGCAGTCTCGAGTGATCTAAATCCAAATTCGAGTCACTCGCGGCGCAAACTGTGAGCGGAGGGAAATGGACTCGTCGGGATTGAGCAAACGCGAAGCGTTTGCGATGTTCGACGAGTCCACGACTGAACGAGCGAAGCGACGTGAAGAAGTGGACTCGTCGGGATTTGAACCCGAGGCCTCTTCCTTGCGAAGGAAGCGATCTACCACTGATCTACGAGCCCTCGCCCGTTTCTAACCTGGGTTTCTATTTGTAGCTTGTGTTTCGAGGACGGATCGTGACCGATCACCACGGGAACGCTGCACTCGAGCGCGCCCTTTGAGGCCCCGAAAGCGCTCAGCGCCGCGCGGCGTCCGACCGAGCGCTCGAGCCGGCCTGCAACACGCGAGCGCGGCCGGCACCCACTCCGACGAGGAACCCGGTGAAGTGGGCGATCAGGGCGACGCCGGGCGAGGCGGTGGCGAACGTGACCGCGATCGCGAGCCCGACGAAGACGAGGATCGACAGCCACTGCGGGACGGTGACGAACGAGGCCAGCCCCGTCGAGAGCCGGTTCGAGGCGACGAGATAGCCCAGCAGGGCGAAGACGGCACCGCTGGCACCGAGCACGCCGCCGGCCGGCACGGGCGGGAAGAACGGCAGCCACGCCACCCACATCGTGAGCACGTCCGGCAACGCCGCGAACGCGGCCGCGAGCATCGGAGAGAGGACGATCTGGACGATCCCGGCGATCGCACCGGTCACCAGGAAGAACAGGTGAAATCGCAGCCGCGTCGTCGCGCGGGCGACCGGCCAGCCGAAGACGACCAGCGCGAGGCCGTTCGAGACCAGGTGGCCGAGGCTGCCGTGGGCGTAGACGCTGGTCACGATCGTCCACGGATTGGTCGACAGCGGCGGCGCCAGTACGAACAGGCCGGCCATCAGCCCGAAACTGAGCAGCGCCGCCACCTGCTGGACGACGAAGACGATCACGAACAGGACCATCAGTTCGAAGATAGGCCCGCTCGAGTCGCCGGTGCCCGGCTCCGCGCTGGTCCCCGACCGCGTCCCGATTCCCGTCCGCGAACGATCCGCCATACCGACTACTCGGACGGCGCTCCCCAAAAGTCCCCGCGTCAATACGGGCGGCTATCTGTCGCGTACCGTGAGTGTCGATGGTGGGTCGGAGCGTCCGGCCTCGAAATCGCCGACGCGCCGAGGATTTCGGGACCGCTGAAGCACAGCGGTCTCGAGGCGGGTTCCGACGAACCCGGAGATGCCGGGACGCGTGCGTAACGAACGCACGGCTACGGGCGATACCCAAAAACGGCAAAATCGGAACCGCAAACCGCGATCGTCAGTCTTCGAGGACGATCTCGATCGAGACGTCGTTCGGCACCTGAATGCGCATGAGCTGTCGGAGTGCGCGTTCGTCGGCGTCCAGATCGATCAGGCGCTTGTGGACGCGCATCTCCCAGTGCTCCCACGTTGCAGTGCCCTCGCCGTCGGGCGACTTTCGGGTCGGCACTTCGAGGGTTTTCGTCGGCAGCGGGATCGGCCCGCTCAGGTTGACGCCGGTGTTGTTCGCAATCTCACGGACGTCGTCACAGATATCGTCGAGGTCGTCTGGACTCGTGCCCGCGAGTCGAACGCGTGCCTGCTGCATTTATTTCTCGTGGACTTCGAGGACCTTGCCGGCTGCGATGGTCTGACCCATGTCGCGGATGGCGAAGCTCCCGAGTTCTGGGATCTCGCTGGACGGCTCGATGCTGAGGGGCTTTTGCGGTCGGATGGTGACCACAGCAGCGTCACCCGACTGGATGAAGTCGGGGTTCTCCTCGGCGACCTCGCCGCTCGAGGGGTCCATCTTCTTGTCGATGGACTCGATCGTACAGGCGACCTGTGCGGTGTGGGCGTGGAAGACCGGCGTGTAACCGGCCGTGATCACGCTGGGGTGCTGCATGACGACGATCTGGGCCTGGAACGTCTCGGCGACGCTCGGTGGGTCGTCGGCGGGGCCACAGACGTCACCGCGTCGGATGTCGTCCTTGCCGATGCCGCGGACGTTGAATCCGACGTTGTCACCGGGCTCTGCTTTGGGCACCTCTTCGTGGTGCATCTCGATCGTCTTCACTTCGCCGCCCACGTCGCTGGGCTGGAAGGAGACGTTGTCGCCGGTGTTCAGGAGACCGGTCTCGATACGTCCGACGGGGACGGTACCGATACCGGAGATGGTGTACACGTCCTGGATCGGGAGTCGGAGCGGCGCGTCCGTCGGCGGCTCCGGCTCCGGCAGGTCGTTCAGGGCCTCGAGCAGGATTTCGCCGTCGTACCACGGCGTGTTGTCGGACTCCTCGGCGATGTTGTCGCCCTCGAAGGCCGAGATCGGGATGAACGAGGCGTCCTCGGTGTTGAACTGAACCTGCTTGAGCAGCTGGTTCACTTCCTCGACGACCTCGTCGTACGTCGACTCTTCGTAGTCGACGATGTCCATCTTGTTGATGCCGATGATGAGTTCGTCGATACCGAGGGTTCGAGCCAGGAAGACGTGCTCCTGGGTCTGGGGCGCGACACCGTCGTCAGCGGCGACGACGAGGACGGCGTTGTCCGCCTGGGATGCGCCCGTGATCATGTTCTTCACGAAGTCGCGGTGACCAGGACAGTCGACGATGGTGAAGTCGTACTCGTCGGTGGAGAACTCCTGGTGGGCGATGTCGATGGTGACACCACGCTCTCGCTCCTCGGCGAGGTTGTCCATGACGTAGGCGAACTCGAAGCCGCCCTTGCCCTTCTCTTCTGCTTCTTCGCGGTGCTGTTCGATGACGTGCTCGGGTACGCTCCCCGTCTCGTAGAGGAGTCGTCCCACGAGCGTACTCTTCCCGTGGTCAACGTGACCGATGATGGCCAGGTTCTGGTGTTGGTCGCTCATTGTTGTAGCTCACGCGCAGAGGCGCTTATATCGGTCTCTTTGGCTCGTTGCGGTTAAAACCATTTCGATAGCGTATTCGGTCTACCCCGCCGCCTTCTTGCGGTTTGGCTAGCCTTCACATACTTCGGAACGTTCCAGTACAACGGCGCGGTCGGAGAACGATGACGAAAGAAACGACGATCGCGGGTTACAGCGGCGGGAGTCGGCCGACGTCGGAAAGGACCGCCGTCGCCGTCTCCGGACCGCCGGCACCGCGGCCGCTCGAGTGCAGGGAGCCGGCGTTGCGGGTTTCGATCTGGACGATGTTTCGCGTGCCCGTGACTGCGAGGGCCCCGTTCTCGGGGACGAGCCGCGGGCCGACGCGGACGCCGTCGCGGGTCGCCTCGCCGATGAGCCGAATCGTGCGGCCGTCCTCGGCGGCGAGATCGAGCGCGCTGCCGGGAATGTCCTGAATGCCTTCGACGGTGGCGTCCTCGAGCGAGAACCCGCCGTCTCCCAGCACGTTCGCGAGGATGACGAACTTGAGCGCGGCGTCGGTCCCGTCGACGTCGAAGGTGGGATCGGCCTCGGCGACGCCCAGATCCTGGGCCTCCGCGAGGACGTGCTCGTAGTCCAGTCCCTCGGCGGCCATCCGGGTGAGGATGAAGTTCGCCGTGCCGTTGAGCACGCCCCGGACCGCGGTGACGGCCTGTGGCGTGCAGTCTTCGACCGTCGAGAGCACCGGAATCGCGCCGCCGACGGTCGCTTCGAACCGGATCGAGCCCGCGCTGTCGGCCTCGAGCGCGCGGAGTTCCTCGTAGCGTTCGGCGACCGGGCCCTTGTTCGCGAGGACGACGTGGCGGTCGGCCTCGAGTGCGCGTTTCACGTGCGAGAAGCCGGGTTCGGCGTCGCCCAGCGTCGTCGGCGTCGCCTCGACCAGCACGTCGTACTCCGTCTCGAAGACGTCCTCGGGGTCGCTGGAACCGAGCGCTTCGTCGCCGACCTTGCGCTCGAGGGCGTCGTCGACGGCGATTCCGTTCGGATCGACCGTCGCGGTAGTCGAGTCGGTGAGCGCGATGACCTCGTGATCGTATTCGGCGGCGAGATCGGCCACAGAGCGACCGACGTCACCGGCACCGAGGATTGCGAGTTTCATCAGGCGTCACCTCCGAGCAGGGGTTCGACGACGGTCAGGTCCTTGTCCGTCCCGATCGAGCGGATCGCCGCGAGCGCCTCCGACGACCGCCCGGAGTCGATCGCGAGTCGGGCGCGCGCACTCGAGATGCCGTCGGTTCCCTCGGGCGCGGCGAGCGAGAGATCGAGGACGACGGCGTCGGCTTCGTCCTCGATGCGGGAGAGCGTATTCGAGAGATCGGTTTCGACGAGGTGGCCGACCAGCACGACGTTGACTTCCTCGCCGTAGTGTTCCGCGCCGGCCTGAATCACGTTGACGCCGGCACCGCGGAGCCCCTCGACGACGTCGTCGAACCGATCGGGGGGACACTCCAGATCGACCTGGACGGGGATGTGGCCGCGCGGCGTGATGTTGCCGCGCTCGTGGTGGATACTCAACAGATTGCCGCCGTTGTCGGCGATCGGGGCGAGCGCGCGGAGCAACTCGCCGGGTTCGTCGACGAGCTCGAGCCTGACGGTATAGGCTCGGAGGCCGCCGTCGGTCTCGGCGTCGGGGTCGTCCTCGTCGCCGTCCGTTGGCGGGTTACCCATCATCGACACCTCCTTTCTGCGGGCGTCTACTCGTCGTCATGATATCTGATGTCCGTAACGGGCGCGTAAAAGGATATAGGACTTGCCAAAACTCTCCGACCCTGTCAACGAGGGCCACGCGGCGTGCAGCCGCGAACGGCGATTTCCCAGCGGACTCAGAGGTGGTCTTTGCCCGGGTTCGACGAGCCCCAGTCGCCGCGGCCGCCCTCGGTCCGGTCGACGCCCATGATGGTTTCGGGCTGGTCGGGGCCGCCGAGGCTGTCGCGCGCGTCGGGCACGCGGACGGTGACCTCGTCGATTTCGGGCCACGTGATGAGTTCGGCTTCGATGTTGCCCGTCGTCACGTCGCTGACCGAACAGCCCTTGCAGCCGCCGCCGAGTTCGATGATGACCTCGCCGGTCTCGGGGTCGGCCGCCCGCACCGCGCTGGTCCCGCCGTGCATCTGGATGATCGGCATCTCCCGGGCCATCCACTGCTCGACGCGTTCTTTCAGCGACGCCTCGTCCTCGGAGTCAGTCATGCCCCGTGCTAGGCACTCGAACGGTGTATAAGTTCGGTCACGCCGCCGAAATTCCACGGATTAATCCTGAACGTTTCCGCGCCGGCGCAGCCACTCGAGCCCTATCCCGCCGACGGCGAGGCCACCGAGGCCGGTAAAGCCGGGAATCGAGTCGTCGCCTCCGTCGGCTTCGCTTTCGTTGGCAGACCCACTCGTCTCGTTCGTCTCGGAACTGTCGGCGCCCCAGCTAGTGGGTTCCTGTAGCGACGGCGGATCGGCCTGTTCGCCCTCCTCGATCGGGAAGGTATAGAGCGCCCCCTCGAGCGACGTGTTCGAGATCGCCTCGGTACTGCTCGCGAGGAACGTTTCGCCGGGCTCGAGGACGCGGGCCGTCCAGAAGCCGGTCTCGGCGGGGTCGCGCCACCAGGCGAGTTGCTCGGGGTCGGCGGGATCGGAGACATCGTGGATCTTCACGCCAGCGCGATACCACGACGAGTAGAGCCGCCCGTCGCGCAGTTCGAAGTTGTGCGACGTCGTCCACGTGCCCCCGCTCTGTGACTCGTCGGTCGTCCGCGGGGGGTCGATCGATCCGCGGTGAACCGGCTCCGCGGGATCGCTCACGTCGTAGAGGTCGATCCCGCCCGGCCGATCGGGGGCCGGGCCGCCGGTCGCCCACGCCTCCCGCCCGACGGCCATGAGGTCGCCGGTCTCGTCGACCGCGGCGTAGTGATCGTTGCCCGGCAACCCGTAGGCGGCGTCCCGCCAGTCGTCGATCTCGCGTTGCTCCGCGAGCGTGGTCTCCGCGACGTGCGAGACGTATTCGGGCTCGGTCGGATCGCTCACGTCGACCAGATAGGTCCCCGCGTTCCAGTGGGCGAGGTAGGCCATCCCGTCTTGAACGTAGACATCGTGGAGGTAGCGGGCGAACATGTTGGTATCGCGCCATCCGGGTTCGCGATCCAGCAGCGACCACGTACCGACGTGGGTGATCTCGTCGCCGCCGACATCGTAGATGACGAGCGGATTCTCCCGTTGCGTGTTCGCCGCGACGAACAGCAGCTCGTCCTCGAGGTAGCAGTTGTGGATGTGGTAGCCGGTTTCGTACGCACCGACCGAGACGGGATCGGCGGGATCGCTCACGTCGTAGCAGCGAAATCCCTTGATTCCGGGACCCGGGTTGGCCGGGCCCGCGACGACCAGTCGGTCGCCGTCGACGGTCACGTCGAGGATTTGGGACAAGGTCTCTCCCTGTAGTTCGATATCGCGTTCCTCGGCGAGGATCGTCGGGTCGGCGGGATCGCTCATGTCGACGGTTACGAACCCGGTCGCGACGGCGACGGCGACCGTTTCGCCGTCGTCGGCGACGACGGCTTCCGCGGCACCAGAGACGGGGATTCGACCGAGCGGTTCGTACCCGCCTTCCTGCCGGACGACGGGACTCGATCGAGACGACGCGCCCGCTCCCGCGCTCGAGAGGGACAGGGCGAGGCCGGCGGCACCACTCGTCGCGAGAAACGCTCTCCGCTCCATACCCACAGCTGGGTGCTGCAGGTACATAGAAGGTGGCTGCTCGCGGCCGCACTCGAGGCTCGTGGGCTCGTCTCTCGTCTCGGCGATGCCGACTCGAGAGCACTCGGGCCCTGGGTCCGCGAGCGGTTCAGCCGCGCATCCGTCGCCGATCGCCGGTTCCCTCGGTCAGCGCGCTCGCCAGCGCGCCCTCGACGACGACATCGTCGCCGAGGTCGGTGACCCGGATCTCGGGGACGTTCGTCATGACCATCTCGGAGACGCGCTCGCGAATGGGATCGACGACGAGTTCCTCGTTGTGCAGGGCGACCGCGCCGCCGAAGGAGACGACGATCGGCGCGAACGCGTGGACCACGTTGGTCACGCCGATCGCGTTCCAGTGGGCGAGCTGTTCGATGACGTAATCGGCCAGTTCGTCCTCCCCCGCCAGCTCGAAGACGTCCTTCGCCGTGAACTCCGCCCCCTCGAGCGGGAGGTCCGTCGAGATCGTCGGGTCGTCCTCGGCGAGCAGCCGGGCGTAGTCGGGGATGGCGTTGCCCGAGCAGTAGGCCTCCCAGTGGCCCTCGCGGCCGCAGCCACACGTCAGGCGGCCGCGGGGATCGACGACGTAGTGGCCGACTTCGCCGACGTTGCCGTCCCAGCCGCTCATCACGGACCCATCGCAGCAGACGCCGGCACCGATCCCCGAGGAGATAGTGATGTAGGCCATGTCGTCCGGGTTGCTGGCGGCGTGAAAGCGCTCGCCGATGACGCCCGCGGCGGTGTCGTTGTGGAGGTAGACGTCCTCGCTGTCGATCAGTTTCGCGATCGGTCCCGTCAGTGGGATCCGGTCGATCGAACTCGGGAGGTTGGCCGGATCGATCACCGCGCCCTCCGCGAGGTCGAACGGCCCGATCGAGCCGATCCCTGTGGCGGCGATTCGCTCGGGGTCGACCCCGGCGTCGCCACACGCCTCGCGAAGCGTTCGAAGCACACCCTCAGTCACGTCGATACCCGTCGGCCCGCGTGGTGTGGATCGGCGACTCACGCCGATCGTCGTCCCGTCGGCCTCGGCGACGATGGCCCGGACGTTGGTCGCGCCGAGATCGACGCCCGCATAGTAGACCATGTTGTCCTAGCGACGACCGTCACCGTACTTAACTACCCAGATTATACTCGGCGACGAGTAGCAATTTCGATACGTTACGGAGCCGATAGCGAGACGGCGGCGAGCGGAATCGGTGACCGCCTCGCGGTGGCGTCGCTACTCCATCACGTCGAGGTCGCGGAAGTACGTGATCGGACAGGGTGCCTGCAGGATGATTTCCTGTGAAACGGAGCCGAGAACGGCCTTTTCGGCGGGCGAGCGCCGCCGGCCGCCGACGACCATCCGGTCCGCGTCGACGTCGATCGCCATATCGACGACCTTCGTGCTGATCTCGCCGAGCGCACCCTTGATCTCGTACTCGACGCCGGCCTCCTCGAACCGCTCGGCGAGTTCCGGCACCGGCGCGCGCCGAGCGGCGACCGCGTCGGGATCGACGTCCTCGACGCGGTCGTCGAAGCCGAGGTCCTCGCGGACGTCCTCGTACTCGTCCGCCGTGAACGCGTGCCCGATCACGACGGTCGCCTCGAGGGGGTCCGCGATCTCGAGGACCGTTTCGGCGAGTTCCGGCGCGCGCACTGTGTCCATGGGGCCGACCGCGAGAAGCACCGTATCGATTGCCATACGCTCACAATGGTCTGGCCACCCGCTTAAGTATTCTCGTCAAGGCGGTATTACAGCACGCTCGTCATGTCGCGTGGCGTCGTCACTCGGACGACACTGTGGCGTACTGCGCGAGGTCACCCCACGCGACCGACCCGCCGGCCTATTCGTCGTGACGGACGAACGTGACGGGACAGGGAGCCGACAGCATCACTTCCTGTGCCGTCGAGCCGAAGACGGCCTTGCCGGTCGGCGACCGCCGCCGGCCGCCGACGATGACCCGGTCGGCCGCGGTACTCGCCGCCAGATCGACGATCGTCGGCCCGTGTTCCCCGACGGCCCCCCGGACCTCGTAGTCGACGTCGTGCTCGTCGAGGACCGACTCGAGGTCGTGGATCGTCGAATGGCGCGCCGCGACCGCGTCGGGGTCGACCGTGTCGGCGTCCGTATCGAACTCGAGGCGGTCGAGTACCTCGTCGTACTCGTTGCTCGTGAACACGTGTGCGAGAACGACGGTCGCGTCGGCGGGTTTCGCTACTTCGAGGACCGCTTCGGCCAGTTGATCGCTGCGGTCGGCGTCACCGGGACCGACGGCGAGCAACACTGTGTCTAACATAGCAGAGGGGTTACCTGTCCACCGCCGTAAATCCGCGGGTTAGGGAACACCGTCCGCAGCGGGGCACTTGCGTGTGCGTAACCGGTCGATTTTTCCACGCCGTCACCGACGGCTGGGACATGGAGGGACCGGATCTCGACGGGCAGACGGTACTCGTTACGGGCGCAGCGGTCGGCGTCGGTCGCGAACTCCTGCTTTCGACGGCCGACTGCGGTGCGCGGACGGCGGTTCACTACCACACGAGCGCCGACGCCGCTCGCGAGGTGGCCGACGAGGCCCGCGAACGCAGCGGGTCCGAAGCGATGACGATTCAGGGCGACGTGACCGATCCCGAGAGCGTCGACGGGCTCTTCTCGGCCGTCGAGGCCGAACTCGGGAGCGTCGACGTGCTGGTAAACAACGTCGGCGACTTCGCGCCCGCCCACTGGGCCGACCTCGAGTTCGAGGCGTGGAACCGGGTGCTCGAGACCAATCTCAACGGGACCTATCTCTGTTCGAAGCGGGCGCTGCCCGAGATGCGAGAGGGCGAGTACGGGCGGATCGTGAATATCGGCTACGCCTCGAGCGAACAGGGCCTCGTGAGTCCGAAAAACTTCCCCTATTTCGTCGCGAAGAAGGGCGTATTGATGTTTACGCGCATGCTCGCGGCCGACACGCAAGACGACGGGATCACGGTCAACGCCATCTCGCCGTACGTCGTCGAGAACTCCGCGGAATTTCCCGAGGAACTGCCCCGCGACCGGCCCGCGAGCTTCGAGGACCTGATCGCGCCGCTGTACTTCTTCCTCGACCCGGAGAGCGGCTACGTTAGCGGGGAAAACCTCGAGGTCGACGGCGGTTGGTTGCCCGAGTCGGTGTGAGTGCGACGCGCAGTCGAACCGCGGCGCAGTGCGCCGCGGGTAGTTTTTGGTCCAGATTTTTGCGAGGAGCGGGTCTCGAACGGAGTGAGAGACCCCGACGCAGTAAAACGGTGGGTGTAGAACCTCGAGGTCGACGGCGGCTGGTTGCCGGAGTCGGTGTGATGTCGGAGCGATTACGTCCGAGCAGTTCCATCTCCCTCGTATGAGTGGTCGAATCCGGGCGATCCACGTCGCGCCGGCACAGGGCGCACCGATGGACCGAGTCGACCGCGTCGAGGCGGTCGCCGGGCGGGGTCTCGAGGGTGACCGCTACTTCGCCAGCGAGGGCACGTTCGCCGACCGCGAGGGGTGTGATCTGACCCTGATCGAATCGGAAGCCCTCGAAGCGGTCGAGCGCGACTACGACATCCCGCTCGAGCCGGGGGTTCACCGACGAAATCTCACGACGGAGGGCGTCGCGCTGAACCGACTGGTCGGCGAGCGGTTTCGGATCGGGGCGGTCCTCTGCGAGGGCATAGAGCTCTGCGAACCGTGTTCGTACCTCGAGTCCCACCTCGAGAAACAGGGCGTCCGCGAGGCGCTGGTTCACCGCGGCGGGCTTCGGGCGCGGATTCTCGAGGGCGGTACGGTGACAGATAGAACGCGCGTCGAACGGGTCTGAGGCGTCGCCTTTGTCGCAGCGGAGCCGGTCTGTCTCGGCAGCGGACTGTTTCTGCTTCGGCTCGCCGCCGGCCGAGCCGCACCACAGTTATGGGGGCCCTCGTACTCGGTTCGCCCATGCGAGTCGCAGTCGCCGGCACGTTCGGGCCGCTCCACGACGGTCATCGATCCCTCTTCGAGCACGCGCTGCGCTTCGGCGAGGACGGCGTCGTCGTCGCGGTGACGGGCGACGAACTGGCGGTCGAAACGCGTCACGAGCCCCGCCCGATCCCGTCGCTCGAGGAGCGGACCCGAGCCGTGACCGCGGAACTCGCCGCCCTCGACGAGTGGAATCGGGACGTCGAACTGCGCACGCTCGAGTCCGAGTACGGCATCGCGACCGACGAGCCATCGATCGACGCGCTGGTGGTCTCCCCCGAGACGGCCCCCGAACTCGAGGCGATCAACGAGCGACGGCGCGAACGCGGATTCGAGCCGCTGTCGGGAATCGTCGCGCCCTACGTCTACGCCGACGACGGCGAGCGAATCTCCTCGACCCGGATCGTGAAGGACGAGATCGACGAGCACGGGCGGGTGCTCGAGTGATTCAGACGAACGCGAGCGGCACCATCACGAGTACCCCGACGGCGATGCCGCCCGCGAGTTCGGGCTTCCCGCCTCGAGGCAGTCGCTCCCCGATCTCGAGCGCTTCGGGGACGAACTCCGTGAGCACCAGATAGATCATCGCGCCGGCGGCGAAGCCGAAGCCGTAGGGGAGGAACTCCCGGGCGTAGCGGACGAAGCCGAACGCGAGGACGGCCCCGATCGGCTGGGGGAGACTCGAGAAGACGGCCCACCAGACCAGTTTCCAGTTGGCGACGTCCATCGAGCGCAGCGGGATCGAGATCGCGGTCCCCTCGGGAATATTGTGGATCGAAATCGCGATCGTCATGAAAATCGCGAGGACCGGGACCGTAAAGCCGAGGAGTTCGGTGCCGCCCTCGAGGCCGAGATCGGCGAAGGAGACGCCGATCGCCACGCCCTCGGGAAAGCTGTGGACGGTCAGAATGCCGAGGATGAGAACGAGTTTCTTGAAGTCGGCTGCCTCGTACTGGTGGGGATCGATGTCGGTGTCCATCAGCACGTCGTGTGCGAGGACGACGAGCGCGACCCCGGCCGCCATCCCGATGCCGATCTCGAGGGGTGTCCCCTCGGCCAGCCCCTCCTCGACGAGGCCGAACAGCGATGCCGAGACCATGATCCCGGAGGAGAGCCCCCAGAGGATCACGTTTCGCCGGTCGCTGACTCCCTCGAAGAAGAAAAACGGGAGCGCGCCGAGACCGGTCGCAAGCGCCGTGATCAGGCCGGCGACGAACACCAACACGAGGTTCTCGAGCAGCGCCATCCGTCGGAACGTGGAACCGGAGATATAAATCGGCGGCGGAGGCGGTCTCTCTGGCCGTTTCGGTGTCGATAGAGCCCTCGTATGCGGGGTCGTGGTCGGGATTTACGTCGATCGCATCGACCGGTACCGTCAACAGCCGTCCGTCGAATAGGTGGCGTATGTCACTGTGGAGGTCCCGCCGCACCGGTTACTACATCGGGCTGGTGGTCGTGACGACCGTCGTCTCCACGCTGGTGTACAACTACGGAATTGCGACGTGGGAGAACGATCCGCAGCCGCTCTTTCGATCGCTCGGAATCGTCTTTCAATCGTTCACCACGACCGGATACGGCGAGGATGCGGGCTGGGCGACGCCGCAAATGTATATCTTGACCATCGGGTTGCAAGTCATGGGGATCGGCCTGATCCTCACCGCGGTCGACGTCTTCGCCGTCCCGTGGCTTCGAAACGCGCTCTCGACGACGGCCCCGACGGCCGCTCCCGACCTCGAGGATCACGTGATCATCTGCGAGTACACGTCCCGCGGAGAGGCGTTCATCGAGGAACTCGAGTCCCGCGGGCAGGAGTACGTCGTCGTCGAGTCCGACGAGGGGACGGCGACCGAACTACACGAAACGGACCGGCGGGTCGTCCACGGGGACCCCGAGTCGATCGACGTCCTCGAGAACGCCGGCATCGAACGGGCGACGGCGGTCGTGGCCGATTCAGCCGACGACACGAACGCGAGCATCGTCCTCTCGGCGCGGGAGGCCAACCCCGACGTGCGGATCGCGACGCTGGTCGAGGACCAGCGGCTGGGGGAGTACCACCGGATCGCGGGCGCGGACGAGGTGCTCTCGCCGCGCCAGTTGCTCGGCGAGAGCCTCGCCCACCGGGTGCCGACGGCCGTGACGACCGCGGTCGACGAGGGGGTCGAAATCGGAAACGGGCTGGAACTGGTCGAACTCTCGATCGCGGAGGGGAGCGACCTCTGCCGGCGGACCGCCGGCGACGTCCGGCTCCGCGAGCGGTTCGGCGTCGACGGCATCGGCGCGTGGATCGACGGCGAGTTCGAGAGCCCGATTCCGCCGGATCGCGAACTCGATACGGGCACGCGACTGCTCGTCGCGGGGGACGCTGACCGGATCGACGCCTTGCGGTCCGAGGCGGCGTCGACGGTCCAACCCTTCTCGGCCCGGCACGTCGTGATCGCCGGCTACGGCGAAGCGGGGGACGCGGCGGGAGAGGCGCTCGCCGAGACGGACTCTCGAGTGACCGTTCTCGACAGCGCCGACAAGGAGGGCGTCGACGTGATCGGTGACGCCCGCGATCCGGCGGCGGTCCGCGAGACCGGCATCGACGACGCGTCCGCGGTGATCGTCACCCTCGACGACGACACGACGGCGATCTTCGCGACGCTCGTCGCGCGGGACCTGAACCCGTCGGTCGACATCGTCGTGCGGGCGAACGACGCGGAAAGCGAGCAGAAGCTGTACCGGGCCGGCGCGGACTACGTGCAGTCGCTGGCGACCGTCAGCGGGCGGATGCTCGCCTCGACCGTCTTCGAGGACGAGGAGGTGCTCGCCGTCGACAGGCAGATCGACGTCGTGAAACTCCCCGCGGGGCGGCTGGCGGGACGGACCGTCGCCGACGCCGACGTCCGCTCGCGGACGGGCTGTACCGTCCTCGCCGCCGTCCGCGACGGCGAGACCATCGTCGAGTTCGACCCCTCGTCGTTCGTCCTCGAGAGCGACGACGCGGTCGTTCTCGC
Source organism: Natrinema sp. LN54 (assembly GCF_052439245.1). Lineage (NCBI taxonomy): Archaea > Methanobacteriati > Methanobacteriota > Halobacteria > Halobacteriales > Natrialbaceae > Natrinema > Natrinema sp. LN54. The sequence continues at coordinate 553,219 of NZ_JBQVRP010000001.1, forward strand.
GGGCACGGACGAGAGCGTTCAGTCCTTCGAGTCACAGTTTCTCGCCTAATTCGCCGCCGCCGGCTCTCCGAAGCCGTTGCTGGGTTTTCGGTCACAATCGTAACGACGACGAGTAGCGGGCGGTAACCGGGTTGGCCGCGACGGCTTACAGCAAGGAGCCGAGATCGAAATCGAGTCGCTGTTTCGCGAGGTCGACGAGCAGCGGCGCGTCCCCGGGCTCGAGCAGGCGTGCGATCGCGAGGGTGTCGCCCTTGTTCGCTTTGGCCAGCGTGTCGTCGTCGAGTCGCTGGAGGTCCCGCATGAGCTTGTCGTAGCGGTCGTTCGGCGCGAGATAGAGGAGTTGGGTCATCAGCAGTCGGCTCTTGGCGTTGGGTGCGACGTCGCGGTGCCAGAGGGTTTCGTAGACCTCGAGGTTCTCGGCGGTCGGCTCGACGCCGTCGTGTTTGAGGACGCTATCGGCGGTGGCGGCGGCGGCCCGACCCGACAGCATGCACTTGTTGATCCCCTCGCCCCAGAGCGGGTCGAGGCTCGGAACGGTGTCGCCGATCGCCATGAACCGATCGGTGTGGAGGTCGCCGGGCGCCTGAATGTGGGCCGATCCGCGGTGCTGTTTGCCCTCGATCCGCTCTGCGTCCTGGAACCGCGGATCGGTATCGAGCCAGTGAGAGAGGTAGTCGTCGATGGTGAAATCGTCCCGGCTGTACTGGTCGTGGCTGTCGTTCTGAATGTAACAGAGGCCGACCTTGGCGGTGTCCTCGCCGGTGTGGAAGATCCAGGAGTAGCCGCCGGGCGCGATATCGTGGTCCAGGCGCAACATCATGGCGTCGCGCAGGTCGGCGAAGCCGGGGCGATCGATATCGATCCCCTCGAACTCGTACTCGATGCCGATGGCCTGGTTCTCGCGTTCGAGGTCGACGACGCCGAGTTCCTTCGCGAGGGGCGCGTTCGGTCCCGTCGCGTCGATGACGATGTCGCCGTAGACCTCCTCGTCGCCGTTGTAGGTGACGCCGGCGATCTCGCCGTTCTCCATGATCGGCGCGGTGACGCGGGCGTCGAAGCGGTACTCTGCGCCGCGGTCGCGGCTGTCGCGGACGAGATACCGCTTGAAGTCCGCGAACTCCAGTACCGCGCCGGTCTGGTCGCGGACGTAGTGTTCGGTCGGCGACTCGAGGACGACGCTGTCGGTGTACTGCATCACGACGTCGTCCGGGATACCGAACGCGGCCATCATGGAGTGGAACGTCCCCGCGGTGGACTTGTTGCTCTGGCGCGGGAACTCGTCCTCGGCCTCGGTCTCGAGGACGACGACGCCGTACCCTCTGGCGGCGAGATCGCGGGCACACTGTGCGCCGGCGGGGCCGGCACCGGCGATGACTACGTCGTAGCGATCGTTCATGTAATCGAGACTGTGGTGGGCCTTAATTAGTCTGTCCTGTTGCGGTCGTTCGGTCGACGCCGCCCCGCTCGAGTGTCGGTCGGTCCACGTCCGAGTCGCGCGCTCGCGGGCAGTACTACGCCGCTCGAGGCATTTACAGGTGGGGGCCGAACGCTCCCGTTGCCCCGAACAGCGGCGGAAACGACTACCGGACGATCGTCACCGGAACGGGTGCCTGCCGGGCGATCCGTTCGGCGACGCTGCCCAGTAACACCCTCGAGAACCCGGTCCGGCCGTGGCTTCCGACGATGATTCGATCGACGTCGTTGGTCGCGGCGTAGTCGACGATCGCGTCGGCCGGCTGGCCGATAACCGTCTCCGTCTCGAGTGAACAGCCCTCGTCGGCCGCACGGTCTTCGGCCGACGCGAGCAGTTCCCGGGCGGCCTCCTGCTGGCGCTCGAGCAACACGTCCGGACCGAGGTGTGCCACCTCGCCGTAGCTGCTATTGGTCGGGTCGACGGCGTGGACCACAGTGATGTCGTCGTCAACGTGTTCGGTGCACGCGAACTCGAGGGCCGCCCATCCCGGCTCCGAGTCGTCGAGCGCGACCAGCAGGTGCATACCGGTCGGTACGGGGACGGGCTACTTGAGTATCATCATCACTCATACCTACCCGACCGGCGTCGATCATCCCGTTGGCGGTTTCGAAAGAACGAGGGGACGACACGCGGAGCCATCCGCTACTCCGAGTAGCCTTCCTGCAGGAACGCCCCTTCCGTCTCGTACATCGAAACCAGCTCCTCGATGAGCTCCTCGGGCGTCTCGCCCTCCTCGCAGTGGCTGTCGAGTCGATCCTTTAGGTCGTCGCTGATCTCGAGTGTCTGTGTCATAGGTGGTGGAACGGTCGTGGCCGCGACAGTGATAGTGGACGTACGTCAGACGCGTACCGGAATCGCACGCGTCACCGCTCTAGTACCGGTACCAGCATCAAATAGTCCCGGGACGCGTGTGCGGTCGTGTGTTGTAACATTGTGCCAGACGGTGAAGGCTTGGGGCCACGATTCTGCGATTGATGGTTTTGCGATGCTGGACCAGTTTGAGAACGAAGAAGTGCGTCATTTTATCTCACGAAAGACTCGTTCAGAAGCGTTTCGATCTCCATGCTTTTCGTCTCGAAATCGGAACCCAATTCGACGGAGTGCAGTTTGAAGATACTTTGCTCCATCGACGAGAAACACGGCAGCGTTGAGGTCATGTTTCTCAGTGAGTTCGTGCAGAAATCATTCTGTAAACACGGTCATAGACTCCAAATACAGCCGTATATGGTGGATTCTGTTTGTTCCTGGATTAACAGCGCTGTACAGCCAATAACGATGTTCGTCACGTTGAATCACCTCTCGTCAAGCGCGGCGTGATTCGGATCTCCGTCAACAGTGGCTGTAGATCGCAGGTATGGACCCAATCGTGGACTTGAAAAATATCATTCCACCATTGATAGATCGTGGTGGACACCGCCTCGAAAGAAGTCGATACCGATGATGAGAAGTATGAGCATCGTTGCAGTCCGCACGAATACTTGGGCTGACAGTGCACTAGATCCGCTGACATCCAGAAGACTAGAGACGCCGATTCCTAACCCAATCAGTACGATACCAACCCCGATCAAATGATACCATTTGATCTGCGTTGATCCGATCGGGATGCTCTCTCTAATTCCCCCGATAATGAATAGATCAGCGGCGATAAATAATGACAACATCATGAAGAGTGTGATTCCTTCACCTACTCCGAATTTGATCATGATCCCACCGGAGCTGATGAGTCCCACTACGCCAAGGAGAGCGAAGTAAATCCGTTTCATATCTTTCTGTACAATTCAATAACCAATAAGAATATCGGATGGATACATACCTCATCACACTCTTAATAGCGTTAGTTATAATCAATAGCGGAAGGTTCAAATAGTATTATATATTAAATGATGTATATGGGATAAAATAACTCCATTAGAGGAAAGGTGAATAGAAGAAGAGTGTTGAATTCTGTTGGGGTAGGAACAGCTGCTATCGTAGGTGGGTCCGGTATGGTCTCGGCAAACGGAACGAATGAACACAAAGAACAGGTCTTGGCAAGTCCTAAAGTTAGATCTATCCGTGAGGCAGTTGGAGGGTTTGAAGCTAAACAGATGGATGTAAAGTCGGTCGACAAGATGGAACTGACGGCAACAACCGTGAAGACCAATCTGGGAACGCTAACGTACGCTGAAACCGAGAACGGTACGACAGGAGCAAGACTCATACCGTCAGGCAAGTCAGATATTCCAGAACAATATCGTGACGTTCCTGAGGGAACGGAGGTGGCACTGATTGGGCATGAGTCATCAGTTGAGTTACAACGAACAGTAACTGACCAAGAAGAGCAACAGTTGATCAATGCAGTTCCTGTAGCAGAGGAGAAATTTGTCACAGCGACATACTCGAAGCCTGCTGGCGATCAAGCTGGTGAGTATACAGTTGCCACAGAGCACTCTCAGTATAAGGTTGATGAAAACTTCACCCCAATACAGACCGGAGGAGGAGTAACCACTCAAGACCACGGTAACTGCACATACCACTGTGCGAGCTGTGCTAAGTGGGCTGTTAGTAAAGGAATCTGTTACGGCTCATGTGCAACCGCCGCTAGCGGGGCAACTGCGGCTCTATGTGTGGCATGTATTGCTGGTACCAATGTTGGCTTAATCTTTTCAGATTGTGACGAATGCGGTAGCTGTATTTAATAGTGGATATAGGGAGTGGCAACTGTATCCCTCAGTGCCAGGTCCCTGCAAAAAGGTCTTTTCTGGAGAAGTCCTATAATACAGTAACCTCAATCGCAACTCCTGCGTTATTGAGGGATCGATGCACTTAAACAACAATCGCTATGGCAGGCACTGTCTAGTTGAGTAGTTTGAATGATGAGAAGTTTATGAGATCAATATGAAATTTCAAACGTTAAAGACCGCATCAAGCGCCCGACGGAAACACGCCAGCCAAGGAGGTTCAGAACTAGACAGTGCCCCATATACCAGCACAAAATCGTGCCGCCTCACGTTTCACGCTTAGCGAAACAGCACCGCGTATGCAGCCGGGTTCGTCCGCCACCGGCGGTCAGCACGAGTTCCAGCGCCTCGAGCGAACCCACCGACCATCGGCGGTAGCACCGGCACGGGACGGCCGTTCGTTTACCCGGCTCGTCGTCGTAGCGACTGCATATGACAGCACCATTGACCGACGACGCGGTCGGGAAAACGGTCGTCGACGTCGAGGGGAAGGAACTCGGAATCGTCGCGAAGGTCGAGGGCCAGCGGGCCTACGTCGACCCCGACCCGAGCGTCGCGGAACAGGTGCTCGCCTCCGTCGGCTGGGAGGGCGAAGACGACGAGGACTACGTCGTCACCGAAGACATGCTCCAGCGGGTCGATAACGAAGTCGTCCTGCGCGGCGAACTCTGACTCTGACTCGGCGCGTTCGCCGACTCACTCGACCGACCGGTCGTCGAACGACTGCTCGCGCCACGTCGTCCAGTCGTAGAGCCGCTCGAGTTCGCCGCCCTGCTGGCGGATCGCCACGGCGGTGTCGAACAGGAAGGCGGCGACGAGCGTCGTCCCGACGAGCCACGCGGCGTCGGCGAGCGCGCCGTAGCCGTTCAGGTGGGTCGCGAGCAGGTCGACGAAGACGACCGCAGTCACGCAGACGATCGCCGGCAGCAGGTGGCGGGTCAGCGCGGCGAACGTCGTCCCTTCGTGGACGCGAACGGCGCGGACGGCGTAGAGCACCGCCCACGCCGACGTGACGACCCAGCCGACCGCGACGACCAGCCGGCTCGAGGAGGTCTCGACCAAGAACGTCCCCCACCAGGCGGCGATGAACCCGGCGACGACGACGTAGTCCGCCCACGCGGGCAGCAGCCGAGAGCGGTCGTCCGCATCCGGCTGTTCGTGGTACATCGCGCGGATCGCCAGCGCGAGAAAGAGGATGAAAAAGAGGATCGCACCGTCGACGAACCGGCCGATCCACGCGGACTCGAGCAGCAGCGAGCCGACGCCGGCGACGGCGTAGACGATCGCCGCACCGATGCCGATCAGGAGGAACCACTGTTCGGTACCGGCCTCGACGGCGAGGACCTCGCGGACGTAAATCGTCCCGTAGTAGAGCAACACCGTCGCTGCGACACCCATCGCGAGATACGCGAACAACCGTCCGATCGCGACCGTCGCGGCCGGATCGCTGGCATCGAACGTCATCGCCGAAATCGGGGCGAACACCATCGGGTGACACTGGCAGTCGAACCGATATAAGTATACAACCCTGTTTCCATCGGTCGGGAAGGCGGTTCGGTTTCTGCGTTCTCCCTGCTGTGAGAACCGTGCTATCACGCGCGATGGACTGACCGGCGGTATCGTACCGATGGCTCTCATTCTCACCCTCTCGAGTCGGTCTCACAACGAATCGAAAAGAGTCGGCGCGGGCGGGCGATTCCCGCTCACGGATCACGGATCTTCGTCGTAGAGATCGCGGGTGGGCTCGCCGTCGACGTTGACGACGCCGAGTGCGCCGCGGCGGCCGGCGCGGGTCAGCGCGTGGTCGACGATCTTGACCGGGCCGGGCACGGGGAACTCCATCTCGGCGGCGGTGGTGGTTCCCGGCGCGACGGGCGCGGTTTCGATGTTTTTCTCGGGGTCGGTCAGGAGGTCGCCGTCGCGGTAGTAGCGGCTCCAGACGTTCCCGATGGGGTGGAGCGAGCTCAGCAGGTTCGGGCCGCCGTTGGCGAAGTAGACGCGGGCAGTTTCGCCAGTCTCGGCCTGCATGGGGACGCCGCCGTCCTTGGTGAAGCCGTAGGCTTGGCCGTTGAAGACCACGTAGGTGGGCTGTTCGGCCAGCATCGCGTCGAAGTCGAAGCTGTGGTGGCCCTCCTCGCCGACCTCGCCGTCGGTGTAGATCTCGTGTTGGCCGAGGTAGTACTCATTATCGACCTCGGGGAGGCCGTCCTCGGGCTCGACGAGGATCGAGCCGAACATCCCGCTGCTGATGTGCATGTCCATGTTCGGGATCGCACAGTGGTAGATGAACACGCCCGCGTAGTCGGCCGTGAAGCTGATTTCGGTCGGGTCGTCGCCCGGCCCGATCGTGGTCGCGTCGGCCCCGCCGCCGGGGCCGTAGACCGCGTGGAAGTCCATGTTGTGCCCGACCTTGTTCATGTCCTCGGGCACCTCGAACGTGAGGTTCACCCGGTCGCCGCGCCGAACTCGGATCATCGGCCCCGGCACCTGCCCTTCGAATGTCATGTACTCGAAGGTGACTCCGGGCTCGATCTCGGCGGTCACCCGCTCCGTTCGGATCGTGATGTCGTGTTCGCGGGGCTCGTCCCAGTCGACCGGGTCCGGGATGTCCGTCGGATCCCGCGCGATCCGGTCGATGTCAACGGCCTTCGCTGCTGGCAGCCCCTCCTCACCCGCCGACGTGTCGCTTTCCGCACTGTTCCCCTGCGTGCTGCTATCGAGACAGCCGGCCACCGCACCGACACCGGCCGCCCCGATCGACTGTAGTACGTGTCGTCGGTTGAGTCGGGTCGTGGTCATTGGTCTTCTCCTCACTTGCTCGTACGGGGGACATCCGTTCAGTCGTATCGACGATTCTCGAGAGATGGTAAGCGATATGATGTGTCCCACCATATCGAGGGTGTTTAAATACCACTTCGTATATCGGCACAATTCGGCCGCGATAGCGCCCAGTACGGGGCTCGCCGGAGAGCGGAGCGGCTCGGATACTGTCGAACTCTCTCATTCTCGAGATAGATCCGAACGACCGACAGCGGAGTAACCGCCAGAACGAACACGGGACGGCACGAACGACCACCCGATGGATCCGATCGAGCTACGCGAGGCGATCCCGGCCCTCGAGTCGACCGTCTACTGCAACTGGGGCGCCGGCGGGCCGAGCCCGCGCCGCGTCGTCGACGCGGCCGAATCGGCCCTCGAGCACCACGAGTACAAGGCTCCCGCGGCCGAGGGGATGTACCCCGCGGCGTTCGACGCCTACGACGAGGCGCGAGCGGCCGTCGCCGACCTGCTCGGGGCCGCGCCGAGCGAGATCGCGCTCACCCAGAGCACGACCGACGGGATCAACCGGATCGCGGGCGCGTTCGACTGGGACGAGGACGATGTCGTCGTTCGCACCGACCTCGAGCACTCCGCCGGAATCCTGCCGTGGCAGCGCCTCGAACGCGAGTACGGCGTCGAGGTGCGGGTGCTCGAGACAGAGGGCGGACGGCTCGACCTCGCGGACGTGAAGGCGGCGGCCGACGACGCGACGCTGTTCTGTGTGAGTTCGCTCACGTGGACCCACGGGACGCGACTGCCGGTCTCGGAGATCGTCGACATCGCCCACGACGCCGGGGCATTGGTGTTGGTCGACGCCGTCCAGTCGCCCGGGCAGGTGCCCGTCGACGTGCAGGAGTGGGGTGCCGACTTCGTCGTCGCGGCGGGCCACAAGTGGCTGCTCGGCCCCTTCGGTGCCGGCTTCCTCTATGTCCGCGACGGCGTCGAGACGGACTGCGTCCCCGCCGCGATCGGCTACCGAAGCGTCGAGGACGAGAACGCCGGCGACTATCGGTACGCAGCGGGCGCGCGGCGGTTCGAGGTCGGCACCGCGAGTCCAGCCCCCTACGCCGGGCTGACGGAAGCGATCGCGGTGCTCGAGGACGTCGGGATCGACGCGATCCAGCGGCGGATCGAGATGCTCACCGACCGCCTCAAAGCGGGCGTTCCGGACGAGCGGCTGTTGAGCCCGCGCGAGTACGAATCCGGACTGGTGACCATCGATGTCGACGAGCCGGAGGCGACTGTCGAACGCCTCGCCGATCGGGGGATCGTCGTCCGACCGCTGCCGACGCCGGACGCGATCCGCGCGTCGGTCCACGCGTTCAACAGCGAAGAGGACGTAGACGCGGTGCTCGAGGCCCTCGAGAACGAATACTGACCGCGGGACCGGTTACTCGGACCGAGATTCGGATTCGGGTTCGGGTTCCGACTCGGCTTCAGCGGACGCGGCCGCGGCCTCGACCATCGTCTCCCGCTCGTCGAAGTACGCCGGCGCGTCGGCGTCGGCCTCGAACTCGATGACGCGAGTCAGCGCCTCCTGTCCGTCGTCGACGGCCGACGATAGTTCCTCGGCGAGGTCGGTGTACCCGGCGGCGAGATCCTGAAACGCCTGCATGCGGGCCTGTTTCGCCTCGACGAGCAGCTGTTTCTCCTCGAGTTCCTGCTGTAACTGCTCGATCGCCGCGACGTCGACCTCGCTCGCGTCCGGCACGTCCGCGGTCGACGGGGATTCGGTCGCTTCCACCTCGTCCGGCAGCGCCTCGAGGCGCGACCGGATCTCGGCCATCTCCTGATCGATCTCGTCGAGCAGGTCGTCGGCTTCCTCGCCCATCGTCTCGACGCTGCCCGAGAGGAGGCCGGCCTGCGTGCGGCAGTACTCGACGAATTCGTCGACCGCGAGGTCGTCCGCGGCGTCGTCGCTCATACTCGTCCTTTGGGCTGCCGGCCGAAGTTACTTTGGTCCGGGTGCCGGTCCGCAGCGGACGGCCCGAAGCCGGGGATCGAACTGAGGGGCCAATTCTCGAGTCAGCACCGAACCGGCGACGGCGAACGCAGGATTGAGGAACGGGCTCGCACGAGTGTGAGTATGGCTGCGAGCCGTCACCGGATTTCCACAGCAGCGATTCCGCTCTCGGGGCCCGTTCCCGCGGCCGTCACCGCACGGCGCGACCTCGCGGACGCCGTCACGAACCCCGCGACGCCCACGGAGTTCGCGCTCGCGTTCGGCGTCTACGTCGGGCTCACGCTCGCCGTCGGAGCGCTCGTGCTGGCCGTCTCCCCGTCGACCGTCCGGGCGGTCGAGGACCGACTCGACGAGCGCCCCGCGACCGCGGGCGTGATCGGAGTCGGTGTGGTCGTCGGCGGGGTCGTCCTCCTCGCGACCGTCTCGGCTGCCACGACGCTGCTCGTCGGGTTTGGTGCACCCGAGATCCTCGAGCGGGTCCCCCTCGTCGCGATGGTCGCGGCCTCAGCGGCGTTGACGGTCGCCAATACGATCGGGATCGTCGCGGTCGGCTCGTTCCTGCTGCGCGGCGTGGGTTCCGGCACGGACCCGAACCGCTGGCTCGCGCTCGTCGTCGGGACGGTCGTCGTTCAACTCCTCTATCTGGTGCCGCTGGTGAACGTCGCCGTCGCCCTCTGTCTCGTCGCCCTCGCGACCGGTGCGATACTCGGCCAGTGGTGGCAGGATCGAGGTTCCGGCTCGGCCGATTCGGAGCCACGCGAGAGCGCGGCGGACGGCTGACGGACCGCCCGCCTCGAGTTAGAACTGGTAACTAACGGCACGGTAGCGGCCTTTCATACCCGTTAAGTCCTTGCGGCCACTGACACAGATACAATGAATCTGGAACTGCGTCGACAGAAGAGACTGTCTCTATACGCGACCGAACGATGAGCAAGGACTTCATCGAAGTACGCGGTGCGGAGGAGCACAACCTCAAGGACATCGACGTGACGATCCCCCGCGAGGCGTTTACCGTCGTCACCGGCCTCTCGGGTTCGGGCAAGTCCTCGCTGGCGTTCGAGACGGTCTACGCGGAAGGCCAGCGCCGGTACATCGAGAGCCTCTCCGCCTACGCGCGGAACTTCCTCGGCCAGATGGACAAGCCACAGGTCGAGACCGTCGAGGGGCTCTCGCCGGCGATCTCGATCGACCAGAAGAACGCCGCGAACAACCCCCGATCGACGGTCGGGACGGTCACGGAACTCCACGACTACCTGCGGCTGCTCTACGCCCGCGTCGGCACGCCACACTGCCCCGAGTGCGGTCGCGAAGTCGGCGAGCAGTCGGCCCAGAACATGGTCGAACGCATCCTCGAGCTGCCCGAGGGAACCAAGGCCAAACTCGCGGCACCCGTCGTCCGCGACCAGAAGGGTGCGTTCGAGGATCTCTTCGAGGAACTCGTCTCCGAGGGGTACGCCCGCGTCGAGGTCGACGGCGAGGAGTACGACCTCACGATGGACGACCCCGACTTAGACGAGAACTTCGATCACACCGTCGACGTGATCGTCGACCGCGTGAAGGTCTCGACCGAGGCCCGCCCGCGGATCATCGACAGCGTCGAGACGGCGCTCGACGAGGCCGAGGGCGTCCTGAAGGTCATCCTCCCGGACGCCTCCGAAGCGGTCGCCGCGGACCTCGGCGAAGAGGCCCGCCGGACCGGCGCGCTCGGCGAGGAGACCGAGGAGAACGACCGGTTCGTCGTCGAGTTCTCGAAGGATCTCGCCTGCACGCACTGCGGGATCGATATCCCCGAGATCGAGACCCGGTCGTTCTCGTTCAACTCGCCCCACGGAGCCTGCCCCGAGTGCGAGGGGCTGGGCGAGACCAAGGAGGTCGACGAGGACCTCGTCCTGCAGGACGAGTCCAAGCCGCTCAAACACGTCTTCGAGCCGTGGAGCTACAACCGGTCGTACTACCGGACCCGGCTCGACGCCGTCGCGGAGCACTTCGACGTCCCGCTCTCGACGCCCTTCGAGGAGTTAGACGAGGACGTCCAGCAGGCGTTCCTCTACGGTACGGACGGCGAAGTGGTGTTCAAACGAAGTACCAAGAACGGCACCCGTCGAAAGAAAAAGCACTTCGAGGGCGTCATCCCGAACCTCGAGCGCCGGTACCTCGAGACCGACTCCGACTCGACCCGGGAACACATCGAGGACTACATGTCGGTCACGGAGTGTCCGGCCTGTGACGGCACCCGACTGAAACCCGCGAGTCGCGCCGTACTCGTCGACGACAGTTCGATCACCGAGATCAACGCGATGAGCATCGGCGACGCCCGCGAGCACTTCGAGTCGATGGAAGCCGACCTCACCGAGCGCGAGAAGGTCATCGCCGAGGAGATCCTCAAAGAGATCCGGGCGCGGCTCGGATTCATGTGCGAGGTCGGCCTCGACTACATCACGCTCGACCGCGAGGCCTCGACGCTCTCGGGCGGCGAGAGCCAGCGCATCCGCCTCGCCACGCAGATCGGCTCCGGCCTCGTCGGCGTCCTCTACGTGCTCGACGAGCCCTCGATCGGGCTCCACCAGCGGGACAACGACCGGCTGCTCGACACGCTCGAGGAACTGCGCGATCTGGGCAACACCCTCCTCGTGGTCGAACACGACGAGGAGACCATGCGCCGGGCGGACAACGTCATCGACATGGGGCCCGGCCCCGGCAAGCGCGGCGGCGAGGTCGTCGCCAACGGTTCCGTCGAGGAGGTCAAAGCCACCGAGGGATCCGTCACCGGCGACTACCTCTCGGGCCAGCGCCAGATTCCGGTGCCCGACGAGCGACGCGATCCCGACGGCGCGATAACGATCCGCGGGGCGCGCCAGCACAACCTCAAGAATCTCGACGTGGACATCCCGCTGGGCTGCTTCACCGCGATTACCGGCGTCTCCGGCTCCGGGAAATCCACGCTGATGCACGAGGTGTTCTACAAGGGCCTCGCGCGCGAGATGAACGACAACACGAGCGTGATCCCCGGCGATCACGACGCCATCGAGGGACTGGACCAGATCGAGACGGTCCGCCTGATCGACCAGTCGCCGATCGGCCGCACCCCGCGGTCGAACCCCGCGACCTATACCAGCGTCTTCGACTACATCCGGGAGCTGTTCGCCTCGACGAAGCTCGCGAAACAGCGCGGCTACGAGAAGGGACGGTTCTCCTTCAACGTCAAGGACGGCCGCTGCGAGGAGTGTGGCGGACAGGGCACGGTGAAAATCGAGATGAACTTCCTCTCGGACGTGTACGTCCCCTGCGAGGAGTGCGGCGGCGCGCGCTACAACGACGCCACGCTCGACGTTACCTACAAGGACAAGACCATCGCCGACGTCCTCGAGATGAGCGTCGAGGAGGCCTACGACTTCTTCGAGTCCTCGAGCCAGATCCGCCGCCGGCTCAAGCTGCTCAAAGACGTCGGACTCGATTACATGAAACTCGGCCAGCCCTCGACCACGCTGTCGGGCGGCGAGGCCCAGCGGATCAAGCTCGCCGAGGAACTGGGCAAGAAGGACTCGGGCGAGACGCTGTACCTGCTCGACGAGCCCACCACGGGACTCCACAGCGAGGACGAGCGCAAGCTCATCGACGTGCTCCACCGGCTGACCGACAACGGCAACACCGTCGCCGTCATCGAGCACGAACTCGACCTCGTCAAGAACGCCGACCACGTCATCGACCTCGGACCCGAGGGCGGCGAGAACGGCGGCGAAATCGTCGCGACCGGCACCCCGGAAGACGTCGCGCGACTCGAGGACTCCCACACCGGCCGCTACCTGCGGGACCTGCTCCCGAAGGTGGACCTCGAGGGGCCCCGCGGCGAGCGCGTCGAGCCCGTGAGCGCGCCGATGGACGACGACTGATCCGGTGCAACCGGGCGAGAGTGAGAACGCCTAACTGTGCGCCCGGCGAACCGGCCGAGCGATGAGCGGACTGAAGGCCGTCGTTCGCCGCGGGTTCACCGGCGGCGGGTTCGCAACGGTGCTACTGGCGGGGCTCTTCCTCGTCGGCGGTGACCTCGCGACTCCGTCGACGCTGCTTTTGACCGGCTGGCTCGCCGTCGTCGGTATCGTATTGGTGCTCGCCGGGACCCGCGAGCGACTGTCCGTCGGCGGCCGGACCGTCGGCTGGCCCCGCGTGGCCGCGGTCGGGATCGCGATCCTCGCAGTGGGCTGTGGCGCGTTCGGGCTGTCGCAGCTCCGCCGGCTCGAGGTCGCGAGCGCGGCGTGGCTGCTCACCGCCGCGATGACGGTCTTCGCGCTCGGCTACTTCGCGTGGTTCGCCGGCGAGTGCTGGACCGGCGGCCGCCGACTGGACGAGGAAATGTTCGCCGTCGAGTGACGCGTCGACGGAGAGCACAGGGCGACCGCGGTTCGGGCGCTTCTCAGCGAGTCCAGTAGCGCGCCCGGTCTTTTCAGCGCCGACGTTGACCGGGCCGACATGAGCGCACGCGACCGGGAGCTGTCCACGACCGCGGACGGCGAAGAGAGCCAGTTGACCTACCAGAAAATAACCGAGTCGCCGCTCAGGCGCTGGCTGATGCTCGACGGGCACCGACTGGTAATCGCCGGCCTGTTGACGGCGGGCCTGTACGTCGCCGTCATCGCGCTGTACGTCGGCGGGCTGTTTCCGGTGACCGACGCGGGAGCCGTCGTGACGCTCTACGGCTCGCTCGTCGGCGGGACGCTGCCGTTCATCACGATCGTCCTGGCGATCAATCAGCTCGTCCTCTCCCAGGAATTGGGCTGGACGCCGGATCTCAGGGATCGATTCGACGGCATGACCGAGTTTCAGCGGGACGTCGAGGAACTGACCGAGTCGGGCGTCAGTCCGGCGTCACCGGCCGCCTTCCTGAACGTCATCGTCACCGCGACCGTCGTCCGCGCCCGGCGGCTTCCCGACGCGCTCGCGGACGACGCCGACCCGGACGAGCGGGCGGAAGTCGAGCGGTTCATCGAGACCTTCGAGTCGGACGGGAAAACGGTCTCGAACGCGCTCGAGGACGCCGAGTTCGGGACGTTCGAGGCGCTGTCGGCGGTGCTCGGCCACCATCAGGGGAACTACTACCACGCGGCGCGGACGTTCCGAGACGAGTGGGACGGCGTCTTCGACGAGACGGAACCGCTCGAGGAGTTAATCGAATTGCTGGGCTTTCTCGCGGTCGCCCGCCAGACGTTCAAGACGCTGTACGTCCAGCACGAACTCGCCGTCCTCTCGCGGATGCTCCTGTACGTCGGCTTCCCGACGCTGGTCGGCGGCGGCCTGCTGCTCGTCTCCTACGGGCAGATTGCGGACGCGGTCGCGAACGACTGGCTCCTGCTGGCGATCGCCGCCGGCGGCGTCGTGCTCGTCTTCCTCCCGTTTATGGTCCTGCTGAGCTACGCGCTCCGGATCGCGACGATCGCCGCGCGAACCGCCGATTTCGGTCCCTTCGTCCCGCGGGCCTCGAACTGATCGCACGAGGCGGCCGCGGTCCGCAGTCCCGGCGACCGGCCTCGCCCGCCCGCTTCCGAGCGACGATTACTCGGGGCTCGGCGACTGGACGCGAGAAATGTAGCCCGCCAGATCCGACGTCGTGACCATGCCGATGACGCCCTCGTCCTCGTCGATGACGGGGATGTGGTGAAAGCCCCGTTCGACCATCGTGTCCGCGGCGTCGCGGATGCTGTCTTGGGCCGTGACCGTCACGACGTCGGCGCTCATGTACGTCGAGACCGGCGTCTGGTCTTTCGGCTTCTGTTCGGCGACGATCTCGACGAAGTCCGTCGTCGTCAGGATCCCCTCGAGCCGGTTGTCGTCGTCGACGACGATGACCGACCCGATCTCGTTGGCGAGCATCTCCTGTGCGGCGTCCTCGACGAGCGTGTCCGGCGTCACCGTGTGCAGTGACGAGGACATGACTCGAGCGACGAAAATATCCTCCATACTGTACCGTATTCGGTATACAATATAAGGATTGTCGGACTGGAGTCGCTCCGGACGAGCGCGGGAGGCCGCGGGCGACGATCGGCGGTCGATCGGTCCCGGGATGACAGACAGCGATCAGGTCGTGCCCACATTTAAGTAGGGATTCGGCCATACACGGTGACGTACAACCGATGGCGTCCCCGCCGCCCGCACTCGACGGAACCTGCAAGCTCCTCCCGGGCCCCGCCCCCGGTAGCGACGTGTTCGCGACCGTCGCCGCCGAATACGCCGCCCTCGCGGCGGAACACGGCCCGCGAAACGTCCTGGTCCTGAAACGGCATCCGACGGGCCTCGAGTCCCTGACCGACGCGCTGGCCGAGATCGACCGCGAGCGGGCTGACGGGGGACCCCGTTCGCCCCGGATCGAATCGCTGCCGGAACACGCCTCGAAGACCATCGAGGAGTACGATCCCACGCTCTCCCGCCTCGAGTACGAGGAACGTATCGAACTCATCTCGCTGGTGATCGACGGCGCGAGCCGCGCGGTGCCCGACTACCTCGAGCGCGCGGCCGCCCACGAGAGCTTCTCGCGCGACGTGGGGCAACTGCTGCTCGCGGCGACCCGCCAACGGCTCCGGCTCGACGACCTCGAGATCGACGATCCGCACGACTGTCTCGCCTTCCTGTACGCGATGAACGACCGGTTCCACGCAGAACTCGACGACCGGGATTACGTCGAGCGGGCCGACGTGGTCCCGCAGGCGGTCGACCTGCTCGAGGCGGACGCCGACGGCCTGCGAACCCGCGTCACCGGCTCGTTCGACGCCGTCCTCGCCGTCGAATTCGAGGAGTACCGCCGGCTCGACCGCCGGTACCTCGCGGCGCTGACCCGCGACGCCGACCTCGTCTGTCTCGGCGAGCGCCACGCCAGCGTCGAGCGCACGCGGGTCGAACCGGGCCGCGTCGCGACCATCGCGGCCGAGGCCGGCCTCGAGGTCGAGCCGCTCGAGCCCGTGGCCGCCGCCGAAGACGGTACCGAGGGTTCACCTCCCTCACCCCCACATCGCGCCATCACTCGATTCCTCGCGACCGGCGAGACGCCGGATCGAACCACGCTCGACGCGGCGGCCGGGGCCGAACCCGGAGACGCCGAGCCGGCGGGCGTCGCGCGACGCGTCCGGACCGAGACGGCCCGCGAACAGGTGCGGGCGGTCGCGACCGAAATCGAATCGCTGCGCGATCGGCACGGCTGGTCCCACGACGAGTTCGCCGTCGCGGTCCCGCGGATCGAACGGGTACCGGAGACGAGACGGCGGCTCCGGGACGCCGGCGTACCGACGGCGACGATCGGCACCCCCTCGCTGGCGGACGATCCCGCGGTGAACGAACTCTACGCGGTCGTCACGCTCCAGTGCGAACGCGAGCGAGACGGCGATGGCGACCGATTCGCTCGAGCCGAGTCGCCCGACCGCAGGCGGGGCTCGAGCGACCCGCGGGACGTCTCACTGGATCGCCTCCGCGCCCGCGTCCCCGAGTTCTCGCCGGACCTGCTGGCGACGACCGCCGGGGCGAGCGTGCGCCGCTCGCTCGAGCGCTGGATCCGGGAGACGGACCTGAAGGGGCGGATCGCCCTCGAGGAGGACTGGATCGACGCCCGCGAGCAGTACGAGGGCGTCCGGCGCGTCCTCGAGATCGCCCGGTTCGTCGAGGAGACGGATCTGGTGGGGCCGGACTGGCAGGGGCTGCGCCGGATGCTCCGCCGGACGATCCAGTACGACGCGCCGTACGTCCACGCGGTCGAGACGCGGCCGCCGACCGGCGGCGTCACCGTCTGTGCCGTCGACGACCTCAAGTACGACTCGCGGAATGCGGTCTTCCTGCTGGATCTGATCGACGAGACCTACCCGGGCGAACAGTTCCTCACCCAACTGTTCCCGACGGCGTGGCTCCGGAACATGCCGGCCTACCCCGCGGTCACGGCCCCCTCGGACGCGGACATCGCGGAGACCTTCGAAACGGTCGACGCAGACGGTTTCGGGGACCCCTTCGAGACGTACCACGCCCAGCGGTCCCGCAGGCGGCTCGCGCTCGGGGCTCGCGCCGCCGAACGCGCGCTCTACTGCTGTTCCTACGAGCGGGGTTCGGGAAGCCTGCAGCGGACCTACGACGAGTCGCGCTACCTGAAACTGATCGAGTCGACCCCCGGCCTCGCCTTCGAGGAGATCGCCGCCGCCGCGGACGCGGCAATCCACGGCGAGACGAACGCGCTCGAGGCGCTGCTGGCCCAGCCGCGGGGCGAACTCGAGCGGGTGCTCCGAGAGGCGAGCACCGGTGGCGAGGCCGATCTCGGCGAGACCGAGGCGCTGTTCGAGGAGATCGCGGTCGTGCTCGAGGAGGGCGATATCGACGACGAACTCGCGGAGGCGGTCCGCTCGCAGTTCGAGTTCGCCGCGGGCGAGGTGGTCCGCGATGACTGACGCCGACTCGAGCGCCGCCTCGCTTTCGGTCGACGGGCTCCGCACCGCGCTGCACTGTCCCCGCCGGTACGAGTTCGCCCACGTCCACGGACTCGATGGGAGCGACGACGACGCCGTCGACGACCGCGTCGCCCTCCTGCGGACCGCTATCTGCGACGCGCTCCGGAGCGGCGAGACCGACCGCGAGGCCCTCGAGACCGTCGCCCGCGACCGGCTCTCGGCGCTGTGGACCGACCACGACGAGCCGTTCCACTCCGTCGCCCAGCGCCGCCACGAGCGGCGGGTGCTCGAGGCGACGCTTTCGGCGTACCTCGAGCGCGTCGGCGTCGACCACGCCGCGGGACTCGAACGACTCGACGCCGATGCGGCCCGCGGCGAACTGATCGGGCCGGAACTCCCGCTCTCGAGTACGGTCGCGCTCCCCGACGCGGCGGACGGGTCGGAGCCACCCGCGACCGACGCGGTGACGATCGACGCGACGGTCGATTACGTCTACGGCGACGGCTCGTCGATCGTCGGCGTCCGGTTCGTCCCGACGCTCGCACCGCTCGGCCGCCTGCGCTATCGCTCCGACTGGGAGGGCGACGTGGCCGACCTCTTCACCGACCACTTCGACGACGAGCGGGACGCGTTCGACCCGGACCCGGTGGGCTCGCTCTTCGAGACCGCCGTCGTCATCGACGGGCTCCGTACCCTCCGCGACCGGCTCGAGTTGGGCGATCGGACCTGCCGCTACGTCCAGATTCCGCTGGCCGACCGGTCTGGGACGGCGGTGAACTGGGTCCGGGACACCGTCGAGACGAGCCTCGAGGTCGTCGATCTCACTGACGTCTACATCGATCACCACACCTACGGCATGACCCACGACCACCGAAACGAGACCGTCGATAGTCGACTCGCAACCGTCGCCTCGAGCCTCGTCTCCGGGCCGTTCGATCCGTCCGACCGCTGGGATCAGATCGAGGAACACGCCTGTCCCGACTGCGAGTACACCGTCTGCTGTCAGGAATACATCAGTCAGGAGGTGCGGTTCGATGGGTGAGACGCCGCGGGACGGAGCGGCCGAGGACATCGAACCGAAGGGCAATCAGGAGGCGGTTATCGACAGCCGCGCGGCCTGTACCTCCGTCGACGCGGGCGCGGGCACCGGGAAGACGACGACGATGCTCGTCCGAATCGAGCGCGCCGTCGAGCGGGGCGACGTCGATCCGGACGACGTGCTCGTGTTGACCTTCGCCAACGAGGCGGCCGCGAGCATCCGCACGGCGGTCGCCGAGCGGCTCGATCCCGACGCCGCGGCGGCGATCGACGTCTACACCTACCACTCGTTCTGTTACCGACTGGTCCGTGAGTACGCCTACTATCTGGGCTACTCGCCCGAGTTCGACGTCGTCACCGAGCGCACGCGACGGCGGCTCATCGGCCGCCTGCTCGCGACCAACGACTACGATTTCGCGGCCGCGTCGACCCGCAACGACGGCTCGCCGGCCGACCTCGTCGACTCGGTCGACCGGTTCATCCAATCGATGAGCCAGGAGGACATCACGCCAGACGACTTACAGTCGGGGCTGCCACCGGTTCGCACCCTCGAGCTGTGCAACGAGTTCGTCCTCTGGCTCGAGCGAACCGCCGGCGACGACCTCTCGTTCGACAACGAGTCGTTCCGGTACTTCAACCGGGACGAGCACCTCGAGACGGCCCGAGAATCGCTGGTCGATTACGGCAAGCTCGTTTCCTACTGCCGGGAGAAGATCGCGGAAGCGCCGGACACGTTCCGCGAGGACGACGTGGTTCGAGATATCGACCGGTATCTCCGGACCCTCCAGACGTGCGTGACGAACACGATCGAGACGCTCTCGTTGGACGACCGGACCACGAAACACCTGCCGCGGGCGCTGTTCGGCAACCGGATCTGGGGGCAGGCGACGAGTCGGATCGAACAGACTCCCTTCGGCCGCCTGAAACACTACGTCGAGTTCCTCCGGCTGGCCCGCCACTACGCCGACGTCTACGCGGATTACCACGAGGCGCTCGCGGCCGAGCGGACGATGGACTTCGACGAGTTGGTGCGGACGGCGACGGGGCTGCTGGACGACGACGCGATTGCAAGCGAAATCACCGGCCAGTGGACGCAGGTCTACTGCGACGAGTTTCAGGACACCGACGAGACCCAGTTCTCGCTGGTCACCGAACTCACGGACGGCCCCGACCGGCCGGACCTGCTCGCGATCGGCGACAAGGATCAGGCGATCTACGGCTGGCGCGGTACCGACCGCGAGGGGCTCGACCGGCTGGCAGAGGCCTACGACGACCACGAGGCGATCGAACTCGAGCTCAACTTCCGCTCGAGACAGGAGATCCTGGACCTGACCAACGGCTGTGACTACGGCCCGCAGTCCTCGAAGACGCTGCGGGAGGACGGCCGGACGCGCGGGAGCTACGACGAGGCGGAGCCGCCGGACCGCGTCGTCAAGGTCGAGAGCGATGCGGTGCCCCAGTCGACACCCGAACAGGTCGCGACGACGGTCTCGCGGCTGCTCAACGGCGAGGCCGCGAACGTCCCCCAGCGCTCGCTGGGCGATATCGCGGTCATCGTTCGGACGAACCACCACGCGCAGACGGTCGCAGACGAACTGCGGGACCTGCAGATTCCCTACGAGATCTCCGGCTCGCCCCGCGGGGAGATTTCGCCCGGAATGCAAACGGTGCTCTCGTACCTGCGCGTCCTCGTCGAACCGGACGCCGACGCCCACCTCCGGCGCGTGCTGCTCTACCGGTACCGGCTCCCCGAGAACGACCTCGCGGCGTTGCAACGGCGGGACGGCTCACTGTACGATGCAGTGATGGCGGCCGATCCGGCGGCGCTCGACCTCGAGCACCCAGACGGGCTCGCGACGGCGCGGGACCACCTCGCGGAACTCGAGCGGGTCCGGGACGTCTATCCGCTCTCGGGGTTCGTCCGCCGGTTCCGAGAGCTGACGCGGATCGAGTGGTTCTGTGCGAGCGAGGAGCGAGACGAGTTCGACCGCCTCGAGCGGTTCGTCGAGGCCTACGACTCCGACGGCGTCGTCCAGTCGCTCTCGACCGAGTTCGTGGACGCGCTCGCCCAGACGCTTCGGAGCGGCGGGAGCGACCGGACCCGCGGGACCAGATCCGACGACTGCGTCGACGTGATGACGGTCCATCAGGCGAAGGGCCTCGAGTTCGACACCGTCCTCGTGCCCTACCTCTCGGACGAGGAGTGGTGCGTCGACGGGGATTACGTCGAGCGAGCGCGGTACCGGCTGCTGGCCGCGACGCTCGACGACGAGGTCGACTCCCCGCTGCACGCCGACCTCGCCGCGGAGCGGGTCGGCGAGGAGTGGCGGGTGCTCCACGTCGCACTCACTCGGGCCGAGAACCACCTGTTCGTGTTCGGCTCCGACTACGAGTACGACGGCGACGAGGACGAACTCGCGGCGTCGACGGCCGATGCGTGTCTGGCGACCGATATCGAGTGGTCCGTGACCGGCCAGCGGATGGATCTCTGGTCGTCGCTGACCGCGAGCTTCGATCGGGTGCGCGAGGTCTACCCCGAAACGATCGTCGACCGCACCGACGAGATCGCCGCCTCGGCCGGCGAGAGCCCGGGAACGATCACCTACTACGCCGACTACGGGGACCGCCCCGTCGAACCGCTCGAGACCCGCGAGGCGATCGAGACCGTCCACCGGTTGGGCCGACAGCTTCGCGACGGAACCCTGCTGTCGGCCGCCGACGCCGCGAGTCACGGCCCGCTCGAGGCGGCGTCGGCCGACGGCTCGGAGCCGCCGGCTCGCGTTCCCAGCGGCCGCCGGCTCTCCGCGCTGACGACCGACACCGTCCGCTTCCCGGTCGAGACGCTGGCGACGGCGACCGACCTCCCGGTCGCGATGCGTCACAGTTACTCCGCGATGGACACCCACGAGACCTGCGCGCGGAAACACTATCTCGATCACGTCGTCCGAGCGATCGACGACCCCGATCCGCTCGAGTGGGCGGAAAGAGCCGGAACCGAGACCGCAGCGCCCGCCGACTCGGCGTCGCGGATCGTCGGCACCGTCTTCCACGACGTCGCGGAGGAAGCCTTCCACCGCGAGTACCACGGCCGCGAGGCGTGGCGCGAGGCGGCCGTCCGACAGCTCACCGCGCGCGACCTGCTCGCACACCGGGAGGGCGTCCTCGCCTGCGTCGACCGCTACTTCGAGGCGACCGCACCCGCGTACGACCGGCCGGTCGCCGACTGGGAGCCGCTGGCCGCGGAACTACCCTTCTCGCTCGAGGACGTGGCCGGCGTGACCGGCGACGTGGTCGGCTACGTGGACACGGTTCGGCGGCTGCCCGACGGCGGCCTCGCGGTCCTCGACTACAAGGCCACCGCCGAGCGGCTCTCCCCCGACGAGGCCGTCCAGTTGGCGCTCTACCTGCGGGCCTGCGAGGACCGGTTCGACGAGCCGATCGCGGCCGTCGGCTACGTCTACGTCGGCGACGTCGACGGCCCCCGCGTCGACTGCTTCGAGCCCGACGCACTGCCGTCGTGGGACTCCGTCCTCGAGACGCTCGAGGCGGTCGACGAGCCCTCGTTCCGGGAGACGACGCCGGGCGAGCACTGCCGGCACTGTCCGCACCGGTCACTTGGCTGCGGGCCGGACGAGTATTCGCCCGAAACCGACACAGCGGACGGCGACTGACGGTGCTCGCGGCGTTCGACGGACGCGATCGGTGCTCGAGAGGGGCGCTTACGCCTCGTCTCCGTTCGCGGCGGGGAGCGTAAACGAGAACGTCGTCCCCCCGTCGGGATCGGGCTCGACCCAGATGTCGCCGCCGTGGCGCTCGACGATCCGCTTGCACAGCGCGAGGCCGATCCCCGTGCCGTCGTGTTCCTCGCGGGTGTGGAGCCGCTGGAACACCTCGAAGATGCGCTCTCGGTCGTCGGGATCGATGCCGATCCCCTCGTCGTTGACCGAGAGCACCCAGTTCCCGCCGTCGCGCTCGGCACTGATCTGCACTCGGGGCCGCTCGCCGCCGCTGTACTCGATCGCGTTCGCCAGCAGGTTCTGGAACACTTGCCGTAGCTGGTTCGCGTCGCCCTCGACGACGGGTAACGGTTCGGTCTCGATCTCGGCGTCGGTCTCGTCGATCCGGAGCTGGAGGTCGGTGCGCACGTCGGCGACCACCGCGTCCAGATCGACCGGTTCCAGCGGATCGCCCCGCGTCTCGATTCGCGAGTACGCGAGCAGTGCGTCGATCATCTCGCGCATGCGCTCGGCCCCGTCGACGGCGAACTCGAGGAACTCCTCGCCGTCCTCGTCGAAGGCGTCGCCGTACCGGTCCGCGAGGAGGTTGAGATAGCTCGTGACCATCCGCAGGGGCTCTTGCAGATCGTGCGAAACGGCGTAGGCGAACTGCTCTAAGCGCTCGTTGGACTCCTCGAGCTTTCGCTGGTACTTCCGGCGTTCCGTGATGTCCTGAACCATGACCATGCCGGCGAACGTGTCGCCGTCGTCGTCCGCGACCGGCAGCGTGTACGCGATCCAGTGGCGGCCGTGGAACTCGATCTCGAAGGCGTTGGTGTCGCCGTCGAGTGCGGCCCGAAAGTTCGGCTCGAGCTGGGCGGCCAACTCCTCCGGGTAGCGCTCCCAGAGGGTCTTCCCGACGATCTCTTCCTCCGCGGTGCCGACCTCCTCCAGAATCGCCCCGCCGGCGGCCGTGTACCTGAGCTCCTCGTCGAACAATCCGACCGCACCGTTCGGGAAGTTCTCCACGAGCGTCCGGTAGCGTCGCTCGGACTCCGCGAGCTGTCGTTGGGCGTCCCTGCGTTCGGTGACGTCGCTCAGCGTGATCACGCCGCGGCTCACCTCGCCGGCCTCGCCGCGGATCGGCATGCCCGCCGCCTCGATGATCCGGCGCTCGCCGTCGGCGGCGTCGATCTCGAAGACGTCCGGGTCCCGCACCTCCTCGCCGCGGAGCACCCGGGCCAGCGTCATCTCCTCGGGGTCGGCCCGCTCGCCCGAGTCGGCCCACCGCACCGAATACCGCTCGTACTCGTCGACGGACTCGGCGTCGAACACGTCCCCGCCCCAGATCTCGTGTGCGGTGTCGTTAGCCGCGACGATCGCCCCGTCGGCCTCCGCGACGACGACCCCGACCGGCAGCACCTCGAACAGGGTCTCGAGTTGCTCCTTGTTCCGCTCGAGACGGCGCTCGCGCTCGACGCGGTCCGTAACGTCGCGGACGACGCCGACGCGACCGACCTCGTCGTCCGTCTCGAAGGGGGCAAATCGAGTCACGACCGGAATCTCGCCGTCGGCGGCGGTGACGTGTTCGTCCAGTTCCGCGATGTCGGTCTCGCCCGTGACCATCTCCCGCTGGAGCCGCTCGGCTCGATCGACCTTCGATTCCGGAAACACCGTCGCGGCGTGTTCCCCGACCAGCGCCTCCCGGTCGCGACCAAGCATGTCGGCGAAGGCTTCGTTTACCGTGTCGAATCGGCTGTTACCGTCGAGGACGTAGACGCCGTCGTCGATCGTTTCCACGATCCGCTCGTAGCGCTGGAGTTCGCGTTCGCGCTCTCTGCGCGCGGAGATGTCGCGGTCCGAGACGATGATCGATACCACCTCGCCGTCGTCGTTCGTGACCGGACGGAAGTAGCCGCTGAGGGCGTACCACTGGCCGTCCGGTCGGGTGAGGTCGGTCTCGAACTCGACGTACTCGCCCGCGGCCGCGCGCTCGGTCCACTCCTCGACCGCGTCCCGTACGTCGTCGCTCTCGCCCCACCACGCGGTCTCCCAGAACGGCTCGCCCCTCACCGCCTCGAGGTCGGCCTCGACGTACTCCATCGCCGTCCGGTTGATGTCGATGACCGTCCCGTCGGGCTCGAGCAGGCCGACGAGAATGTTCGGATCCTCGAAGATCGCCTCGTATCGCCGCTCCTTGCGCTCGAGTTCGCGCTCGCGCTCCCGGCGCTCGGTGACGTTCCGCGAGATTGCGAGGACGTACTCCCGGTCGAGTTCGACGGCGACGGCGTTGACCTCCACGGGATAGGTCGTGCCGTCCTTTCGTCGGTGACGACCCTCGAACGTGATCGTCCCCTCGGCCCGCAGGTCGGCGACGAAGGAGTCCCACGCGTCTCGGTCGGGGAGTCCGGTCTCGACGTCGGGAACCGTTAGCGACAGCAACTCCTCGCGAGTGTAGCCGCGGCGTCGGCAGGCGGTTTCGTTGACGTCCAGATACCGGCCCGTCTCCGGATCGATGACGAGCACGCTGTCCGTGGAGTGATCGAGCAGGGTCCGGAACAGTTCGAGTTCCTCCTCGAGCTCTCGGCGTTCGATGATGGCCTCGGCGCGTTTCCGTTCGGTGATGTCTCGAACGATACCGACGGTGCCCCGGAGCTCGCCGTCGTCGGTCAGGAGACTCAACCGGAGTTCACAGGGAATCGTCCCGCCGTCGGCGGTCTCGGCCGCCAATTCGAACGTTTGTCGCCGCCGGTCACCCGTCGAGAGCCGCGTCGAAATTTCCCGTTCGATTCGGCGGTGATCGTCCTCGGCGAGGACGAGCGAGATGTGCTCGCCGAGGAGGTCGTCGCGCGCGTAGCCCGTCAGCTCGACGATGCAATCGTTGACCGCGACGAACCGTCCGTCGGCATCGAGCTGGTAGATACCGTCGTCGACGATGTCGACGAGCGTTCGATACCGTCGGAGCGCCTCGGATTCGTCCGCGTCCGCCCAGAAGTCCCGCTCCGAGGTCGCCGCCCGTTCGCACATACCTGCGCACGTGGTCTTCGAACGGCATAAGTCCCGTCCCGGACGGCTCGCGCCGCTCATCAGTGCGGGTACGAAGTATCTCGCGCCGACCGTCGAACGGCTGCTGGCCAGCGGCGGTCGGGGACGGAATCCAGCCGGGCCGCGGGAGCGGCCTACGGTTCCCAATCGAACCGCTCCGGATCGCGCGCCGCCAGCGCCGTCCGGACCGCGGCGACGTTCTCGGCCACGTCGTGGACGCGAATCAGGTCGGCCCCGCGGTCGGCCGCCAGCGCGCTCGCCGCGACGGTCGCCTCGAGTCGGTCGCCGGATTCGCGGCCGACCCGTTCGAACATGGATTTGTGGGAGTGGCCGAACAGTACGGGACAGCCCAGCGCGTGGAACTCGTCGATTCGATCGAGGAGTTCGAAGTTCTCGACCGCGGACTTGCCGAAGCCGATGCCGGGGTCGACGATGATCTGGCTGCGGTCGAGCCCGGCCTTCTCGGCCAGCAGGATGCGTTCGGAGAGCTGGTCGATCACGTCCGCGACGACATCGTCGTACTCGATGTCGCGGTCCGGCACGACCGGTGCGTCGATGCTGTGCATGACGACCAGCCCCGCGTCGTGGTCGGCCGCGACGAAGCGCATCTCGGGGTCCTCGAGCCCCGAAACGTCGTTGATGATGTCCGCGCCGGCCTCGAGCGCGGCGTCGGCGACGGCGGCCCGCCGGGTGTCGACCGAAATCAGGGCGTCGAGGTCGGCGATCCGTTCGATCACGGGGACGACCCGGTCCAGTTCCTCCGCGACCGAGACGGGCTCTGCGCCCGGGCGGGTGGACTCCCCGCCGATATCGATCACGTCGACATCGGCCTCGATCATGGCCTCGGCGCGGGTTACGGCGTCCTCGAGCGCGTCGTACTCGCCGCCGTCGTGGAAGCTGTCGGGCGTGACGTTCAGGATCCCCATCACGGCGGTTCGATCCGCCCACGGGTAGTCCGGGCCGCTCGAGCCCTCGGTCGTCCAGCCAGGAGTGCGAGCCGGATCCGTCCGGCGATCCGTTTCCGAGGAGTCGGTCACGGCGGCCGCGGCGTCGCTTTTTTCATCGCCGCCATCCGCACCCGTCTCCGCTTCGGCTCCGGGCTCGACTCCGGAACCGGCGTCGATCTCGAGGGTCGCCCGCAGCTCGCGGGCGACGTCGGCCAGCCCGTGGGGCCGGGATCGGTTCTCGAGGGCCCCGACGAGCGCCTCGAACTGGGCGAGGGTTCCCATCAGGACGGCGTCGACGGCCTCGTCGTCCCGCTCGAGGCCGGAGAGGGCGCACTCGCCGCCGACCCGGAGCAGTTCCTCCTTG
Organism: Natrinema sp. LN54; assembly: GCF_052439245.1. Classification (NCBI taxonomy): domain Archaea; kingdom Methanobacteriati; phylum Methanobacteriota; class Halobacteria; order Halobacteriales; family Natrialbaceae; genus Natrinema; species Natrinema sp. LN54. The sequence continues at coordinate 579,717 of NZ_JBQVRP010000001.1, forward strand.
AGGACGGTCGCCTGCCGGTCCCGCAGCGCCGTCCTGACGACCCGGTGGACGGCGTCGCCGTCCAGCCGTTCCACGTCGCCCGCGGCGACGTTCGCCGCCTCGAGCGCGTCGCGGGCGTCCGAACGGTCGCGAACCCGCTTGGACACGTCGGTTCGGGTCCACCGCGAGCGGGCCTCGGCGACCGCGAACAGCGAGCCGGTGACGAGTACGCAGTCGCCGCTCTCGGCGTCGGCGAGCGCGGTTGCGAGCGCGTCCGGAACTGCCGGCTCGGTGCGGACGGTGCCGGCACCGGCGTCCGCGAAGACGTCCGCGAGGACGGCCGCGTCCTCGGCGCGATCGAGAGAGGGTTCGGTCGCGGTGACGATATCGGGCGTCGGCAGGGCGGCGGCCATCTCGCGGTGGTCCTTGTCGTGCATCGCGCCGAAGACGAGGTGGAGGTCGTCGTAGTCGTAGGTCCCGAGCGTCTCGGCGAGTCCCTCGCAGGCTCCCGGGTTGTGCGCGCCGTCGAGGACGACCAGCGGCTCGGTGTCGAGCACCTCGAACCGGCCCGGCCAGTGGGCGCTCCGCAGGCCGCGCTCGAGGTCCGTCCCCGAGACATCGCCGACCTGCCGGGCGAGGGTCGCGGCGATACCCGCGTTTTCGGCCTGATGTGCGCCCAGCAGCGGAATCCGCGTCTCGAGGTCCCAGTCGTCGGCGTCGATCGAGACGGCGGCTTCGGTGTGGTTGGTCCGCCCGCCGTAGGTGACGCGGACGTCCGGTCGCGAGCCCTCGTCGTCGCCATCGTTCTCGTCCGGCTCCGGTCCGACGGTCACCACGTCGCCGGCGACCTCGCGGATCGCCTCGAGCGGGCTCCCGGTGACGCCCGTCACGAGCGGTGCGTCGGCCGGCGCGACGTGGGCCTTGTCGCGGGCGATCTCCTCGACGGTATCGCCGAGGATGCCCGTATGCTCCAAGGTCACGCTCGTCACCGCGCTCGCGACCGGATCGACGACGCTCGTGGCGTCGTACTTGCCGCCGATACCGACCTCGAGGACGGCGATGTCGACGTCCTCGCGGCCGAACTGCCACAGCGCCATCGCGGTCATCGTCTCGAAAAACGTCGGCGAGTCGCCGTCGGCACCGCGCGCCGTGATGTACTCGCGGGCAGCGTCGACGTACTCACAGACCGCGGCGCGGGGGATTTTCCGGCCGTCGACGCGGACGCGCTCGCGGAGGTCCTCGAGGTGTGGCGAGGTGTAGAGGCCGACGGAATAGCCGGCTTCCCGCAGGGTCCGCTCGAGCATTCGGGCCGTGCTCCCCTTCCCGTTGGAGCCGGCGATCTGGACGAAGTCGACATCGTCGTGTGGGTCCTCGAGGTGGGCCAGCAGCCGGGCCGTCGACTCCGTGCCCGGCTTCGGGCGGAACCGCCGCAGATCGAAGAGGAAGTCCGCCGCCTCGTGATACTCCATATCCGAACCACAGAGTCCGGCCGCTTTAGGGTGTCGGACTCCGCTCTCGCGCCGTGTCTCGAGCGGTCCGCGGGACCGGTCGACGCCCGAGTTCGGCGTTGCACTCGGCGCTCGTCGGTCCGCGGCGTGTGAAAGAATACGACGGCTGCCGATCGGCCCGCGTCTCACGCGCTCGTCGCCGTCAGCGACAGTTCCAGACCGACGTGATCGGTCAGGTAATTGGGGACCTCGCCGTCGTCGTCGGCGTAGAACTGGGACGGCGGCGCGAGTTCCCGCCAGAACACGCGGCGATCGATCGTTTCGACGCTCAGTTCCATCGCGTGATCGGCCGAGGGCTCCTCGAGGAAGGCGTAATCGATCCGCTCGCCTGCGTCGTCGCTGGGACAGTACGCCGGCGGTGCATCGCTCGAATCGAAGGCGCACCCGTTGACGATCGCATCGTCGTTCGTTCCGCCCGGCCCGTTCCCGTGGTCGAGCCACACGTCGGACAGCCCGGCGGTCGACGCGAACGTCTCGAGGGCGTCGGCCGCTTCGCCGTCCGGCGCGATGTTGAAATCGCCCGCGACGAGGGTCACGTTCTCCGGACTGGTCTGCTCGGCGACGAACACCCCCAGTTCGTCGAGTTGCTGGGCTCGCAGTGCCGGGATGTCCTCGTCACCGCCGTCGGCCCACGGGAGCGGCGACCCGGTCACCAGATGCGTCGTGAACAGGTCTATCTTCCCGGGCCCGAGGTCCAGTTCCACGTAGTGTGCGCCTTTCCCGACGTGTGCGTCGACGTAGGTCAGGTTGTCGTCCGGTTCCGCGTCGTACTCGAGTGTCGCCCGATCGGTGACGGAGACGCCCGAGACCAGATCCAGCAATCCCGCACCCTTCTCGCCGCCGTCCGGTTCGGGGCCCGAAACCGCCGTTCCGGTCCCGGCAGCGTCGACGTACTCGGTCTCGACCGTCTCCTGTTCGTCGTTGAACACTTCACAGAGCCCGACGATGTCGTAGCCCTCCGTACCCAGCCGCTGGCCGAGTTCGACCGCCCGCTCCTGATACTGCGGTTTCGCCGCGACGTTGAGCGACGAGCCCAGGACGCCCTCGATGCCGTCGACGAGCCACGAGTTCACCCAGAGGAACCGATACGACTCGGGTTCCGCTCGGTACATAGAAATATAGTCGTGATCAAAGCTGTCCGCTGTCCCCGTTTCTCGAGCGTAGCCCCAATGATACGAACAGGTTCGGGAGAAGAGCGACCCGTCCGGACCGGAGACTTGCTATCGAGACTCTCGGAGGCAATCACCCATGCCAGCGACGGATTTCGACACCGAACGAACGTACGACGAGCATCGATTCAGCGCCCAACCGGTCTTCCGGAGCGACCGGATGAAGGCCGTCCTCGGCTACTTCGAGCCGGGACAGTTCATCCCGGTTCACGCGCCCGGCAGCGACGTGACGATCTGTGTCCGCTCCGGCACCGGCGTCGTCCGCGAGGGCGAGACCGAACACATCGTCGGTCCCGACGACGTGGTCGCCGTCGAAGCCGATGTCGACCGCGGCGTTCGAGCCGACGACGACGGCCGACTCGAGGCCCTGCTCGTCACGAGTCCGCCGCCGACGGACGCCGAGCACGAACCCGTCCGCGAGGGCCTCGAGCGCGGGGTCTTCGATCCCTGACCCAGCCGATCGAACCGAGAATATCCGGAACCGGCCGACGGAGGTGCCGTCTGCGCAGGGCCGACGTACCGTCTCGACTCGAGAAACGACTCCGTATGCTCGTGTTCGTACTCGAGCGAGACTGCGAGGACCGACGAGCGGGTTCAAACGTTGCGAGGCTTCGTCGGGGGACGGACGAACAGCCCGTCGAGCAGCGCGATAGCGGCGATGGCGACGCCCCAGAGAAGGGTCGTTTCGACGGGGAGATCGAGGAGGCGGCCGACGAGAACGGCGACCGCGAACCCTGCCGGAATCAGTCCGAGCAGGAGATCGTATCGGTCGATCGTCGCGGCGTAGTCGGCGAGTCGGGACTCGAGATCGATACCGGTGATGTCTCTCTGCACCATGCCGTCTCACCACCGGACGGTAGTACGACAGCCGGATACTAAAATCATATGGATATCTAACGCCACAGCGGACAGCTACGGGCCGCTTCGTAATTCTCTGTCCGTCTCGCCGATTGGGCTATCGGCTGGTCGGCGGCCGTTCCGGCCTCGAGCACCGACAGCGTCGGGCCAGGCTCGACTCACTCGAACGTCTGCTCCGCCGCGATACCCTCCTGTCCGTGCTCGCGAGTGATCTCGAGGAAGGCGTCCTCCAAGCTGCGGGCGTCGCCGGTCTCGGCGCGGGACTTGAGCGTCTCGGGGTCGCCCTCCGCGACGAGTTCGCCGTCGTGGAGCACGCCGATCTCGTCGGCCAGTTCGTCGACGACCGGGAGGATGTGCGTCGAGAGGAAGATCGTCATCTCCCGATCGGCCAGATCGGCGATGGTGTCCCGCATCGTCCGCGCGGCGCGGGGGTCGAGCCCGCTCGTGGGCTCGTCGAGGAAGGCCACGGCCGGTTCGTGGAGGACCGCCTGAATGACGCCGACCTTCTGGCGCATCCCCTTCGAGTAGTCCTCGATGCGCTTGTTCGCGTCCGCGAGCAGGTCGAACCGCTCGAGCAGCGACTCGATGCGATCCTCGGCGTCGGCCTCGGACATGTCCCGCAGGCCGGCGGCGTACTCGAGTTGCTCCCGACCGGAGAGTTCGTCGTAGACCGGCGGTTCCTCGGGCAGATAGCCGATGTGAGGGGTGACCGACTCGCGGTCCGCGATCGAGTGGCCGGCGACGCGGGCGGTCCCGTCGGTCGGCTTCGTCAGCGTCGTCAGCATCCGCATCGTGGTCGTCTTCCCCGCGCCGTTCGGGCCGAGGAATCCGTAGACCGTGCCGCGCTCGACGTCCATCGTGAGATTCGAGACGGCGGTCGTCTCGCCGTACCGTTTGGTCAGTCCGTCGGTTTCGATGGCGAGGCGGTCGACAGGGCTCATAGGATTCCTTTCACCGCGGCATAATTAAATGTGTGTCATATGCTGCAGTGATGGTGTCGCCGTCCGACCCTCGACCATCGCTCGAGACCGAGCCCGGAAACCCGTGACTCGAGTGTCAGAGACCGCCATCGACTGCCGAACCCGACGGGTCGATCGGTGCGCACGGAATGACAGAAATCCAAATAGTTTACTGAGCGCGTCACGGAGTTTCGAGTATGAGTCACGACCGCTCGTCCCACGTCCGTCCGAACCGAGGTGGCGGGTGATGGCACACGTACCGATATCGATCACCGTCGCCGAAACGGAAGTCCGGCGCACGGTTCGTGCGGTAGCCGGCGACCGAACCAAACTGCTCATGATGGCCCTGGTCGCGCTGTTCATGCTCGGGCCGATTACGGCCATCGGCCTGGTTCTCTTCCCGGAGCTCGGGGAACAGGCCGCCGCCGGAACGCTATCGGCGGAAGTCGCGACCACGGTCACGGAGGTCGTGACCGGCGCCGTCGCGGTCCTGTGGCTGTTCTTGCTCCTCATGTCGGTCATGCGGGCGGTGACCGCGGTCGCCGATATCGACAAACCGGCCTTCCTCCTGCTGTCGACGCCGGTTCGAAACACGGTCGTCGGCGTCGTGGCTGCGGAGATCGCGCTCTTTGCGGCGTGGCTGGTGCCGCCCGCGGTGATCTTCGGGGCCGCGTTCGCGTCCGGTGCGGGAACGATACTCCCGGTGATCGCCGCGCCGCTGCTGGTCGGACTCGTCCTGCTCACCGTCGTCCCCGTCGGGTTCGTTATCGGCGTCTTGGTCCGGCATCTGATCACCGTCTACGAGCCGGTTGCCCGGTATCGGACGCTGCTGTTCGCCGCGTTCTGGATCGTCTACTTCGGCGCAGTCGCGACCGGCGGCTTCAACACGGTCATGGGAACGCTGTTCACGCGGTTGCAGGCGAGCCCGCTCGGCTGGCCCGGACACGTCCTCCTGCTCGGCATCCCGGGCGTCGATCCGTCGATGCCCCTGATCGGCGGCGCGATCGGCGGCTCGGCGCTCGTCGCCGGCGTCGCGGTCGCGATCGGCGTCCCCACCGCACGGCGACACTGGTTCGCGGATCCGGCCCGTACCGGCGACGAGGAAGTCGCCGAGGAAACGTCGTCCGACCGGCTCAACGGTTTCCTCTCGGGAACGCTCTCCCGGCCGGTTCGGACGGTCGCAGTGACGGCGATCCGCCGAACGAAGCGGTCCCCGATTCGACTGGCGTACGTCGGCTACCCGCTGCTCGGGACGCTCGGCTTCATCCAGCAGATCATCGAGGCCGGGACGGTGCCGTCGTTCATGGCCGTCCTGTTCTCCCTCTACGTCGTCTGGGCGGCCGGTGTCCTGTTCACGCTCAACCCGCTCGGCGACCTCGGGACGGGCCTGCCGGCCGTCGTCACATCGACGCTCACCGGTCGCCAAGCGATTCGAGGCCGGATCGTCGCCGCCGCGCTCGTCAGCGTCCCGTTCGCACTGCTCGTCCCCGCCGTCCTGGGGGTCATCAGCCCGCTCTCGCTCGAGCGGACCGCGGCCTTGGTCGCCGGGACCGCCGTCGGTGCGATCGTCACGCCGGCGCTGGCGTCGGGAGTCGGGTCGGCGTTCCCCCGCTTTGGCAGCGTCAACGTGACCAACAACCGCGAGGCCGTGATGCCGAGCAAGACCGCTTTCCTCGTCTACACGCTCGCGATCGTCCTCCCCACGGTTGCCGCGCTCGTACTCTATCTCGAGGCCCCCGAGGCGATCGCCGGGCTGATCGCGTCGGTCGCCGCGTGGTCGCCGGCTCCCGACCTCTCGATCTCCGCACACGGGATCACCGTCGGGGCGTGGATCGTACTGATCGGCGGCCTGATCGCGCCGCTCGTCTCCTACCGGTACGCGGTCGAGCGCTTCGACTGGTACGCACTCGAGTAGGCGGCCGGCGGCGCGGTCTCCCGGCTCGAGACGACTGCTCCCGTTTCGATCCGGAGCCGCGGGCCCGCCGTTTAGCGACCCGGAAACTTATTCGATCGGCGACGAAATCACCCGCTCGATGCCACAGCTCTGGCGGCTGACCCGGAATCGGTACGGCCGGGCCGTCTACGATGCGCTCGCGCGAATCGGTATCACGGCGACGGTGATGTACGAGTACGTCGCGACGCTCGAGGACGCCGCCGTCGCTGCGATCGAGGACAGTTCGTACGAGGTCGCCGTCTGCGAACCGGAGCGGGTGACGGGGCTCGACGCGCCCGTGGCGGAACTCCGTCCCGACGAGATGGTCGTCGCGGCGCTCGAGAACGGGACGCCGCGGGGCTACCTCTTTTGCTCCGTCGACACGACCCACGAGATCCATCCCTTAGAGCGGACGCTCGCGTTCGAGGGAGCCTACATCAGGCGCGTCTTCGTCGAACCGGACCACCGAAATCGCGGCATCGCGACCGCGATGCTCGCCGAGGCGTGCCGGCAGGCCCGCGAGCGGGGTGCCCGACAGGCGACCGCGCTCGTCGCCCTCGATAATGCGCCCTCGCGCGCCTTGTTCGAGCGCCACGGCTTCGTCCCCCGCCGGACCCGACGTTACGTTCGAATCGGCCCGTTCACCCACCGGACGACGCGAGCGGCGTGAGCTCCCTACCGTTCTCGAGCGGAACGTAGCCCTACAAACCTATATAGAATTCTCCTAAGTAAATAGTTCCCAGAGCAGATTTATACCGATCGCGGTGGTGTCTCCACCCGAGCGGATGCCCAACGAACTGCGCGAGGCGATACGAGGGGTCTGGAACCGGTTCGATCTCGCCGATCGGCGGGTCGGAAACGCGGCGGACAGAACGAACGTCTTCGAGCGGCTCACGGGCGCCGACTACATCAGCCTCGGCGCGCTCTTCGTCGGGTGGGCCAGTGCGCTCCTGTTCGCTCGAGGGGAGCCGAACTGGGCGCTGCTGGCCATGTTCGGGGCCTTTCTGTTGGACAAAGCCGACGGCTGGTACGCCCGTCGCACGGGAACGTCGTCACCCTTCGGCCGACAGGTAGACTCGTTCATCGACATCTTCGCGTATCTGGTCCCGGCGGTGCTCCTGTATCACTTCGTCCTCGCGCCGAACGTCTTTGCGAGCCTCGTCGTTGGCTTTCTCGTCCTCGCGTTCGGCGGTCTGCGGTTGGTTCGTCACAACAGCGAGGGGTTCGGGTCCGACGACGGTGCGAGCTTCTACCACGGGACCACCGTCGTCCACACGAACCTCGTCGTCGTCGCGAACTACTTCCTCGCCGCGCTCGTCGGGAGTTGGAACGGCTGGCTCGCGGGACTCACCATCGGCGTCGTCTGCCCCCTGATGGTCTCGGATTACAAGGCCTACAAGACCGACACGACCCACGTACTGGCCGGGGTCGCCGCGGTGGCCGCGATCGGGTTGGCGATCGGCCTCGAGTTCGGCTACCTATGACCGGTCGCGCGGTGAGCGGCGACGAGCGGCGGCCGCGGACGGTGCGCATCGATCCCCACGTCCACACCGACGCCTCGTACGACGGGGAGACGACGCCGGCGGAACTGGTCCGCGCGGCGCGGTCCGTCGGCCTCGACGGGATCGTCGTCACCGATCACGACACGATCGACGGCGCGACGCGGGCCGCGGCGCTGGCACCGGACGATCTCGCCGTCATCGTCGGTTGTGAAGTCTCGACCGCCGACGGACACTTGCTCGCGATCGGGATCGACGCCGCGCCGGAACCCGATCGGTCCCTCGTCGAGACGGCGCGGACGGTTCAGGACGCGGGCGGCATCGCGGTCGTCCCGCACCCCTTCCAGCGGTCCCGACACGGGGCCCGCGAGGGGGCGATCGACGGCGTCGACGGCATCGAAGTCTACAACGCCCACGCGGTCACCAACGTCCGCAACCGACAGTCCGAACGCTTCGCGAGACGCAACGACTACCCGCAGTTCGGCGGGAGCGACGCCCACCGGGCCGACCACGTCGGCCGCGCGGTCACCGAGGTCCGACTGCCCGCGGCGGCGTCCCCGACCCCGGCGACGATCCTCGAGTCGATGCGGGCCGGACGGACCGCCGCGATCGGCGAGCGCACGACGGCGTGGCAGTACCTGACCAAGGAACTCCGGAACGCGAGACGAAAGACGCCGTCGTTGCGCTGAGCCTCGCGGCTTCCTTCTCGATCGGATCGAACCCGGACTCGAGTCGCAACGCCCGTCTCGACTCGAACAGCGGTCGGTCTCCGGGCCGCTCGATCGAGGCGTGCCTGTGGTCGAAGCCTCGTTGTTTATCGGCATTGAGCACTATGTAGGGAACAGTATCGCTATGATGGCGCTCACGCACGGATTTATGGCCCTCGCCGCCGCCGTCGTCGCCCTGCCGGTCCTGGGCGACCACGTCGGGGTTCCCCTCCTGCTCGCGGCCGCGTTCGTCGGCGGGGTCGCGCCCGACGCGGACCTGCTGGCGAGCCACCGGAAGACGCTGCACTATCCGGTCGGCTTTTCGGCCCTCTCCGGCGTCTCGCTCGGCGCGTTTCTCCTGACATCGTCGCCCGGACTGCTGGTCCTCACGGTCGCAGTCGGCGCCGCTGCCCTGCACTCCGTCTCCGACGTGCTCGGCGGCAGCGCGGAGCGGGAACCCTGGAACCCGGTGACCGAGAACGGCGTCTATAACCACGCCCTCGGGCGGTGGCACCGCCCGCGCCGGTACGTCCGGTACTCGGGCGCGCCGGAGGACTTCCTCGTCTGTCTCGCGTTCGCGGCCGTCGCGATATCGGCGGGAGCCACGCCGGCAGCGGCCGACACCGCTCTCGTCGGGCTCGTCGCGTTCGCGGGCCTCTACTCGCTGTGTCGGAAACGACTCGCGGCGATCGGGGCGACGCTCGGCCGACTCGTCCCGAGGCGACTCCGCGCGGTCGTCCCCGCGGTACGGGTCACGGAAACCGAAACCGACGGCACGACGGTCGATATCCGATTCGGACGCTAATCGGGCCTACTGCCCCGACGCTTCGATCCACTCCCCTTCGACGTAGTTCTCGACCGAGAGCGAGTCGACCGAGAGCGTGTTCGTCGAGACCGTTGCGGTCGTGATCGCCGTCGAGTTCGTCCCGTTCTCGTCGCCGGTGTCGGTGCTGTTCCCGTCGTCAGCGTCGGTGTCGGAACTCGCTACCGCTCGCTCGAGGATCGTGCCGCCGTCGCCGACCGCGACGTCGTACGCCGACCCCGTCGCGACGCCGTCGAGTTTCGATTCGACCGCGGTCTCGTACTGCTGCCACTGGCCGGCGGACTGGCGCTCGTAGATCGTCCCGCCGTCGCCGGCCGCGAGCCCGGCGCTCCCGTCGCGGTCGACGGCGCGGATGGCCCGTCGCTGGTCGTCGACGACGTGGGGCGTCCAGCGGAAGCCGTCGTACCGATAGACGATCCCGGAGCCGGCGGCGACGTTCACGTCTCGCTCGCCCCGACTCGCGAGGTCGAAGAACGCGCCGCCCGCGAAGTCGATACCGATCTGCTCCCACGTCTGCCCGCCGTCGGTCGTCTCGCCGACGAACTGGCTGGTGGTACAGACGTGGCCGGCCTCGCGGGCGTGGAAATCGATACCCGGAATGGTCGAGCCGCCGCCGGGTTCGATCACCGCCTCGTACTGCATCGCGCCGCTGTCCTGTCGGACGCCGACGAGGAGTTCGCCGGAGCCGTTGACGAAGGAGACGCGCTCGTTCTCGCCGGCGGTTCCCCGCACGGCGCAGTCCTCCCACGTGCTCGTCTTCCCCTTCGGCGCGGAGTAGTTCGTCAGCGTCTGTGTCTCAACATTGTATTCGCCGATAACGCCGCTTCCGCCGACGAACCAGACCGCACTGCCGTCGTCGGTCGCGTCGATGCCGGTCAGGCGACGACTCCGGGCCTGCGGACCGTAGTCGACGACTTTTCGCCAACCGCCCTCGCCTCGAGCGATGACGTTCCCGTCGGCACCGGCCGCGAACGGCCCCGCGGCGGTATCGACGGCGTCGTTCAGCGCTTTGTCGGTCGGCGACTCCGCCTGCGTCCACTCGCCGTCGTTCGATTGGGCGGCCGCCGCCGACCCGAGCGTGAGGACGCCGGCAGTGGCCGATGCTGTCGCGAGCCGAAGCACGTCGCGTCTGGTCTGTTCGGACATGGGTCGCGACCCGGGGTAGTGCTCGAGCGGGGAAAAGAACGTGAGATAGTATACATTTCTGTGCCGAGACGAACGACGAGGGAACTGAGCGCAGTGAAGAAAGCCGAGCGCCGACCGATAGCCGGATCGGCTATTCAGAGACCAGTGTCAGGCGCGATTACGGACCAGTTCGGGGCGACGTTACTCGGACTTACCCCACCCGGACACCGTCTTCGGGCGGCTGGACACCGACGAGACGTCCAGTTCGCCGTCGAAGCCGTCGAGAGCTTCGACGTAGGCCTCGGCGCTGGCGACCGTCGAGAGGTAGGGGATCTCCTCCTCGACGGCCATCTCGAGGGAGTCGCGGTCGCGACTGACGACGAAGTCGACCTCGCCCTCGCGGATGGCTTGGGGCACGTCGTCGAACTCGGCGACATCGAAGTGGTCCTCGAAGCCGTCGACGTCGAGGTCGACGACGGCGGTGCCCTCGCTGACGGCGTTGTCGGCGGCCTGCTGGGCCTTCCAGTAGGCCGTACCGAAGTCGCTTGCCGTCCCCATGACCTCACCGGTGGACTTCATTTCCGGGCCGAGACGCGGGTCCGAGCCCGGCAGGCGGTCGAACGGCAGGACGACCTCCTTGATCGAGGTCTGGTCGGGGATCTGCTCGTCGGCATCGAGGCTCTCGAGGGTCTCGCCGGCCATGACCTGCGCGGCGAGTTTGGCGATCGGGACGCCGGTCGCCTTCGAGACGAACGGCACGGTACGCGAGGAACGCGGGTTCGCCTCGAGGACGTAGACCTCGCCGTCGCGAACCGCCAGCTGAACGTTCAGCAGACCTTTCGTCTTCAGCGCCTCGGCGATGTCCTCGGTGACTTCGCGGACGCGCTCCAAGGTCTCCTCGTCGAGCGAGCGCGGCGGGATCATGCAGGCGGAGTCGCCGGAGTGGACGCCCGCGCTCTCGACGTGTTCCATGATGCCGCCGATGAGCACGTTGCGGCCGTCCGAGACCGCGTCCACGTCGAGTTCGACCGCGTCCTCGAGGAAGTCGTCCACGAGGATCGGCTTATCGGGCGCGACGCGGACCGCTTCCTCGATGTAGGTCTGGAGTTCCTCGTCGTTGTAGACGACGTCCATTGCACGGCCGCCCAGCACGTAGGAGGGGCGCACGAGGACGGGGTAGCCGATGTCGTGGGCCAGTTCGAGCGCCTCCTCCTCGGAGAAGGCGGTGCCGCCCTCCGGCTGGGCGATGCCCAGTTCGTCCATCAGGGCGTTGAAGCGGTCGCGGTCCTCCGCGAGGTCCATCGCTTCGACGGACGTGCCCATGACCTCGCAGTCGAGGCCGCGGCGCGCGAGTTCGTCCTCGAGCGGTTCGCCGATGTTGACGGAGGTCTGGCCGCCGAACTGGACCATCACGCCGTCGGCGCCGGTCGCCTCGGCCACGTCGGCGACCTCCTCGGCCGTGATGGGCTCGAAGAAGAGGCCGTCGGAGGTGTCGTAGTCCGTCGAGACCGTCTCGGGGTTGTTGTTGACGACGTAGGCGTCGATCCCGAGTTCGCGCAGCGCGCGGACCGCGTGGACCGAACAGTAGTCGAACTCGACGCCCTGTCCGATGCGGATCGGGCCGCCGCCGACGACGATCACGCTCTCGAGATCGCGGTCGACCTCGAGTTCGCCGGCTGCGGCGTCGCCGAGCAGCGGACCGGACTCGAACTCGGATTTGCGCGCGGAGTAGTAGTACGGCGTCTCGGCCTCGAACTCGCCCGCGCAGGTGTCGACTTGCTTGTAGGTGCGGCCGGGGACTTCCGTCTCGACAGTATCGACATCCGCGCCCGCGGTCGCGGCGATGCTGGCGTTGGTGTGGCCGGCGATCGCGGCCTCGGTGAAGTCGCCCGCTTGGGCGGCGAGCGTGGAGTCCGCGATGCGCTTGAAGCGCTCGGTGTACCACTCGAAGATGCCGGTGAGTTCCTGGACCTCTTCGACGGTGTAGCCGCGCTCGAACGCCTCGAACATCGCGTAGGGACGGTCCGGCGACGGGCGCTCGAGGTAGCGCTCCTCGAGTTCCTCGTCGGAGACCTCGGCCCAGTCGACGTCGGGTTCGTACTCCGAGGAGCGAAGCGCCTTGAGCAGGGACTCCTCGAAGGTGCGGCCGATGGCCATCGCCTCGCCGGTCGACTTCATGGCCGTGGTCAGTTCGAAGTCGACGTCGTCGAACTTGTCTTTGGGCCAGCGCGGGACCTTGGTGACTACGTAGTCGATCGCGGGCTCGAAAGCGGCCGTGGTCTCGCCCGTAATCTCGTTGGTGATCTCGTGGAGGCGCTTGCCGAGCGCGACCTTCGCGGTCACGCGGGCGATCGGGTAGCCGGTCGCCTTGGAGGCCAGCGCGGAGGAACGGGAGACGCGGGGGTTGACCTCGACGACGCGGTACTCGCCGCCGGGGGTGCCGTCGTCGCGCCACGCGAACTGGATGTTACAGCCGCCCTGAATGCCGAGTTCGCGGATGACATCGAGCGCGGCGGTACGCATCTCTTGGTGACCTTCGTCGGGGACGATCTGGGAGGGCGTGACGACCGTCGACTCCCCGGTGTGGATGCCCATCGGGTCGATGTTCTCCATATTACAGATGATGATACACGAGTCGTCGGCGTCGCGCATCACTTCGTACTCGTATTCGACCCAGCCGGCGATGGACTCGGTGATGAGCACCTCGCTGTTGCGGGAGAGACGCAGCCCCTTGCGGACGCGGCGCAGCAGTTCGTCCATCTCGTGGACGACGCCGGAGCCGGAGCCGCCCAGCGTGTAGGTCGTGCGGGCGATGACCGGGAGCCCGCCGACCTCGTCGACGGCGGCCTGCACGCGCTCTTTCAAGCCTGCCTCGGTCATCTCCGAGACCTCCTCGCCCTCGTCGAGCGAGATGGTCGTCGAGGCGGGGACCGGCTGCCCGATCTTCTCCATGCGCTGGCGGAAGAGGTCGCGGTCCTCGGTCGCGTAGATCGTGTCCAGCGGCGTTCCCATGATCTCGACGTCGTACTCCTCGAGAACGCCTTCCTCGGCCAGTTCGGCGGTGACGTTCAGTCCGGTCTGACCGCCGAGTCCGGCGATGACACCGTCGGGTCGCTCCTTGCGGATGATCTCGGCGATGGCGTCGGTCGTGATCGGCTCGATGTAGACCTCGTCGGCCATCTCCGGGTCCGTCATGATCGTCGCCGGATTCGAGTTCACGAGGACGACGCGAGCCCCCTCCTCCTGCAGCGCTCGGCAGGCCTGTGCGCCCGAGTAGTCGAATTCGGCGGCCTGTCCGATCTGGATCGGGCCGCTGCCGATCAATAAGATCGTGCGACCGTCACCCGTCTCGCCGTCTGCGGCGGTGTCCGTACTCATTTGTCTTGTCGAATCGGAGTTCGCACATCGTAATAAGCCCCACGATACAATACGATTCTCGAAATGCTTTTTCGAAATTCGAACTCGAGGCGGGAGCGACGGCCCGAACCGGTCCGGTTGCCGCGATAGCACCCGCTGTTCACCGGGTGGGTGTGAAGCCCACACAGTGCTCCGAAGACACGCGTTCGACTCGAGCGATCGGTTATCACCGGATTCGGGCCGGACACCTTATCACGGCTCGTTCCGTCCGTCTGGACGAACGAGATGGCCGCGTTCGGTCCCACCCGTTTCCAGCGACCCACCACCGTCGTCTACGCCGATCCGGACCCCGACGATCGCCGTCTGATCGCCGACGGCCTCGAGTCGGCCACCGACGGGCTCGGCGTCGAGCCAGTCGCGACGCCGACCGAACTCCGCGACGCGGTCGCGGACGCGAGCGGGCGCACGTGCGTCGTGACCGATCTGTTCGCGGAGACCGACGCGCTGTCGCTGTACGACCGCATCCGAGCCGACGGCATCGCGGACACGCCGGTCGTGCTCTACACCGCCGACGGCGACGAACGGCTCGCCAGCGACGCCGTGACGGCTGGATTTGCGGGGTACGTCCCGAAGGGGCACGCGGACTCGCTCGAGCGGCTGGTCGCACAGCTTCGGGCGATCGTCGACGAGCCGGCGGCGAACGGCGGAGAAACGGATGGGGGCACGCTTCAGCCGGACGGGGAGCGACGGTCCCTCCGAACCGAGCGCGACCGATTCGCCGCGCTGTTCGAGTACAGCCCCGACGCGGTCATCGTGACCCATCGCACCGATCCCAATCGAATCGTCGATGTCAACCCCGCCTTCGAGGACATCTTCGGCTACGAACGCGAGGATATCGCCGGCGGCTCGCTCGACGATATCCTCGTCCCGGACGACGAGGGGCCGGTGTCTATCGCCGAGACGGTCGGCCTCGGAGAGGTGATCTCGACGACCGTCGAGCGGGTAACGGCCGAGGGGCGCAGGGACTTCTTCCTGCGCGGCTTCGCGGCCGACATCGACGGCGAGGTCTACGAGTACGCGATCTACACCGACATCAGCGAGCAGAAACGCCGGGAGCGCGAACTCGAGCGATACCGCACGCTCGTCGATACGGTCGGCGATTCGATGTACGTCCTCGATGCGACGGGACGGATCGAGATGGCCAACGACGCGATGGCCGACGCTCTGGGGACCACGCGCGACGAACTCGTCGGCGGTCACCCGTCGAGCTACATGTCGGACGAAGACGTCGAGCGGGCGAAGGAGTTACTGATCGATATCCTCGCGGACGACGACCGGACGTGGGGCACCTTCGAGATGGAGTTCCGGCCCCTCGACGGCGAGCCGTTTCTGGTCGAGAACAACGTCGCCCCGCTGGTCGCCGCGGACGGCTCGCTCGCCGGCAGCGTCGGTGCGATCCGGGACATCAGCGATCGAATGGAACGCGAGCGCCGGATCCGGAAACTCCACGAGGGGACGCGCCGACTGATGGCCGCGGAACGCACTGACGAGGTCGCTCGCGTCGCGTGCGAGATCGCCCGCGACGCGCTGTCGCTCGAGATCAACTCGGTCCACTTGTACGAGGAACGTGCGGAGTACCACGCCGTGAGCGCCGACGAGCCGCCCGCCGTGACCGACTCGAGCGCCGATTCGGTGCGGGAGCGAGGCGTCCTCGTCCCCGCGGCGGCGACCGACCGCACCGAAGCGCTGTTCGGCTCCGTTCCGTCCATCGGCCCGGGCGACGGGATCTCGTGGGACGCGTTCGAGGCCGGCGAGACCATCGTTCACGGCGACGTCCGCCGCGCCGAGAACGTTCGCAACCCCGAGACGGCGATCCGCAGCGAGGCCCACATCCCGCTCGGGACGACGGGGATTTTCATCGCCAGTTCGACGACGCCGAACGACTTCGATCCCGAGACGATCACGCTCGCTCGCATCCTCGCGGCCAACGTCGAAGCCGCGCTCAAGCGCGCCCGCCGGGAGGACGAACTAGCCACGCGCACGGCCGAACTCGAGCGCCAGAACGACCGACTCGAGGCCTTCGCCAGCACCGTCTCCCACGATCTGCGGAACCCGCTGACCCTCGCAGCGGGCCACCTCGAGAACCTCGAGGCCCACATCGACGGCGACGGCGAGTGCTACCGCGAGGAGATCGACTGGGCGCTCGAACGGATGGACGATCTCATCGAGAACGTCCTCACGCTCGCCCGGAGCGGCCAGCGGCTGACGGCGACGGAGCCGGTCGACATCGACGACGTCGTCGATCAGGCCCACAGAACCGTCGATCCGGACCTCGAACTCGTTCGAGACGAGCCGCTACCGACGGTCGAAGCCGACGCGGACCGCCTGCTGGTCTGCTTCGAGAACGCCTTCCGGAACGCCCGCGAACACGTCGGGACCGACGTGACGATCGCGGTCGAGAACACTGACGACGGGTTCGCCATCACCGACGACGGCCCCGGCGTTCCGCCCGGCGAGCGCGGCGACATCCTTGAGTCGGGGTACAGCACGTCCCCCGACGGCACCGGCTTCGGGCTGGCTATCGTCTCCGAGGTCGTCGAGGCCCACGGCTGGTCGGTCACCGTCGGCGAGAGCGACGCCGGCGGGCTTCGGTTAGCCGTCTCGTTCGAGGAGTAGGGTCGCAACCGGCTGTCACTCGCTAATTCCGGAAAACAGCGGTCGATCTTCGAGACTGAAAACCGAGCTACAGCGGCTGGTCGTGTTCGCTCTCGAACTCCCGCTGTCGGCGGTACTGCTCGACGAACTCCGACACGTCGAACTCGAGCATCTGGGACTCGAACTCGCTGACGGCGGCGTCGTTCTCGGCGTGGCTGATCGCGTGTTCCATGAGTTCGACGACGAGTTCGACGACGACCTCGTGGAGTCGCCGGGCGTCGAAGTCAGTCATCCACAACAGCGTGTAGCCGACCGCGCCGTCGTCGCTCGCGTCGTGGACGGCGACCGCTTCGGGGAACTCCTCCAAGACGACGCCCATCAGGTGGGGCGTGCCGAACTCCTCGAACTCGTCGTCGGTGTCGATCGTCTCCTGTAGAACGGCCACGAGCGATTCCGGGAAGAAACGCGACGGCGGGTGGACGTCGGTCACGACCGCGTGAGTCTCGCCGCAGGGACAGTTGTACTCGCGCATGCCCAGATCGATCTCGTGGGGATCGACGGACTCCCCGCAGGGAAGCTCGAGGTGATCGCCGTCGTCGGAACCCGGAACGCTGGGTCCTGCCATTGCCAGCGCTACGGATGGGCCGGGCATAAGGGCGACGACTCGCAGCGTAACGTACTGAAGCTACCGCCAACCGAGACTGGTGGTCGTAACCGTCGCTTCGGGCCGTCTTCTCCATACGATTCGGACGGCGCATCACGAGCCGGATGTACTGGCTGGTAGCAAACTGACATCCGTCTGGAATATCACTGTGAGGGGATCCAAGACCCGGAACGAGTGTCTGGTGAGTCCCGCTCTGATCCATCCTCGATGACTCGCTCGAGACGGTCACTGACCGTCTCGTAGTCCCGGAGATACGACAGCCGGGCAGGTGGACCGTCGTCCGTCTCGACGACTACCCGTCCGTATCCCCCGATCCGGGCGTCGAGCCCGCGCTCGAGGGATACCGCCGTCATGTCCTCGTACGCGAGCCGCCAGACCGGTTCTTCCAGCCGGAAATCGTAGCAGACCAGTTGATCGTCGTAGAATTCGTACACCAGCGTCGCGTGTCGTGGCACGACGAACACCAGCACGGGAACGACGGCAAACACCAGTGCGATAGCGAATACGAGGAGCGGCAGAATCAGTCGAATCCGCGACGAGAGCGAAAACGCCCATGAGACCGAACAGGATCGGTTCCCCAGTGCGCGAAATGAATGCCCCGAGAATCGGGCTCAGTCCGAGAATCCGCCGAGTGCTGGGACGGACCGTCGCTTGCGGTCGCGTAGTCGGTCGCTCCACTCGAGGCAGTGTCGTAGCTGTTATGCCAGCAGTCTGGAAGAGATTCCCGCCAGTCCGATCCTCGAACGGGTTTATGTCGTGGTCAGGTAACCCGAACCGACCCCGGTCACGACACCGGAAGAGCAACGTCATCGCGAGCTTTCCACCGACGAGGGCGTACGACAGGGCCACAGGCCAGGTCGTCAGCACGGAACCAGCGCCGTTCCCGTCTCGAAGCAACAATAAGACGACGAGTCCGGTAACGCCCACACCGGTTCTGAACCACGACTGAAAGGCCTGCTTCGCCGGTGCTCGATCGTACTGTTGCTCGTCGAAATAGATCTTCGCGGTTACCAGATGTGTTCCGGCGAGAATTCCGGCAACGATCGCTACGCTCTCGACCGTCTCATGTGATACATAGTACAGTGGAGACGCTGGAATGAACAGCGCGAGCCCCGAACTGAAAAACACGAAGAGAAACATCGAATGGGCTCCAATAACTGATGCGTTTCGAACGTACCCAGTGAGAGGGCCAATACGCAGCGTTCCGTGCCGAGCCTTGAGCAACGGCTTGGAACGAGGGTGTGGTAACGGGACATCGACGAGTCTGGCGGGGACTAGTTTTAGTATCCCGACGATGGTGCCGATCACTGCCTCAACCCAATAGACGAGTAACAACTCGGTGACTCCCCACTGGAACCCTGCGAGCCCGATCAACGGGAGGAGATTTGCGATTACGATAGCACCCGCGACCCACAAGGGAAACGCAAAAAATCCGTTTGTGTCCCCTGAAACCATACGTAACGTAGGCGTGTGGATTCCGCTTATCGTTCGTCAGCAGAGTCGCGTCTACTCACCTCGAGACGAGAGACAAAACGACCGTCGCTAACAGGTGAGGAGACGGTCTGGATCAGGGCCAGTCGTCGCGGACCTGCTCCGCGTCGTCCTCCTCGTCTTCGGCCGAGCTCGCCAGAATCCAGTCGGCCGCCTCGGCGGCGTCCTCGACGGCGAGGTACTCCCAGCCGACCTCGTCGGCCAGTTGCTCGTCTTCCTCGCTGGCACCGATGTAGACGTAGCGCTCGGTCTCGAACTGGTCTTTGACACCTTCGAGGCTCTCGGCTTTCCCGCGGGGGCCGGAGAAGAAGTCCTGTCGGATGCGGTTTTTCCGCGTGAAGTTGGTCACGACGTAGGTCGGTTTCTCGGAGACGACGCCGATGTACTCGGTCCAGCCTCTGGCGTCTTCGAACACGCGCTCGGGCGAGGCGACCTCTTTGAGCGCCTCGAGTTCGAATGCCAGGGTCATGTCGCTTTCGCCGTTCATGCGTCATCGAAGGCGCGCACACGGGAAAACGACTTCGATACCACACACTCGCGACGGGTACCGACAGGCCGGAGCGACGAACCGACTCAGACGCGTTCGACGCGGTAGTAGTCCGTAAAGACGATCACCTCGCCCGGTTCGAGGTCGGTTTCGGCGGTCGTGACCGGTCGCCCGTCCGAAACGGCGCGATAAACGGCCCCCAGTGTCTCCGAATCGAGCTGATCGACGTGGCGAACGGTCGCGTCCGTCGCGACCGAGTCGACGCGCTCGAGGCGTAGCGACCGACGGCGGAGTGTACTGGCAGCCATGTTCATTGGTACCAAATGTCTCGGTGTGACTTAACAGTTATGCCGGGTAACCGACCGATCGGTCCGGCGAGGACCCACTCGAACGCAGAGACGACGCTACGGGATGGAAACGAGTCCGGGTGTCGAAAACGGACCGCGTGAGCGACCGCGAACGACCGCGGTTACTGTTCCTGCGGCGGTGCGAGTTCGTCCAGATCGACGGACTGCTCGAGCAACACGTCGGCCTGATCGGCGACGACGCGCTGTTCGCGCATTAGCTGCTTGAACTTGCTCTGGGGCGAGAGATCACCGATGAGGACGCCGCCGACGATCTTGCCGTCCTTAAAGGCGATGCGTCGCCACTCGGTGTCGCTGTAGCGGCGTTCGGCGTGTTCGTCGCCCAGCGTCGGGTGTCCGAAGGAGAGGAACGGGAAGTCGAAGTGGGTAATCGAGTACGAGGAGACCCACTGGAACCCTTCGGATTCCTCGTCGGCGGCCATGTTGACCGCGGCGACGCGGCCCTGTTCTTTCGCCGAGCCCCACGAACCGTTCTGGCCCTGCTCGCCGAGCAGGACGTCGTGGAACTGGGTGAGGTCGCCCGCGGCGTAGACATCGTCGACGTTGGTCTGCATGTACTCGTCGACGACGATCCCGTTGTCCTGTTCGATGCCGGCGCCGCGGAGGAACTCGGTGTTGAAGGTGAGTCCGATGGCGGCCCCGACGAAGTCACACTCGTAGCGGTCGCCGTTGGGGTCGACCGCGGCGGTGACGTGCCCGTCGTCGTCGGTCTCGAAGTGATCGACGCCGCTGTCGAAGACCGGTTCGACGCCGACTTCGCGCATGCCCTCGTGCATGATCTCCGCGCCGTCGCTCGAGAGCGCGTAGCGCCACCAGCGGTCGCCGCGCATCAGGTAGTCGGCTTCGATGCCCTGTGCGCCACAGACGGCCGCGAAGTCGATGCCGAGCAGGCCGGCACCGACGATGACGCCCTTGTCGGCGTTTTCGGCGTGCTCGCGGATGCCGCGGGCGTCTTCGAACGTCCAGAAGTGATGGATTCCGTCCGCGTCGCTGTTCTCGACGGGCAGCTGCGTCGGCGTCCCGCCGGTCGCAACGAGCAGTTTGTCGTACGGAATTTCGCCGCTCTCGTGGGTGTTGACGATCTTCGCGTCGGTGTCGACGCTCGTCACGTAGGTGTTCAACGAGAGCTCGATATCTCGTTCCGCGTACCAGTCCTCGTCGTGGATCGAAATGGGGGCTTCGGGGAGCTTTCCCTTCGCGTGTTCCTTGATGAGAATCCGGTTATACAATGGCTCCCCCTCATCGGTGATGACGGTAATCTTCGCGTCCGGGTCTTCCTCCCGGAGGGTCTCGGCGGCCGAACTACCCGAGATCCCGTCACCGATGATGACGTACTGAGTCATATCCGGAACGTTCGTAATGAGGGTTAAAGTGGGTTGCTATCTCGTCTATTTTGCCGGACGGGGTGGGCTGACACAACGATCGTAAACTGAACGCCGAATATGTTCACCCGTGTGGCTTTACCGCCGCCGCTTCGAGCCCGTCGCTCGAGCGAGCAATCTTTGCTGCCATCTCTGACAAGCGGTCCTGAAGCGGCGGATGGCGATCCGCGAGCGCGGATCGGCGGATCGGCCGCTCGATCCGTCGGAATCTAACAATGTTGTCCGAACCGTTCTTTAGGACGTGCGCCCAAGACGGAGCTATGAAACTCCGCCAGAACGCGAAACACTTCGCCTATCGGAAGGCCCTCGAGACCCCCGGCATCCGCTCGGTCGCCAACTCGGGGCTGGTCCGTCTCCACACCAAGATCTTCACCGGGAAGGCCGATCCCGCCCACGCCGAGGAACGGAAAGCCCACCTCGACGGCCTCTTCGACGCGACGATGGACGCCTACCTGCGGGCGCTCCAAGAGGGCTACTCCGAGGCCGAGGCCCGCGAGATCACCCACATCCAGGCCAACTTCGACTTCTACAACCACGGCTGGACCGAGATGATGGAGTTCCCCGCCGACGAACTCGAGGCCCACTACGATCGCTACCGGGAGTTCTTCGAGCGCTGGGACGTGACCATCGACGAGCCACTGGGCCAGTTCGCGCCGCCGGAGGGACTCCCCGAGGCCCCGTCGACGCCCGAGCGACTCGAGGACCCCGAGCATCCCCACGCCGAGGGCGGCTTCGCCGACGACGTGTACGTCGAAACGGACGACGGCGAACTCGTGGTCGGCGGACAGGACGAACCCGACGACGTCGACGTCTCGGAGGCGGTCGGTGCCGAGGACGGCGACAACTGATTCGCGCGGCGTCGAAGACGTGACATACCAGCTCGGTATCGACCCGATTACGTCCGAACCGGTGACGGTAACGAGATCGTAACAATAGTCGCGAGCGACGTGTCCGACCGTGAATGCAACGGCGGCACTACCTCGCGTTGACGTCATCGCTCTGTCTGGCCGGCTGTCTCACCTCGAGTGACGAGTCGCCGCCGACGGAGCCCGATCCGAACGCGACCGCAGGTCCGGACCCGTCACCCGAACCCGAGTCCGGCGATCGGCCGCCGAGAGACCGCCCGATGGCCGGTACGATCGACGATTTCGAAACCCTCGATTCGTGGGAGGTCTTCGGCGGCACGCTGTCGCCCGACTCGAGTCGATCGGTCGTCGGCACGCAGAGCGCCCGCCTCGACGTGCCGGCGAGCGAGCGGACCGGCGGAATCGCGACCGCGTTCTCGGAGCCGCGGGATCTCACCGACGTCGTACCCGGCCTCGCCGTCGCGTCGGACGGCCTCGTCGTCCCGTGGCTCCGGCTGATCGACGACGCGGGAAACGAGATCGATTACCGCCGCGGGATCAAGGGCGGGCTTCCCCTCGTGCGGTACAACTTCGGCGTCGAGGGGATCGCGAACGGGTTCGACCCCGCGGCCGTTCGGGAGGTGTACGTCCTCGTCAGGACGGGCGACGGCGAGTCGCGAACGGTCTGGCTCGACGACCTCCACCTCGTCCCGCGACCCGACACCGGAGCGGTGATGATCCAGTTCGACGACGCCCACGTCACCGACTACACGCGCGCGCTGCCGATCCTCGAGAAGTACGGCTATCCCGCGGTCGCCTTCGTCAACCCCGGCCGGATCGAAGCGGAGACCCGCGGTGCCGACGACCCCGGCGGGTTCCCGAGACTCACCGTCGATCAGGTCCACGAACTCCACGACGCCGGCTGGGTTATCGCCAACCACTGCTACTCCCACCCGCACCTGTCGGAACTCGAGTCCAAGGCCCAACGAACCGAAATCGAGCGGGGGAAAGCGTGGCTCGAGAAGGAGGGCTTCGAGGACGGAGCGCAGTATTTTGCCTACCCGCACGGGGATTACGACGAACGGACGCTCGCCCTCGTCGAGCAGCACCATGACATCGGCTTCGCGGGCGGCCGGCCAGTCCAGGGCTACGCCGTGAATCCGCGACAGACTTCCCGAATCGGCGAGCCCAGCGCCGATCAAGCCCGCACCGCCATCGAGCGCACGGCGTCGATGCGGGGGATCACCTCGCTGTT
This sequence comes from Natrinema sp. LN54, assembly GCF_052439245.1. NCBI lineage: Archaea > Methanobacteriati > Methanobacteriota > Halobacteria > Halobacteriales > Natrialbaceae > Natrinema > Natrinema sp. LN54. The sequence continues at coordinate 602,778 of NZ_JBQVRP010000001.1, forward strand.
CTTCCACCGACTCGAGGGCGACCTGCTCGCCGACTTCGAGGCGACGGTGGAAGCGATCCACGAATACGAGTCCGCCGGCGAGTTGGACGTGATCCTCCCGGCGGACCTCGAGCGCGAGTACTGGTATGACGTCTAACGCGTGAAGACAGGCGACGCCGGTTTCCAAGCCGCTAAGTGGACGGGGCGTGCGGATTGAGACAACGATTCGCACATGGCACTGAACGCGAACGATCGGTCGATCGCGGGCTTTACGATGGCCGGGCACGCGCTCGTTCACTGGTTCGAGACCTCGATTCCGATCTTTCTGGTCGTCTGGTTGGCCGAGTTCGACGTGGGGACGACGCTGTTGGGCCTCATCGTCGCGCTCGGCTACGCCCCGTTCGGGCTGGGTGCGCTCCCCGGCGGGATCCTCGCGGACCGATACGGCACCAAGCGGCTCATCCTGTGCTGTCTCGCCGGGATGAGCCTCTCCTTTCTCGTCCTCTCGCTCGCGACGTCGATCTACGCCATCGCCGTCGGGCTGATTCTGTGGGGGATCGCCGCCAGCGTCTACCATCCCGCCGGACTCGCGCTCATCAGTACCGGCGTCGAGGACCGCGGCGCAGTCTTCGCGTGGCACGGGATCGCCGGCAACGCCGGCATCGCCCTCGGCCCCTTCGTCGCCGCGACCCTCCTGATCTATCTCGACTGGTCGATCGTCGCCGCGTTGCTCGCGATTCCCGGCGTCTTCGCCGTCCTCTACGGACTCAGCGCGGGGTTCGAGCCGACCGCGGCCGTCACGGACGAGGCCGACGCCGGTCCCGACGAGGCGCTGTCGCTGTCGGAACTCGTCGGGAACACGCGGACGCTGTTCGCGAGCGCCTTCGCGGTCGTCTTCGTCCTCGTCACCTTCGAAGGGCTCTACTACCGGGGCACGCTGACCTACCTCCCCGAGATCCTCCACGGGCTCCCGGCGATGGACGGCCTCGCGCTGCCCGCCGGCCTCGAGGGGATCGAGCCCGCCGATTACATCTACGTCGGCCTGCTGGTCGTCGGGATCGCGGGCCAGTACGCCGGGGGGAAGCTGACGGATCGCGTGACGCCGGCCCGCGGCCTCACTGGTATCTTCGCGGTCCTCGCGGTCCTCGCGGTCCTGTTTATCCCGGCGACGGCGGCGGGGATCGGGCTCGTCCCGGTGATCGCCCTCTGTGGCGTCCTCGGATTCTTCCTCTTCGCCATCCAGCCGTTCTACCAGAACGCCGTCGCGATCTACACGCCGCCGGACGCTCGCGGGCTCTCCTACGGCTTTACCTACCTCGCGGAGTTCGGGTTCGGAGCGGCGAGCATCGCGGTCGGCGGCTTCGTGCTCGACGAACTCTCCCGGACGGCGTTTTTCGCGTTGATAGCCGGGTTCGCGGCCGTCGGCGGACTCCTCGCGGGCGCGCTGCTGGTCGGTGGCGGTCGGTTTACAGAGACGCAGCCGGCCGCCGAGACGAACGCGGATGACTGACGAAAGCGGACGCTGTGAACGCGGCACTGCAACGAATACCATCGCAAGAACAGGTCGTCGACTGTAGTCGTGGTCCGCTCGAGCGGCCTACAACCAGTCCGGAGTCTCGTATTCGTCGCCCTCGGCCGCGTGTTGCTCCGGCCAGATGACCGTCTGCTCGCCCTCGCCGGCGTCGTTTTCCTGCCACTGGAAGTAGACCGGATGGACCTTGTCCTCGCCGTAGATGACGTCGTGGGGGTGTTCGTCGTTCTGCCCGTGGAACTCGATGTTGCCGGTCGTTCCTTCAAAGGAGGTCTCCTCGAGCGGAGTGACTAACTGCTCGGACTCGAGGGTCTCGCCGCGCTCGGCCGCATCGGCGAACACCTTGATCGCGTCGAATGCGATGTAGCCGGTGTAGACCGGGCTGGTCCCGCCGTTTTCGTTCTGGTACTTCTTGGCGAAGCCCTGCGTCTTGGACGTGATTTGGGCGGTCGCCGTCGCGCTGGCGTAGCCGGCGGCGTACTCGCAGGCCCCGTTGGTCGCCTCATAGTACGAGGGCAGTTGCATCGGGACGTGAATGCCGCCGAACTCGAATTCCCTCTCTTCCGGCCGCCAGTCTTGCAGCGCGGCGGTCCCGGTGTGGGCGGTTGAGATGAACGCCGCGTCCGCACCCGACTCCTCGATTTCGGTGTAAATGTCGGAGAAGTCGTCGGTCGCCGGCGGATATCGCTCCCACATCTCGACGTCGATGTCGGTCTCGGGGAACTGGCTCTGATAGAACGCCCACAGCCCGTCGGTCCACGCGTAGTCCTCGGCGAGGACGGCGACGGAATCCCACCCCAGATCATCGCTCTTGTCGGTGAGAAAGTCGATCTGGGCCTGTGCGAGATTGGTTCCGTTGACCGGGCCGACGCGGAAGTGATACTTGTACTTCTCGTAGTCGTCGGCGACGTTCTGGCTCGCCGTCGTCGTCGCGGAACCGGCCGTGAGATGGATCGTCTCCTGTTCGGCGATGTCCTCCATCAGCGGGACGAGCGCCTCGGTCGTGGAGATGCCGACGGTGACGTCGGCACCTTCCTCGAGGACGAGTCGCTGGTACTGTCGGCGCGCCTCGAGCGGACTCGAGTTCGTGTCGCCGACGACCATCTCGACGTCGCGGCCGAGGATGCCGCCGTCATCGTTGAGTTCGTTGACGGCGATCTGCGCGCCCTGCACGATCGAGCGGCCGGTCGAATCGCTCCCCGGATCGGGCGCGAGCACGCCGATCGTGACCGGTTCGACCTCGTCGTCGCCGACGATCGAGCCGGCAGTTTCGAGACAGCCCGCTATCGAGAGTCCGGCTGCGCTACCCGCCGTCGTTTTAAGCATCTGGCGGCGGTCGAGACCGCGTCGTTGATCGTCATCGGTGGGAGACCCCACGTTCCCCCGTCCGTGATCATCGTCATCCATATTGGACAGTCGTTTCGACCTATGTTTCTTAACGTTTGCGAATAATATCAGGATCGAGTCATGAGCCGATGGCGGCTACTATCCACGTTTGATAATCGTCCATCCCAGCCGAGAATCCGATAGTGAGTGTTAATTTTACGAGATATATCCTGATACGTTGCGAGTAACGGAGAAATACCCTCGCGAAGACTACGGATAGGGGCGAGATCCAATTATCACCTCCGATAACCATGGCTGACAATTTATGTAGTGACGAAATCACGCGTTGTCTATCCATGGATTTCGCTCGACGGTTGGTGCCGAAAGCTATCCGACGCAGGTACGCGGTCAAGTTCGGGATCGCGCTGCTCATACTCGGGCTGTCGGTCGGCCTGATCGGATACGCCGCAACGGGAGCAATCACGACGCAGATGGAGGATCGGGTCCAGGAGGACCACGCATCCGCGGCCGGGCAGGAAGCCCAGAGCCTGCAGATGTGGAACGAACAGAACGAACACACGATCGGGACGATCGCCCGCTCGGACGTCGTCGCCAGCGATGATCCGACGGCGATCCAACAGCGATTCCTCGATTGGGAGGAACATTTAGACACTGATACGTTCGATATCACCTACGTCGATATCAGCAACGAAACGGTAACCGCGAGTACCAACGAGGACCTCCGCGGTGCATCGATCGACGACGTCAGTAACGTCCCCCGCGGCGCGTACTCGGGCGCATCCGAGACCGTTCCGTGGGTTTCGGACGCCTACCTCGCCTCCGGCGAGTTCGGCCAGAACACGACCGTGATCACCTACGTCCAGCTCTCGGCCGAAAACGACGACCGAGCCGTCGTCTACACCGCCGACCTCGAGGCGTACGCGAATCAGCTCCAGGACGAGGCGGGAGTCACGACGGTGGTCCTCAACGGCGACAACGAGATCATGCTCGACAACGCCGGCTACGGCGAGGACCACGAGACGCTCGGCTACACCTACAGCGACGACACCAGCCTCGCCCAATCCGCACGGACCGAGGGCGCGACTACCCAACAGGTCGCCGGCTCGGCTCTCTCGTTCGATAACTACGCCTACGGCCTCGGTGAGGACAACGAAAACGACTACGTCGCCAGTTCCGCCCGCGTGTTCGGGACTGACTGGGTCGTCCTGACCGTCGAACCCGCCGATCAGGCGCTCGGGTTCGTCACCAGCATTAACGAATGGGGTCTCTTCGCGACGCTTCTCGGCGTGCTCATGATCGGTGTCGTCGGGGCCGTCCTCGGCCGGAATACGGCCGTCTCGATCGACCGGCTCACAGATAAGGCAAACCAGATGGAGGAAGGCAACCTCGATGTCGACCTCGAGACCGAGCGGATCGACAACATCGGTCGGCTCTACGACGGCTTCGACTCGATGCGCGTCGCCCTGCGCGAGCAGATCGAGCAAGCGGAAGCCGCCCGCGAGGACGCCGAACGCGAACGCAAGCGCGTCCAGGAGATCAACGACCAACTCGAAGAGACGGCCGCCGATTACAGCGACGTGATGGAAGCGGCCGCCGACGGCAATCTGACCGCGCGAATGGAGGCCGACGGCGACAACGAGGCGATGGCCGAGATTGCCGAGGACTTCAACGAGATGCTCGACGAGATCGAGCAGACCATCGCCGAGCTCAACCGGTTCGCGACCGACGTCGCGACCGCCTCCGAGCAGGTGACGGCCTCGAGCGAGGAGGTTCGCTCGGCCTCCCAGCAGGTCACCGAGTCGATTCAGGAGATTTCCGACGGTGCGGATCGACAGAACGAGTCGCTGCAGTCGGTCAACCAGGAGATGAGCGGTCTCTCGACGACGACCGAGGAGATCGCCGCCTCCTCGAACGAGGTGGCCGACATCGCCGAGCGGACCGTCGACACCGGGAAGGAAGGGCAGGAAGCCGCGCAGGCGGCGATCACTGCCATGGACGAAATCGAGAACGAGGCCGGCAGCGCCGTTAGCGAGATCCGCCGGCTCGAGGAAGAGGTCCAACAGATCGACGAACTGATCAACACGATTTCCGAGATCGCCCGTCAGACCAACATGCTGGCGCTCAACGCCAACATCGAGGCCTCCCGCTCCGCCGGCGGGAGCAGCGACGACGAAGGGTTCTCGGTCGTCGCAAAGGAGGTCAAGGCCCTCTCCGAGGACGTCGCCGAGGCGGCCGACGAGGCCGAAGACCGGCTCGAGGCGATCCGCGAGCGGACCGAGGAGTCCGCCGCCGAGGTCGAGGGCACGAGCGAAGACATCGAAGACGCCAGCGAACAGGTCGAGGAAGCGGTCACCGCACTCGAGGAGATCGCCACCCTCGCACAGGAGACGAACGTGGGCGTCCAGGAGATTTCCGCGGCGACCGAAGAGCAGGCGGCCTCCACCCAAGAGGTCGTCGCGATGGTCGACGACGCGGCGACGATCTCCGAGGAGACGACCTCCGAAGCCGAGAACGTCGCCGCCGCGGCCGAGGAGCAGACCACCGCGCTGACCGAGGTCACGAAGTCCGCCTCGAGCCTCTCCGAACAGGCCTCGCAGCTGTCCGAAGCGCTCGACCGCTTCGATACCGACATCGACCGCGACGAGGTCGACATCGAGTCGGCGTTCGACGTGGACGCGGAACTCGACGCAGCCGAGCAGAACTTCGACGTGGACGATGCCGGCGAGACGAACGACTCGGAGCAGGGGATCACGTTCGATGCGGATGCCGGCAACAGGCAGGCCGAGCCGGACGAGACTCTGACGTTCGACGAGGGTGCGGACGACGCGGACGACGACGCGATCGAGTTCGACGCCGAACCGGGCGCGGACGACGCGGACGACCAGTCGGCCGAAACCGAGGTCGAACTCGAGGGCGAGCAGGCCGCCGAATCCCTCGAGACCGACCCGTCGGCCGACGGCGTGACGGCTCCCGACGCCGGCGACGCGTCGGCGACGGAGGAGCCGGCCGACGCGGCCGAGATGGGTGCAGAGGAGATCCTCGGAATCGAGGAGAACGATGGCAACGGGTTCGACCCAGCGACCGAGTCGACCGATCCGCTCGCCGACGAGACGACTGAGTCGGCCGCGGACGAGACGGCAGATCCGCTCGCGGACCCCGACCTCGAGACGACGACCGAGGCCGAGGACGCAACACACGCGGTCGAACCGGTGACCGAGCCCGACGACGGGACTGACGCGTCGGCCGGCCAGCCGCTCGAACCGGTCGACGCCGAGGCTGCCGACACCGAGTCGGCCGCTGTGGCCGACGAGAGCACCGATAGCGACGACTCGGCGGCCGATGACGACCTCGCGAGCGACGACGGGAGCGAGGACAACGACACCGAGACCGATGCCGACGAGAGCGGGACCGAGAGCGACGACGTGTTCACATTCGGCACGTCCGAAGACGACGAGTAACTCCGCGAACGGTCTCGAGTAGACGGACCGCCGCGGCTTCGACCCGATTCGGGTCGCCGGCGGTACTCTTCGTGCGATGCCGTCGGCGCTTTTCCTGCGATGTCGTCGGCGTCGTTCGCTACCTTTTTGACTGCCGTCTCGGAAGGAATCGGCATGCTCACCGTGCGGGCGCCTGCGACGAGTGCGAACCTCGGGAGTGGCTTCGACGTCTTCGGCGTCGCTCTCGGAACGCCCGCCGACGTGATCCGGGTCGAACGCGCCCCGGAAACGACGATTTCGATCACCGGTGCCGGTAGCGAGTACATCCCGGAAGACCCCGCCAAGAACACCGTCGGTGCGGTCGCGGAGGCGCTCGACGCCCCGGCCCGCATCCGGATCGACAAGGGCGTCAGACCGTCCTCGGGACTGGGGTCGTCGGCCGCGAGCGCGGCCGCCGCCGCCGTCGCGTTGAACGCGCTCTACGACCGCGGCCGCTCACGGGAAGAACTCGTCCCCGTCGCGGCCGAGGGCGAGGCGCTCGTCTCCGGCGAGGCCCACGCGGACAACGTCGCGCCCTCACTGCTCGGCGGCTTTACCGTCGTCACCGACGACGGCGTCACGCAGGTCGACGCGTCGGTCCCCGTCGTCGCCTGCCTGCCCGATATCTCCGTGTCGACGCGCGACGCGCGCGGCGTCGTCCCCGACTCGGCCCCGATGGACGACGTCGTCACCACCGTCGGCAACGCCGCCACGCTGACCGTCGGCATGACTCGAGACGATCCGGACCTCGTCGGCAGGGGGATGAACGACGATATCGTCACGCCCGAACGCACCCGGCTCATCACCGGCTACGACCGGGTTCGCGAGGCCGCCCTCGAGGCGGGCGCGACCGGCGTCACGGTCAGCGGGGCCGGGCCGGGGATCCTCGCGGTCTGTCACCGGCGGGACCAGCGGGCCATCGCCTCGGCGATGGTCGACGCCTTCGACGCAGTCGGCGTCGAGAGCCGGGCCTACCAGACCGCGATCGGGCAGGGCGCGACGCTGTACCGGGACGACTCGTAGCCGCGGATGGGGACGAGAACCGACGGCGTCCTCGCGCTGATCGCGCTCGCCGCGTTCCTCGGTCTCGCCTTCCTCACCGATGCATCGCTCTCGATTAACTTCCTGCTCGTCGGCGGGACGGCGACGATCGTCTTCGAACTGCTCGCCGCTCGAGACCCGGCGCTCGTTCGGGACTACTGGGAACGGCGGCCGGTCCAGATCGCGTCGCTCGCGGTGGCGATCGGCGGAGCCGCCGTCGGCGCTCGAGTCGCGCCGGTGCCGGTGCTGTCACTGTGCTGTGGTGCGACGCTAACGTATCTGGTCTTTCTCGCGCTTCTCCGAACGGGTATTATTCCGCCGCTCGAGACGTGGTGGGAGTCGGACGCGTAGCGGTCAGATTCACACGCTCCGGACGGGAGAGCCACAAAACGAGCGTGCGTGCCGATCGGTCGGCGGTTCGGCAAGTCAGTGTACGGGTTGGGATTCGGTCAGTCGCCGATCAGACGCCCCGGCCCTGCATCTTCTCTTCCTCGGGGAGATCGACGTTCGCGTCGCCTTTCATGCTCTTGCCGAGGTTCTTCGAGATCTCGGCGAGGGTCTCGGGGTCGTCCCAGTTGTTGGTCGCCTCGACGATCGCCTCGGCCATCTCCGGCGGGTTCTCCGCGCCGAAGATCCCGCTGCCCACGAAGATGCCGTCGCACTCGTGGTGCATCATGAGCGCGGCGTCGGCGGGCGTCGCGATCCCGCCCGCGGCGAAGTTGACGACCGGCAGTCGCCCCATCTCGGCGGTCTCGTGGACCAGTTCCGCGGGCGCCTCGATCTCTCGAGCGTAGGCCTCCCGTTCCTCGTGTTTCATCCCCTCGAGTTCGCGGATCGCGCCCTTGATCGTCCGCTGGTGGTGGACGGCCTGGTTCACGTCGCCGGTGCCGGCCTCGCCCTTGGTGCGGATCATCGCCGCGCCCTCGTCGATCCGGCGCAGGGCTTCGCCGAGATTGCGCGCGCCGCAGACGAACGGTGCGGTGAAGTCGCGCTTGTCGATGTGGTAGGCGTCGTCGGCGGGGGTGAGCACTTCGGACTCGTCGATCATGTCGACCCCGACGGCCTCGAGGATCTGGGCCTCCTTCGTGTGGCCGATTCGGGATTTGCCCATAACGGGGATCGAGACCGAATCGACGATTTCCTCGACGTCCGCGGGGTCGGCCATCCGGGCGACGCCACCGCGTTTGCGAATGTCCGCGGGGACGGCTTCCAGCGCCATCACCGCGACCGCGCCGGCCTCCTCGGCGATGCGGGCCTGCTCGGGGTCGACGACGTCCATGATGACGCCGCCTTTCTGCATCCGTGCGAAGCCGCGCTTGACGAGATCGGTCCCGCGTCTGAGTTCCTCGAGGTCGGTTTCCTCGGTCATACTACGCGGTTTGGAGCCCCGCCACTTACGCGTGTTCGTTGTGGCCGATTCGGCCGCAGGGGCCGAAATGGTTCGGGAGCCGCGACGTTCGCGGGACACTCGAGCGCTCGAGCGGCCGCGTCACCCGTCCACCCGCTCACCCTCGAACAGGTGCGCACGAACGGACGACCCGTACAGCCGCGCGATGGGTCGTCGCCACAGCCCGAGTTCCTCGGCCAGTTCCGGCGCGACCTCGAGTCGCGTGCCGATCGACGGCCCGAGGCCGAGCGCCACGTCGCCCCGAATTCGGGCCGTCGTCCGCAGAAGCGCGCCGTCTTTCGTCGTGTAACTGGCCATCGTCCAGTCGCGCGCGGTCGGCTCGAGTCGCGGGCGGGAGATTTCGAGACGGACCGATTCGTCTCCGTAGCGGCCGCCGTCGACGACGGTACGGACGCCGTCCGGCCCGTCGGTCACCGTGATAGCGGCCCGTTCCTTGGGATAGCCCCAGATCTCTCGGCCGAGCGCGACCGACGGGTCGGTCGTCACCGGCAGCCAGTGGACGTAGCCGCCGATCTCGCCGTCGGCGAGCTGTGCGCCGGGGAGGCTCGTCCGGCTCCCGCGGACCGCCGGGACGATGACGGCGAACTCGTCGTAGGGCTCGAGTCCGGTCGCGCCTCGATCGCCACCGCCGACGCGATGGTACTGGATCCCGACGAGCGTAACACAGCCGATACCGGGTGCGATCGCGAGCGACGAGAGCCCCGCAGGCAGGACCGCCTCGAGCCGGCTGCGTCGTGCGGGAACGGTAACGCCGCCCATCGCGAACGAGAGCGCGAGCGGGAGCGCGACCTCGTGGCCGGTCGAGAGTCGTTTTCGCGTTCGTTCGTCGACCGTGGTCATGGTCGAGGCTACGGCGGGACCGATCGTAGTAGTACGGGACCGGGCGCAGCGACAACCGCTACTGTTTTGCGGGTTCCGGCCGTCGCGCCGGACAATGACCGCGTCGACGCTGACGGCGGACCGCAAGCGGCCCGACGACGAGTCGTTGCCAGCGTATCTCGCGCCGGTTCCGACGACGCTCGAGGAGTTGGGGCTGCGGTTCGCGTGGCTGGTCGTGGCGATCAACCTCGCGGGGACGGCCTTCGGCTTCTGGTACTACTCGGGGCAGTTCACCCGGACCGCGGCCGTGCTGTGGCCGTGGGTGCCGGACAGCCCGCTCGCGACGCTGTTCGTCGCGCTGGCGATCGCCGCGTGGAAACTGGGCCGCGAGCAGCCGTGGCTCACCGCGCTGGCGTTTTTCGGCAACCTCGTGCTCGGGCTGTGGACGCCGATGACGCTGCTCGCCTTTGCCGACTCCTACGCGTACCTCTCGCCGGTGATGTTTCACTTCCTCTTCTGGAGCCACCTCGCGATGGTCGTCCAGGCGCTGGTCCTCCACCGGATCAGCGACTTTCCGGTGTGGGCCGTCGGCGTCGCCGCCGTCTGGTACTGGAGCAACCTCGTCGTCGACTACTTCGTTCCGATCGTCGGCGAGCCACACCACACGATCATCCCCGTTCCGCGGGACACCGCCATGTTCCTCGAGGCCGACGCGCTCGGCGTGATCGCTGCGGGCGAAGTCACCTTCGTATTGCTCGCAGTGTTTCTCGCGCTCGCGATCCGGGTCAAAAAGTGCGAAGCCGCCCGGAGTCGGGCGTAGCCCCGACTCGAGAACGGCGGTCGTCTACAGGCCGTCGACGGACGCGAGTTCGAGGTACGGATCAAGCAAGCGGGCGGCGGCCCGGCGCTCGACCGTGCCGGCGTCCGCGTCGTACCGCAGGACGTCCGCGTCGATCAGCTTCCGCAGGTGGTTGTGGTGGAACTCGACGGTGATCCGGTCGATCCGCTCGCGAGTCGACTGTCCCTCCCGATCGGCGATTCGGTCGATGAGGTCCTCGAGGCTGACTGCCCCCACTTTCTCGGAGAGGTAGTACAGTGCGTATCGGCGCTGTTCCTCGAGCAAGAGCTCGAAAATCGTGTTCGAGGGAAGGGACCGGTCGGTTCCGACGGGGTTGGCGTCCGAGGTATCTGTCTTCATGGTGCTCTGTACTCGGCTTACACGGCGGCGAACGACATGGCGGCTCGTTCCGACTTCAGCAGAGCACGCGTCACGATTGTCCGGTGTCGTCATAACTATTCTGTTACTGGCGGGGTTTTCGGCCGTATTTCGTGACGTTCAACACGGAGAGACGGACGCGAGAACGGGATAGTCAGAATTCGTGGAGCGACAGCGAGAGCGCGCTGCGGTGTTACTCGAGGATGACGACGGCCGACTCCGTTTCGACCATCTCGCCCTCGCCCGAGTAGGTGCGCTCGAGTTCGACCTCGAACAACTCCTCTTCGAGTTCCTCGCCGGCGACGCGCAGCACGCCGGCGTCGTCGTCAATTTCGTACTCGCCGCTCTCGATGCCGGCGTCGATCTCGCCGACCTTCGAGCCGAACTTCGGGCCGAGCGTCGAGTAGTCGAGGTCGATTTCGGCGACCTCGGTCGTGATCTCCGGCGGCTCCTCGAGCACGTCGAGTTCCCGCACGTGCATCACGTGCTGGATCGCGTCCTCGAAGCCCTCGATGGGGCCGTAGACGGCGACCGACTCGAGGTCGGCGTTCAGCGGTAGCTGGTTCTCGCTCTTGTAGCGACGCAGCGCCGAGATGACTTCCATGGCGGTCTCGCCGGCCTCGAGGTCCGCGTCGTAGCCCTGCGGGGCGGGCCAGTCGCGGGTGTGGATGCTCTCGAGGTCCCCATCGGGATCCGCGTAGACGGCCTGCCAGATCTCCTCCGTCGCGTGGGGCAGGAACGGTGCCCACAGCTCGAGGAACGTGCGGTGGGCGGTCCGCAGCGCGTACTGCGTCGAGGGGTTGTCCTCTCGGGTCTTGGCGATCTCGAGGTAGTCGTCACAGAACGTGTTCCAGAAGAAGGTCCGCAGCCGGTCGCGGGCCTTCGCGAACTCGTAGTCCTCGAGGTGGGCGGTGAGGTCCGCGACGGCGTCGTCTAGCTCGGCGAGGAGCCAGCGGTCGATCGCCTCGAGGTCGGCGGGCTCGTCGGGATCGGCGGGCGCGAGCGTGTCGACGAGTTTCGAGGCGTTCCAGAGCTTGCGCAGGAGCTTCTCGCCGGCCCGGAGGTCCTTCTCCTGATACGGGAAGTCGTCGCCGACCGCGGCGCTCGCGGCCCAGAACCGGACGGCGTCGACGGGGTAGTCCGCGAGCACCTCGTCGGGTGCGACGACGTTCCCCCGCGATTTGGACATCTTCTCGCGGTTCTCGTCTAACACGTGGCCGTTGATCATCGTCGCGTCGAAGGGCACCTCGCCGGTGTGCTCGTAGCACTTGACGATGGTGTGAAACAGCCAGAACGAGATGATGTCGTGGCCCTGCGGGCGCAGATCGAACGGGTAGAGTTCGGGGTTGTCCATCGTGAACGCCTCGCTCTCGGCGTCCCAGTCCCAGCCGGCGTTGATCAGCGGGGTCAGCGAGGAGGTCGCCCACGTGTCGAAGACGTCCTCTTCGGCCTCGAACTCGTCGTGACCGCACTCCGGACAGTGATCGACGGGGGGCTCGTCCGAGAGCGGATCGACCGGCAGGTCCTCACGGTCGGCCATGATCGGGTGATCACAGTCCCCGCAGTACCAGACCGGGAACGGAATACCCGAGTCGCGCTGGCGCGAGATCAGCCAGTCCCACTCGAGGCCCTCGATCCAGTGCTCGTAGCGGGTGAACATCTTCTCGGGGTACCAGTCCATCTCCCGGCCGGCCTCGAGGTACTCTTCCTTGTGATCGAGGATTTCGACGTACCACTGCTTGGAGACGCGGTACTCGACGGGCGTCTCGCAGCGTTCGTGGACCTGCACGGCGTGGGAGATTTCCCAGCGGTCGCGCAGGTAGCCCTCGTCGTCTAAGTCCTCGACGATTGCCTCGCGGGCCTCCTCGGTGGACATGCCCTCGTAGGGACCGGCGAGGTCGGTCATCGTCGCGGACTCGTCGATGGCCACGCGAAGCGGGAGGTCGTGGGCCTGATACCACTCGATGTCGTTCTGGTCGCCGAAGGTACAGCACATCACGACGCCGCTGCCCTTCTCCATGTCGACGCGCTCGTCCTCGATGATCGACACCTCGTGGCCGAAGATCGGAATCCGAGCGGTCTCGCCGACGAGGTCCTGATTCTCCTCGTCGTCCGGGTGGACGAAGACGGAGACGCAGGCCGGGATGAGTTCCGGTCGCGTCGTCGAGATGACGAACTCGTCGCGGTCCGTGCCGTCGCTTGCGAGTTCGAACGCGATGTCGTTGAAGTGCGAGCCGCGCTCGTCGTCCTCCATCTCGACCTGCGAGATGGCCGTCTCGCAGTCGGGACACCAGATCGCGGGCGCTTTCTTCCGATACTCCCGGCCCTTCTCGTGGAGGTCGAGGAAGGAGAGCTGGGAGATCCGCTGGACGCGGGGTTCGATCGTCTTGTACGTGTTGTTCCAGTCGATCGAGGTTCCGAGGTTCTGCATCTTGCGGGTGAAGTCGTCCTCGTACTCCTGACAGACCTCGCGGCAGAGTTCCTGGAACTCCCGGCGCTCGTAGTCCTGATGGCGGATGTCCAGTTCCGACTCGGTCAGGCGCTCGCTGGCGATCCCGTTGTCGTCGTAGCCGAAGGGAAAGAGCACGTCGCCGTCGTGCATCCGCTGGAATCGCGCGGCGAAGTCCTGCAGGGTCGAGCCGTAGAGGTGGCCCATGTGCAGGCTGCCCGAGACCGTCGGCGGCGGCGTGTCGATCGAGTAGACGGTGTTCGGATCCCGCTTTTCGTCGCCCTCGTAGGCGTAAACGTCCTCGTCGATCCAGCGCTGCTGCCAGCGCGATTCGACGGCGTCGGGATCGTAGCCCCCCTCGAGGCTGGGCTCGTCGTCGACGTGTTCGGGCGTATCCGTGCTCATGGTCTCACCGCCCGTCGCGGGCGTGGTCGGTGCGTCGATCGCCGGAAGTGCGGTTGACTGTCGTCCATAGAGTGGTCCGTTGCTCGGTGAATACCGGTCGGCGACAATACATCCGTCGAAACGGGGTGGTGAACGCGGGGCTAGTGCGCCCCTACGAAAACGCCGGCGCGCGGACCGTCGAACGAACCGAACGCAGCCGTGACGGGCGTCGCCATGTGTTCGTTATCGAGCGGCGACCGGGTTAGGTGTTTCGCGTCTCAGCGACCGCGACCGGGCCGTAGACGGGTACTCACGCGCGGGACGAGGACCAGACTGTCGGAAAGCACACGAAGCCACACACCCGCCGCCGCGACGGCACCGATCGCGGCGACCCGACGGCGGCCTCGCGGGCGTCGGTCACTGCTGTGGCGGGTCGTCGAGTTCGATATCGGCTCGGTCGTGGAGCGCGCCGTCCCGGTCCCTGAGATGGGCCGGCGAGCGGTCGTTGTGGACGGCGAGGGCCTCGGAGACGATGCTCATCGCGATCTGATGCGGTGTCTCGCTCCCCAGATCCAGTCCGATCGGCGTGTAGACGGACGCGAGTTCCGCCTCCGTGAACGTTCGGTCCTCCTCGGCGAACGCCTCGAGCATTTCCTCGAAGCGCTTGCTCGGTCCCATCAGACCGACGTAGGGGACCGGCGACCGCACGAGTTCGTCGAGGGCGAGCCGATCGTCCACGAAGTTGTGACTCATGACGACGGCGTACGTCCGCTCGTCCAACTCGAGCGTCTCGCGGATGCGTGCGGGCGCCGTCGAGACGGTGCGATCCGCGGCGGGGAACCGGTCGCTCGTCGCGACGGCCCCGCGGAAGCCGACGACGATCACCCGAAAGTCGGCCAGCGTCGCCAACCGGACGACCGGGGCGACGTCGTGTCCCGACCCGAAGACCACGAGCTCCGGCGGCGCGGCGATTCCGTCGAGAAAGAGCGTCACCGCCGAACCGCCCCTGTCGATCGTGACCGTCTCCGCGGTGCCGGCCGGCGCGAGCGCCGATGCGGACTCCTCGAGCCGGGCCGTCACGTCGTCGGGCCAGGTCCCGGATAGCTCACGGAACTCGCCGGCGTCGGCGTGGTAGTACGCACGATCGCCGCGGGCGAACGCCGCGTCCTCGCTCTCGAGGACCGTGACGACCGTACAGTCACCGCCGTCGTCGACTACGCTCAGCGGTGGTTCGAGTGTGTCGGTGAGCGGTTCGAGGAGGATATCGATCACGCCATTACAGCCGATACCGAGTCCCCACACGTCGTCGTCTCCGCTCAAGTCGAATCGCTCGAGCCGAGGCCGCCCGGACTCGAGGACGGACGCCGCGAGCGAGCGAACTTCGTCCTCGAGGCAGCCCGCGGTGAGGCTCCCGACGCCGTCCCCGTCGCCGTCGATCAGCATTTTCGTCCCCGGCCGGCGGTACGCGCTTCCCTCCACGCGGACGATCGTCGCGAGAACCGCTCGCCGATCCGACGTACACGCCTCGCGGATCGCGCCGAGGACTTCCGTCTCGGGCACGCTCCAGTCTTGCGAAGTCATACCATGACTTGGCCGCTCGTATAATTATACTTTCTCGTGGTCAGGACGGCCGGTCCGCGTTCGCGTCGCCGCGCCCGTCGTACTCGTAGCCGATCCGACCGTGAACGCCGCGAAGCGAGAGCTGTCTGGCGATCTCCTCGAGGTCCGTCGGCCGGGCGAACCCGAACAGTCCGTCGACGAACGGAGCGGCGACCGCCATGCCGCGGCAGGCGGGCTCGTATTCGGCGTCGGCCGCCAAGGGATTGAGCCAGAGGACCGCGTCCGCTCGCGCCGAGAGCCAGTTCATCCCCCGTTCGAGCCGATCGAGTTCGCCGACCTCGAGGCCGTCACTGATCACGAACACGGCCGTCTCTCGGTCGACGACCTCGGGGTAGTCGTTCCGAAGCGTCGAGAGCGCGTGCCCGATCTTGGTGCCACCGCCCCACTCGGTCTCGGCCCGCTCGAGGGCCGCGATCGCGCGTTCGGACGACGGTTCGTCGAACTGCGCCGTGACCTCTCGCAGGCTGGTATCGAAGAAGAAGATGCGGACCGATCGCCAGTCGGCGTGCAGCTGCCGAAGGACGCCCAGCAGAAACCCGCGATCGACGCTGTCGAGGACCGAACGGCTCACGTCGACGAGGACGACGGCGTTCACCGCCGTTCGATCGTAGTCGTATCGCTCGACGTCGAGAACTGTTCCGCCGGTCCCGAAGCTCCGGCGCAGCGTCCGGCGGACGTTCAGTTCGGAGCCCGTCGGCGCATCCGTGAAGCGTCGCCCCCGTTTCCGTCCCAGTACGCGACCGATCCGATCGAGCGGGTCCCGAACGTCCGCGGCCGTCGCCGTGACGGCGTCGACGGCGAGCGGTTCCGAGCGACCGGTCCGCGTGGACAGCGCGTGGAACCCGTGCCTTCGGTCCGTTTCGGTGTCGGGTTCGTCGTCTCCGCCGACGGACGCGTTCGATTCCGTCACGGACGACCGGGCGCGTTCGGTCCGCTCGAGCGAGTCCGCGGTATCGCCACCCCCGTCCCGACTCGAGGCACCGCCCCGTGGCACCGCGAAGGGCTGCGTCGCACCGTCGCGGGCCGGAGGCGATTCGGCGGTCCCCTCGCCGGTGAGTCTGGCCCAGAAGGCCGGAAAGCAGCGTTCGAACGCGGCGATGTCCGGCCGTCGAGAGATCAGCGCCGCCCGAAGGGCGACACGGACCGTCGGCTCGTCGTACTCGGTGAGCGCTGCGAGGGCTCGAACGGCCGTCACGCTCGCCGTCGGCGGGACGGTCGCGCCCTCGGCCCGGAGCGCGTCGGCGAGCCTCACTACCTCGTCTACGACGTGGTCCCGGACGATCTCGAGACCGGCGGACTCGGGGGGATCGGTCACTGCGCCTCCGTCCGCTCCCGAGCGTCGCGGGCCGCCCGGGCGAGGGTCTCGAGGAGCTCGTCGTCGATACGGGACGCGTCTTCGACCTCCTTCAACAGACACGACAGGGTCCGATCGATCAGCGGCGGCGAAAGCGACGCCGCGGATTCGCTATTCCCGTCCTCGCTCGCGGATCGAAGCTCGAGGAGCGCGCGAGACCAGTCCAACGTCTCCGCGATCCCCGGCCGTTTCAGCAGGGGCTCCTCGCGGAGCCGCTGGACGACGCCACAGATCTCCGCGGCGGTCGCGCCGTCCAGCTCCGGCACTTTCCGCTGGACGATCTCTCGTTCCTTTTCGAACGACGGCGGTTCCACGTGGAGGTACAGACAGCGCCGCTTGAGCGCGTCGCTGAGGCCGCGCGTTCGGTTCGACGTGAGCAGGACGATCGGGGGAACCGACGCCTCGATCGTCCC
The DNA here is from genome assembly GCF_052439245.1 of Natrinema sp. LN54. Classification (NCBI taxonomy): domain Archaea; kingdom Methanobacteriati; phylum Methanobacteriota; class Halobacteria; order Halobacteriales; family Natrialbaceae; genus Natrinema; species Natrinema sp. LN54. The sequence goes on from NZ_JBQVRP010000001.1 coordinate 619,815, forward strand.
CAGTTCCGGTACCGAGACCTGGAAATCGGAGAGGAACTCGAGCAACAGCGCCTCGAACTCCCGATCGGCGCGGTCCACTTCGTCGATGAGGAGGACGGCGGGGCGGTCGCGGTCGCCCGAGAGCGCCCGGAGCAGGGGCCGCTCGAGCAGATACTCCTCGTCGAACACCGAACCGTCGTCGGTGACCCCGCGCTCACCGGCCTGCACCGAGAGCAGCTGTTTCGTGTAGTTCCACTCGTAGAGCGTGTTCTCGGCCGCCAACCCCTCGTAGCACTGTAACCGAACGAGGTCGGTCTCGAGCCCGTCCGCGAGCACCTTTCCTAACTCCGTCTTCCCGCTCCCGGGTTCGCCCTCGATGAGCAGCGGCTTCCCGAGCCGGAGCGCGAGCAACACCGGGATCAGGATGTCGTCCTCGGCGACGTACCCCGTTCGGTCGAAGACCCGTCTGAGATCCGCCTCGGTATACTCCGCGAACGGGGTGGCGGTCGGCTCAGTCATGCGCGCTCGCGGTGAACAGGCATCGGTCCGCTCCGAGCCATCGATAGTCATTGGTTCGCAGATCCATTGGGAGTTCGTCTCGTTCCACGGTGTTCCAGACGGTAAATCTTCCTCGAGAAATAGTCACCGAGGCGAACGGTCGGTCGAACGAGCAGGCCGAGATATCGGTGCCGGGGTCGCACTCACAGCGGGCACTGGCGGCCGGTCACGATTCCTCGCGCGGCACTCGTCGCGATCGGCGGCCCGGGTCTCGTCCGCGATATCGACGAGCCGTCCGATGACCCGGACTGACGGCATCCGCGTCCGAATGACGGGAAACCCGCCTCGAAAACTCGGGTCGGAAATCGGCGACGGAGAGGCGTCACCCGTGGACCAGTACGGGTCAGCGGCGGAATTCCGTTGCGAACCTATTTACCGTAATGTGGTGACTAGGTCGTGTGGGATTGTATCACGGGTATCGTGAACAGTCCACTGACTCGAGTAACGCTACTAACCGGAGGAAAATGAATGACGACACACGGTATATCGGTAACAGTGAACGGAGAACAGCACGACCTGACCGTCCGACCGCGGACGTTGCTCGTGACGGCGCTTCGAGAGGAACTCGGGTATACCGGGGCGAACGTCGGCTGTGAGACGGGGCGGTGTGGCGCCTGTACCGTCAGAGAGAACGGCGAGACGATCAAGTCCTGTACTCGCTTGGCCGTGCAGGCCGACGGCTCGGAGATCGAGACCGTCGAAGGACTCGCCGACGACGGCGATCTCTCGGCCCTGCAGAAGCAGTTTCAGGAACAGCACGGGCTCCAGTGTGGCTACTGTACGCCGGGGATGCTCATGAGCGCCGACACGTTCCTGCGGGAGGCCGACGACCCGTCTCGCGAGGAAATTCGAGAGGCGATCGAGGGCAACCTCTGTCGGTGTACCGGCTACCAGAACATCGTCGACGCGATCGAGGCCGCGGCCGAACAGTCGGGTGAGCACCGATGAGCGACGCCGATTCGACCGGTGAGTCCGGCGCCGACAGCGGTGGCGCCTTCGGCTCCGCCATCGAACGCGGCGAGGACGTTCCGCTGCTGACCGGGTCCGGGGACTACACCGACGACATCTCCCTGCGCGGAACGACGCATCTAGCTATCCGCCGGTCCGATCACGCCCACGCGAGAATCGAGCGGATAGACACCAGCGACGCGGCCGCGATGGACGGCGTCGTCGCGGTGTACACGGGCGAGGACGTCGTCGAAAGCGGCGTTCCGAACACGATTCCGACCGCGTGGGACCTCCCCGGCCTCGTGCAGCCGCAGTATCGCATGCTCGCCACGGACAAGGTTCGCCACGAGGGGACCGCCGTCGCCGCCGTCGTCGCGGAGACGCCACACGTCGCCCACGACGCGCTCGAGCGGATCGCGGTCGAGTACGAACCGCTCGAGCACGTGACCGATCCGGTCGAGGCGGTCGAGCGCGACGTGCCGCCGGTTCACGAGGAGGCCGCGGACAACGTGGCCTTCGACTTCGAACTGGGCGAGGAGGAGGCCACCGACGAAGCGTTCGCCGACGCCGATCGGGTCGCGACCGTCGACCTCCGACAGCCGCGCATCATTCCGAACGCGATGGAGCCGCGAGCCGCCCTCGCCGACTGGGAGGACGCGACGGGGAAGTTACGCCTATGGATGACGAGTCAGAACCCGCATCTCCATCGAATGCTGCTCTCGGCGGGGACGCTGGGCCTTCCGGAGAACAAGATTCAGGTGATCGCTCCCGAGGTCGGCGGCGGCTTCGGCAGCAAGATCTACCACTACCCGGACGAGGCCGTGACGGCCTGGTGCTCGATGCAACTCGGCCGGCCGGTGAAGTGGCAGGCGACGCGCTCGGAGAGCTATCTGACCGACTGCCACGGGCGAGACCACGCGACGACCGGCGAGATCGCGCTCGACGACGACGGGACGATCCGCGGGGTTCGAGTCGAAACCCACGCCGGGCTCGGCGCGCAGCTCTCGCAGTTCGGGACCGCGACGCCGTCCTACCTCTACGCGACCGTCCTCTCGGGCCAGTACGCGATTCCGGCGATCCACTGCCGCGTCGTCGGTGCGTTCACGAACACGACGCCCGTCGACGCCTATCGCGGTGCGGGTCGAGCCGAGGGGATCTACGTGATCGAGCGACTCGTCGACGCCGCGGCCCGGGAACTCGAGATGGACCCGGCCGAACTGCGGCGGCGGAACCTCGTCCAGCCCGACGAGTTCCCCTACGAGTCCGCCGCGGCGCTGGTCTACGACAGCGGCGAGTACGAACGCGCGATGGATCTGGCGCTCGAGCACGTCGACTACGACGACTTGCGCGAGCGCCAGCGCGAGCTTCGAGACGAGGACCGATACATCGGCATCGGCATCGGCAACTTCGTCGAATCCGCGGGGCTCTCGCCGTCCGGACTCGCGGGGGATCTCGGCGCGCAGGCCGGCGGCTGGGAGAGTTCGATCGTCCGGTTCGACTCGACGGGATCGGTGACGGTCCTCGCGGGGACGGCGGATCAGGGGCAGGGCCATCGAACGACGTACGCCCAGATCGCCGCCGAGGAACTCGGCGTCTCCGTCGACGACGTCGACGTCGTCGAGGGGGACACCGATCGGATCCCGCAGGGAATGGGGACCTACGGCAGCCGGAGCGCGTCGGTCGGCGGCGGCTCCATCGCCCGGGGCGCCCGCGAGGTCCGCGAGAAGGCCCGTCGGATCGCCGCCCATCAACTCGAGGCGAGCGTCGACGACATCGAGTTCGAGGACGGCGAGTTCCGCGTCGCCGGCGCACCGGATCGGTCGCTCCACATCCAGACGATCGCTCACGAGGCGTATCTCGGACACGACTTGCCCGAGGGAATGGACCCCGGCCTCGAGGAGACCAACTTCTACGATCCGGAGAACTTCACCTACCCCTTCGGGACCCACGTCGCAGTCATCGAGGTCGATCCCGAAACGGGCGATATCGAGATCCGACGCTACGTCGCGGTCGACGACTGCGGGGAGATCATCAACCCGATGATCGTCGAGGGACAGGTCCACGGGGGGATCGCGCAGGGGATCGGTGCCGCGCTCTACGAGGGCGCAGCGTACGACGACGACGGGCATCTCCAAACCCGTCGGATGGACGAGTACGCCGTCCCCCACTCGACGCAGTTGCCCGATTTCGAAACGGACAGCACGGTGACGCCGAGCCCGCACAACCCCCTCGGCGTGAAGGGCGTCGGCGAGTCGGCGACGATCGCGGCGACGCCGACCATCGTGTCGGCCGTCGCGGACGCGCTCGAGCCGTTCGGCGTCGACCACCTCGACATGCCGATCACGCCGGAATCGGTCTGGCGAGCCACGGAGGGCGATCGCTGATGTACGTGAACGATTTCGACTACTACCGAGCGGACAGCGTCGACGACGCCCTCGAGTTACTCGGCGACCACGACGGGGCCGAACTGGTCGCCGGCGCGCACGGGCTGTTGCCGCGGATGAAGACGGGAGACGAATCGCCGCCGGCGCTCGTCGATATCGGCCAACTGAGCGGGCTCGATGCGATCGAAGCGGCGGACGACGGAACCGCCGTCTCGGTCGGCGCGCTCGCCACACACGCCGAGATCGCCGAGTCCGAACCCGTCCGGCAGCACGCGGCCGCGCTCGCCGACGCCGCGGCCGAGTTGGGCGACCCGCAGGTCCGAAACGGCGGCACGATCGGCGGCAACCTCGCCCACGGCGACGCGCGCTCGGACCCGCCGGCCGCCCTGCTCGCGCTCGACGGGGCGCTCGAGGTGCGCGGGGCGGACGGCGAGCGGACGATCGACGCGACCGATCTCTTCGAAGGGCCGTTCGAGACGGCGGTCGACGACGACGAGATCGTCACTGCCGTTCGGCTCCCGACCGACGACGACGCCGTGAGCGCCTACCGCAAGCGTCGCGATCCGCTCTCGGGCTACGCGATGGTCGGCGTCGGCGTCTGGCTCCGCACCGACGGCGAGGCGATCGAGGGGGCTCGGGTCGCCGTCACCGGCGCGACGACGACGCCGACGAGACTGCCGGCCGTCGAGGACGAACTCGAGGGAGCGGCGGTTTCCGAGGAGACGATCACCGCGGCGGCGGCCGAGGCCGGAACCACGGTCGACGACGAGGCGTTCGTTTCGGACGTGCAGGCGACCGCCGAGTACCGCTCCCACCTCCTGACGATCGACACCGAGCGCGCGCTGTACGACCTGCTGGACGACGTCTGATCGCAGCGCGTTCCGGCCATTCGACGCGGGTCGTCCGACCGCGCAGGGCTTCCGCTCGCTCGAGAGAGTGTCGGACTGGAAGGAGAACCGCGCGCGGACCGATCGGCCGAGTCGAGCGACGGACGACCCGCGGTCACGGCTGGTCCGTGGACTCCGACTCGTCGTTGGAGTGGGCCCGTACCCACAGCTCGCCGATCCGCGACAGGCGAGTTCGATAGGACTTGCCGTGTTCCTCGCGCTCGATGTAGCCCTTGCCGCCCGGACCCAGCCGATCGACGTTGTAGATGACCTTCGACCGGAAGCTGTCGGTGTACTCCTCGTTCAGTTCGCGGGCCAGCGACTCCGCGAGTTCGGAAACGGAGTCGAACTCGCCGTCCTCGCCGAGTTTGTAGAGGATGAGTTCCTCGAAGGGCTTGACGTTCGAGAAGGAGGCGACCGGCAGCTCGACGATGTGCTTGCCGTCGATCTCCTTCGCGCCGATGGTCGTCCCGCGCTCGTCGAACTCCGAGAGGAGGTCGCGGGCGCTCTCGAGACGGGTCCCGACCCGGTCGTTCTCGATCCCCTCCTCCGTCTCCCGGAGATCCTCGAGCAGCGCGATCTGCTCCCTGAGTTCCTCGGCGAGTTCGGTCTCGAGGTACTTCTCGGGGGCGGTGTAGTAGGTGTGGATCCCCTCGCGGTCCTCCTGGCGCTCGACCATCAGGGAGTGGGCGGCGTTGGCGAATGCGAAACTTACGGTTCGGGGCATCGCGGCGACGTTGACCCAGACCTCGTTGCCGGAGTCGAGTTCCGCGGTAATGAGTTCGTAGGCCTGCTCGAAGGCGTCGTCGTAGTCGTAGACGTCCTCGAGGACGAACCGCTCGGTCTCGGCCCCCAGCAGGTTCTCGAAGTCCGTCTCGAGTTTCTTTGAGAGGTGGCGAGAGTACTCCACGTTGGCCTCGCTTCCGACGGCCCCCTCGAGCAAGATGACGCTGTCGACGTCGATCTGATCGCGCACGAGCGGCGCGATCAGCCGGTCGTAATCGAAGCCGACCGGAACGATGTGGGTTTGCATGGTCGACAGTTAGGCGGGGCGGTTACAAAACCTCCGAGTCGTCGGCCGGCTACTCGGTCAGCGGCATGATGATGCCGAAGACGAACGGCGAGGCGAAGCCGATGGCGAAGCCGATCATCGTCAGCGCGTAAAACAGCGTGTTCTCCCACTGGGGGAGCGATCCGAAGAACGCGTGTCCGACCAACTCGCTGCCCGCGCCGATGACGAAAAGGGTGAGTCCGAGGAAGAACCCCCGCTTCGCGAGCCGCGAGTAGTCCGGGCCACTATAGTATCCCATACGTGGTGGTACACGGCCGCTCCATTAATTATTTCGACATTCCGATGTCCGGTTCGAATCCGACCCCGTCACTCCTCGGTCGCACTGTCGTCCGCGGCCTCGAGGTCGAGCCCCCGGAACAGGTCGACGATCGCCTCCCGGTCGCGGGCCGGATCGACGTCGAGGGCGGCCCCGAGCAGGTCCGCGCCGTCGGGTGCCTCGAGCGGCAACACGCCACCGGCCATCACGTACGCGTCGGCGGCGGGCCAGACGGCGACGTGCGCTTCGGCGTCGATCGTCGCGCTCCCGTCGGGTGCGCCGTCACCGCTGTCGCCGTCGGCCGCGTTCTCGGCGTTGATCGGATACGCAGCCTCGAGCACGGTGAGGTGCCCGACCGCCCCGTCCGGCCGATCGATGTACTCGCTCGTTCGTTCCCCGCCGACCGCGATGTCGTCGTCCTCGAGCGTCTCGACGAACTGGTCGCGGACCTTCGGCGCAGCCGTCTCGAGCGCGTCGGCGGCGTCGAGGCCGATGGTAGACAGCGACGGCGACACGCTGAGATCGACGGTGAACAGCGACCGCGCCGGGATGTCGCCGCCGCTCCGGAGCGACTCGAGCGCGTCGGCGGTCGATCGGTGTTCGAAGATCGTCGTCTCGGCGGTCACCGTCGCGAGCGAGATGCTGGTTTGATCGGTTCGGGCTCCGAGACGGTCCCACGCGTCGGCGACCGCTGGCGGCAGATCGATGGCCATCGACGGTGCGTACGCGGCCGGGGCCTTTCGGCGTGGCGGTTGCGACAGCGTCATCCGGGCTGCGAGAAGTCGTTGCCGGCACAACCCCAACCCCAGAGCGGTCGGGGTTGTGCCGGGAAATCGGTACAGCGATCCGTCTCAGTCCGCGCCCAGCCGATCGAAGTAGATCGCACGCCGTTCGGCGGCCGCCGGCGAGGTCAGCAGGGAGGCGACGACGGTGACGACGAGGCCGAGCCCCATCCCGACGAGACCGGCCGACCAGCCCCCGTAGGAACCGGGAACGACGCTGAGGAAGAGACTCGAGACGTAGAAGGCCTGACTCGCCACCACGCCGGCGGTGATGCCGGCTCGCGTGATGCGTCGCCAGTAGAGCGCGAGCAAGACCGGCAACGCGAGTTGGGCGAAGCCGCTAAAGGCCGCGTCGCCGAGTTCGAACAGCGTCGCGGGCCGACCCAAGCTGGCGAGAAACGCCGCGCTCGCGAAGACCACGACGCCGCCGCGGGCGATCAGATCCTCCTGGCGTTCGGAGAGTCGGACGCCGAAGAACGCGGCGATCGGCCGGAAGAGGTCCCGCGTGAAGTACGACGAGCCCGAGAGCAGCATCGAGTCCGAGGAGGACATCATCGCGGCCATCGCGCCGGCGATGACGAGCGCGGCGAACCAGGTCGGCGTGTACTCAGCGAGGACCAGCGGCAGGACGTTCGCACCCTCGGGAACCGCGACCTTGAGGCCGGCGGCCCACGCGCCGAGCATGAACGAGGGGACGAACAGCAGGACACAGAGGATCGGCCAGAGGGCGAACGAGCGCTTGAACACGGTTTTCGAGCCCGCGGCGAAGAACCGCTGGTTGACCTGCGGGAACATCGCGACGCCGAAGCCGATCGTGATCGCCGTCGAGAGCATCCACGGGACCGTGTAGTAGTCGCTCCCCAGCGAGAGGAAGCCGCCGGTTTCGGGGTTCGACGCGAGCGCGTCCGTCGCAGCCCCGGGACCGCCGACGGCCGCGAGCACCCACAGCAGGGCGACCCACGTCGTGACGAGCATGAACGCCCCCTGCAGCGTGTCGGTCCACGCGATCCCGCGCATCCCGGCGACGACGACGTAGAGGATCATGAACGCGGTGATCAGTCCCGCGCCGGCGGCGTACGGAACAGCGCCGTCCGTTAGGGCCTCGAGCGCGGTGCCGGCCCCGACCTGCTGGAGCATGACGTAGGGGAAAAGCCACAGCAGGCTGACACCGGCGACGAGGCCGCGGAGCCACCCGGAGCCGAAGCGGTCGCCCAGCATTTCGCCGAGGGTGACGTAGCCGAACTGCCGGCCGAGCAGCCACTGCTTGTAGCCGACGACGTACCAGAGAATCGCGAAGATGATCCCGTCCATCAGGCCCATGACGAGCACCCACTCGGGACCCTGCGCGTAGGCGATGTTCGGCCCGGCGAAGAAGGTAAACGCCGACAGGAGCGTCGCGAAGGTAGTAAACAGCAGGACGACCGTCCCGAGCGTTCGACTCGCGAGGTAGAAGTCCTCGGCGGTGCGGTCGGTCAGCCGGTAGGCGACCAGCCCGACAGCGAGGGCGATCAACAGGTAGCCCACGATAATCGAGAGCTGAAGCGTGACCGCGTTCACGGCGAGTCACCTCCGGGTCGGCCGTCTCGAGCGCGCTCAGTTCGGGTCCTGTTCCCGTCGAGCGAGTCGGTATCGCGTCCACCGGTTTCGATGCCGATTCCCCACGCGCGCTGGGTGAATACCCAGAAGACGGCCGACGCGAGCACCATCCAGCCAATGTGCCACCAGAGCCATATCGGCAAGCCGGCGACGACGGTCGCCGATCCCCACAGGAACCACGGAATCGCGAGCGCGGCGAGGACGATTCCGACGGCAATCCAGCCCCCCAGTTCGGTCCGTCGCATGTGCGACGGTTTGTCCCGACATGGGTAACCTTTACTGTTCGAACAACGCTATCGAAGAGATATATTCATCGAACTACCGCCCCCGGCTTCGTGGTGCGGTTTTCGGTAGCTGAAATCGCTCTTTCACCGAGGAAAAAGAGTATATGTGTTTGTCATCGAATAGGAAGCGAACCTCGTATGGCCCGTCTCTTCCCCTTTCGCTCCGATACGGCCGCCGAAGAGGGCCAACCGCGCGTCGTCGACCTCGAGGGCGAGGACGCCGACGCGGTGTTCGGCGCGCTCTCCTCGACGACGGCCCGACGGATCTACTCCCGACTCGACGACGAACCCGGCACCCCTAGCGACATCGCCGACGCGGTCGATTCCTCGATTCAGAACGTCCGCTACCACCTCGAGAACCTCAAGGACGCGGGGCTCGTCGAGGTCGTCGACACGTGGTACTCCTCGCGCGGCAACGAGATGAGCGTCTACGCGACGACCGACGGGCCGCTGATCGTGACGAGCGACGAGTCGCGGGCGACGCAGTTGAAGGAGGCGCTGTCCCGGTTTATCGGCGGCGTCGGCGCGCTGGCGGGCGGCAGTCTACTGGTTCAGTACGCGATGACCCAGTGGCTCGCTCCGTCCGGAACGGGGTCGACGGCGGGCGGGGGGACACAGCCGGCCGGGACGACCGACGACTCGAGCGGTGAGAGGACGACCGACGAGACGGCGGGTGACGCTGGTACCGAGACGACGGATGGGGGCGATGCTAATGCCGGAGCGACGGACGAAGGCGACGGTCTCAGCGCCGCGGACGTCGGTACGTCCGATCAGAACGGGTCCGAAAGCGCCAGCAACGGCGACGCCGGCGGCGGGGGCGCAGATCCCGGATTCGACGCCGACAACGAGACGCTCCAGAACGCGACCGACGGGGGCGCGGAGGCGATCGATACGGTATTCGGCTCCGTCCCCCCGGGGCTGCTCTTCTTCCTCGGCGGGCTAGTCGTCCTGCTCGCGATCACGGCGTACTGGTACTGGTACCGGCCGTCGTATTGACCTCGAGCGGCGGTTCGATTCGCAGTGGCCGACCGAATCGGCCGGGGTGTGTATGGCGCTTTTCTGTTGTCACGAGAGCGGGCACTCGCTCGTCGCGGCGCCCCGGCCTCTCGAGGTTTGCTGGCAGCGGACGCCGCGGCCGACCAACTCCTGCGGAGGTCAACAGCTATTTGCCCCTCACGAACGAAATCCTATATAAATCGGTCTCTGTACGCTCTCCGCGTCACCGCCCCTCCCGGGGACAGATCTCCAATGGAAGACACGTCGAAATACCTCATTCACGCCTCCGTCACGGCTGACGGGATCGTCGAGCGGAGCGATGTCGTCGGTGCGATCTTCGGTCAGACCGAAGGCCTGCTCGGCGACGACCTCGATCTCCGCGACCTCCGCCAGTCCGGCAAAGTCGGCCGCATAGACGTCGAAATCGCAAGCACTGGTGGCCAGTCCCACGGCCACGTCACGATCGCGACCAGCCTCGATAAAGTCGAAACGGCGACCCTCGCCGCCTCCCTCGAGACGATCACCCGGGTCGGTCCCTGTCGGGCCGACCTCGAGGTCGACGAGATCGAGGACGTCCGAGCGGCCAAACGCAAGGAAGTCGTCGACCGCGCGAAGGAACTCCTCCGGACGGGGTTCGACGACACGATCATGTCCTCCGACGAGATCCTCGCGGAGGTCCGCCAACAGGTCCGCGTCGAGGACATCACCGAGTACGAGGGCCTGCCCGCGGGACCCCGCGTCACGGACAGCGACGCCATCATCGTCGTCGAGGGCCGGTCCGACGTGCTCACGCTGCTGAAGTACGGCATCAAAAACGCCATCGCCGTCGAGGGAACGAACGTCCCCGACGCGGTGGCCGAACTCACCCGCCACCGCACCGTCACGGCCTTCCTCGACGGCGACCGCGGCGGCGATCTGATCCTCGAAGAACTCTCCCAAGTCGGCGACATCGATTACGTCGCGTTCGCCCCCGCCGACAGCTCGGTGGAGGATTTGGATCACCACGAACTGTTCGCCGCGCTCCGGAACAAGGTCCCCTACGAGACCGTCTCGGAACTGAACGAACCCCGGGAGGCGGTCGCGGCCACGGACGGCAGTACGACGCCGGCACCGCGGCCGTCGGAACGCGAGACCACGTCTCCGGCGGTCGCCGACGAGCCCGACGGTGATCGAGACGACCGCACAGAGTCCACGACGGCCTCGAGTGAAGCGAGTGACGCGACTGACGCGGTGGCCGACTCGAGCGAGGCCGCGACGGATCCCGATGCCGCCGACGGAACGCCGGCGAGAGCGAAGACCGAACGAACGGACGCGGAGCCGACGGGGACCGCGGCGCAGTCCGCCGACGGGCACGAAACGAGAGCGGGCGACGCTGACGAGACCAGCGCAGGGGCACGGGCCGAATCCGCATCCGCGGCCGACGCGGAGACCGGGCCGGAAACCGTCTACGGGCACGCGACTGCGATCATCCGGTCGGAAACCGGTCGCGTTCGATTCCTCGACACCGACGGCGAGGCGATCGGTGAAGCCGACGCGGCCGATGTCTACGACGAGCTCGAGGGGCTCGAGCCGGTGCCGACGACGGTCGTGCTCGATACGGTCCTCGACCAGCGGCTGCTCGATCTGGCCGCCGACCGCGGCGTCGAACGAATCGTCGCGCGCTCGCTCGGCCAGTTCACCAAGCGCCCGACCGGGGTTCGAATCCACGCGATCGACGACGTCGCGGAACGGCCGCCGAACGGGAACTGATCGACGACCGATTCCCAGTCGCCGGTACCGGTCCGAGCCGTTGATATACCGTCGGTACCGAGCGACGCACGATGACACCTCCGCCGATGGCTGCGGTCGCGCTCCTCGGAGTCTGGGCACTCATGACGCTCTGGGTGACGGGCACCGCCGCGGCCGGCCAGTCGCGAACCGACGAACAGTTCGATCCGCCCGGTCCCGATGCGCGACGCGGGCGGTCCGACGGAACGGCGGACGACTGCTCCTCGGAGCCGTCGTTTCCCGCCGCTGACGATTGAGTCGCGACCGTTCGAACTCGAGTTTTGTCGCCCCGCTCCCGTACTCAGCCGAGCATCGCAAACGAGAGCACCAGCAGCGCACAGACGAGCGCGCCGGACAGCGTCGCGAGGAAGTTCACGCTCTGATTGCCGAGCAACGATCCCTCGAGCGTCGCGCCGAGCAGGCTGTCGACGGTCATCCCGACGATGCCGGCGACGGCGATGACCGCCGCACCGAGGAGTCCGACCTCGGGAAAGAGCCCGGAGGCGATGCCGGCGACGACGGCCGCACCGACCATACCGGCGAGTTCGCCCTGCCACGTGACGCCGCCGTCGGTCCCGGGATCGACCGGCTCGAGGGTGGTGATCAGCCGCGGCGTCTCGAAGACGCTGCCGATCTCGCTCGAGAGGGTGTCGCTCATCGCGGTCGCGATGGAACCGGCGAAGGCGAAGAGGAACAGTTCGGGCTCGCGGGGCAGGAAGCCGGCGTCGCTGGCGGCGTAGCCGAGGACCGCGGCGAGCGCGACGGCGGCGTTGCCGAGGACGTTGCCGCTGCCCCGGGCCCCGTTGTTGTCCTCGGCGACGCCGAGGTCCTCCTTCCGATCGTAGCGGAACTTCGTCGAGAGGCCGCCGATGGCGAAAAAGGAGATGAGGACGGCGAACCAGCCGTAGCCGCCGAGGACGATCGTCAACAGCCCCAGCAACACGCCGGTGAGCATCCCCGCGATGGAGGCCGTCTCGAGCGCGTAGGAGGCGTAGCCGAACGCGACCGTGATCGCGAGCGCAATGACGATTTCGCCGCCATTGATAGCCGGCTCGAGTTCCGCGAGCAGCCAGAGTAGGAGGCCGACCGAGAGGACGACGATCGGGTCGTCGGACCGCAACAGGACGTCGCGGAGGAGGGCGGCGAGCAGGGCCCCGCTGGCGGCCAGAAAGACGACGACCGGCAGTGCCGACGCGGCGGTCTCACCGGTGACCGAGTAGGTGACGGACTGCCCGACGACGGCGGCCCCGATCGCGGCGAGACAGAAGCAGGCGACGCGGACGACCGAGTCGTCGGTACGGAGTCGGACGAGTTGCTCGCCGAGGTTGCCGTACCCGACCAGCAGTATCGTGCCGACGAAGACGGCGACCGGCATCGACGCCGCGGTCGCCATGAGGCCGAGCGCGACCCCCGCGAGGACGAACGTGATGAGGCCGTAGAGGCGCGAATCCTCGTAATCGCCCGGATACGCGAGGAGGTCGAACAGCGGTCCGCCGGTGATCACGTAGGCACCCAGCAGGACGACGCCGGCGAGCGCGGCCGCCGCCCGCGGATCGAAGAGCGGAACCGCGAGCGAGAGGGTACAGAGGGCCGCGAACACGCCGGCTCGCCGAACGGGTGCTGTCACGATATCGGTCCCTTTCTGTGGCGTTCACTTGAAGCTTCGTGAACCCGGCTCGAGTCGGGTAGCACCCGCTCAGATGCGTGAAACGGGGGTGGTTCGCCGCACGGGTATCGGTGGCGACGACCCGTAACCGGTATGCCACCGGCCGTGAAAGTCGCTGGCGTGGGACTGTACGAACGGTATCTGGCCCTCCGGATCCGCCGCCACGAGGCCGACCCGCCCGACCACGTCGCGCTCGTGATCACCGAACGCGACCTGTTAGAGCGGGGTGCCTACGAGACGCTCACCGACTTCTTCGAGTGGGCGGTCGAGTACGCCTCGCAGATCACGGTCTACGTGAGCGTCCTCGACGCGGCGGCGGTGCCGGCCCTGCAGCGCGAACTCGAGACGATCGATGCGCCGCGACCGGTCGCCGTCCGCGGCCCGGAAGACAAGGCACGGGCCGACGCGCCGATCCGGATCGGGATCGGGCTCGGCGGCAAACACGAGTTCACCAGCGCGGTCCGGACCCTCGCCGAGCGCGTCGACGACGGCGACCTCGAGCCCGACGAGATCGACGACGAGCGCGTCGAGGACCACCTCGTCTTTCCGTCGGAGCCGGATCTGGTGATCAAGACCGGCGCGGAGCGGCTCTCGGATTTCATGATCTGGCAGTCGGTCTACTCGGAGCTATACTTCACGGACGTGAACTGGCGGGACTTCCGCAAGCGGGACTTCCTGCGGGCGGTCCGCGAGTACTGCAACCGGTCGCGGCGCTTCGGTCGCTAATCGGCCGAGTCACGCGGCGGGTCATTCGAACTCGATTCGGGAATGCCAGCGAGGTCTGCGACCGGATCAGCGGCGGCGACGACCGGCCTGTCGAGCCGGACGGTGTCCGAGTTGCAGTCGTACTCGAGGACATCGTGGGCCTCGAGTTTCGGGAGGACGACGTGGTTGAGCGAAAGGCGGACGGCGCGTTCGTCGGCGTCGTCTCGACCGGCGACGGCGTCGGTCAGCCTGTCGACCGAGAGCGGTGGTTCACACGCCGAGAGGACGTGGAGCGTGAGACGGGTTCGGGGGTTCGCGAGGAGCGCGTACGCCTCATCGAGCGGGACATCCGTGAGGCGAACGAACCGCTCGACGTCGATGGCTGGGGCGCTGGTCGGTGCCGACATCGTACGTATCGTTGTTCGAATGACAAATAAAGGTCTTTGGGTGGGGTGGGAGACGGCGACCACGCCGACACCGCGGCCCGATCAGTCCGCGATCCGGCTGTTCGAGTCGTTCGCCTCGAGGTCCCCGGCGTCGGGTCGTTCCGAGGAGGGCAGCGAGTCGCGAAACCGGTCGACGATCGAGCGAGCCTCGGAGAGTTCGGGCTCGCTGACGGCTCCGAGCAGGGCCAACGCGCGCCGGGCGCGGGTCCGCCGCCACGACTCCTGTCGGTGTTCGTAGGTCCGGATACCGCGCAGGAAGTCGGCTTTCGAGAACTCCGGCCAGTAGGGCGTACAGAAGAAGACGGCGGCCTCGTTGCCGTTGGCGTGCCACGGCAGGAAGTTCGAGGTCCGCTCCTCGCCGGCGGGGCGAATAATCAGGTCCACGTCCCGGATCGGCTGATCGTACAGCCGGCGTTCGATGTCCTCGATATCGATCGCGTCGGGGTCGAGGTCGCCCGCCTCGACGTCGGCGGCGACCCCGCGGGTGGCCTCGAGCAGTCGCGAGCGACCGCCGTACGCGAGCGCGATATTGAGCACGAACCGGTCGTAGTCGCGCGTGCGGCGTTCGGCGTAGTCGATAGCGTTTTGGACCCGTTCGGGGAGCATGTCCGTCTCGCCGATCGCGCGGATACAGACCCCGTTATCGTGGACGCGGTCGGCGTCCGCGAACTCGTGGAGCTTCTCGCAGAGCAGGTCGAACAGCGCCTCGTTTTGCTCGTCGGGGCGGTCGAAGTTCTCCGTCGAGAACGTGTACAGCGTCAGCTCCTCGACGCCGATATCCTGACACCACTCGAGGACCCGTTCGGTCGTTTCGGCTCCTGCACGGTGGCCCTCGTGGGCGTCGCCGCCCTGACTGCGGGCGTACCGTCGGTTCCCGTCCTGAATCACCGCGACGTGCGTCGGTGCGCCGGAGATCTCCCGAGAGAGCAGCCGCTCGTAGGCCGTGTCGACGCGCTGACGGAGCCACCGCTTCATTACTCGACAAAAGGTCATTGAACACTATGTGTCTTGCGTGTGACCCGTCCGCAGTGAGAATCGGTCCCGTCTTTTGTCGGGGCCGCCGGACGGGGGAATCGTGACGGCTATCCGTCCGGACTGCGAACGGCCGCCAATGCCAGACGCGATCGACGACGACCTCTACCGGCGGACCAAGGCACTGCTCGAGCCCGGGGACATCGCCCTCAACGGGGCGGTCGTCCGAACCGATTACGACGGGCAGGAAGACGTCAAGATGATGCAGGCGACGATCGACGTCGGCGACGTCATCGCCGAACACTCCGGGTACGACCCGAAAGACTGCTACGTCTACTCGGGCAACGACGATCCCGACTTCTCCTCGAACCAGCATCAGGGTCTGACCCTCGAGGACGAGGAGTTCGTCTGGGAGTGCCAGCAACTGCTGCGGGAGGGCAGTTTCGATATCGTCATCTACTACAAGGCGAGCGCGGACCACGAGGCGATCCTCGAGGACGTTCGCGATCTGGGCTTCGATGTGATGGGCGTCGAGGGCGAGTGAACTATCGTCGCTCTTGAAACGAGTTACACACCGATCGCAACGCTATCCTGCGATCGGGTGTGCAGTGACGTTCAAGAGCGACTATAACGGGTCGAGCGGGCCGGTATTTTCGGGAGAGCCTGCGACCGATCGGACAGTCAGATAGCTCTCGCCGGGTGCGGTTCCAATTCGCTTATACACCGTCAGTCCCGAGGAGTTCCTATGACTACGGACGTCGACCTCACCGAGCGCGAACGGGCGGTCGTCAACGCCTTTCAGGGCGGGTTTCCCGTCGTGGAACGGCCGTTCGAGGACGCCGCGGCGGCCATGCGCGACCGCGGGGTCGACATCGATGCGACGGAACTGCTCGAGACGATTCGGGACCTCGACGAGCGGGGCGTGCTCTCGCGGTTCGGGGCCCTCGTCAACGCCCAAGAGATCGGCGGCGCGGCGACGCTGGTCGCCATGCACGCCCCCGACGATCGGTTCGACGAGATCGTCGAGGCGGTCAACGACCGCCGCGAGGTGGCCCACAACTACGAGCGCGAGCATCCGCACCTGAACGTCTGGTTCGTCGTGAGCGTCGCCGACGAGGACCGCGTCGAGGAGGTGCTCGCCGAGATCGAGGACGAGACGGGCCAACCAACGTACAACCTACCCAAGCGACAGGAGTTCCGCGTCGAGGCCAAGTTCTACGTCGACGGCCCCCTCGACGGCGGGGGCGATATCGAGGCCGCCGGCGTCGACTGCTCGGCGCTCGGCCCCGACGTCGCGCCGACCGACGCCGCGGCGCTGTCGCCAGCGGAACGGGACCTCATTCTCGAGATTCAGGACGGGTTCCCCCTGACCGAAACGCCGTATGCGGACATCGCCGATGCGATCGGGCAGGAGATCGACTGGGTGCTCGAGACGATCACGCGGTTCGAACGCGAGGGGAAGATCCGCCGGATCGGCGTCGTGCCGAACCACTACGCGCTGGGATACACGGAAAACGGGATGACGGTCTGGAACGTCCCGGACGATGTCGTTCCCGAGGTCGGCCCGGAGGTCGCCGCCTTACCGTTCGTCACCCACTGTTACCGGCGGCCGCGCCACGAGGGCGTCTGGCCGTACAACTTCTTCGCGATGACCCACGGCCGCAGCGAGGAAGAGAGCCGCCAGCGCGTCGAACAGGTTCGGGAACGGATGGAGGAATATTGGGACGTAACTCCCGACGACTGGGACACCTTGCACTCGACGCAAATATTGAAGAAGACCGGTATACGGATGGCAGAGCGAGCCGACGCGAACACCAGAGCGCAGTAGCGCCGCCGGACGTGCCAGAGTATCTCCAATGATTCCACTTCTCCACGATTTCACGAACGAGACGGTGCTGATCTTCGGCGGCGGACCCGTCGGGGCCCGGAAGGCCCGCCGGTTCGCCCGCGAGGCGCGGGTGATCG
The DNA here is from genome assembly GCF_052439245.1 of Natrinema sp. LN54. Classification (NCBI taxonomy): domain Archaea; kingdom Methanobacteriati; phylum Methanobacteriota; class Halobacteria; order Halobacteriales; family Natrialbaceae; genus Natrinema; species Natrinema sp. LN54. The sequence goes on from NZ_JBQVRP010000001.1 coordinate 637,078, forward strand.
TCGTCAGCCCGGCGTTTACCGATCGGGACTTCGGCGACGCCGAACTGATCCGGGCCGGGCCCGCCGCCGACGACGTTCCGGCGTGGCTCGAGCGGACCGCACCCGCCCTGGTCGTCGCCGCGACGGACGACGCGGCGATCAACCGAGCCGTCGCCGACGCGGCCCGCGACCGGGGGGTGCTCGTCAACCGGGCGGATCGGTCGGGCGAGCGCGAGTCCGACAGCGTCGTCGTTCCCGCGACCGTGCGCGAGGACCCCGTTACCGTCGCGGTCGCGACCGGCGGCACGGCACCCGCGCTGAGCAAGTACCTGCGACAGGAACTCGAGGAGACGGTCGACGGGGCCGGCGAGATGGCTCGAGCCTGCGGGGGACTGCGCGAGGAACTCAAATCGCGGGACGTATCGGCGGGCCGACGACGAGAGATCGTCACGGATGTCGTCAATTCTCCGGATGTTTGGACAGCTTTACGTACGGGTACTTCTAACTACCGTCAAGTGATTGAGGACGTGCTCGGCGAGGAACTATCGACTGGGGGTGATCGGCCATGATGTCGACCGGGGTCGTGACCGCTGCACGGGTGACCCACGAGAGCGGTAGCGTCGACCAACTGGCCGTCGCCAGTCCCGACAGTCAGGGGGCTGCCGTAGACGAACTCCTGACCGTTCCCGATATCGAGGAGGCGTACGTCCTCTCGACGTGTAACCGAGTCGAGGCGTACGTCGTCGCTCCCGACCACGCCATCGGTCGGGCCGCCCTCGAGGAACTGTTCGCCGGGGTCGACGACGAGGCCGTCGTCACGACCGACCACGACGAGAGCCTGCAGCACCTGCTTCGGGTGGCCGCGGGACTCGAGTCGGTGATCCTCGGCGAGGACCAGATCATCGGGCAGGTCCGGACCGCCTACGAGGACGCCCGCGACGCCGGCGGCATCGGCTCGATGCTCGAGGCCGCCGTCACGAAGGCGATCCACGTCGGCGAGCGCGCCCGCACCGAGACCGGTATCAACGAGGGCGTCGTCTCGCTGGGCTCGGCCGCGACGCGCCGAGCCGCCGCCGAAATCGCCCTCGAGGGGGCGACCGCGCTGGTCGTCGGCGCCGGCGAGATGGGACAACTCGCTGCGCGCAGCCTCGCGGCCGCCGGGGTCGACGAACTCGTCGTCGCCAACCGGACCGTCGCCCACGCCGACCACCTCGTCGGCGACATCGAGGACGAGACGAACGCCACGGCCGCGCCGCTCGAGGCGCTCGATACCGTCGCGAGCCGCGCCGATGTCGTCGTCACGGCGACCGGAAGCGAGAACCCGATCCTCGGCCCCCGTCAACTCGAGGGCGAGACCGACGAGGCGGGGGACTCAGAGACCGAGCAGGTGGTCGTCGACCTCGGCCAGCCACGGGACGTGTCCCCGGCGGCCGACGCGCTGCCGTCGGTTCAGGTCTTCGATCTGGACGACCTCGAGTCGATTACCGAGGAGACCCGCGAGCAGCGGGCCGACGCGGCCCGCGAGGTCGAGGCGATGATCGACGCGGAGTTCGACCTGCTGACCGAGCAGTACAAACGGGCCCGCGCCGACGAGGCGATCGCGGCGATGTACGAGTCCGCCGAACGGATCAAGGAGCGAGAGGTCGAGACCGCGCTCTCGAACCTCGGCGAGGAAACTACCGAGGAGCAACGCGAGGTCGTCGAAGCGATGGCCGACGCGCTGGTCAACCAGTTGCTCGCCCCACCGACCAAGAGCCTACGCGAGGCGGCGGCGGAGGACGACTGGAGTACCATCCACACCGCCCTGCAACTGTTCAATCCGGAGTTCGACGCCGACGACGGCCCGCTCGCACCGCCGTCGGCCATCACTGCGAACCCCGATTCGGGAATCGGCGCGACCGACGACGACTGAGCGATCGGCGGGCGAGCGAGCGGATTTTCGAATCGTCGTGACTCGAGACCATCAGTTCCTCTGTAGCGGTCGCACTGCCGGCGCTCTAGAGTGAGCGATCGAGTCGTACGGAACCGCAGAAACCCCTACCCGGAGTCGGCCGTGTCGAAGTGTTACCGATCCGGTGCGCCGTACTCGACGTGGACCGTCGGGACGCTCGCGGAATCGGGCGCTTCGTTGCCGTTCCAGTCGACGAGACGAACGTTCGCCATCTGACCGGAAAAGCGGAAGCGCTGGACGCCGACGTCGATCGCGCCCTCGGCGACGCCGCCGGCGACGACGGTTCCCTCGGCGACGGGATCGTCGGCGAGCATCTCGAGGTCGCCGTCGACGGCGATCTCGTAGTTCGAGGGGACGCCTCGTCCAACGATTGTTACGAGATTTGGAAGTGTACTGTCAGTTGCGTCCGTGGCGGTCCGGTTCTGTACCGGTGTATCGCGTGCCATGCTCCGATAACCCGAGTATCCCGGCATAAGCTTTCCTGTCGATAGAATGGTAAGAATGGATGAATACGGTGAATGGGCAACCAATCGCAGCCGCCGGACGGTGCGCGGCCAACGTTTACACGACGCGGCGTGGTCGACAGTCTCATGCTCGAACTCTATCAGGCCGAGAGCTGTCCGCACAGCAGCGACGTCCGCGAGAAACTGACGGACCTCGGCGTCTCGTACGTGATTCACAACCCGCGACGGCCCGGCCACGAGGGCGGTGACGTGCTCAACGAGTGGGCCCAGCGGGCGATGACGGACCTCGGCGGCGAGGATGCGATCCCGTTCCTCGTCGATACCGACCGCGAGGAACAACTCTACGAGAGCGAGGACATCGTCGACTACCTCGAGGAACACTACGGGTAACGGGGTCGCTGTCAGGGACTGTCGCTCCGAGACGCGCGATCGACCGCTCAGTCGCTCGAGGGAACCAGATCGCGAACGAGGACCTCACCGGCGACATCTGGCGCGGTCGGACGGACGATCGATTCGCTCGAGTCGATCGTGTGTCCCGTGTCGACGTGGTGGTCGATGGCCGCCTGCGAGCGGTCGCGCTGGGACGGTTCGTCGGTCGCGTTCAGACTCCAGTCGCAGTCGAGACAGTACTTCATCGTGAATTCGTCTCCGACCGGACTCCTGAATCCCTTTCGGTCTCGGTCTCGAGGACGACCCGGCCATCGCTCTCGACGCGAACGCTGTGCCCGCAGTAGGTGAACGAAACGGAACCGGCATCTCGCTGCTGGGATCGGGTCGGTTCGAAGAGGCCGTCCAGCGCGGTCGAATCGATCGCGTCGTGAAGCGGTGGCGAAAGCTCGAGCGGATCGATCCCTTCGCGTTCCGCGACCGCTTCGACGACGCGGACCGACACCGGAGCCTGTGCATCGTCGGCGGTTCGGTTCGAGGGCTGAGAATCCATTATCCGAGTAAGGCCGGTGAAATACATAAGGATAGTGGTATATCTTGTTGCTGCTGGCCAGCAGGAAAGATCGGTTCTGGCTGCGGCCCACAAAAGGAAGGAATAATCTGCTCCGAGCCATCTCCACAAGTATTTATCGGCCGTTCTCATCCCGAGTCCGGTTCGTCGACGAGTTCGTAGCCGAAGTGATCGTAGGGGCGGCTGTACTCCGTTCTGAGCATCTCGGAGCGTTCGATCTCGAGGCCGAGGCCGTCCAATTCTTCGGCGGTCGACTCGACGTCTCCGGCCTGCATACCGACGACTTCGACGTGCAGGTTCTGCGATCCGGTCAGCAGTTCGCGAGCGTGGACGACGTTCGACAGCTCGATCGTCCGCTCGCAGAGGTCTCTGCGCTCGGTGATTGGAGCCGTACAGACGAACAAAATGTGGTGGGGCGCACCCGCCTTTTCGTAGTCGATTACCGGATCGAACTTCTCGAGGACCCCCTCGTCTTCCAGCCGCTGGATGCGGTTGCTGACGGTGCTCGAGGAGACGTCGATCCGCTCGGCGATCTCGTCGTGGGTGAAATCCGCACGACTCTCCGCCTGCAGGAGGTAGAGGATCGCGTGGTCCGTGCCGTCGAGTTCCATACGGACGGTCCGCCGTCGATCGAAAAGGGTACTGGCCTTGAAATATCGTCGGGACGGACTCGGGCCGGTTCCGCTGCCGGCGCTCTCGAGCGGCGATCGCTCAGTACAGTTCCGCGAACGACTGGACGCGGTAGTCGCCGAGCACGCACTGGCCACGCCGCTCGTGGCCGACCCGTTCGACGTGGATCGCGTCGAGGCCGGCGTTCCACGCCGCGCCGACGTCGCAGGCGCCGTCGCCCGCGAGCACGCCTCGGTGGCCGTTGTGGCCGACGCCAAGATCGGACATGACCGACTGGACGGGCCCCGGATCGGGCTTCCAGCCCGTCTCCTCGGTACAGCACAGGCGCGCGTCGAACCAGTCTCCGATCCCGAGGTGGTCCAGGACGGGTTCGGCGAGGAACTCCTGACAGTGCGTGACCAGGCCGACCGGCACCTCGAGGTCGGCGACGAACGCCGCGTCCTCGTGGAGATAAGTCTGTTCGGCTCGGACCATGGGGTCTTCCTCGTCGTGGAAGGCCTCCCAGAACTCGACGGGGTCGACTCCCCACTCCTCGAGTTGGCGGTCGCGAGAGCCGGTGAGGCCGCTCCAGAGGATATCTGCCTCCCGGTCAGTGAACTCGCGGCCGACCCGGTCGCCGACCCGGTCGAACACGTCGCGAGTGTAGGACCACTCGACGTCGACGAGCGTCCCGTCGAGGTCGAGCAGCCAGAAGTCGTAGTCGCGCTCGAGCACCATTCGGACGCAGGAATAGGTGGTTCTCGAGTAAATGTCTGTCGACCGAATCGAGAGCCCGCGAGGCTGATCCGCGACCGGCGGTTCGTCAGTCCGCCGTCGGCCGAACGCGGTCGGCGTACTCCGCGACGAGCGTCTCGTCGGCGGGCCGGAACTCGTCGGTCCAGACCGCGTCCGGATCGATCTCCCCCTCGAGCAGCGCCGTCTCCGAGAGCGTTTCGCCGAGTCGTTGCCAGCGATTCCCGTCCTGTGCGCCCCAGCCGTGGTCCCGGACGTACGGCGTGAACTGGAGTTGATGGGCGGCGGTCTCGAACTTCAGTCGCTCGATCTCCCGGTTGCGCTCGAGCGTGGCGTTGCGGTCGACCAGCACGTCGATCGCGCGCTCCGGGTCGCGGGTCGCGGCGGCCCAGCCGCGGGCGGTCGCCCGGAGGAACGATCGGATCGTCTCGGATCGTTCGTCGGCGAACTCGGGACCGGTGACGAGCGTCATCCCGTAGATGTCGAGATACTCGCCGATCGGGAGTTCGTCGGGCGTCCGGTCGTGCTCCCGCCCGATTTCGATCCCGTTGGTGACCACGCCGACCGCGGCGTCGACCGTCCCGTCGATCACCTTGTGCTGGACGCGGTGGTGCGTGTGCGGATCGACCTCGAGGAGGTCGACCTCGTCGCGGATGCCCGCGTCCTCGAGCAACTGGGCCGTGAGGATCCGCGTCTTCGTCGCGGATGGCGCGACGGTTCGGCCGGCGAGTTGTGCGGGGTCGGTAAGCTTCTCGCCGAAGACGTCCCGCAGCGTGTAGACGGCCGCCGGCGTCTTCTGGGTCACCGCCGCGACCGCGAGCGGCTCGAACCCCTCGCTCTGTTTCGTCAAGACGGCGCTCGCGCCGGCGAGCGCGATATCCGCGTCGCCGCGGGCGGCGCGTTCGGCCGCGTACGGCGAGCCGTGGCCCTCGACGAACTCGACCTCGAGGCCTTCGTCCTCGTAGAATCCCGCCTCGCGGGCGAGGAAGTACGGCGACTGAAACCCGTTTGGCTCCCAGTTGAGCTGAAACGAGAGGGGGGCGTCGGTCATGCCTCCACCTCGAGTTCGGTTCGGAACAGCCCCTCGGGGAGTTCCGCGACGCCGAGTGCATCCGCGCCGGCGACCGATTCGAGGTGGTCGAACAGCCGTTCCATCCCCTCGACGGTAGTCTCGTCCCAGTCGGCGACGACCATCGCGCGCCACCGGTCGCGGACGGCTCGGACGACCTCGGGGTCGTCCTCGTACATGAGCCGCTCGCCGATCTCGTCCCAGAGGTCGTCGTCGCGCTGTAATCGCTCCACTGCGTCCCGAAACGCACTGCGGAACCCGCGAACCGCATCGGGATGGTCAGACAGGTACGTCTCGCTCGTCAGGAACGTCGAGACGGGGATCGGGCGATCGGCGTCGGCTTCGGTGCCGGCGAGTCGATCGACCAGCGTCGACATCGGCAGCACCTCGCGATACGGCCCGGTCTCGACGATCTCCGGAACGATCTGCCAGAACTGCAAAATGGCGTCGACCTCGCCGTCCTCGAGCAGCCGCGTGAGTTCGACCTTCGAACCGGCTTCGACCGGCGTCGCCGTCTCGTCGGGGTCGAAGCCGTGGGCCTCCCGGCAGGCCGCCCGGACGAGGATCCAGTTCTTGTCGAGGCGTCTGACGACGCCGATCCGGTGGCCGGAGAGGTCCGCAAGGCCCTCGATCCCGGAGTCCTCGGGGACGACGAGGCCGCCGACGGTCTGGCCGTAGGGGTGGAACGCGACGATCGGCGCGCCGTCGGCGCGCTCGCGGGCCGTCGAGATGTAGTCGATGTCGATCAGGTCAGCGTCGCCCTCCTGCAGTTTCGCCTCGACGGTCTCCCGGCCCTCGTCTAACTCGTCGGAGACGAGTCGCAGGTCGAGGTGGAAGCCGTGGTCGTGATCGTAGCCGAACCGCTTGATTGTGTAGAGCATATACCGCGGGCTGCCGTTGTGTTCGAATCGCGCCCGCAGGACGGGGCGGTCGCCGGGGTCGCCCTGATACTCGTCGATCGCGGCCTGTTGTGAACTGATGTCGATTTCGGTCATGGTTGGTGTGTGGGGGGAGTGGGTGTGAGTCGCCGGAACCGCTTACAGCGGCGCGACGATGTCGTCGATCGCCGCGTTCTCGTCGATCAGTCCGCGGTCACGCATCCAGTCGAGGTGGTCGTCGAGTTCCTCGCGGTCGACGGGGTCGGGGACCTCGTACCGCGGCACGGTGATCTCCTCGCGGACGGCCGCGACGTCGACGTCGTCGAACAGGTCGGGCGCGACCGCGGCGTCGGCCTCGAGCATTTCGAGGTACGTCCCGCGGAAGGCGTCGGGGTTCGCGTTGATGTCCGCGACCGCACGGCCGTAAGCGCGCAGGAACGCCTCGAGCAGGTCCCGGTCGATGTCCTCGCTCCCGACGATGCCCATGTGGTTGTCGTACTCGAGGAGGCGTCGGAACCCGAGGTGGTCCGCGAGGGTGCTGTGGGGATCGATGAGCGTCACGGCGTCGACGCGTCCCTCGTGAAGCGCCCGGAGTCGGTCGGTCGGCATCCCGCAGCCGACGAGGTCGATCTCGTCGGGGGAGACGTGATCCTCGAGCGCTTTGCGGGCGGTGTACTCTTGGCCGGTCCGCAGATTGACCCCGACCGGAACGCTCGCGAGGTCGGACGGCGATTCGATTGCGGAATCCGGGCGGGTAAAGACCGTGTACGGGAGGTTCGCGAAGGTGCCGTTCGCGACAACTCGCCCGTCGTCCATGTCCCACGTCCGGCGGATGCTCTCCCACTTGCAGATCGGGTAGAGATCTACGTCGTAGTCGCCCGTCAACGTCTCCTCCGCGGGGATGTACTTGACCGAGACGTCGCGTCTGTCTCGCTCGACGAGATCGACCGCGAGCCCCTCCTCGCGGTAGTAGCCCCGTTCGGCCGCCACCGTCTGTGGCAGCATGAACGAGAACGGGAGGTGGAACAGCCGGACCGATTGGTCTGCTAACATGGAACAATGCACATCGGAGAGCGGCTTAAAACGTTTTCATGATACGTTTATCAGTGCAGACGTGGTGAGTGAGCCCCGTTCCCATGAAACGGATATCGACGGGCCACGCGGAGTTCGAGGAGGTCGCCGACGGGGTCTCCCTCGCGGACCTTCCCGCTGGGGAGCAAGCAGGCATGGTCTACTGGAAAATCGAATCGGGGGCCACGCTACCGTCTCATACGCACGCGAACGAACAGATCGGCTTCGTCCTCGAGGGGGAACTCACCGCCATCGTCGAGGGCGAGGAGTACCCGCTCACGGCCGGCGACGCGTACATGTTCTCGAGCGACGAGCGCCACGGGGCCGAAAATCGGACCGACGAGGACGCGGTCGGCATCGGCGTCCTCGCACCGCCGCGGGAGGAACCCGACTGGCGGCGAACGCCGTCTGCAGTCGATCAGGACTGACGCGGCCGACACGCGTGTCGGCCGCGGAAAGCCGGCCCGAGCGGAAACGGTCGGTTTGCAGGCCGACCCGCAGCCGCTGCCACGGATAGTATATTGGGGCTATCCGTGGTACGCCTGCGCATGGACGCCGTCGATCACATCAACGTCGATGTCGACGCCCTCGAGCCCTGCTACGAGTTCTACCGCGATACCCTCGAACTCGAACTGGTCAGACCACCCGCGGATTTCCAGGGCGCACACGCGATGTTCCGGGCCGGCGAGACCGTCGTCACGCTCGCCGAAACCGGCCGCGCCGAGAACTGGGGCGACCGCGGGCTCGAGCACCCGCTCGACAAAGCTCATCTCGCGTTCGAGACCGACCGCGGGAACTACGACGCGCTGGTGGCCGCCCTCGACGAGCAGTTCCCGAAACAGGGGCCGTACGACTGGGGGGCGTTCGAGGGGTTCTACTTCCTCGATCCGGACGGCAACCTCCTCGAGGTCGTCACGTACGAGGAGCCCGACGGCGAGCGGTCCCGGCAGCTACTGACTCACGAGGACGTCGAGTGACGACGAGCGCCCGAGCCCGGACTCGAGCCGGGTCCTCGCGCCCTCACGACGAATCGGTCACTCGGATGCTCGAGCCCAGATACTTCGAGAGTACCTCGGAGACGCTCTCGGCCTTGAATAGCTCGAGGTCCGCCGCAATTTCCGACTCGAGGGCCTCGAGATAGGCCTCGTCGGTCTGGAGTTCGCGGAAGTCGACGGCCTCGACGGTCCGCTCGGGGACCCCGAGCCACTCCGCGGCGAGCTGTCGGGCGTACTCCTCGTCGGAAACCTCGCCGCGCCAGAGCGTGTTTCGGAAGAAGAGCCAGCCCTCGGTGCCCGGCTCCGGCGCGTCGCGAAAGAGGGTGACCGTCGTCTCGGCGCTGCTCGGCTCGAGGGAGACGAACGCCTGTGCGGGTTCGATGCGAAGCCGAACGCGGAAGGTGTAGTTGGCATCCATGTGGGATCGACGGGGCGGCCCGGATCGATTTCGGTGACGGTGTCGATCTCGAGTCCGCTCGGACGGACTGTTGTCTGTATCAGGCGTCGCGCTCGGACTCGATCAGCTCCGCCATCTCGATGTCGTCCTCGGTGATACCGCCCTCCTCGTGGGAGGTCAGTCGGATCTCGACGCCGGCGTACCGAATGATGATCTCGGGGTGGTGAAACTGCGCCTCGGCGATTTCGCCGACCATCTGGGCGAAGTTGACGCCGCGGAGGTAGTCGTCGAACTCGTAGGTCCGGACGATTTCGTCGTCCTCGCGGTCCCAGTCGTCGGGGAGTTGCTCCTCGATCTCCTCGTCGGAAAGCAGGTCAGCCATGTGGAGCCGAACGTAAGCCACCCAAATAACGATTGTGTCGTGTTCCGCCTCCCTGCGGGCGATCACCGGTCGAGACGGCCATCAGTCGAACCGGGACCGCTCGCCCGCGGGCTCGAGTTCGGCGTCGACCAGCGTCTCGTAGGCCCGTCGGAACCGCTCGGAGAGCGCCTGATGGGAGATTCCCAGCTCCTCGGCCAGCTCCTCCATCGAGATCCCGCGCGGGATTTCGAAGTAGCCGTACTCGAGGGCCGCCTCGAGGGCTTCCTGCTGTTCCGGGGTCAGCCGCGTCTCGTGGTCGTCGACGTCGGTCACGTCGGTCACCCGTCGGAGATCGACGTTGACGCCGCAGTCGACTAACCGATCGTAGGCGTCACAGAGCGTCTCGCGATCGCGGTAGCGCACCGTCACCTGCCACCAGCCGTCGCTCGCCCGGGCCTCGAGCAGCGAGCCGCCGTCCGCGAGCAGGTCGTCCCAGAGTCGGTTCGTCCCCGCGCCCTCGGCGAAGGTCACGTCGTACAGCAGCCGCGATCCCGTTTCGACGAGGAGTTCGGCGTCCTCGACCGAGGGGTCGGCCGCGAAGGCGGCGTCAGCCGTCTCGCGATCGACGCCGGACACCCACAGCGACGGGCGCGTCTTCGAGACCGACGACTCGAGTTCGAACGTGGCCGCCGGCGCGCGCTCGAAGGTGGTCGCCAGCGCGGTCTCCGTCGCCGGAAGCCGGAGGTCGGCTATCGTCGACATCGGGCGTCGTACACCGCCGACGCGTAAAAACCGCTGTTGCGCTGGGAGTGATTGTCGGACTCGGTGACACCGTGGCGGGATCGATCCGATCCCGAATTCGCTCAACGGGCATCCCAGACGGAAACCGCCGCGACCGACCGCCGGAACTGGCCGGCCACAACCTAAAGCCCGACGACCGCAGAGCACGACGCATGCCCTCGCGTCTGGACGATGAAACCGACTTCGAGGAACTGGCCGCCCGCGTCCGCACGCAGTCACAGCAAGCGCCGGGCTCGGACACCGAACGGGTGACGATCCGCTCGCTCGAGGGCGTCTCCTCGGACACGCTCGAGAACTTGCTCGAGGCTGCCGAGAGCGAGCACCTCGAGCCAGGCGAACTCGTCTTCGTCCTCTCGCGGGCCAACGCCGAACTGCTCTGCGAGCGGGAGTTCGACATCGACGACGTCGCGGAACTCGAGGAGGTACTCGGTCGGCGGGTCCGGGTCGAGGGCGAGATGCCCGACGACACGATCCTCCTGTTGCATCCCGAGGCCGTCGAGGGGGAGACGCTGGTCGAACCCGAGGCGATCGCCTGCGGGATCGTCGGGAGCGACGAGCCCTGAGAACGTCGCCGGCGAACTCGGCTACCTCGCGGTCGGTCGACTCGCGGCCGACGCGTGGCCGGCCGCCTTGGCCGTCGCGCTCGTCGTCTCCGCGCTGGTCGGACTCGTTCCCATCCTCGGCGGACTGGTCGGATTCGTGATCGGGATGATCGGGATGGGAACGGTCGTGATAGAAATCAGGGAGTGACGGCTTACGTCCGCGAGAGCAGTGCCTTGAGGTGCTCGAGCGAGACGAGCGACGTCGGTCGGTCCATGTGAACGCCGATCTCGCCCGACAGCGCACCCAGTCCGATCCGCTGGACGGGCTCGGGCAGCGAGTAGGCCCGCCGGATCCAGCGGCCCAGTTCCTGTTCGCGCTCGAGATCGTCGCGCCACGCGCGCTCGTAGGCCGCGAGCGTGGTCGGCCGATCGGGGTCGATCTCGCGGGCGGCGTGGTCCGCGCTGGTCATGCCATAGAGGATCCCGCCGCCGGTAAACGGCTTGGTCTGGGCGGCCGCGTCGCCGATGAGAAACGCCCGGCGGGTCGTCACGCGGTCCGGCGGCCCGATCGGGATCGCGCCGGAACAGCGGTGGGCAACGTCGATCTCGTAGCCGTCGATCAGCTCCTCGAAGTGTTTGGTCACCTGCACGCCCGGCGGGGCCGCGAGGCCGTACTCGACGCCGGCCTCGCCGCGGGGGATGCGCCACGCGAAGAACGTCGGCGGCGTGAGGTGGACGTCGACGAAGTCCTCGTAGTCGACCTCCTCGGAGAAGGCGAGCACGCCGTGGAGCAACTCCTCGGGCTGTGGCAACTCGAGTTCGTCGCGAACTCTCGAGCGCGGGCCGTCGCAGCCGGCGAGCATCTTCGCCTCGAACTCGACGGTGCCGTCGGGGCCGTTCGCGACGACGTCGACACGGTCGCGGTGTTCGGTGACCTCGGTAACGGTGTGTTCCTCGCGGACGTCGGCGCCCGCCTCGCGTGCGAGGTCGGCGAGGTGGCGATCCAGTCCCACGCGGTCGATGACGTTCGACGCGACCTCGCGCTTGTAGAACGGGTAGGCGTCGCTGTCGGGACCGCCGACGTGGAACCGCGCGCCGTAGACCTCGTTCTGGAACAGCTCCTCGCGAGCGCCCTCGCCCGTGAACTCCCAGACGTCCGTACTCACGTGGCCCGAACAGGCGAGCGGCTCGCCGACGGTGCCCTTCTCGAGGGCGAGCACGTCGTAGCCTTCCTCGGCGGCCCGGCGGGCAAAACGCGCACCCGGCGGTCCGACGCCGACGACGACGAAATCGTACATACCCGGCACGTTCACGGCGGCCGGTAAATAGTTTCTCGAGATATTCGCGGAGGGAGTACTAAATGGATCCCGCTGGTCGTGACCCCCATGAGCGAACTGGTAGCATCCGACGAGACCACCCCGATCGACCGCAGCATCAGTCTCGAGGACGGCGCAGCGAGCGAACCGACGCCGCCGAGTATCGACGCGTTCGGCCACGAGGCGGGCGCGAAACGGCTCGAGGGGACCGACGCCGAAGCCAGCGGTGAGACGGCGTGAAACTCGCGACGTTCGCGGTCGACACCCCCGTCGGCCCCGTCGAACGCATCGGGGCCGTCGACGAGTCGACCGACACCGACGATACCCCCGCAGGCGAGGCCGCCCTCGTCGATCTCACCGCTGCCTACGGGGCGACTCTCGAGGCTGAAGGCGAACCCGCGCCCGCGGATCTGGCTCGCTCGCACGTCCCGCCGGAGATGATCGCCTTCCTCGAGCGCGGCGACCGGGCGATCGCGGACGCCAGAGAGGCGCTCGAATACGCGGCCGAGACGGACGCCGAGCGCGGTCCCGGCGGTGCCAAACTCCGGTACGAGCCCGGCGAGTACCGACTGCTCGCGCCGCTGCCGCGACCCAACTCGCTGCGGGACTGCATGGCGATCGAGGAGCACGTGGAAAACAGCATGGACGGCGAGATCGCGGACGTCTGGTACGACCTGCCGGTCTACTACAAGGGCAACGCCGACAGCGTGGTCGAGCCCGGCGAGACGGTCCAGTGGCCCGACTACTCGGAGATCATGGACTACGAACTCGAGATCGCTGCAGTGATCGGCGAGCGCGGCCGTGACATCCCCGCAGAAGAAGCCGAGAAGCACATCGCCGGCTACACCGTGTTCAACGATTTCAGCGCCCGCGACATCCAGGGCGAGGAGATGGAGGGGCGGCTGGGTCCCGCGAAGGGCAAGGACTTCGCGAACGGGCTCGGCCCGTACCTCGTCCCCCGCGAGGACATCGACGTGCTCTCCGCCCCGATGACCGCCCGGATCGACGGCGAGGTCTGGTCTACCGGCACCGTCGACGAGATGTACCACTCCTTCGCCGACATCATCGAGCACGTCTCGCAGTCCGAGACGCTCTACCCCGGCGACGTCATCGGCAGCGGCACCGTCGGCGAGGGCTGCGGGTTGGAGTTAGGCCGGTGGCTCGAGGACGGCGATACCGTCGCGCTCGAAATCGAGGGGATCGGCACGCTCGAGCACACCGTTATCGAGTGACCGATCGCCAAGAGTGGCGAGTCGCTAGCTCCGAGGAGCCGCCTGCTCGTGCCTGTGTGCGGCGCTCGCGGTGAGGAGAAAGCCGATCACACCGAGGTAGCCGACGAAAACGACGGCATCGATGCCGTAGATGCCGACACCGAACACGCTCGCGCCGAAGAGACCGACCGCGTACCCAATCGAGTCCCTCGTGTCCTCGAACGTGAGTCCCTCGAGCGAGAGCAGGCCCGGATCCCGGGCGACGAAATACGACCAGCCGGTATACAGCGCGCTCACACTGATGACGACGACCCACGCTGGCTGTCCCCATCATCGCGACTGCCACACCGATACTCACGCCGACGGTGACCGCGACTGGGAGGGCTCGGACACTCATGACAATGAAACCGACGGAACGAGTGGTAAATTTCGCGAATCGATCCCGGTAAACGAGTCTCATCCGGGTGAGACTCTCGAGGACGAATCTCGAGACATCCAGCGGATACCGGAGAGAACGAGGACTTACTCGCCGTCGTCCGAGCCCTCGAGCAGGGCCCAGAACCGCTCGGTGTCGCCCTCGAAGCGCTCGAGGAGCGCGCGCATCTCGGTCCGGTGGTCGTCGGCGACTTTGACGTGGACCATCCCCTCGTCGGGCTGGCCGTAGACCACGCTCGCACCCTCGGGCGCGGCGACGATGGCCGGAAGCGCGACCAGATCCTCCTCGCCGTCGACCAGAATCGTCGTCGGCTCGTCGGCCGCGAGGGCGCGTCGGAGCGCCCGAACGACCGGTGCCGAAAGCTCCGCAGGGGGGTTTCTGACTTCGATGCTCGCGCCCGATGTCACCGCCTCGCGGATCTCCTCGTCGACCGCGCTGCGTTTCGTGCGACCGTCGACCAGTGCGACGTCGGGTCGGTGGCCCGCCTCGAGCAGGTGGTAGGTGACGACATCGCCGACGGCGATGAGGGGGCCGTCGACGGTCTCGAGAAGCCGGTCGGCGTCGGTCTCGATGGGACCCATCGGCTCCTTGAGTTCGTGGCGCAGGTCGTCGGGTAAAACCAGTAGCTGGTCGTCGTCGGCGGACGCCGCATGTCGGTCGTCGTCGCGGGTCACGTGCGTCAGCGGACCTTCAGGGCGTACGCGCCCGGTTCGGTGATCTGCATCTCCGTCGCGATTTCGCTTTCCTCGGGGTGGGCGATGATGACGTAGCCCGCCCAGTCCTCGGTCAGCGACGAGGAGTTGCAGGCGTCACAGGTCTCGTTGTCGGGTTCGTTGACCCGGTGACACTCGCGACAGACGAGACGGTCGGATGCCATGGTTATTCACCTGCGGTCGCTTCGCGTTTCTCGCGCTCTTCCTCGAGCCAGCCGTGTTTGCCGAGGCCGGGCTGTTTGGCGGTGAGCCCGATCTTCGAGTCCCGGGGGTTGCGCTCGTCGATGCTCTTGGTGACGATACGAGTCCGGACGGCGTCGTCGACGCCGAGCGCGCGGTCGGACTCGTTCGAGGAGAGCCGCTGGTTCTCGCCGTCGAAGGCGAGATACTCGTCGCTGATCTGGGAGACGTGGAGCAGCCCGTCGACGGGGCCGATGCCGACGAAGGCGCCGAATTCGACGACTTCGACGACGGTGCCGTCGACGACTTCCTGCATCTCCGGATCGAACGTCACCGCGTCGAACTCGGCCTCGTAGTAGACGCCCGGCCGGTTCGGCAGCACCGTTCCCTCGCCGATGTCGTGGACTTCGGTGACGGAGACGACGCTGCCGACCTCCTCGTCCATCCGCCCCTCGAGTTTGTCCTGGAGCAGTCGCTTGACTCGATCCGGCGACACGTCGCCGAGCTCTTCCGGTGGCACTTCTACCGTATCCTTCAATCTGACCCGTTTGTACATCTATGGTTGAGTGATCGCTAACTTGTTTCTCCCGCGTAATGCAATTACCGGTCTGCTCGCTTCGAGCACCCGGTCGCCCAACGGACGGTCGTTCGTCACGACGTAGTCGACCGCGCCCTCGCGGGCGAGTTCGACCAGCGCGTCGTCCGCGTACGATGCCTCCGTGTCGACGACGAGACAGCGTTCGGTCGCCAGATCGTGACCGACGGTCGCGGCCGTCCCCTCCGTGCCGCCCTTTTCGGAGAGCCGCCGGAGTTCCTCGAGGACGGCCTGCGGAATCGTCGGTTCGAACGAGTCCAACAGCCGCTCGAGTTCCTCGAACAACCGCACGTCGAGTTCGACCGGCATCATGAGCGCGCTCGTATCGAGGGCGACCCGCGTCCGCGTGCTCATCGCCTCAGTCCGTGAGCGTTCCCAGGCCGATCAGCCGCCAGCGCGCGCCGATGCGGCGGTTGATCGCGATTTTCGTTCCCGGATCGGCGGCGACGGGTCGCTTGAGCGCGACCTCGCACTCGCCGCTTCGGGCGCTGGTGACCGAGCCGACGGTCGTCGCCGTGCCGACGGTCATCATCAGCGGCTCGCCGGTGCTGATCTCGTCGACCGTCTCGCCGCTTTCCGCGCCGACGACCCGCTCGAGCAGGTCGACGTCCATGGTGAACTCGTTCCACGTTGGCGGGAGCGTCCCCGGCGGGCCGGCCATCCGGCCGGCCAGCGCGTCGCCCTTGGTGAGCGAGGGGTCGAGTCCGGTCCCGACGCCGAGCAGGCCGCCCGGCGTGACGGTGTCGGCGGCCTCGCCGCCGGCCTGCAGCGAGCGGATCGTCGTCTCGATCGGGACGTACTCGGTCTTCCCGCCTTCCTCGACTTCGCGGCCGGGTCGGATCTCGAGTTCGTCGCCGACCTCGAGTTCGCCCTGGACGAGGCTGCCGCCGAGGACGCCGCCGGCGAGGTCTGTGGCGGTCGTCCCGGGTTTGTTGATGTCGAAACTGCGGGCGACGTGCATCCGGGGATCCGCGTCGGGGTCCCGGTCCGGGGTCGGAATCTCCTCCTCGATGGCCTGAATGAGCAGATCGAGGTTGACCTCCTGACCCGCGGAGACGGGGACGATCGGGGCGTCTTCCGCGACCGTTCCCTCGACGAATTCCTTGATCTGGTCGTGGTTGTCGCGGGCGGTCTCGGGGTCGACGAGGTCGACCTTGTTCTGGGCGATGACGATGTTGTCGATCCCGATGATGTCGAGCGCCATCAGGTGCTCTTCGGTCTGGGGCTGGGGGACGGGCTCGTTGGCGCTGACCACCAACACGGCCCCGTCCATCAGCGACGCGCCCGAGAGCATCGTCGCCATCAGGGTCTCGTGACCCGGGGCGTCGACGAACGACACGGTACGGAGCGGCTCGCTCGGCGTGCCGTCCGCACACTCCTCCTCGACGGTGTAACACTCGGGTTCGTCCAGCCCTTCGCAGTGGCGGAACGTCGCGTCCGCGTAGCCGAGTCGGATGGAGATACCGCGTTTCATCTCCTCTGAGTGCTGGTCCGTCCACGAACCGCTGAGGGCTTGCACCAGCGTCGTCTTGCCGTGGTCTACGTGGCCGACGAGCCCGATGTTCACCTCCGGTTGTCGATTTCCTACCATAAGACGATGAGTAATCTTGGGTAGTGATTCCGCTGTGCGCTTGATAAAGGTTGCGAGCTATCCCTTCCTCCGGCGGCGAAGTGACAGTGAGGTTCCCACGCACGGTCGACCGCGAACCGCCGAACCCGGCGACTTATCTCGACTGCCGCCCTCACCGATACCGTGTCAGAGTTCGCGTTCGAACTCGAGTTGTGCGCCCGTCTCGAGGAGCGACGGGACGGTATCGTCGCGCGCCAGCTCGGCGGCGGCGTCGCCGATCCCGGCGGGCGGATTCTCGACGCGGTCTGTATCGAGCCCGGCCCCGAATTCGACGACCGCGTCGCGATTACGAGCGAGGCGATCCCCGACGCCGCGATCGAGTCCGCCGTCGGCACCGGACAGGCCCGCTACTGGAAGGACGCCTTCGACTGCCACCCCGAGCGCGCCCGCAGCGCCACGGAGCGGGCCATCGAGATCGGGTTCTTCGAGCGCGATCACGGCGCCGGCGCGGCCGGCGGACGCGAGTACGTCCGGCAGGTCGCCCGCTACCCAGACTGGTACGACCGCATCGTCGGGATCGAGAACAAGCCCGACCTCGGGCGGCCGGGCGACCTCGAGGCCCAGTTGCGAACCGACGCGAGCCTCGCGCTGGTCGACGAGATCGTGCTCGCGACCGAGAGTTACGTCACGCGCGCACACCTGAACCGAATTCCCGACGAAGTCAGCGTCTGGCGAGTCCACCGCGACGGCGCCGACCCGACGGCCGAGACGGCACCGACGAGTGCGCTCGAGATCGAAGTGGTCCGGGAGCCGACGCCGCTGTCCGTCGACGAGCGCGGCATCGAACCCCTCGAGTCCCACCCCGGTCGTACCGAGATCGCGACCGTCTCCGCCGACGCGAAGGCGCGAGCGCGCCGGCGGCTGGCCGAACGGGCCTACGGCAAGGGCTGGCGAACGTACGCGTTTCCGGACTGCGGGGCCTGTCGCCCCGAGGACGCGAGCGGCGCGACGCTGCCCTACTGCGAGTGGAACGGACGGGTCGTCGACGCCGGCTCGGAGTGTGGCCCCTCGTGTCCGGGGTACGAGGGCGATTCGGGGACCGAGACCGAGCCCGCGGTCGATCTCGAGGCCGAACGCGATCGCCGGACCGCGTGGGAGGCCGACCCCGACGGCAAGCGCCGGCAACAGTCGGGACTCGATCAGTTCGGCTGACGACGATCGGCTTCCAGCGCTCGTTTCACTCGCGCGTTCGAACGACCGCGCAGTCGGTCGCCTACAACACGTACGTCTCGCCGTCGACCGCGAGCGGCTCCGCGAAGGCCTCCTCGACGGGATAGAAGTGGGCGAGGTGGACCAGCCGCGTTCGATCGGCGTCTAGTTTCTCCGCCATCGCGAGAGCGCCCTCTCGAGTCATGTGTTTCGTGCCGAACGTCCGCGGGGTGCCCTCGGCGTCCTCGTGGCGGCCGCCGATGGGGTGGTGGTCACAGAGGCTCGCGGGGACGATGGCGTCGGCGAGCAGGAGGTCCGCGTCGGCGAGAACATCGCGGGACGCGGCGGGAACCTCGTAGCTCGTATCGCCGGTTATCGATAGCTTCGCTCCCGTTACCGGGTCCTCGACGACGAGCCCGTAGCAGACCAGCGGCGGGTGGTCGACCGGCACCAGCGTCACGTCGAGCCCGCAGGTTCGGACCGTCTCGAGGGGCGTCGTCGGCACCACGGTCAGGGGCTCGAGGTAGTGGTAGTCGTCCCGGATCGTCTCGGCGACGCTCTTTCCGGTCTCGGGGTCGGTCTCGTCGGCCGCGTAGACCTCGAGGGAGTCGAGTACGCGGAAGACGTTGCCCAGTCCGTCGAGGTGGTCGAAGTGAATGTGGGTGATGACGGCGGCGTCGGGCAGGGGCACCTCGTCCCGGAGGAACTGGGAGCGAAAGTCGGGGCTGAAGTCGATCAGCAGCGACTCGTCGGTCCGCTCGTTTTCGACGTGGACCGAGAACCGCGTGCGCTCGACGTCGCGCTCGCGGGCGGCCTCGCAGGTGTCGCAGTCGCAGCCGACGGTCGGCGTCCCGGTCGTGTCGCCCGTTCCCAACAGGGTCACCCGCATCGGGCGGTGACACCTCCGGTTGACGCGGGCGACCGAGCGGCCGTCGGGCCGCCGCGGTCGGCGCGTTCGACCCAGTCAGCGCGCTCGACCCGCCGTCGCCTACACATACGAGGTCCCTTCCTCGAGCGCCGTCCGGATGAACGGGTGGTCCGTCTGCGATTCGAACCGGTCGACCGGCAGGATATGAACCGAGAAGACGACGCCGTGTTCGAGCCCGACGGTCTCGCCGAGCGCCTCGAGTTCGCGTTCGACGTCCTCGGTCGCGTCCTCGAGGACCAGCAGTACCTCCACCGACGCGTGGACGCCGCGGTCGTCGCCACGGGCGGCGTCCCCGAAGACGACGAGCCGAC
This sequence comes from Natrinema sp. LN54, assembly GCF_052439245.1. NCBI lineage: Archaea > Methanobacteriati > Methanobacteriota > Halobacteria > Halobacteriales > Natrialbaceae > Natrinema > Natrinema sp. LN54. Next base: position 656,375 of record NZ_JBQVRP010000001.1, read on the forward strand.
TGATCGAGTCGCCGTGGGCCGCCTGCGCCCGGTCGGCGAACGCGTCCGCGGCGGACCCCTCTGGCGCGCTATCGCTCATAGCAGGTGGTTGGCAGCCGTCACATAAAGGGTATTCCCCGCGGGGCGACCGGCCCCCGATCCGTCACGGGACATCGGTCCGCCGTCGCAGTCGCGTTCGCGACGCAGGGCCCAGCCGTCGTCAGTCACCGGCCGCGGATCATCCTGTACCCCGCGTACAGGGCGGTCGCCGCGAGGCCGGCGACGACCACGGGCGAGACCCGGCGCTGGCGGAGCCGCGTGTAGAGGCTCGACTCGGCGACGTGGCCCTCGTAGCCGCCGCGTTCCTCGAGGTCGCCGGTCGGGTCCTCGAGCCCGTCCGATTCGGTCGGCGGCTCCGCCTTCCGCTGTTGGTCGACGAACACCGTTTCCATGAGGGTGTCCATCGCGCTCGAGAGGGTCCGCCCCATCGCGACCATGTTCTTCCCGCCGCCGCCGACGGTCACCTCGCGCTGGGGATCGGCCGCGGCGTCGAGGATCGTCCGCGCGACCGTCTCCGGCGCGTAGACGGGGGCCGGCAGCGAGGCTTCCGTCTCCATGTAGTTCTTCGCGTGCTCCGCGAACGGCGTGTCGATCGCGCTCGGTTTGACGAGCGTCACGGACACCGGTTCGTCGGCTCGCTCGAGTTCCATGCGCAGCGAGTCGGTAAAGCCCTTGACCGCCTGTTTGGACGCCGAATAGCTGCCCTGCAGGATGATCGCGCGATCGGAGACGATGCTTCCGATATTGATGATCGCGCCGCCACCATCTTTCCCTTTCAGGTGCTCGGCGGCCTCGAGCGAGCCGTACACCACTCCCCAGACGTTGGTCTCGAACTGCTCGCGCATGTCCTCGACCGGAACCTCGGTCAGCTTGCCGTAGATAGAGATGCCCGCGCCGTTGACCCACGTATCGAAGCCGCCGTAGGTTTCCGCGGCCGTGTCGGCGATTTCGCGGACGTCGTCCCGGTCGCCCACGTCGGCGACGACGTACTCGGCCTCCCCGCCGTCATCGCGGATCTCCTCGGTCGCCTCCCGCAACGCGTCCTCGCTGCGGGCTGCGAGGACCACTCGCGCCCCGCGGTCGGCGGCCGTCCGCGCCGTCGTCAGGCCGATCCCCGACGACGCGCCGGTGATTACGATTGTCTGCTCCTCGAGCGATTTCAGATTCGGGTCGGGACTCATAGCAGTTGGGCTACTGCCTCGAGACGGTGCTACCTGACGCCTGTATTGGCATGGCAACCGGCCGGTCGTCGGGTCGAGAGTCGATCGCGAGACTCGTTCGACCGCGATACCTCCGAACTGGCCGTTCGTACGACGGATGAACTTAGGGCTAACTTCCCTCGAGTACAGAACGGTCCTATTCCCTGCCGGCAGTCAAAATCAATCCGCAGCGGAAACGACGAGGCGTGGGAAACTTATAGGATGAGCTACAGTTGTAATTGTATGGCGGATGACCGCGCAGACGGCCACTCGGAGGAGCCCCAGCAGCACCCCCGCGAGACACGAATGACGACGTCCGTCGATTCGTCCCTCCGGACCGACCCTCGCGTTCTGGGACTCTCCGTCTCGGGAGTTCTGGTGGTTATTGCCGCGTCAGTTCATCTGTCGGGTGAATACGGAGCCGTTGAGACAGCGAGCATCCTCGCTTTCGTTCCAGTTATCGCGATCGTAACGATGCTCTACCACGTATTTCGATAGGGAGCGTGCGATAGACCCCAATTCGGCCGCCTTCTACTGGACGGTTCACTGGTGTCGTCACTCGAGACCCCAGTTTCGCAAAAAGACCGATAGCTCCGGCCAGAGACCCGTTCCGAAGCGATTTCAGTGATCGTGGTCGTGATCGTGATCGTGCGAGTGACCGCCGTCGCTGGCCGCGTCGCCGAGGTCGCCGCCCGCGACGAGCGCGTCGTGGTCGCCCTCCATCATGTCCATGTTCTTCAGCGTGTCCCGCTCCTCGAACTCCTCGACGGCGTTCATGAGGTCCTCCTGTGTCAGCGTCGTCCGGTCCTCGGTCAGCGCCTCGAGCACCGCTTCCCGGAGCACCATCCGGAGGTCGCTGCCGGTCAGGCCCTCGGTGACCTCGGCGATGAGTTGCGGATCGAACTCGTCGATGTCCATCGTGCGGGTGATCAGGCCGAGGATGTCTGCCCGCATGCCGCGGTCGGGCTTGGGGAAGTTGATGATCTCGTCGAAACGCCGCCACGCGGCGTCGTCGAGTTGGTCGGGATGGTTGGTCGCGCCGATGAGCAGGACATCGTCCTCGATGAGCGAGATGTTATCGATGCTCTTGAGGAGGGTGTTGACGGCCCGTTTGAGCGCGGCGTGTTCGTCGCTGCGCCGCGTCTTCGCGACGAAGTCGAACTCGTCGATGAAGAGGATACACGGCGAGAGCCGCTTTGCGACCTCGAAGGTCTTGTCGACGTTTTTGGCCGTCTCGCCGAGGTACTGGCTCGTGATCATCGAGAGTTTGACCTCGACGAAGGGAAGGTCCATGTCCTGTGCCAGCGCCTGCGCCGTGGAGGTCTTCCCGGTGCCCGGCGGCCCGACGAACAGCAGTTTCCCGATCTCGCGCAGGCCGATGTTCGCGAGGTAATCCCGGTGTTCGATCGCCTTCGAGATCTTGTTGAGTTCGTTCTGCTGGTCCTCGGTGAGCACGAGGTCGTCCAGCGACATGTCGACTTCCTCCGGCGCGCGGACCTCGACGAGGTCGAGCATCTCCTCGTCTTCCTCCTCGTCGAAGTACTCGTTCAGGAGGCCGTCGATCCAGACGCGGTCGGCCTGAATCGGCCGGTTTCGCTCGCGGGCCTCCTCGTGGGTGACCGCGAAGTCGTAGTCGTCGTGATTCGCGAAGTGTTTCGCGAGCGTCGGGTTCTCGAGCAGGCGCTCGTCGTCGACGCGCTCGGCGAACCACTCTTCGGCCATCCCCCGCTGGGCGAGGGTGATCGTTCCCGAGAACTCGTCGCGTTCGGTGAACATGAGGTCGGAGACGGCCTCCCACGGGCGGTCGACGCCGGTCGCCTCGCGGGCGGTCGTCGTCGTCACCGACAGCGGGCGACTGATCCCGGCGGGTTTGCGCCCGCTTCCGCCGCCGTCTCCGTCGTCCCCGTCCTCGTCGACGCCGCCGGTCCAGTAGACCCGGCGGACCGACGGCGGGAGGTCGTTCTCGTCCAGCGTCCGGTCGTCCGAATACACGCTCGTCGTGAGCAGAAATTCCACGACATCGAGCGCCGCGTCACTCATTCCGTGAACGTACTCGCTACACGTTCTTAACAGCGTCGTCCCGCGCAACGTATGTGACCGCGTTCCATCCCGAGCGGTCCCGCGGTGGCGGTTCAGCGACGGAAACCGGCACAACCGTTTTCGTGTATCGGCTCACAGTCACCAGTATGAACGTGTTGCTGGGTCTGGGCGGCAGCGACGAGTCGGTGAAGACGCTCCGACGGACCATCGAGCGGACGCGCGAGGTCGGTGACGACCTGACGATCGTCGTCCTGGACAAGCCCGAGTCGAAACGCTCGCAGGACGAAATGTATCAGCAAGCCGTCGACGCCCTCGAGGAGGGTGACATCACCGACGTCGCGGTCGAGAAACTCGAGGGCGATCCCGGAAGCGCGCTCGTCAATTACGCCGAGCAGGGCGAGTACGACCAGTTGGTCATCGGCGGCGGCACCCTGAGCCCGATGGGGAAGATTCAGCTCGGCCCGATCACCGAGTTCGTCCTGTTGAACGCGCCGACGACGGTCAAACTGGTGCGATAACGATGTCCGGATCGCGTCAGTATCCGGACGACCCGTCCGGGCCGTTCCCCTCGCCGCCGACGACGGTCGAGGACCGCGAGGGGCGATCGGTCGAGATTCGGGCACCCGAGGCGTTCGCCGACGAGGCGCTCGCGGACGTCGTCGAGATGTACACCGAGTTCGACCCGACCGACCGCGCACAGGGAATCCCGCCGACCGGCGAGGAGCGCATCCGCAACTGGCTCGAGACGATCGGCGAGGACAGCGTCAACGTCGTCGCCCGCCACGACGGCGACGTGATCGCCCACGCGATGCTCGTCCCCGATACCGACGATCCGTCCGCGATCGAGCACAGGAGAGATATCGAGTGGGAGCTGGCGATCTTCGTCCTGCAGGCCTACCAGCGGGCCGGCATCGGCACGACGCTGCTCGAGAACCTCCTCGGCCACGCAAGCGATGTCGGCATCGAGCGCGTGTGGCTGACCGTCGAGCGCTGGAACAACCCGGCGATCGCGCTCTACGAGCGGGTCGGCTTCGAATCGACCGGCACCGAGAGCTTCGAACAGGAGATGGCGATTTTGCTCGAGGGCGATAGCGACGATGGCAACGGCGACAACGACCGCTGAACACCTGCTGCAGTAGTTTCAAGCGGCGCGATCAGACCGACAGCACCGGCTGGCTCGCGTACGAAAGGACGTACTCGGCGGCCTTCTCGAGGACCTCCGCCTCGGCTCGCGTCACGGGTTCCCGGGGGAGGACGATGAAGTCGGCGTCGATATCGTCGGCGGTATCGAGGACGACGTTCCCGGGGTGGCGCGTCTTCCGCGTCTGCGAGAAGCCGTCGTCGACCGCGGTCGAGAGCGGAACGCCGGCGTCGTCGGCGATGGTGCTGATGTCGTCGAAAAAGCCCTGCGTGTTCTCCGCGATGTCGGTTTCGTCGACCGTCCCGGCGTCCAGTCCCCGGACGACGCCGCGTCCGAGGACGAACAGCGCGTGGACGGAGGCGTCGTACCGGTCGGCGACGGCGACGGCGTACTCGACGGCGGTGGCGGACTCGTCGCTCCCGTCGACCGGTGCGAGAACTGTGTCGACGGTAAACGGCTCGCTGGCGTCCATACGCGGCAGTGGGTGGCCCGTCACAAAAAAGCCACCCCACGGCTCCCGCGTGCGGTCGTCACCGGCCCCCGCAGAACGGGGACGTTTAAGCGGGTACGAGCGCAATCCCCGGTCATGTTCGATACGGTCGTGGTCGCCACCGACGGCTCCGACAGCGTGAAACGGGCCGTCGACATCGCGCTCGATCTCGCCGACCGATTCGACGCCGAGGTTCACGCGCTCTCGGTGATCGACGCCAGCGAGGTCGACGCCTCGCCCGAGCAGCTCCGGGCCGAACTCCGCACCGCCCTCGAGACGACAGCCGACGCCGCGCTCGCTACCGTCGAGGAGCGGGCAGAGCGGGACGTGACGACCGCCACCCGCGAGGGCCGGCCCGCCGTCGAAATCTGCGAGTACGCCCGCGAGATCGACGCCGACGTGATCGCGACGGGGACCCGCGGTCGCCACGGCGAGAACCGCCTGCTGCTCGGCAGCGTCGCCGAGCGGATCGTCCGCACCTCGCCCGTGCCCGTCCTGACGGTCCGCCAACTCGAGCCGGCGGGCGATGGCGACGTCGAAGACGGCGACGAAATCGCCGCAAACGCCTGATCGAGGACGCGCTCGGCCGCGTCGTCTCGCGATACCGGCGGTTACTTCCCCGCCGGTCACCCAGTACGTCCCATGTACGACGAACTCATCCAGAGCGGCGATCTGTCGCTCGCCCGGAAGTCGGTACTGCCGGGAACCGGATTCTTCCTGCCAGATACGCTCGAGGACGACCTCGAAGACCAGCAGACCGAGGCCGCACTCGAGGGGGCCGAGGTCGCGGTCATCGCGGACCCGGACGCCGACGGACTGGCCTGTGTCGCCCTCCTTCGAGAGGCCTACGACGACGTGCGGAATATTCCGGACCCCGACGACGACGGTGACGGGGACGACGCGGACCGGCCGGAACCGGTCGCCGACGCGACCGACGACGCCGACGAGGAGAACGTCGTCATCGCGGCCGGAGACGCCGACGAGCCGCTCGAGGAGCCCGAACCGACGCCGCACACCGTCGCGCTCGTTCCCGCGAGCCCCCACGACGTGGAAGACGCGCTGGCCCGCGTCGCCGAGTACGGCGATGAGGGGATCGACATCTTCGTCTGCGACCTCGCGCCGGACCGGTACGAGTACGTCGAGGACGAACTCGCGGCCGCGCTCGAGACCGCGGACTCGATCGCGTGGTACGACCACCACCAGTGGGGCGACGACGTGGCGCGGGCGGTCCGCGAGACCGGCGTCGACCTCGTGATCGGCGACTCCGACGAGGAGTGTTCCGCCGACGTGGTCTACCGCTCGCTCGAGTACGAGTTCGATCCGATGTACGAGGAACTCGCGGCGGTCACGCGGGATCACGATCTCTGGCTTCGCGAGGACCCGCGCAGCGACGACCTGGCGGACTACGCTTACTGGACCGACCCCGCCGAGTACGTCGAGGTCGTCCGCGAGTACGGCGTCGACCTCCCCGAGTGGGTCACGGACTACATCGCCGAGCGCCGCGTCGAGAAGGAGGCGCTCATCGACCAGGCGGTCGGCCGAGCGGAACTCCGCGAGATCGGCGGCTACACGGTCGGGATCACCTACGGCCGCTGTTCGCAAAACGAGGTCGCGGAAGCCATGCGCGAGCAGGGTGCCGACGCCTCGGTGATCGTCAAACCCGCCGGCTCGGCCTCCATCCGCGGCACCGACGAATTCGAACTGTGCCACGAGGTCGCGGGGAAGGTAAACGGCGGCGGCCACCCCAAGGCCGCGGGCTGTAAACCCGACATCTACGACGACATGCTCGACTACGCGAACCACTGGACGACCCGCGGTGCCGTGACGAAACGGGTCATCCTCGACGCGTTCCGCGACGTCGTCGACGAGGCAGCCGAAGAACAAGCGGCGGAAGCGGACGACGCGGACGCAAGCGACGACTGATCGATTCGTTTTGTCACAACTATTAAACGATCGATATAGGGGCGCTCTGTATCACTTCGGACTGATCAACCGGTGCGGTGGCGCGCGCTGGACCGCAGCGAACGACTGTGAGCCGCGGTCCGAAGCCGTGCGAGGTCGTCGCGAGTGGAACGAGCGACTGCATGGAAGACGCAGCGCGTCTTCCAGTGGACGAGCGCGGGAACGGAGTGACTGAGCGAGTCGGTTGGGGAGGGCGCGGCGATTCCCCGTTGCCACGATAGCAGAGTACGTACCCCTGTCAGATATCTCGGAATATAGCCTCCTTCAGAAATCCGCCGACAGTCAGTTGACCTGACGAATCACTGCCGAGACGCGAAGTATCGCATGACGAGTTGCAAGACGTGAACGAAGACGCCGGCGACGGCGATGTAGACGCCGATCGTCTGGAGCGCGACCGACTCGGTCCGCCGGTCGCGGACCTTCCAGATCTCCCAGCCCAGTCGGAGCAGGAATCCCAGAAAGACGAGGACGAACCCGAGGAGCAACACCGGCGCGTAGAACGTTCCGACCGCGATGGCGACGAGACCGCCGATGAACGCGTAGTTGGCGTAGGAACCCCAGTGCTCGAACGATTTCGAGCGCGCGTAGACGTAGGCCGCGATGACGGCAGTCAACACGGCGACCACGACCGCGGTGACGGCGAGAATCGTCACCTGAGATTCGCGGGGCGCGAACCGGAGCACCCCGGCCCCGAAGATTCCGAACGCTAACTGCAGGATCACCATCCCGACGAACGCGATGCCCGTATCGCCGCCCTCGACGCCCCGCTCGGCGACCAACTGGCCGGCCATGATCGCCGCGCCGTAGGCGATCGCACCGATGATCGGGAACGAGAACAGGTAGTCGTTGATACTCGAGAGCGGCGTGCTCACGAGGCCGTACATCACCACCACGTTGAGCGCCATCAGGACGCTCGCACCGCCGATCACGCGTGCCTCGCGACTCGAGAGACCGAACCCGCGGCCGGTCTCGGTCGGGGTTTCGGTCGAACTCATTCGCCCTCGATAGGCCGTCCTCGAGCAAAAGGAGACGGCCGACAGGTGACGGTGTCAGGAACCGAACCGGTGGATCGGTGCTCGAGTGCGGAACGAGAGACCGGGACTCGAGCGGGACCCAGTGGTAGACGAACGCGTCCGGTCAGTGGCGGCGACGGCAGAGTCAGTCGCCCGCGGTCCACCGATCCGAGAACGCCGTCCCGCACGTACACTGGGCGTAGGCGTGGATGACATCCCCGTCGGCGTAGATGCCGCCGACCTCCTCGTTCTGCGCTTCGGCGAACGCGAAGACGAACTGGACCGCGTGGCTCTCGTCGTCGTCCGCGTCCGGACACTGCCCGCCCGTCAGGTCGTCGTCGATCTCTCCTTCATTGCTCATCGCGGATTTCGCGAACTCCATCGCGCCGGTGCCGGTCGCCGCCTGAAAGGCGCCCCGCCCGCGCTCGCCGTCGACGACGATCAGCGTGCCGTCGTCGACCCGGTCGCCGAACCGCTCGAGTCGCTCGTCGGAGACGTAGGAATCGGCCAGAAACAGCGCGACGTCCTCGAGGCGGTCGCCCGCCAGAAACTCCGCACGTGGGTTGCTCATGACGGCGGATTCGCGCTCGAGGTGGAAAAAGGGAGTTATTCGCAGCCGTTCGCTCGGCCGCCGACCGAACGGCGTACACGCCGTGGCGTCCCCAGTAGTTCAGACCTCGAGATCGGACGCGGCCAGCATCACCTGTAGCGCCTCGCTGGGCGACATGTCCTCGTCGAGCTGGCCGGCGTACCACGTCAGGAGATCGACGAACACCTCGCGGACGTCGTGTGACGTCGCGCGGTGGTGTGCGACCGCCCCGTCGGTCTTCAGCGAGATATCGACGCCGTGGGGTTCGGGCGCATCGGCGAGCGTCCCGCCGTCGCCTCGAGCGTCGACCGACCGCTCCGTCGGTGCGTCCGCCGCGTCGCTCTCGGGCGACTGACGCGTATTCAGTTCGTCAGTCTCCGCCCTGATTACGTACTGGTTCTCGGCGAGTTCGCGAACGTGATCTCCCTCGAGCGAGAGGTCGTCCGGCTCGAGGACCGTGTCCGTGTCGGTGTCTCGTGTGTCAGTCATGGGTTTCTGATCGGAATGTACTGCGCGATGAGTTCCGCGATCGGAAGCGCGAACTGGCGGCCGCTGCCGAAGTACTCGAGCCCCGAGAGGAGCAGGAACACCGCCATCGCCGCGACAGCCAGTGCGAGCGCGAGCGCCCCGAGGCGGTCTCCTTTCTCGGTTCGCGTCGCGACGACGACCCACGACGCGAGGACGCCGGCGACGCAGAGATTGACGACCGCGTGCGTCTGCACGATGCTCCCGACGGCCCGGTCGGCGTTGAACGCGGCGATCGCGGCCGCGATTCCGAGCGCCGTGAACCCGCCCGTCGCCAGCGCGAACGACCGCCACTCCCGATCGGCGACCCGTCGGATCGGCTCGAGTCGGAACACGCCGTACAGCAGGAACGGGACGATGGGGGCGAGATACCGAACCGTGATCGTCGAGTGCAGCGGGAGCCGCGAGAGGTACAGGAGACTGAAGAGGCAGATGTAACAGGCGGCGAAGACGTCCGTCTGCGTGAGCGGATCGCGGAGTCGCCGACGGAGATCGCGGCGACTCACCGCGTGCCGGGCGACCGCGAGCGGGGTCGCGACGAGCGCCCCCAGAACCGGCGCGGACTCGAGAATTGTGAGCTCGACGGTCTGGCCGCCGGTCTGACTGTAGTCGACGCCGGGAATGCGCCCGCTCCGGAGAAAAACGTGGGAGAGCCGCTCGGTGTCCAGCGAGTCGACGCCGGTGTTGAGGAGTCCGCCGAACACGTCCAGCGCGTTCAGCGCGCCGTCGATCCCCGCCGACGCCATCGCGACTGCCCCACCGACGAGTCGCGTGAAGACACTCGTCAGGCCGGTGGTCGAGCCGCGGCCCGGGGTCGACTCCGTTCCGCCACCGCTCGAGCCGCCATCGCCGGACGCGGTTCCACCGGCATCTCCCGTAGCGGCCTCGCCGCCCGATTCGGCACCGCCCGCGTCCGTTCCGACGGTATCGACCAGTACGTCGCCGCCGGTGTAGGTCGACAGCAATCGCGGCGGTTTGACCGGATTGCCCGTGATGAGCGTATTCGTCGCGAAAAACGGCACCAGCGAGAGAGCGAACACGCCGCCGATGAGGCCGAGGGTCCGCGGATCCCTCGAGCGGGCCGTCAACAGATCCGCGGGGACGAGCACGGCGAACAACGCGAGCGCTTCGGGAGCGTGAATCCACGCCGTCCCGCCGACGGCCGCGTAGGAGAGCGCTCGGAACGTGACCCCCTCGTCGCCGTCCGCGATGGCCGCGCGGCTCCGATAGAAGCCGTACAGCGCGATCAGGGCGAGCAGCGCCGTCAGCGCGTGACGTTTCGGGATCGAGGCCCAGAATCCGATCGGGACGAGCACGACGCCGGTGATCCCGGCCGCCGTCGCGACCCGTCGGCCGTGTGCGTGTTCGAACAACCGGTAGAGGACGACCGGCACGAATCCGGCCGCGACCATCGTGCTCACCTGCAGCGCGAGCAGCGGAAACAGCCGGGGCGGCAGCTCGGTCGCCGTCGCGAGGTTCGCCTGAAAGAGGCCGAACGCGAGCGCACAGCCGACCAGCGTCGCGAGACGACCGCGTCCGAGCAGGCGACCAAGCTGGACGCAGAAAGCGAGCACCAGCAAACTCCACAGCGCCGCGATGGCGATCCGCACATCGGCGACGAGCGCGATCGCCTCGAGCCCCCAGAGGAACGGGAGCGCGAAGACGACGTGGCCGTAGTTTCGCGCGTAGAGCCGGCCGTCTACGATGTTCATGCCGGGCGTCGACGGATCCGCCGGCCCGTAAACGGCTTGCGTGATGTGGAGGTGGCCCTCCGAAACGGCGACGAGCGCGTTCCCGATGGCGAACGTATCGACGATGAAAATGTCGACGCGCCAGTAGAGCGCGAACAGTACGAGCGCCCCGAGGTAGATGGTGAGTCCGGTTCGATCACCGAACAGCACTCGGACCAGCAGCGTTCGGTCGACCTCGAGACCCGTCAGTTCCTCGCGGACGCGATGGGCAGTGCTCATTCGGGCACCTCGAGGGCGACGGTTTCCTCGGTCACGGTAAAGGCCACCTCGTCGGACTCCGCGGTGACCGTTACTGTAGCCTCGACGCTCGAGTTCTCGGTATCCGCGACCGACCCGTCGGGAATCGAGAGCGGAACGGAACGGTCCGTTCCCGGGGAAATGCTGCTGGTCGCGTTCTCGCTGTAATTCAGTTCGGGAACCGAAACGCGGTAAGTCACCGCGACCGGTTCCGAGCCGGTTTCGACGTAGACCAGCGCGTCGGGAATCTCGAGCCGGTGCGAGTCGGTGTTCGTTCGCTCGAGCGAGAGGGTTTCGGCGGGAACCCGCTGTGGCGAAACGAAGAGTTCTCGGTCGACGGAGACACTTTCTTCGTTTCCCCCGAACGAGGAATAGAGATCCACCGATTTGTCGGCGGAGTCGGTGGCATCGATCGCAGGAACCAGTGGTCCGGCCGCGAACGTAACGAGTAGTATGCAAAGCGCGGTTACGACGACGCACTGGTGTTCTAGGTCCATAAAAATCGGTGGGAAAGAGACCCTATTTAGACGATAACGTAGTCATCATTGCCGAACGTATTCGGCACAGTGACGCCGTATACCGTCGTTGCACCGGATTGATCAACGAGGTTGATCGTCGCAGATGAACCCGTTGCTAGACCAGCACCGCCTTCAATTTCGTCGAGAGCAAGCGTGATTACCACCCGCTCTTCACTGCTTGTTAACGAATCGTCGGATTTGTCAGTAGCGACTTCATCCGTAACGAATGTATTTGAGCTGGGGTCATCATTTGTGTCACCGAATGTGAGTGTTTGGTCTGCAGAGCCACTCGTATACTGGATAGTCGCAGATGTGAGATCAATCGCTTCCGAACCTGCGGATTTCTTGACAGTGAGGTTGAGATTCGAAATAGCAGAGCCGTTAGTCTCACCAACTGCGTGCGTAACGTCGATCTGGTTCGCAACCTCCTGCTGCGTTTCGGAGCCGGTATTCGAGGCCTGACTCTGGAGGAGTCCGGCCGTGTTAATCAGTACGCCCGCTGCGATCGCTGCGACGAGCACCATTGCGATGAACACGATCAGGGTACCGATACCGACCTGACCGCGCTCGTCTGCGTCTGTAAGTTTTTCGAACATTATGTGTACACCCTGAGTGCCGACCTCGCCCGGTCGGTTCCGTCGTGGCATTCGGCGCCACCGTGGAACCTCGAGACGCCCACGCGGGCGTCGGTCCCCGACTCGACGGGATGCTCCCGTCGCTCCCGCGGTGGGCGTGGCGACGGGCCACGAGTCGTGTCCCGTCGAAGGCCGGAGTGTGGCGAGTGGTTCGGCATCACAGTATCTGGGGATGCACCCCAGCGGACACATCGCTCAGTCGGACTATCAAGCTCCGTATCACCTCAGACCGCGTATCGAGACTCGACTCACGATTCGAAACACGGCGCGAACTCGAGCGCACATCTATAGGAACACCGCAACTACGGGTGAGTAGTATGACCGTATCGTCCGACGAGGATCGCCGCCGAGAGCGCTCGAGCGCGGCGAGCCGTCGAAGCACGCGCTCGCGGAGGGAGTAGATGGAGTTCGGACTCGATTCCCTCCGCGACTTCATCGAAGACTTCCTCAGCGATAGCGGCGGCCGCCGCGGGCGCGAGCGCGAACAACAGCGCCAACAGCAGGACGACCCGTTCGAGGAGACGGCGGCCGACGCGCAGACGGGGAAGTCGACGGACGGGGCGGACAGTGACGAACGCGTCGAGTCCGAGCCCGATTCGGGCGGCAGCGGTGGCGGTGGCGGCGGACTGTTCGGCCGCGGCTCCTCGTCGACCGACGAGGAGGAACTCGACGACCTCTACTACCGGCTCGACGAACTCGAGGAGCAACTCGAGGACAAGAGTTCGGAGCTGGGCACGGTCCAGGACTCCCAGCAGCAGGTCGCGGATCGCGTCGAGGAGATGAACGACACGGTCCGCCAGCTGCTCGGGGTCTACGACATGTTGACCGACGACGTGAACCCGTTTACGGGAGCCGGCGAGGAACGGAACGGATTCGGCGTCTTCGGCGAAGACGAGTCGCCGCCCGAGGAGCCGACCCGGAGCGGCGTCGGCGTCGCGGACGGCGGTACGAAGAGCGCGGAGGAGACGGTGTCCTTCGACGACCTCAAAGACGTCATCGAGGACGCGGCGGCCCAGTCCGACGGTGACGGCAGTGGTGAGACGATCGCGTTCGACGAGGACGGCGACACCGACGACACCACCGTCGAAGTGCAAGCCACCGAGAGCGTCGACGGGCCGGACGCGGACGACGTGGACGAAGACGATGGGACCGATGAGGGTGGCTCCGACGTCACCCTCGAGACGCTCGCGGACACGTACGCGACAGATATCATCGTCCTCGAGTGGCTGACCGAACTGGTCCGGACGGCCGGCCCGGCCGCGACGCTGCGTGCGATCTCGTACTACAGCGAGATCGGCTGGATCGACGAGGAGGTCAGGGACCACCTCGAGGCGATGCTCAGCGGTCCGGACCTCGACATTCACGTCGATCCGGGGACGACGCCGGACGAACTGACCGCCGAGGATCACGCCGACAGCTACACGTACATCATGAAGCTCCAGGAGATCCACGAGACCAAACGGGAGATCGAACCGGACGCCGAGACGGGGACGTAGCCGTGACCCGAGCCGACGACGGAGGACGGTGATTCGACGTGGGATTCAGTACCAGCGGGGCGACGGCGATCATCGTCGTGGGCGTCCTCGTCGCCGCGGGGATCGCCTACCCGGTGTTCCAGACGGCCCACGAGAACCGGTCGACGGCGATCGACGACCGCGACGATCGACGCCTCGAGATGCGAAACACGGCGATCGAGATCGACTCACAGGGCTACCAGAGCGGAAACGAGGAGTTCATCATGCACGTGAATAACACCGGCTCGACGACGCTTTCGGTCGCCGAGACGGATCTCTTGATCGACGGCAACTACCGAAGCCGGAGTACCTACGAGACGAGCGTCGACGGAGCCCCGGGCCGCGAGCTGTGGCAGCCCGGAGAGACACTGACCGTCACGGTCTCGACCGACCCGAACAGGGTGAAGCTCGTGACCGAACACGGAATCGCCGAGACGGTGGTGCGGTAACTATGGCGGGCGACTCCGTCTCGACGCTGATCCTGTTCATCGCCGCGATGTTGGTCGCGGCCGGCGTCGCCGGGACGCTGGTGACCAACGTCAACGAACTCAGCAACTCGGTCGATACCCAGAGCGCCGACGTGACGGACAAGATCGATACCGACATCGAGATCATCAGCGATCCGGGGAGCGATGCGGTGTACAACTCGGACGGCGCGGAGAACGTCACGATCCTCGTGAAAAACACCGGCCAGAAGACCCTTGCCGACGACGGAACCGGTCTCGACGTGCTGGTCAACGGCTCGTACATCTCGGACGAGGCGATGACGGTCACGGTGCAAGACGGCGGCGGGCCGTGGCGACGGGGCACGGTCGCCGAACTCGAGATCGACCAGTCGCTCGCGACGGGCGAGGAACACCGGGTGAAGGTGACCGTCAACGGTGCGGAAGAGGTGTTCGAATTCTACGTCTCATGACAGAGTATCACTCCATCGGACTGACCGATCGCGACCGCGTGAACAACGCCATCGGCGGCGGAATCCCAGCAGGGAGTATCGTCCTCATCGAAGGCCAAGACGGCGCGGGCAAGAGCGCGCTCTCCCAGCGCTTTTCCTACGGGATGGCGACCGAGGACGCCTACGTCACGTACGTCTCGACGGAGCTGAAATCGTGGGAGTTCGTCCAGCAGATGAATTCGTTATCCTACGACGTGGTCGACCTGCTGTTGGACGAGCAGTTGCTATTCTTGCACGCGAACGTCGACACCCGCAACGAAGGGCAGGAACGACAACTGCTGGGTCGGCTCGCGGGCGCGGAGACGCTCTGGAAGGCAGACGTCGTCTTCGTGGACACGCTGTCGTCGCTCCTGCGGAACGATCCGAACTACGAGGCGGTCATCAACGAGGGCGACGAGGACCACGTCATCCAGCGGCTCGTCACGTTCCTGCGGCAGGTGACCATGCGGGACAAGTCCGTCGTCCTGACCGTCGATCCGACGAGCGTTCGCGACGACGCGTTGCGACCGCTGCGAAACGTCGCCGACATCTACCTCGAGATCGAGACGAACACGGTCGGACAGGAGATCAGACGGAAGGTCCTGGTCCGGCGGTTCCAGAACATGAAGAACCCGGTCGACGACTCCATCGGCTTCAGCGTCCAGCAGGGCCGCGGGGTCTCGATCGTCAGCAGGACGGTGGCCTAGATGTCCGACTTCGGCACCGCCCGACTCGAGAGCCAACTCGACGCGCTGGCCGACGACTACCCGCATCTCAGGGAGCACCTCGAGTGGTTCTACGAGGAGTACGGCGAGTACCCGAAACTCATCGACGAGCCAAGCGGCGAGTGGGAGTCGGATCGACCCAACGTCATCTACGAGGCGGAGGCGCCGATCTTCTGTCACGTCCACGGCGATCTGGGGATCGACACCACCTACTACTGCGTCGAGCCGACCCTCGAGGACGAGGACAAGGCGCTGTACAACCGCATCCGCCAGAAAATCCTCGACAAGAGCGTCACCCGGCCGGCACCGGGCAACGACGAGGAGTTCGAGGAGCATCTGGACGAACTCCTAGATGAGGTCGTCGAAGTGACCTCGGGAATCACCGGGCAGTCGATCGGCCGGCTCAAGTCGTTCGGGACGAGCAAGATCGCGCTCTCGAGCGACCAGTTCACCCGGTTGCGATACCAGCTCCAGCGCGACATCGTCGGGCTCGGTCCGCTGGAACCCGTGATGGTCGACACGGCCAACGAGGACATCCACGTGATCGGGCCCAAACAGTGCTATCTCGATCACGGAACCTACGGGATGATCTCGGCGACGGTCGACTTCGGCACGCCCGAGGAGTTCGAGCAGTGGCTGCGGAACATGGGCGAGCGGATGAACCACCCCGTCAGCGACTCCGATCCGGTCATCGACGCGACCCTGCCCGACGGCTCGCGTATCAACATCATCTACTCCGACGACGTGTCGGTGCAGGGGCCCTCGTTGACGATTCGACAGGGCGAGGAGATCCCGCTGTCAGTCTTCCAGATCACGAAGTGGGGGACCCTGAGCCCGGAACTCGCGGCCTACCTCTGGCTCTGTCTCGAGAACGAACAGACCGTCTTCGTCGTCGGCGAGACGGCGTCGGGGAAGACCACGACGCTGAACGCCGCGCTCTCGTTTATCCCGCGGGACGCGAAGATCTACACGGCCGAAGACACCGCGGAGGTCATTCCGCCCCACAACACGTGGCAGCAACTGCTCACCCGCGAGGGGTCGGGCGACGAGTCGGCCGACGTGGACATGTTCGATCTGGTCGCGGCCGCGCTGCGATCCCGCCCCGACTACATCGTCGTGGGTGAGGTCCGCGGAGCGGAGGGGCAGATGGCGTTTCAGGCGGCCCAGACCGGCCACCCGGTCATGCTGACCTTCCACGCCAGCGACATCGTCTCGATGATCCAGCGCTTTACCGGGGCCCCGATCAACGTCCCCGAGACGTTCATGGACAACTGCGACGTCGCGCTGTTCCAGAACCGGGTCAAACAGGGCGACGACGTCCTCCGTCGGGTGACCTCGGTCCAAGAGATCGAGGGCTACTCCGACTACGAGGGCGGCGTCGTCACCCGGCAGGCGTTCAAGTGGGACCCCCGCGACGACGAGGTCGCCTTCACCGGCCGGAACAACTCCTTCGTCCTCGAGGAACAGATCGCGACGCTGCTGGGCTACGAGGACACCCGGAAGATCTACGACGAACTCGACCGCCGGGCGGAGATCATCCGCCAACTCATCGACGCCGACGTGCTCGGCTACCACGAGGTCAACGACGCGATCGCCGACTTCCAGCGCGACGGCCTCGAGGGGCTTCCCATCCGGATCAGCGGCATCGATCAGTTCGCCTGAGATCATCATGTCGACCGACTCCCAGTCCGCGCCCGATATGAGCGCTCGATCGGTCCTCGAGTCGCTCAACATGGCGTACGCGAACATGGAGATGTCCGCCTCGCGGTATCTCTTGCTCGTTATCACGCCCGCGTTCGTGTTCTTCCTCGGATCGGGAGTGGCGGTCCTCGCGCTCGGGCTCTCGCTGATGATCGGGCTCCCGGTCGTCCTGTTGGGGCTGTTGGCGATGGTCGTCGCGATCATCTACCCCAAGCTGGCCCAAGACCGCAAGCGAAAGCAGGTCCGCCAGCGCTTTCACCTCTTCCTGACCCACATCACGGTCCTCTCGATGACGAACATCAACCGCGTCGAGATCTTCCGGACGTTGGCGGAGGAAGACGAGTACGACGCTCTCGCCGAGGAGATGGGGCATCTCGTCGCGATGGTCGACACGTGGAATCAGAGCTTAGACGACGCCTGCCGGCTGCGCGCCAAACAGACCACGAGCCCGCTCTTAACCGACTTCTTGGAGCGACTCGCGTACACGGTCGGCGGCGGCCAGCAGATCAGCGAGTTCCTGATGGACGAACAGGACACGATCATCCAGCAGTTCGTCACCCGCTACGAGGCCGATCTGGCGAAACTCGACGTGATGAAGGAGCTGTACATGTCGATGATGCTGTCGGTGGCCTTTATCCTCGTATTCGCCATCGTCCTGCCGATCCTGATCGGGACCAATCCGACGGTGCTGATCGGCGGTACCATCGTCATGTTCTCGATCGTGCAGGTGGCGTTCGTCTACGCGATCCACGTCGTCTCGCCGTACGATCCCATCTGGTACATCGAGGAGACCGAGGGGACCGGCCCGCTGACCCGGATCCCGCGGGCGCTCGCGATCGGGATCGGGTGCAGCGTCGTCCTCGCGCTCGTCATGGTCCTCGCCGCGCTCGGGATCGTTCCCGTCATCGCCGATCGCGTCCCGCTCCCGCTCATGGCCGCGCTCCCCGTCACGCCGCTGTTGCTTCCCGGCTGGCGGATGCGCCAAGAGGAACAGAAAGTCAAGGTCCGCGACGGGGAGTTCCCCAGTTTCATCCGCGCACTCGGGGCCGTCGAGAGCGTCAAACAGACCTCGACCGGCAGCGTCTTGGAGAGCCTGCGGCGCAAGGACTTCGGGGCCCTGACTGACAACGTCGACGCGCTCTACAAGCGGCTCAACATGCGGATCGACGACATCCGCTCGTGGCGGCTGTTCGCCGCGGAGACCGGCTCCTACCTCATCCAGAAGTTCGGCGACATGTACGTCGTCGGCCGCCAGATGGGTGGTGACCCGCAGGTGCTCGGGCAAGTCATCAGCGAGAACCAGAACGAAGTGCTCAAAGTCCGCGAGCAACGCCAGCAGGCGACGATGACGCTGATCGGTGTCCTCTACGGCATCACCGCCGCCGCCGTCTTCTCGTTTTTCGTCGGCCTCGAGGTCGTCGAGATCATGATGAACATCACGAGCGAGATGAACTTGGAGGAACAGAGCGACGTCGCCGGGAACCTGCTCAGTACCGAGCAGTACGATATTCAGACCATCGAGTATCTGCTTATCCTGACGATTCTCATCAACGCCGCGCTCTCGGCGGTCATGATCCGCATCACCGACCGCGGCCACATGATCAGCGCCCTGGTCCACTTCGTCATCATGACGTGGCTCGGTGCGGTGATCGCCGTCATCACGCAGTACGTCGTCAACGTCGTCATCAGCGTCTGAGGCCGTCGGTTCGGGTTGGAATCGCTTCTTGGGTGGACTCAAAACACCGACTCGAGAGCCGGGTCCGCCTCTCGGCCGCCGTGCGGCAGCCGCTTCCGGTGGCGACTCACCGCTCGTAATGACGCGAATCTTCTTGACCGTTCCGCGACTGGAACAGCAATAGACCGGCGATGCCGGCCACCCCATGTCAGACTCACAGCCCTACCTCGAGACGCTCGAACGATCGGCCGGGCGAACCGACGCCACCATCCAGTGGGCGCGCTTTCTCGGCGAGACCTTCGGGACGACGGGCGCGCTGAACTGCCTGCGCTACTACGAGGACCTGGGCTGGATCAGCCCGCTCGTCCGCGAGCAGATGACCTCCTACCTGCGCGGGCTCTCGCTCGGCGAGATTCACAACAAACGCTACGACGAACCGACGACGCTGGAGTACCCTCTCGAGTCCCTGAGCGGGACGCTCTTTAGCGCACACGCCCAGAGCCTCGAGTACATCGCGACGATTCGGGGCGACGACCTCGAGGAACACGTAATGATCGCGCGGATGGCCGAACGGCGAGTCGAACGGCGGATCGACAACGAGGACGATGCGGACGCCGACGAGCCCAACGAGATGGTCAGCATCATCCGCGACGGCCCGTCATCTCATTGACCATATACCCGACGAAGGGCCACAACAGTTATCAAGGGTATTCTGCGCCACCACAGAAGTGGATATATCCATACGATATAGAAATTAGACGACCGTTCGTCTTCTTTTCATCCCTACATCGGGCAACCACGATACGAGTCGACCAGTAGTCAGTTATTACGTCATTCTCGGTGGCTTGATTTATAGCAAAAGCGTACCGTTCGGTTCCCTGTCCCTTAATACGTCCCAGCGTCAGGAACTCAGTAGTCGTGAATGCGCCCCGTGTTCGATCGCCCGTCGGCCTGCGTGGTCGGCGGCCGGAAAACGGGCCGCTCACGAAACCCCCATCTGGTGATCGTCAATGCGTGAGGAAACACCCAACACCGAATCCGTGCTCGACGAATTGTCGAGGGCGGCGACTGCGGACAACCAGTCGGAATCGTACGATATCTCCCTCGGATCGACCGAGGACGGAACGAAAGACATCGAACGCGAACTCGACGAACTGATGGAGCAGGTAAACAGCGCGCTCCCGACCGACGAGGTCCAGTTCGACGAGGCAATCATCAAGGAGAACCTCGACGAAATCCTCCTGATGCTCATCGCGCTCCACGAGGAAACCCACGGCAAGGAACTCCTCTCGGACCTGACCCACCTCTTCGGTGCACAGCTCAGCCCGGGTACCGTCTACCCGAGCCTGCACAACTTAGAGGAAGACGACGTGCTCTCGATGCACGCCAAGGTTCGAACCAAGGAGTACTCCATCGCCGACGAGGAGTACGTCCGTGCGACCGTCGAGCGAACGATGGTCCAGCATCTCGCCTTCGGACTCCTGCTGTACGCCTTCCTCCCCCGGCTCTGAGCCGGTCGCGGTTTCCGTTTCTTCGAACTCCGAGAACACTCGCTGTCCGAAAACAGACCTAGCTAGCGAAAACCGCGACCGCATCGCTCCTCGGACGGCGAAACTCGAGTACGAGATGCGCCGCTACCGGCCGCTGTGTCGCCGGTATCGGTCCCGTCCGTCAGGACTCCTCGAGGTCCTTCGCGATTTCACTCAGGCTCTCGGTTGGCGGTTCGCGGGCGTCGTAGTAGGTCGTCTCGCCGGGCGCGCGACAGCCGTAGAGGAACTCGGGTTCGACGACGTCGATCAGCACCGAGCCGCCCGCCGGTACGTCGTGGTCGTCGGTCCACTCGGCCAGTCGGTCGGTCGCACCGCTGGGGTCTCGAGCCAGATCCGGCGTGTCGTAAATACCCGGAATCGACAGTTCCTCGCCCGTTAGCGCGCGTTCGACCCGCGCGAACCGTTCCTCGCCGTCGAGTGCAACCCGGACGACCTCGTCGGTCGGGAACTGGTCGCGGTCGTCGGCCGGCACCTCGAGTTTGACCCCCGTCGCCGTCTCCGTACACGTCGATCTAACCGTGTCTACGGCGGGGTGGTCGCTCGCAATTCTGTCTGACATGAAAACGAATCGGATTGAAATCGACGCTGCTTACTCGTCGTCGGCGTCGCCGAGCAGTTCGTCGACATCGGTACTGCCGCGCTCGGTGATCGATGCGTTGATCTGTGCGACGGCGTCGGAGACCTCGCGGCCTCGAACGGTGATTCGGCGGCGCTCGCCGTCTCGGGACGGCTTGTAGCCGGTCTGCTCGCCGGCCATCATGACTTCCTTCAGGTTCGGCCCCGCGACCTCCTCGTTGAGCGGGCGGCCGGCCTCGTCGGAGCCGCCGGTGATCTCGAGCGTGTAGCCGTCGAGTCCGACCGAGCCGCCGTCGACCTCGTCGCCGATCGACTTGCCGATGAATCGGTTCGCGTCCTGATCCTCCGCCTCGAGCTGGTGGGACGACCCGGACTCGGGGTCGCCGACAACGACAGTGAAACTTGCCATGCCCGACGGAAGACGGCCGTCGCTCAAAAGAACATCGATCCCACCGAACTTTTGCTCTGCGGGCGCGGCTCCGCCGAGCCCTCGGCAAAACTTCGATGAAAAGCACTCCTCCCTCCGTTTCGACCCCTTCGGGGTCTCCACATCGGTCGTCGGCCCGCTCGCTCACCCTTCGGGTTCGCTCGCGGTCGGTACCGGGTAACGGCCTGCCCTCCCCCGGGTCGGACGGCTCTCGCGTTGCTCGAGCCGTCCTCCCGGCCACTGCACGTAAAATCGTCCAGTTCGGCGTCCGATTCGCTCGAACAGTCAAGTATGTCGAACGCCTACGAGGAATCGTGTTCATCGATCCCGGGCGACTCGAGGTACGCCTGCGCGAGGAGTTCGGCGGGACGAGCGGGCAGTCGCGGGTGGTCGTTCGACAGGCCGTCGATCTGGCCGATTCCGGCCAGTACGAGGCCGATATGGGGGAGACGCTGACGAACGACCTCGTCCTCGAGGAGTTGGCGGACGCCCCCGAGGGGACCCCGCCGGAGCGGTGGAACTGGTGGATCGGGTCGCTCGAGATCGCATACGGCGGCTACGGCCGGTTCGGAATCCGGACGTATCGGAAATAGCCGCCCGGGTCGGATGGCAACACCGATTGTCCTCCGTGACGTACGGGGGCCTATGAGTGAGCTGTCGCGACCGGTCTGGCCGGCGTATCCGCTGTCCGCGCTCGTTGCCGGCCTCGGCCACTGTTACCTCGGTCAGTGGAAACGCGGCGGGATCTGGTTCGGCTGCTACGGGCTCGCGCTCGCGTTCCTGAGCGCGCGGTCGCTGTCGGGCGCGCTCGAGCCGGGTAATCCGTTCGTCGTGACGGCCCTGCAGTTCGACGCGGTGAGCTACACCGACGTGGCCGTGCCGCTCGCGATCCTCCTTATTTGCCTGCTCGACGTGTATCTCATCGGGCTGGCCGAACGGGCCGGCGTCCCGGTGGCCGGGGCGGACGACCGCCGCTCGAACAGTTCCTGACGACTCCTCGAGCCGCGACGCGAGTCAAACGGGCCGCTGTCCGACCGGTGTCGCCGCGTGGTTTTTGTGCGCGTCCGACGAACGGTGTGTATGGGACGACTCAGTTCCGTCCTGCTGAAGGGAGTCGGCGTGCTCGTGCTCGCGCTCATCGTACTGAGCGTCGTCGGAACGATCCTCGGGATCGCGCTCTCGGTCATCGCGGCCGTCCTCTCGATGATCGTGTCGCTCGCGATCATGGGTCTGTTCGCGTTGGCAGTCGTCGGACTATTCTCGGTGCTCAGCGGTCGCTCGAGCCCCGCCGAGGAGCCGGATTCACAACGGCAGTCGACTGACCAGCCCGATCCCGAGGAACGCCTTCGCTCCCGGTACGTCGCCGGCGAACTCGAAGACGAGGAGTTCGAACGCGAACTCGAGCGGCTCCTCGCGGACGAGCGACGGGGCCGACCCGAGACCGACCGGTCGGGCGCTCACACTACGACGAACGAGACGCGGCGGCTCCGCGATCGGTAGGCTGGCGCTGTCCGCGAGAGCCCGACACCCGTCGACCGGAACCAACGGAGGCAAGCCGCGCGAGGTCCGAGAGAGTCGTCATGGACGTTCAGTTGCTGGGCGGTGCCGGCGAGATCGGCCGGAGCGCGATCTATATCGACGAGACGCTCTTGCTCGATTTCGGGATGGATTCGGGGAATCCGCCGGCGTTCCCGATCGGCGACGTCGATCCCGAGGCCGTCGTCGTCAGTCACGGCCACCTCGATCACGTCGGCTCGGTCCCGGCGCTCCTGTCGGGCGACGCGCGGCCGTCGATCCACTGGACGCCGCCGACCTATGACCTCACGATGGTCCTCGCCCGCGACACGCTGAAACTCCACGGCGGCAGCTACGACTGCCCGTTCACCGAGGCGGAACTCGCCCGCGTCGCGGAGGTCTCGGAAACCCACGGCTACGAAGACACGTTCGAGGTCGCCGGCTACGAGGTCACCTTCTTCGACGCCGGCCACGTTCCCGGGAGCGCCCACGTCCTCGTCGATGACGGCGAGACGCGACTGCTCTACACCGGCGACTTTCACATCGAGGGACAGCGGCTGCTGGCCGGCACCACCGCGCGGCCCGACGCCGACGTCGTCCTCTGTGAGAGCACCTACTCCGACGTGACGCGGCCCCCGCGCGAGGAGATCGAACGCGAGTTCGCCGAGAGCCTGCGCACGACGATCTGGGAGGGCGGCACCGTCGTCGTCCCCGCGTTCGGCATCGGCCGCACGCAGGAGGTACTCTGTCTCTGCGAGGAATACGACCTCGAGTGCTACGTTGACGGGATGGGCACACGCGTCACGGAACTCTTCTTGCGCGAGCAAAACCGCGAGTTCCTGCGCGATCCGGACCTACTGCGCCGGGCGAAGGGCAACGCCCGGTTCGTCGACGGCCGGGACGGCCAGCGCGAGCGGATCGCGGAACAAAACACCGTCATCGTCACCACGAGCGGGATGCTCCACGGCGGCCCGGCCATGACCTACGTCCCCGCGATCCGCTCGCACCCGACGAACAAGATCGCCATGACGGGCTATCAGGTCGAGGGCACCCCCGGACGCGACCTGCTCGAGACCGGGAGCGCCGAAATCGACGGCCGGATGATGCCGGTCAGCGCGCAGGTCGAACAGTACGACTTCTCCGCGCACGCGGACCGCGAGGGGTTGCGCTCGTTCCTCGAGGCCTACGAAGGCGCGAGAGTGCTCGTCAATCACGGCGACCGCTGTGAGGCGTTCGCCGCGGAACTGCGGGCGGACGGCTACGACGCGTCCGCGCCCGAACTGGGCGAGCGCCTCGAGTGCTGATCGGGCGGCCGAGACGGGTGCGATGGCGACCGCCGGTCCGGCACGTTCAACGGGTACGGTTTTGCCTCGCGTCGTGGTCGTCGCGTGCGTGACTGACACCGATTCAGACGCCGGCCCCGAGACGGAGACCGACCCGGCGGAACTCGAACTGAGCGACGCCGAACAGGCGGCGCTCCACGAACTCCAGTTGGGAATCGAGCACGTCCACCGGGCCTACGGCACCCTCCTCGAGTTCCACCACGAACTCGGCCACGCGATGGACCGGATGAGCGACGCCGAGGCCGAACTGCGCGAGGCCGGCCACGAGGAGTGGGCGAACGACCTCCGAGACGACCACCTCCCCGCGGGGGCGATCAGCGATCAGTGGACGTTCGAACTCGTCGAGGAGTTCTCCGAAGCGTTCCTCGAGGACGTCGACGCCTTCGAGACGCGCGTCAGAGACGAACTGGCGGACGGCGTCGATCACGTGACCGAACGCCGTCAGAAACAGCAGTTACGGGACCGCGCCCGGAGCGAGGAGTAAGCGGCCGGGGCCGGCCTCGCAACCTCGAGTGGCGACGAGGGCGGCTGGCGTCGCTCGTGAGCGGCGACGGGCTACAGTTGGTCGATGATCTCGTCGGCGAACGTCGACAGCGCCGCTTCTTTGTCGTCGTTTCTGATTCCGATAATCGCGTGATCGAGGCCGTAGTCCGCGAGCCGGGCGAAGTAGTCGCGGAACCACTCGATGCCGGCGTGGAAGCCGAGGTGGAGCGGTTCGGGCTCGGCCGTCGGGTCGTCGGCCAGTTCGACCTGTACCGCGATGGCGAACGGTTTCTCGCCCGCGGCCTCGCGCCAGTCGGTCAGATAGCTCTCGAGGGTCGACTCCGGGAGATGGTAGAACAGCCACCCGTCGCCGTGCTCGGCGATCCACTCGCGGGACTGGCGGGCGTGGCCGGTGGGCAACAGCGGGAGCGTCTCGGTCGTCGGCTTCGGGACCACCTCGAGGTCGCCCTCGAGGCTGCCCCACTGGCCCTCGCACTCCGGGAACTCCTCGCGCCAGACGGTTCGGAGCGCGTCGACGGACTCGCGGAACAGCCGGCCGCGCTCCTCGCGGTCGACGCCGAAGGCGGGGTACTCGGGGTCGCGGTCGCCGGAGGCGACGCCGAGGACGAGCCGGCCGTCAGAGAGCTGGTCGACCGTCGCCGCGGACTTCGCGACGTGGAGCGGGTGACGGAGCGTGAGGACGACGCTCGAGGTGCCGAGCGCGATCTCGTCGGTGCGGGCGGCGACGTGTGAGAGCCACGGCCACGTGTCGAAGGACTGGCCCGCGTCGCCGAACTTCGGCCAGTAGGTCGGGACGTCTCGGGCCCAGAGGCCGTCGAAGCCGACCGCCTCGGCGTGGTTCGCGAGCCCCAGTTCGTCGCCGACGGTCGGCGTCGAGCGGTTCGCCCCCGTGAGCGGGAAGCCGACGCCGAAGGTCAGCCCGTCGCTGTCGAACAGGCGTCGGTAGCCCGCGTTCTCGTGTCCACCGGCAGGCATTCGGTCGTGCTATCGGACCCAGCGGTATGACGATGGCGCTGTCCGACCACCGTTGCCGGTTTCGACTGCGCCGGCTGTCGATTCCGGTCGCGGCGACGGACGGCTGGACCGCGAGAGAGCGCGTTGCCACTCGCCGGCGGAACAAAAATGAAAATCGAGTGTGCGTGCAGCCGAGTCGTCAGAGACCGATCAGTCGTCGGCGGGCGTCGCGCCGCTGCCGCCTTCGGCCTGCTCTTTCGTCCACGAGAGCTTGCCACCGGCCGCGAGGATTGCGCGCTCGCGCTCGGAGGCATCAAGCGTCGCCGTGTACTCGTCGCCGTTGACGCGGACGGTGAACTCCTCCTGTCCGCTGGTGACGGCGTCGTAGACGTCGTCGACGATCTCGATCTCGTCGCCCTGGTCGATGTTCTCGTAGGTGTCCTCGTCGATCGTCAGCGGGACGATCCCGAAGTTGAAGAGGTTCGCGCGGTGGATGCGTGCGAAGCTCTGTGCGAGGACGCCCTCGATACCGAGGTACATCGGACAGAGAGCGGCGTGCTCTCGCGAGGAGCCCTGCCCGTAGTTCTCGCCGGCGACGAGGAAGCCGCCGTCGGCCTCGAGCGCGCGGTCGGCGAAGGTCTCGTCGACGCGGCTCAGGGTGAACTCGCTGAGTTTGGGGACGTTCGACCGGTACATCAGAATGTCCTGCGTCGCAGGGATGATGTGGTCGGTCGTGATGTTGTCCTCCATCTTCAGAAGCGCCTCACCGGAGATGTCCGATCCGAGCTGGTCTTTCAGCGGGACGTCGCCGATGTTCGGGCCCTTGATGAGCTCGTCGTCGACGGCTTCGTCGGGGCTGATGAGGTCCGTCTTGGAGCCGTCGTACTCGTCGGGGAGCTCGACGCCGGGGGCCTCGAGGTCGCCGAGTTCGTCGGCGAGGGTACGCGGGTCGACGATTTCGCCCTTGAGCGACGCGGCGGCCGCGACCTCCGGCGAGCAGAGGTAGACGTTGTCGTCTTCGATACCCGAGCGACCCTCGAAGTTGCGGTTGAAGGTTCGCAGGGAGACCGAATCCGAGGAGGGGACGTGGCCGATGCCGATACAGGCACCGCACGTCGCCTCGGAGAAGTTGACGCCGGCGGCCATCATCTCCGCGACCCAGCCCTCGCGGGCGAGCATCTCGGAGGCCTGCTTGGAGCCGGGCGCGACGATCGTGTCGGTTTCCATCGAGGTCTCGCGACCCTCGAGCATCTTGGCGACGGGGAGGATGTCCTCGTAGCCGCCGTTCGTACAGGAGCCGACGATGACCTGCTCGACGGACTCGCCTTCGACTTCGCTGACGGGAACGACCTTGTCCGGCATCGAGGGCTGTGCGATCAGCGGCTCGAGGTCGGAGAGGTCGACGACGATCTCGTCGTCGTAGTCGGCGTCGTCGTCGGGCTGGAGCTCGGTGTATTCCTCGCCGCGGCCGACGCGCTGGAGGTAGTCCTCCGTCTGCTCGTCGGTCGGGAAGATCGACGTCGTTGCGCCGAGTTCCGTGCCCATGTTGGTGATGGTCATCCGCTCGGGTGCGGTCAGGGTTTCGACGCCCGGACCGGTGTACTCGAGGATCTTGCCGACGCCGCCCTTGACGGAAAGGCGACGGAGCAGCTCGAGGATGACGTCTTTCGCGGTGGCCCACTCGGGGAGCTCGCCCTCGAGGCGGACGTTGACGACTTCGGGCATCTCGATGTAGTACGGTGCGCCGCCCATGGCGACGGTGACGTCGATCCCGCCGGCGCCGATGGCGAGTTCGCCGAGGCCGCCGGGCGTGGGCGTGTGGCTGTCCGAACCCAGCAGCGTCTTGCCGGGGGCCGCGAAGTTCTCGCGGTGGACGTTGTGGCAGATACCGTTACCGGGTCGAGAGAAGTGAGCGCCGTATTTGCCGGCCGCAGAACGCAGGAAACGGTGGTCGTCGGTATTCTTAAAGTCGAACTGATATGTCTGGTGGTCGCAGTACTGCGCCGCGATCTCGGTCTGGACCTCGTCCAGCCCCATCGCTTCGAACTGGAGCCAAACCATGGTCCCGGTCGTGTCCTGAGTAAGCACCTGGTCGATCTCGATCCCGATCTCCTCGCCGGTCTCGAGTTCGCCCTCGACGAGGTGGTCGTCGAGAATCTTTTCGGTGAGAGTCTGTCCCATAGCACCCTGAACTCGGCTTTCCGTCCTGATAAATCCAGCGTGTTTCTGTCAGGGACGACCGCTACAATCCCCGCAAAACGGAACGGGTTCGAGTAAGTATTGCCGTGCAGGTGAC
The DNA here is from genome assembly GCF_052439245.1 of Natrinema sp. LN54. Taxonomy (NCBI): domain Archaea; kingdom Methanobacteriati; phylum Methanobacteriota; class Halobacteria; order Halobacteriales; family Natrialbaceae; genus Natrinema; species Natrinema sp. LN54. The sequence continues at coordinate 684,228 of NZ_JBQVRP010000001.1, forward strand.
CGTTCGTTCCGGCGATACGGCCCACACTGCAACATGTTCGCATAATTCTGTGCGATGGCGACCCGTGGCGTACGGGATGCTAGCGTATCGACGGGTCGTCGCGAACGGATACGCTTTTCCCGTCGCCGCGGCGTTAGGTGGACAGAGACCGTCATGTTCCGATCCGGTGCCTTCGTCGCCGACCACGTCTCGCCGACGACCGATTCGCAGGTCCAGCCAAACGGGGTGGATCTCACCGCCGACGTCGTCTTCGAGCAACTGGAACCGGGCCGCATCGGCCGGGACGGGAAACAGATCGGCGACCGAGTCGCCCGCCCGCTCGAGGAACTCGAGCAGAAAGAGCCCGCCACCTACTACCTGCCCGAGGGTGCCTACATCGTCCGGTACGGCGAACGAATCGAGATCCCCGAGGGCCACATCGGCTTTGTCTACCCTCGCTCGTCGCTCATGCGCAACTCCTGTATGCTCAACACCGCGGTCTGGGACGCGGGCTACGAGGGCCGCGGCGAGGGCCTGTTACAGGTCCACCACGACATCGAACTCGAGCGCGGGGCCCGGATCGCGCAGTTAGTGTTCGCCGAGGCGAACCACGAGGATCTCTACGACGGCAGCTATCAGGGCGAGAACGTCGAGTGAGCCCTCGCGGCTCGCGTGAGACCGCCGTCGCGTTCGGCGACGATCGACGCGGCGTTGTCACGAGCGTGCCGGTTCGCGTACCGTTTTCCCGTTCCCGACCCTCCGCTCGAGTAAGACACCGATGATGGCGACGACCCACGTGTTTACCGGGCTCGCGGTCGTCGCGCCGGTGGCGTACGTCGCTCCCGAGTTCGCGGTCGCGCTCGCGGTCGGCGCGATCCTCGGCGGGCTCGCCCCCGATTTCGACCTCGTCTTCACGCATCGGCGGACGCTGCACTTTCCAGTCGCCGGACTCGCGGTCGCCGTTCCTGCGGTCGTCATCGCCACCATCGTCCCCGCAGCGCTCACCGTCGGCGTCGCCGCGTTCGCCGTCACCGCGTGGCTCCACGCCGCGAGCGATTCCCTCGGCGGCGGCCCGGAAATGGACCCGTGGAACGAGCGCACGGAGCGCGCGGTCTACGACCACGTCAGCGGGCGGTGGCTCCGCCCCCGGCGGTTGATCCGCTACGACGGCGCGCCCGAGGACGCCGCTCTCGGTATCGCGCTCGCGATCCCGGCGCTGCTCGTCTTCGACGGGTGGCTCACCGCCGCGATCGTCGGCGGGGTGGCCGTCTCGCTGGTCTACGCGCTCCTCCGGCGACGACTGGTCGCGTGGACGCCCGACTGGCTCGAGTGACAGACCGCTAGCCGACGTTCACCTCGAGCGGACTCTCAGTCGGTCGGAAGTCGGAACCCTGATACGGCCGCTCTCCGAGCGACCTCGTATGGTCGACGTGCTCGCCGCCAGAACGATCCATCTGGTCTTTGCCGCACTCTGGGCCGGTAGCGTCTGTTTCGTCGCCGCCGTCGTCATCCCGCTCGCACGCGACGGCGCGTTCAACACGACCCGGCCGCTCGAGGTTATCTCGGGGAAACTGACGACGGTTTCGCGGGTGAGTTCGCTCCTTCTCTTTCTCACCGGCGGCCATCTGGCCGGCCGAACGTACACGACTGAGACGCTGTTCGGCTCCACTAACGGCCGACTGGTGATCGCGATGGTCGCGCTCTGGTTGGTCCTGACCGCGCTCGTCGAAATCGGGACGAAACGGTTCGAGGCCGGCCTCACCGGGAAGAAGATCCGCGAACCCGCCCGCGATGCGCTGCCGGTGTTCCGTGCCGCGGCGGTGGCCGCACTCGGGCTGTTGGTCGTCGCGGGCCTGCTCTCGGCCAACGTCGGCCGCCTGCTTTAGTCGGTTGGTTTTTCGGCGACGAACCCCTTAGTAACGAACATTCTTGCGAAAGATACTTAGTCAGTTACTGTAAGGTACTCGCTAATGATTAGGGGTAAAGACATGGCCCTGTCGCTCCTCGCGGTGGGGACGGCTGCCGTGGCCGGCTACGTCCTGCATTCGGAGCAGTCAGCGGCCCGCACATCACGATCGAAGGCAAACCTCGGCGCACGCGTCATCGAGTCGGAAGACGTCCCGGACGACGCCATCGTCGTCGACGCGTCCGCACAACGACTCGGCGAGATTCCCGGCGCGCGCAGAGCGCTCGACCAGGCGATCCGTCACGGCGCACACGAGGAGTGGGAACACATCACGCTCGAACGCGACGGCGCGTGGTCCGTCGTCGACAGTATCCGCCAGACGCTGCCCTATTACGACGCCGACGGCGACGAGTACAACGGCGTCTACGTCCGGTACAACGACCGAATCGTCGTGCTCGACGCGATCGGCTGGGCTCACCTCGAGGAACCGATTCCGTAGGTGCAGTCGTCGACTTTCGTCTGCCTCGTATCGGCGTGCCACAACAGTAATCACCGACGACTACTTTCGTCGGATAGACAGTGACCGGAACCGAACAGCACGTCGTCTTCGTCGGAGACGGGGCGACGCCGCCACGCGATCTCGAGAGAGCCGCGTTCGATGTCGCCGCGCCGGCGGATCGAGCGGCGGCCATCGCCCGTCTCGAAACGGCCGCCGTCGACTGCGTGGTCATCGACGGGACCGACGCCGACCGCGTCGAGACCGTCGCTGCGGTACGCGAGCGAGCGCCGGCGGTACCGATCATCTACGTGACGGCAGTGCCTGACGGGACCGCCGCGGCGGCCGCGACGCGTGCGGGGGCGACGGAGTATTTCGTCCGCGGGACCGACGAGACGCTCGTCGATCGTATCGCGGCCGTCTCGGCCGGCCACGGACCCGCGACCGACACCACCGATCGCCATGAGCGAGAGGCCGAACTGCTCGAGGCGACGCGGGCGCTGTTCTCCTGTGAGTCGCGCGCGGCCGTCGCGGACATCGTCGTCGACGCCGCCGAGCGCGTCCTCGGGTTCGACATGGTCACCGTTCGCCTCCACGACCCGGAAGCGGAGGAGTTGGCCCTGACGGCCGCCTCCGACGCCCTCGACCAGCTGTTCGACGAGCGAGAACGAGTCGAGATTCGCGACAGCGATATGGGCGAGGCGTTCCGCCGCCGCGAGCCGCTCATCTTCGAGGACATCCGGACCGGCCGGGCAGACGAGTACGAACGGCTCCCCGAGATGATGTGCGTCCCGATCGGCGACCACGGACTCCTCAACGTCGGGTCGCCAGTCAGCGATGCGTTCGACGACCGCCACGTCCGGCTCGCACGACTGCTGACGGCCAGCGCGGCCGCCGCGCTCGAGCGAACCGATCGCGGCGAGGAGCTTCGCCGGCACGAACGGGTCCTCGAGACCGTCGAGGGGATGGTGTACGCGGTCGACGGAGACGCCCGGCTGACGCTGGTGACCGACCCCCTCGCCGAGCGGCTGGGATACGGCCGCGAGGAACTCATCGGCGAATCCGTCTCTCTCATTTTCGAGGACGAGTCGTACGATCGCGCGGTCGAACACGCCGAAGAGCTGCTCGAGGAGCCCCAGAAAGAGAGCGGCGCCTTCGAGGCCACCTACGCGACCGCCGACGGCGAGCAGTTTCCGGTCGAGATCGAGTGCTCGCTGTTACCCCGCGATGCGGACGAGATCGAGAACGGAACGTTCCGCGGCGCGGTCAGCGTCGTCAGGGACATCACCCGGCGCAAGGAGCGCGAGCAGTACCTGCAGGTGCTCAACCGCGTCCTCCGGCACAACCTCCGGAACGATCTCACCGTCGTCATCGGCTACGCCGAACTCCTCCGCGAGCGACTCGAGGACGGCGATCTCACGGACGCCGCCGGCACGCTCCGGGAGACCGCGACCGATCTCGCCCGCACCAGCGAGAAGACGCGGGCCATCCAGGACGCGCTCGACCGGGACGACGACCTGCGGCCGGTCGACATCGGCGCGGTCGCGGCGGACGCCGTCGCTGCCGTCGAGGACGAAGCCGCGACCGTCTCCGTCTCGACGACTGGCGACTGCCGGGCCTGGGCCGACGCGGGACTGGGACTCGTCGTCGACAACCTCCTCGAGAACGCGGTTCGACACGCGGGACCGGCACCGACCGTCGAAATTTCGGCCGATCGCGAGCGCGATCGGGTCCGGCTCTCGGTCGCCGACGACGGTCCCGGGATCCCGCCCGCCGAGATCGACGTTATCACCGGCGAGAGCGACATCACGCAGCTCACCCACAGCAGCGGGCTCGGCCTCTGGCTCGTTCGCTGGATGGTCGATAGCTACGGCGGCTCCATCTCGTTTTCGGCGTCCGAACTGGGCGGCAGCCGCGTCGAAATCGTCCTCGAGGCCGCCCCGTCGGAGGTGGCAGACGCGGTGGACGCGACGTGACTCGACCGGCCGACAGACATCACACAGCTGACCGACCCGCCGATCTCCCATAGCGGCCGCGTTCGCCGCGGAACCGCAACCACTACCACAGCGGCCGGCCGACGCCTATCCATGCAACTGGGCCTGATCGGACTCGGACGGATGGGACAGATCGTCGTCGAGCGAACCCTCGCGGCGGGCCACGATGTCGTCGCCTTCGACTTGGACGAAGAGGCCGTCGCGACGGCGGCCGACGCCGGCGCTGACCCCGCCGCCTCGATCGACGACCTCGTCGACCGGCTGGGATCGGACAAGCGCATCTGGCTGATGGTCCCCGCCGGCGAGGCGGTCGACGTCACCCTCGAGGAACTCGCGGACCACCTCGACGGCGACGATATCGTCGTCGACGGCGGGAACTCCTACTTCGAGGATTCGGTGCGCCGCGCGGAGTCCTGTCCCGCGGCGTACCTCGATTGTGGCACCTCCGGCGGCCCCGCCGGTGCCGAGCTGGGCTTTTCCCTGATGGTCGGCGGCCCCCAGTGGGCCTACGACGAACTCGAGCCGGTCTTCGACGCCGTCGCGACCGGTCCCGACGGCCACGAACGGATGGGGGCCGCCGGCTCGGGCCACTACGTCAAGATGATCCACAACGGCGTCGAGTACGCCCTGATGCAGACCTACGGCGAGGGCTTCGAACTCCTCCACGAGGGCCGGTACGACCTCGACCTCGAGAGCGTGGCCTCGGTCTGGAACAACGGCGCCGTGATCCGGTCGTGGCTGCTCGAACTCTGCGAGGAGGCGTTCCGCGAGGAGGGCAACGACTTGGGCACCGTCGCCGACCGCATCGAGGGCGGCTCGACGGGGACGTGGACCGTCCAGGAGGCGCTCGAGCAGGAGGTGCCGCTGCCGCTGATCTACACCGCGCTCTCCGAACGGTTCGGCTCACGGGCCGACGACGGCCGGTTCTCGCGGCGGCTCGCGAACCGGCTCCGGTACGGGTTCGGTCGCCACGAAGTCCCGCGCCGCGAGTAGCGACTCGACCATATCCGATATCGGAACACGTATATCTGACTTCGGAATACTCGGTGGCAGTCAGGTTCACTCGACCGCCTATTCCGGCGTATTGAATCGTTCTTTTCTCCGGGAACAGTGGCGTGAAATATTGGGACACCTTCTTTACTCCCGGTCCCACACCAGCAGTTATGAATTCGCTCGAGTCGACATCCGTTTCCGTCACAGCAACCGACCAACTCAGCATGGCCGTTATCGATCTCGTCGCGCAGGTCGAGGACGCCGATCCCATCGAGTTGAACCCGCTGTACGATGCGATCGATCCCGATCTCCTCGATTCGCTTCCGGACTCCGAGGGCTTTTCGACGCTCGAATTTTCCTATCAGGGCTATACCGTCGCAGTCACGGAGACCGACGACGAAGTCACCGTGAATCTCGAGGGGGCGGAGATTTCCGCCGACGCGTCGCGGAGCGAACTCATGGACACCGAGTCATCGACGTAAGGGATTTACGGGCGATCTAAGGGGTTTCCCGCGGATATAGTGTTTCAGTAGGGAAAACGAGGAAGCGGTCCGGCTTCCTCGGCGACGGATTTTCTCGGAACGTCCTCCGCGACCGGTATTCTCGGGACTCTCCTCTGCGACTATTTTCTCGAGAGGACGTTGCGGACACGTCGCTCGGTTCGGATGCGATCGACCGCGGCTCGGATCGCTATCGACAGACACACACCACTGTTGCAAGTGAAGCGGCGTGACGGGGCGTGGGACAGATGGGACTCCGCGAACGTCCGTTCCGTCGCGACTTTCATTTCGACCCAGAGCGTTGAAAAGAGACGGTCGGGACTCGTGCTGTAGCGAGTTCGCTCTCGATGGAGCGAGAAGTGTCATCGCTTTAGATGAAAACGTGGACTGTTCTCTAGACGACTCCTACTAGACTAGTCTTCACGTGAAAGAGTGGTGTGTCTGAGTTCACTTGCATCAGATGAAAGAGTGGCTTTAAATAGTACATCTCTCTTGATACGGGCATGCCTCGGTTCGAGCGGAAGCAGAACATCTTCCGGAACAAGGACGCGCTGGGGGAGTCGTACCAGCCCGAACGGATCGAAGAGCGAGACGAAGAAATCGAGGCCTACATGGACGCGCTCCAGCCCATCATCGACGGCTGGGAGCCGAACAACGTCTTTCTCTACGGAAACACTGGCGTCGGCAAGACCGCCGTCACCGACTATCTCCTCGACGTGCTCCAGGAAGACGTCACCGAGTACGACGACGTCGACCTCTCAGTGCTGGGCGTCAACTGCAAGACGCTCAACTCGTCGTATCAGGTCGCGGTCGAACTGGTCAACACGCTCCGCCCCGCCGGCGCCGAGATCAGCACGACCGGCTACCCCCAACAGACCGTCTTCAAGAAACTCTACAGCGAACTCGAGGCACTGGGCGGAACCGTCGTCATCGTCCTCGACGAAATCGATTCGATCGGCGACCGCGACGAGTTGCTGTACGAACTGCCGCGAGCACGGTCGAACGGCTACCTCGAGTCGACGAAGGTCGGCCTCATCGGCATCAGCAACGATTTCAAATTCCGTGAGCAACTCGATCCCCGCGTCCAGGATACGCTCTGCGAGCGCGAACTGCAGTTTCCGCCCTACGAGGCCTCGGAACTGACCAACATCCTCGAGTCTCGAGCCGAGGTCGCGATCACCGAGAACGGCTGTGACGGCGGGGTTTTGAACCTCTGTGCGGCCCTCGCCGCTCGCGACAGCGGGAGCGCCCGACAGGCGCTCGATCTGCTCCGGCTAGCGGGTGAAGTCGCGGAGAACAACGATGACGACGTGATTCAGGAACACCACGTCGAGCAAGCGCGCTCCAAACTCGAGCAAGAGCGAGTCGAGGAGGGGATGCGGGAGCTGACGACCCACGGGCGACTCGCCCTGCTGGCGGTTGTCTCGAAGGCCGCCAAGGAGTCGACGCCCTGCCGGACCCGCGAACTCTATCAGGAGTACGAAGCGCTCTGTGAGTCGTCGGGAACCGATTCCCTCGCCCAGCGGTCGGTCCACAACCACCTCTCCGATCTCCGGATGCTCGGCATCCTCTCGGCGAAGGAAAACCGGAGCGGCTCCCGCGGAAACTACTACAGCTACGAACTCGACGTACCTTTCTCGAGCGCCGTGGACGCGATGGCCGACGTGCTCTACCTCGACGAGGAAATCGAGACGATCCGGGAGATCGCGCGGATGAACGGCGTCGTCTGAGTCCGCCCCACACCACCGTTACAAGTGAACGGGGGATAACACGATTCCGTCCCCGGCTACCGCGTCGTGACGCCCGTCAGCGTTCACTTGTATCAGTGGGGTCATAGAGCGTCGAATTCTAGCCGTACACCGCCATCAGACCTTGTTCTCCCTGAGAGATCTCGGCCAACCTGCTGTCAGGAATCGATCGCAGCGGCAGTGTTGACTGTTCACATGAAAGAGTGGTGTCTGTGGTCCCGTCGGGAACCGGGACTCGAGAGTCGGGCCGCCTTCACGTGCAACCGTGGTGTGTCCCGTTCCGGTTCACTTGTAAGGCCGGTGTGTCCCCGGCGACGCGGATATTTCCACGGGCCTCGCCGCCGAGTCGCCCCTGTCGCTCGTTTTATACTCGTGTCCTCACAACAGCAGTACTGACTGTCACGATGGGAGGGGACACACGCACTATCGCGGTTCGATTCTTCGGCGGTGCAGGGAACTACACGGCCGTCCTCGAGCGGCTCTGCAACTATATCGTTACCGAAAATCCGACCGAAGCGGCGGTCCTCGAGTGGATCCGATCGAACACGCGAGCGACGAGCGAGGACGGAATCCGGAACCGGCTCGCCTTTCTCGAGGCGATCGGACTGCTCGAACTGGACGGCGACGTTCGGCTCACCCAGCGCGGACTCAGATGGGTGGCCGAAACGGATCCGGAAATCCTCTACGAACTCCTCTCGAGCACCGTCCGTGGATTCGATACGATGCTCGAGGCGCTGCTCGAGGGGCCGAAAACGGACGCCGAACTCGGCGACGCGATCTCGTCCGCCCATCCGGCCGTCGGCTGGAACGACGACTCCGGACCCGCCCAACACAGGGGCTGGCTGCAGAGTCTCGGCTACGTCGAGCGCGCCGACGGCGTGAATTCGCTCACGGACAGCGGCCGAACACTGGCGACGCGCCGCTCGTCCGAGTATCCCCACCTCGAGCGCGGCACGTTCTACGCACAGACCGACCTCGAGGACGCGTTCGACACGAGCTTCGGCTCGTACATCAAGGGGATCAGTCCGCGAACGGACGAGGAGGGGGAGCTGGCGTATATCATCGTGAAAGCTCGCGAAGACGGGCCGTACGGCGACGAAATCGACGGCGAGCGGTTCACCTACATCGGCGAGGGCGTCCCGGAGAAAGGCGACCAGCAACTGACCGGCGCCAACGGCGCGCTCCTCGAGCAGGCCGATCGGTCGACCGTTCCGGTGTACTTCTTCTACCAGCCGGCGGACAGCGACGACCTCCGATACGAGGGACTGGTCGACGTGACTGACGCCGAGTACGTCTCGCGGAACGGGCGCATGGTCTATCAGTTCACGATGGACCGACTCGAGGTCGAGCCGGCGCGGTTCGAAGCGCTCGCGGAATCGGTGTCTGCCGGAGTCGAAGCCGACGCTGCCGAAGAGCCGACCCTGACCGACGACGGAGACGAGTTCACCGAAGTCCAGCGGCGAGTCCGCTCGAGCGCGTTCCCGACGACGGTCAAATCCGCCTACGACTCGCGGTGTGCTATCTGCGGGAAATCGCGCGAGTCACCGGACGGGACGGTCGACATCGAGGCCGCCCACATCTATCCGAAGCGGGAGAACGGCCGCGACAACGTTCGGAACGGCCTCGCGCTCTGTCGGCTCCACCACTGGGCGTTCGACGCCGGCTGGCTCGCGGTGTCCGACGACTACCGGATTCTGGTCGCCGACCGGCCCGACCTCGAGGGCTACGAGGAATTCGCGGCGCTCGAGGGCGAACCGCTGACGCTCCCCGACGACGAGGACTGCCACCCGCACGCGAAATTCCTCGCCGCGCATCGGGAACGGAACGGGTTCGAATCGGCGTAAGATCCGTTCGCCTCCCAGCCAGCAGTGGCTAGCTCCACTCGCTTCCAGACGTTCGTTTCTCGAGGCGGCCGAAACCCGAGACCTCAAACGGGTTCGCGAAGCGCCCAGACGTCCTCGAGGGGCTCGAGCCGACTCGGCTCTGCCCCGCGTTCGGTCAGAATGCCGGTGTGGAACAGCATCGCCTTCAACTGGAACACCGTCGGCGAGTGGTAGACGGAACCGTCCTCGAGCGCCGCCGGGCGGAGGTCGCCGTCTTCGGTCAGGACGCGACTGCGGACGCCGTCGGTGCCGCGGACGAACAGTTCGACGGTAAAGGTCGGGTGGAGTTCGTGCAGGTACTCGACGAGGTCGACCAGCGACGGCTCCGTGATCCCGTCCTCGTGCATGCACTGGAGTTCCCGGACGAGCAACTCCGTCGCCCGGTAGTCGAAGACGACCCGACGGGCTAACTGCCCCCACGCCGGCGCGAGATCGACGAATCGCTTGCTCGACCGATACCAGTTCTCGAACTCCTCGAGAGCCGCCTCGACGGTCCCGTAGCGGGCCGTCGCGAATCGGACGACTTCCTCGCCGAGCGAGGTCAGGTCGACGCCCTCGGTGCCGACGCCGTCCTCGATCAATCCGAGGAACGCAGCGCCCTGCCGAGCGCTATCGACGGCGCTGACGACCTTGTACGCCGACAGCAGCGTCTCGGTATCGCCGGCCGCGTAGTGAGCCAGCGGATAGCCGAGGTAGTTCTTGGGGTGGTTCAGACCGAACGACTTGTCCGCGACGCCCTGTGCGCTGGCCTGAAACCGGATCGCCGTCGCCTCGGTCGTCGTTCGATTGCCGACGACGCGGGGTACCTCGAGGGCGTCCACGGTCCCCGCGGAATCGACGCCGAGCACCCCGACGTTCAACTCCCGGGCGAGCGTCCGGTCGGTCTCGGAGATCGACGCGGCCGGTGCGGCCAGATACGCCGCGTTCGCCTCGTGAAGCCGGTCGTAGGCCTGGACGATTCCCCGTTGGGTATCGACGCCGCCGCTGGTCTCGCCTTTCGCCTCGACGGCGATCAGCGGCGGGTCGTCCCCGAGTCGCTCGACGGCGAGGAGATCGGACTCGAGGGTGCGAACGCCGACGAGGTCGGGGTAGCCGCCGCCGATCCGAACGTGATTGAACGGGGCCAACCGGTCCCGCACGGCCGCCTCGACCGGCCGGCCGGGGAGCCACTCCGCCTGCGCGAACTGGGTGTCGGCTACCGCGTAGGCGGTCGGCTCGTCCTCGTCGGGAAAGAGCCGCCGCTTCGCGTGGGCCAGTACCCGCGGTTCCGAGAGCGGCCGGGCCGCGCTACTCATGGCTCAGCATTGGCCACCGGTCTCAATAATGTTCTGGCGAGAGGGCGGCAAACCGGCTCACTCCTCGCCGACGGTGAACGCCCCCGACTCGAGTTCGGTCAGAATACCGGCGAAGACGGCTCCCGTTCCGAGCAAGGCGAGCGCGACGCCGACCAGCCACGGCGCCGAGCCGGACTCGGCGAGCGCCACGAGCCAGCACGCGCCGACGAGGACGACGCCCCCGGCGACGATCGACTGCACGAACCGCTCCATGGGAACCGCTTCGCTGCCCCGGCCCAAGTATCCCGCCGCTCGAGTCGCCCGTCCGAGGCTCGCTCGACATCCCGCGGCGTTCCGCGCGGCGCGCCACGGACCTCGAGCCGAGCCAAGCGTTTGTATCTCGAGCCCCTTGCTTCGGATATGACCGAGGCGACACTCGTCTACGACGACGACTGCGGCTTCTGTACGTGGTGGGCGGAGTACTTCGACGAGCGGACGGATCTCCGCATCGTCGGCTTCAGCGACCTCACGGACGACCTGCGCGAGCGACTGCCCGAGGACTACGAGGACTGCTCGCATCTGGTCGCCCCGGACGGCGTCTACTCCTGTGGGGCCTCGATCGAGGAGGCGTTCGTCCGTACCGACGTCGCCGAGCCTGCACAAGATGTCGTCGAGTTCCTCCGGCAGTTCGAGGACTACGAGCACTTCCGCGAGCGCTCCTACCGGTGGGTCGCGGACAACCGCGACCGGTGGGGAAAGTACCTCTCGAAGACGCCGCCGGCGCGCCAGGATTCCGACGACACCTAACCGTCCCGTTCCGATGCCGAGTCATCGCAGCCGCGGCTCGCGAACTCGCACCTCCTCGAGCGAGACCGGGTGGACGTACGTCCCGACGCGCTCGCGGGACCACCAGCGGCCGCTTTCGGCCCGCTCCTCTGGCGTCGTGTACCGATAGCGGTACCGAACCGCGCGGACGTGCGTCGGCGGCTCCCCGTCGAAGGGGTCCTCGGCGAGCAGGGCGAGCGTGTCCGCGTCGGCCTCGAGGAGCTTCGCCAGAAACCGATGGAACCACGGATGCCGGCGCGGGCTCGGCGACATGGCCGCAAACCACAGCTGCCAGTCGAGCCGGAGGTGGTAGGGCGCGACCTGCGGGGGTCGGCGCTCGGGATCGGTCGGCTTCCCCTTGAATCGATACGGCTGCCACTCCGTCTCTGCCGTGATCTCCTCGTCGGTGGTCCCCTCGACGACGACCTCGTACCGATCCCGCGTTACCGACCCGAACGCGCCGTAGGTGTTGACGAGGTTGAGCGGGTCGAACGAGGTGTTCATCAGCTGGCGCTCGGAGAGGATGTTCCGGACCGGCCGCACGCTCAGGACGAGGACGACGGCGGCCAGTACGGTTGCGAGGGCCTCGAGATACAGCGGCGTCGGGGCGGTCGCCGGCGCGGAAATCGGGAGCGCGGCCGCGAGCGTCCCGTCGCTGAACGTCGGAATCGCCAGCACGATCGTGAGCGCGTTCAGCCACGCGAAGTTCCCGGTGACCACGAGCCAGCCCTGAAAACCGATCGTGGCCGCGCCGGCCAGCGCCGACAGCGGCTGCGGGGCGAAGTACAGGAAGGGGACCAGCAATTCGAGGACGTGATTTCCGAAGGTCTCCACGCGATGGAAGCGGTCCGGCAGGTGATGGGCGAACCAGCTCACCGGATTCGGGATCGGCTGGGTCTCGTAGTGGTAATCCATGCAGGTCAGGTCCCGCCAGCAGTCGTCCCCGCGGAGCTTGATGAGCCCGGCTCCGAACATGTTGCGAAAGAGCACCCACTGTAGCAACAGGACGACGACGAACGGCGGCGCGACCGACCCCGCGCCCAAGAAGATCGCGAGGAAGCCGGTCTCGCAGAGCATCGACTCCCAGCCGTAGCCGTAGAACGTCTGGCCCGCGTTCACGAAGGAGAGATACAGGGCCCACAGCGCCGCCCAGAGAGCCATCGAGGCGGGCGTCGCGTACCCCGCCGGCAGCCAGTAGGGGACCCCCACGAGCGCGAGCGCCGACAGTCCGACGCCGGTCCACGCCGCGATCCCGATCGCGCGATCGCTCGGGACGAAATAGAAGAGGCTCGGCCGGTCGCGGAACGAGACGCCGTCGACGTACCGCTCGAGGGGCAACAGGCCGTCCTCGCCGGCAAGCGGCCGGAACTGAGAGGCCGCGACGAGGAAGGCGAGCAGGTACAGCAACGCGAGGCCGCGCTGGAAGACGACGCGGACGAGCCAGTAGCCGTCGCCCTGCCACATACTCGGCCGTAACTCCGCGGACGGGCAAAGGAGTGACGCGTGCGGGTGCGCTCTCAGTGTCAGGAATCACCGTACCGATACCGCAACACGCCGCCGGCGACCGCCACGACGAGTCCTCCCGAGGCGAGCAACCCCAGTCCCGGCGCGTACGACCCGGTGAGATCGTACAGCGTCCCGACCAGCACCGGGCCGAGGAAACCGCCGATCTCGCCGACGGCGAAGATGAAGCCGACCGCGGTGCCGGTCAGCCGCGCGCCGATCCCCTCGAGTTCCGGCGGGATCGCTCGGATCAGCGGCGAGAGCCCGCCGAACCCGAACCCGGTGACGACGACGCTCCCGAGCAGGAGCAGGCCGAGTTCGCTCGCGATCACGCCGGAAATCCCGAGGCCGGCGATCAGCCCGCAGACCAGCAACGCGGTGCGGCGAGCGCCGAACCGGTCGCCCACTGCGGGGACGGTCAGCACACCGACGACGTTCGCGGCGACGAGCAGACTGGTCATCCGTCCCGCCCGATCCGGCGCGTAGCCTCGGGCCTCGAGCAGCGTCGGGAGCCACCCCTGCATCCCGTGGGCGATCATGAGGTACATGGTCCCGACGACGACCACGAGTTGCAGTTCGCGGTGGGTGAGGACGGCTTTCAGGTCTCGGCGGATCGCCGCGAGCGTGAGCGAGGAGTCGGCCGCGTCGGCGTCGTTGGCCGCGCGGTTGCGGGCGTCGATCCCCAGTCGCCGCGAGACGACGGCCCACAGCAGGCCGTAGCCGATCGCGACGACACCGGTCCAGAAGAAGAGGCCGCGCCAGCCGCCCAGCAGCGGCCCCAGAATCGGTCGGCCGAGCGCGAATGCGCTCGCGGTCCCCGCCGCCGATCCGACGAGGTAGATCGAGGACGGAAAGCCGGTTTCGGCGGGCGGGAACAGCACCGAGACGAGTTTCGGCAGCCCGAACGTGATCGCCGTCGCGCCGACGCCGAGCAGCAGGGTCGCCGCGAGCAGGGAGGGAAAGCCGGTCGCGAAACTTCGGACGAGTTGTGCGACGCCATATATCAGGACGCCCGCCGCGAGGCTCCGTCCCGGGCCGATCCGGTCGACGGCCACGCCGGTAAACAGCGCGATCGGGATGTAGGTCAGCGGGACCGCGCCTGTGACAACGCCGGCCTGCGTGCTCGAGAGCCCGAGTTCGTCGATGATCACCGGGAGGTACGCCGGCAGCGAGAACCAACTGAACATCAGGAAGGTGTAGGTCAGCGTCCCGACGACGACGGCTCCGTACGCGCGGCGGCGACCCATCCGTTCGGTCATCTGCTCGTGGATGGGTGACGCCGGCCCGTGTAGTTTGGTGTAGCGGTACGACTCCCCGGAGTCGGCGGAGAACAGCAAGCGCGTTCCGCCGGCGCGTTGTCCGTCACCTCAAGTAAGAGAGGAGAGGTCAGTCGCCGACGAGCGATCGCTCGGCGTTCCCGACGATGAGCAGGGTGCCGGCGACGACGGCGGCGGTCGTGACCAGCGGGTTCACGACGCCGAGGACGGCGGCGGGAATCGCGATCGCGTTGTAGACGAAGGCGAGCCCGAGGTTTTGTCTGAGTCGGTCGCGTGCGGCCCCCGCCAGCGCGAACGCCTCCTCGACCGCGGCCAGATTGTCGTCGACGATCGCGACGTCGGCCGCGTCGGCGGCGAGCGCCGTGCCGCTGCCCAGCGAGATACCCAGATCGGCCGCGGCGAGCGCGGGCGCGTCGTTCGTCCCGTCGCCGACCATCGCCACGCGGTCGTCGGCTCCCATCCGCTCGATCGCCGCCGTCTTGCCGTCGGGCGAGACCCCGGCGAAGACGTGATCGACGCCCGGATGGCGATCGAAGACCTCGGCCGCCGTCCCGTCGTCTCCGGTCAGAACGACGACGTCGACCCCGTCCTCGTCGAGCGCCGTGAGCGTCTCGTCCCACGCCTCGCGGGGCTCGTCGCCGACGATCACGACGCCCTCGGCGGTCCCGTCTCGGCCGACGACGACCGGGAGGTGACCGTCCTCGCGTGCACGATCGACTCGTTCCACGAGGTCGGGCTCGAGGTCCCACGCTCGCTCCCGGAACAGATCCGGATGGCCGACGAGCACGGAGCTGCCGTCGACGGTTCCCTCGACCCCGGTCGCGTGGGTTCGGAAGTCTCGGACCTCGAGCCCCCCGGAAGTGGTCGACCCGCCGTCCGCTCGCGTCGGCTCGCCGTCGTGGTCGCCGTCGACCGAGCCCTCGTCGCCGCCGAACGCGTCCGCGATGGCCGCCGCGGCGGGGTGGGCCGCGCGGCGCTCGAGGGCGGCGGCGGCCGCGAGCAGGTCGTCGGGCGCGTCGGCCTCGCGGACGGTCATCTCGCCGGTCGTGAGCGTGCCGGTCTTGTCGAAGACGACGGTGTCGACCGCTCGCAGCCGCTCGAAGACCGTCTCGTCGAAGACGACGATCCCGCGCTCGAGGGCCTCCTGTAGGCTCGCGGCGACGGAGTACGGGGTCGCGAACCCGAGCGCCCACGGGCTCGCGACCATGAGCGTCATGCAGACGGCCAACGCGGCGGCCACCTCGCCCGCGCCGGTGATGAGAGAGCCCGCACCGACGACGACCGCGGCGGCGAGGACGACGGGCACGAGGACCGCGGCGAGTTCGTCGGCCCGGCGCGTGACGCCGTGGTCAGCGCTCTGGACGTTCCAGACGACTCGCGTGAGCCGTTCGATGCTGCTTGTCGTCCGCTCGCCGACGTCGACCACCGCCGCGTCGGTCGTGACGACCGAGCCACCGACCACGTCGTCCCCCGCGCGTTTCGTGACCGGGAGCGACTCCCCCGTCACGACGGCCTCGTCGACCGCACACTCGCCTTCCGCCAGCCGTCCGTCGACGGGGATGCGTTCGCCCTCGCGGACGAGCACGCGGTCGTCGGACTCGAGGTCGGCGACGGGGATCTCCGTGGTCGAGCCGTCGTCGGCGTAGAGCCGCGCCGTGTCGACCTGCGAGACGGTGAGGTCGGTCAGCCGGTCCGTCGCGCGGCGCTTGACCGTCGCCTCGTAGTAGGTCGCGCCCATCACGATGGCGGCGACGGCGATCGTCAGATCGAAGTAGAGGTCGTTGCGCCCGAGCCCGGAGACGAGGATGCTGAACGCGTACGCGCCGAGTATCGTGAGGACCGCGAGCAGGTCCGTGGTCGGCCGCCGCAGTTTCAGGCTGACGTACGCGCCCCGCAGGACGGGGCCGCCGGTCAGGTAGACGATCGCACCCGTCATCACGATGAAGAAGGGCAGGTACAGCGGGCCGCTGAAGCCGGTGAACGCGCCCTCGAAGTGTTCGATCGCCCCCCAGTCGGTAAACGAGGTCAGAAACATCGGGTAGAGGACGGCCACGAAGGGCAACAGGAGGAAGGAGCCGAAGACGACGCCGACGACGTACCGCATCTCGAGCATGTCGTCCGATCGGCGCTTTCGGAGCCCGGACATCTCGCGCGAGCGCTGGGTCCCGCCCGTTTCCTCGTCGGCGGTCGCCTCGTCTCGCAGGTACGCCGTGTACCCGAGTGTACTCAGCGCGTCTTCGAGCGCGTCCGTCGTGATTTCGTCCGGATCGTGATCGACGCGAACCGTCTCCGTGACGTAACTCGCCTCGGCCGCAGTCACGCCGTCTCGGCCCTCGGCCACGGCCTCGAGGAACGCCTCGCAGGTCGCCGAGTGCATGCCGTCGACCCGGAAGAACGTGCGGACGGTCCCGTCTCCGGCGGGGCCGTCGGGCCGGTCGGTCGGGTCGCGCTCGGGCCGACCGGTACCCGCGCTCTCGGTCGGGTCGGCGCGATCGCCGTCGCTCTGCTCGTCGCCCTCACCCCCGCTATCGCTCGTCCCGAATTCGGCGGCCACGTCGCGGCAGCCGGGCGAACAGAACTCGTCCGCTCCCGCCTCACCCGCGGCGGTCTCCGAGAGCGGCGTCCCGCACAGCCGACAGCCGCCGCGTCGGTCGCTCGGGCGTCGATTACTCACGCGTGGTACTGCGTGTTCGACGGCAATAACAGTGGCCGAATCCGGCCGCTCCCTCGATCGCGCGGCTACCTCGAGTCGGCGGCTCGCTCGTCACGTCGTGTCCAGATCGAGCCGCGAGAACGTCCACGCGGCGGTCGAACTCGACTCGAGGTCGAGCCCGTCCTCGAGATCGCGCGCGAGCAGCGTTCGGGCAGTCGGCTGAATCAGCGCCGACAGGGGCAATCGCGTGTCCGGATAGAACCGGAACCGGAGCGGGGCCGGCACCGTCTCCCCGAACGCCTCGACGTAGCTCCGGTCCGAATACTGGTCGAGCGCCGCCACGAG
This sequence comes from Natrinema sp. LN54, assembly GCF_052439245.1. Taxonomy (NCBI): domain Archaea; kingdom Methanobacteriati; phylum Methanobacteriota; class Halobacteria; order Halobacteriales; family Natrialbaceae; genus Natrinema; species Natrinema sp. LN54. The sequence goes on from NZ_JBQVRP010000001.1 coordinate 701,604, forward strand.
CAGGCGGTTGAGCGCGTCCGATTCCCCCTCGAGCGTCCGCGGGAGCGTGTCGACGATCCGCGCGTGGTCGTCCACGCTCGAGACGACGAGCGCGGCGACCGGCTCGCCGTCCCGTCGAGCGACGTAGGCCGCGTACGAGTGCTCGGGGTTGGCGAACCGCCAGCGGTAGAACGCCGCGGACCGGTTGGTGTGGATCGAATCGGGAATCGAGCGCCGATAGATCGCCGCGAGCGTGTCGGCCGGCGGCGTCTCGTAGCGCTCGACGTCGAGATCGCCGTCGGAGTCGACGAGCAACTTGTCGCCGGCCCGGTGTGAGGTCGCGATCGCCCCCTCGAGCGTGTCGGCGACGGCGTTCGCGGCCCCCTCGTCGGCCGATTGGAGTTCGGTACTCCCGCCCCGCGGCTCGGCGTCGCGGGTCTCCCCGAGGGCGGAGACGGGGTTTTGGGGCCGGTAATAGGCCGGGACCGTCCCGATCTCTCGCCAGCCGTGTGCGAGGTTGCCGGGCTTCGAGTTCTCGTTCGGGAAGTTGAAGAAGAACGACGGCCGGCCGTCGGCGTAGCGCTCGATGGCCCGCTCGTTCATGCGCCCGAACAGCCCGCGCCCGCGGTGGTCCGCGTGGACCATCGTATCGCAGGGCTGGAACGCGATACGGACGGTATCGCCGACGCGCATCTCCTGGGCGAAAAACGACCGGAAGCCGACGGGCTCGCCGTCCGCGCTCGCCACGAGGATCGGGACGTGATCGACGTACGGGTTCTCGCGGAACTTCCAGCGGAACCAGTCCGCGCCTCTGTCGTGACCGAAGATCGTCTCGTACAGCGACAGGAACGCCTCTCGATCGGCGGGTTCGAACGTGCGGACGGTGTATCGCGTCGCCGTTCGTGTAGGTGTACTCATGATCGAGGTCGTTCACGCCCGTCTGCGGGGGCGTCGGAGACGTCCCGCTGTGCGGTCGTGACAAGTGGATATTCGCCACGAAGCGAAAAGCCGGTTGGCCTTGAATACGCCGATCCGACAGGTTCGCGAAGCAGTCACGAGAACCGACGGTCTGTCGTTCCGGTCGGATCGAATATGCGCCGGGACCGGCGGCTCGAGCGCTCCGAAATACCGGTCGATCGGAACTCGAGACGCGGAAATCCCGCCGGGCTGGCACAGGCGTCGATCCACTGTCGCTGCTGGTCGCCTCGCTGTCGCCGCCAGCCGACTCACCGCCGTTCGACGACGGTGCCGTCCTCGCCGACCGCGACCGCCCGGTCCCCGCCCGGCGAGACCGAGACGGCCATGAGCGGTTCCGGCGCGCTCGCGTCGACCTGTTCCCATCCGGTCGCCGCTCGCTCGTAGATCACCCCGTCCGCGTCGCAGGCGATCGTCTCCGCCTCGCGGCGGGCGATGCCACAGAGCGCCTCCTCGCCCACCCGTTCGGGCGTCCACGTCGACCCGCCGTAGCGGTGGACGATCCCGTCGTCTGCACTCACCAGACAGTCACCCCGCCCCAGCGTCGCGAGATTCTCGAGCGTGCCGCTCGCGTCGCCGAGCCCGACGCGCTCGAATGACTCCCCGCCGTCGGTCGTCTCGAAGACGCTATCGTTCGTATCGCAGCAGTAGCCGACCGACGCGTCGGCGAGGGCGATCCCGCTCAGACTCGAGCCGCTGCCCGGTGTGACCGGCTCGGCCCACGAGCAGTCCCCGTCGCGATAGCGCCCGCGGAGGACCGCCCCGGAGCCGTTGATCAGCAGGACCGTCTCGTCGCCGCTCGTGCCGGCGACCGCGACGCCGACCCAGTTGTCGGTGATGTCCGCGGGAGCCGTGTAATCCGTGTGGATTCCGGTTTCGGCCTCGAGCCGACCCACCGAGCCGCTGTCGCCCGCGACCCAGACCGCCTCGCCCGCGGCGGTCGCGTCGACCCCCGCGAGGTCCTCGCCCGCGGCGGCCGGGCCGTCCTCGAGAACGGTCGACCAGTCGCCGTCGCTGCCGTCGGAAGAACCCGCGGCGAGAACCAGTCCGCCGCCGCCAACCGCGTAGACCGCGCCGGTCTCGGTCACGCTGACATCGCGGAGCGTCGTCTCTGTCGGCGCGTCGACGAGACGCCAGTCGCGAGACGGCGCTGGTTCGCTCGCGTGCTCGGCCGCGGTCTCGTCATCTTCGGAGGGGGCGGCCGAGCCACCGCCGCTGCCCGCTTCGGTCTCGGCGCTGTCGGGCGTCGCGGCGGTCGCCGTGCCGTCGGCGGTCCCGGCGCTGCCCTCGGTCACCGTGCGATCGGCGATTTCGGTTTCACTACCGGTCTCGAGGCCGACTCCGGTATCCGCTTGCTCGCGCGGTGCGGTCTCCGCGTCCGTTGCTCGAGTATCGGTCGCCGCGGCGTCCGCTCTATCGCTCGTCCCGTCGCTCCCGGTCCGTTCACCCGTTCTATCGCCGCCGGTGCCGTCGCTCGACAGTTGCCACAGGTACAGCGCGACCGGCGGCACGACGTAGGATGCGAGCGCGAGCACCGCAAAGCCGCGGTGGACGATCGTCAGCGTCCCGAACGCGGTCATACCGGCCGCCGCGACCGCGTGAACCCACGACTTCGCGTAGCGGCGGAAGAAGGGGGCGAAGCCGTCGCCGGATCGCGAATCGTGGGTAGCCATTGGTCGAGCCCCGGGCGTGGGTCCACCTATCCGACTGGCGAGCAAAAGCGTGCTGCAGGCACGGGGTCAGAACCCGTGGGGCTCGTCGATCAGCACGAGTTGGGTCCGGTCGTCGACCCGCTCGTGCTCGAGGGAGACGAGCTTGCCGACGACGCTGCCCTGCCCGTAGACCTCCTCGGCGCGGGCGTCCTCGAGCGGGTAGGCGTACTCACGGACGCGCTCGACGGCCGTCTCCCAGTCGTCGACGATCTTGTTCGTGCTGCCGACCAGGACGAGCGATTCGGCGGCGAAGGCCCACGCGCCGACGGCGTTGCCGAGCGCGTTAGCTCCGAGCAGTTCGCCGCTCTCGGCGATGGCGTTGACGCTGTCGACGAAGACGTCCGCGGTCGTCGCCTCGCGGCGCGCCCGAAACCGCTCCTCGTCGTCGTCGATCTCCTGTAACCGGGCCCCGAGGTAGTCGAACCCGTCTTCGGCCTCGAGGTCGTCGGTGAAGCCGATCTCCTCGAGGGTCGTCGAGTGGCCGTCCATCACCTCGGCACCGTCGGGGAGCTGGTCGCGGAGGTGCTCGCGTGCGCTCTCGCCGTCGTCGAAGACGTGGACCGCGACGTTTCGCTCCTCGACGTTCGAGACGACGCGCTCGATCGTCTCGTCGTCCGGCGCTCGATCGAATCGGGACTCGTCGACCGCGAGGTCGTCCGCGAAATCGTCTTTCGTGTAGTAGTCGTCGCTCATCGCGGTAGCCGTGGTTCGACGCCGCGACGGATCAACGTGGAGCAAGCGAATACCGGCGGTTCGCTCGCAGCGACAACGGTGGCGCTGTCGACCCAGGAGCTACGATTCCGTCTCGATCGAGAGGGTGAGAACGCCGTTGTTGTAACTCGCCTGCCGGTCGTCGCCGAAGGCGAGCCCCGGCGGGAGCGGCGTGACGGTTCGCTCGGCGATGTCGCCGTCGCAGTCGACCGCGATCCGGACGCGACGCGAGCCGACTTCGACCGTCACGTCGTCGATGGCCGCGGGGGCGACGTCGACGGCGGCGCGGAGGCGGTCGGCCGGCCCTTCGTAGACGAACTGCATCGGATAGGGAAACGACGCTACTCGAGGCTGGGAGGGAGAGGACATGGTCGCAGTTCCGACGACGGACGGAAACGTCCCCGCCTGAACAACTGTGCGCTTGATACCTGCTGGCACGGCCGGGGCGTCGAAGCGAGAGTACTGGGCGACAGGAGAGCACAGTGGCGGCGTGAATTCGTTCGCTCTCCGGGCTCAGAGGTAACCGAGATCCGCTAACCGCTCTTTGGTCCCCTCGCGCATCTCGACCTGGCCCGACGCGCCAGCCTCGGTGAGCGGCTCGAACCGCTCCTCGAGTCGCCGCCGAAGCGCCCGCACCCGCTCGGGTTCGTCGTCGCTGATATCGGTGTGCTCGAGCGGATCGGTCCGGACGCGATGGCAGCGCTCGAAGCCGTCGTCGCCGCGGACGTACTTGTACTCGGCCGTGCGGACCGCCCGGAGCCGGCGATCGAATTCGCGGACCCGATCCGGAATCTCGCCGAACCGCGCCTCGAGGCGTTCGATCGAAGGCTGGGGCGCGACGTACTCGGCGAAGACGGCCTCGCGCGAGTCCGCGTTCGAGTCGGGATGGAGCGACCGGCTCGACCACTGCTCGCGCAGTTCGGGGTCGTCGATTCCGGCCGTCTCGAGCAGCGTGGCGGGGAGATCGAGCAACTGGACGAGGTCGTGGCGTCGCCCGCCGTCGGTGAAGGGGCCGCCGTGACAGACCAGCGGGACGTTGAGCAGCGTGTCGTAGAGGTTGTACTGGTGGCCGAAAAAGCCGTGCTCGCCGATGTGCTCGCCGTGGTCGCCACAGACCACGAACAGGGTGTCCTCCCACTCGCCGGCGTCCTCGAGCGCGTCCCTGAGCCGGCCGACCTGCCGGTCAACGTAGGCGAGTTCGGCCCGGTAGAGCCCGCGGAGCAGGGCGAACTCGTGATCGGAGATGGCGTAGTCGCCGCAGTCGTAGGCGCGGGGGTCCTGCCTGATCGCGGTCGCTTCCTCGTAGCTGGCACCGTCGGGGAGGAACCGTTCGGCGTACTCCTTGGGCGGGTCGTACTGGACGTGTGGCTCGATGAAGTTACAGAACAGGAAGAAGGGGCGACTCTCGTCCCGGCTCCCGAGCCAGTCGCCGATCCAGTCCGTCGCTCGCGCGGAGCCGTCGTCGCCGTCGGGTTGGAGGAGTTCGCTGTAGAGGATGTTGGCGGCGTTGACGAGCGGGTTCCCGTCGAAGAGCCGGTTTCGGGTCGCCTCGAGTTTCTCTCGGAGGTCCTCGCCGCGGACCACTGCGCCCATGTCGGCGTCGGACTGGACGTACTGCCAGCCCTTGCGGAGTTCGTCGAACCCGCGGTCGAAGCCGAACTCCTCGGTGATCCACGTGTTGTTCGAGACGCCGATCGTCTCGTATCCCGCGTCGTCGAACGCCTCGGGGAGGGTTCGCAGTCCGTCGTCGAGGTAGGTGTGGCCCCCGTGCGTGCCGTGTTCGGAAGGATAGGTGCCGGTGAAAAACGAGGCGTGAGAGGGAAGCGTCCAGGGTGCGGTCGCGAAGGCGTTCTCGAACGCGGTCCCCGTCTCGGCGAGGCGCGTCAGCATCGGCGTCGGGTGTGCGCCGACGGAATCGTCGCTCGAAGACGTTCGATCGCCCGGAGCAGGTCGGGATCCGACACGGTCGGCGGTCGGCGCGTTTCGGTCGTCCGGAAACGGCTGCATTCCGACGCTCTTCGCCCGGGCCGTATCAAGAACCACGAGAACGACGTTCCGCACAGTACTATGTGACTCGTCGTCACGTCCGTTAGAGTCCGCCATGGATACCCTACGTTATCCGCAGGCAGGGAAGGTCGCCTGCCCGGAGTATGCAGGGCCGTAATCGGAGACACCGGCCGATTTTCGGTCGAACACGCCTGAGTGCGGTAATATCTGATATCGCGCTGCAGTCATCCACGGGCGAGTGCGACGCGGGCCGGGTATTCATCTGCCGGTCGAATCTTCATCCGACCGGACGGTGTAGGCCCCGTGAGCGGACGCCGGTGGCCCGACGGTCGCGAGTCCGACGGCCGGCCACCGGCACTGTCGCTCGGAGACTCCGATGACTGAACACCACGATCACGACGCGACGACGGACGGTTCGATGGGCGCATTCGACGAGATAGACGACCTCGAGGCCCTCGATGAACTGGACGCTCCCGCGGGACGAGCCGCTTCGGCGGCGTCCGACGCGGTCTCGAGCGGGACGCTCCCGGTTCTCGGCGGCGGCCTCCTGCTGGTCGCCGCGATCCGCTCGATGGCCCGCAACCGGGCGCGGGCGATTCCGCTCGGTATCGCCGGCAGCGGGCTGGTCGGCTTCGGCCTTCAGCAACGCCGCTCGAGCGACGAGGAGTCCTCTGGGGTTCCGGACGTCGAGGGCGGAACCGAGGGGAAGGAAACCTCGGATCAGGCAAGCGCCGCCGCCGAGCGCGTCGATTCCGGGCGGGAATCCGAGATCCAGCCGGACGGCGAGATTTCGGACGAACCCGAAATCGACGAGACGGCGGACTCGGGCTCGCAGATCGAGTTCACCGAAACGCCGGACGAGGACGACTCCCGCTCGCGGCCGGATCTCGGCGCGGACGAGGAGGAGCCGCGGCGCGATACCGACACCGAGGGCGTAGCGGTCGACATCTCCGATCCGGCGATGGCCGACGAGGCCAGCGAGGCGACCGGGCCGTCGCCCGAACAGGCCCAGCCGACCCAGACCGACGACACCGAACCGGAGGACAGCCCCGCGGAGGACGCCTCCGACATGAAGGTCGAGCCACCGGACGAGGGCGATTCGGAGTCGGAAGAGGCAGACAGCGACGCCGACACCGACGACGCCGACGATTCTGACGACGAGAGCGAGCGGTAGCCGCTCGGTCTCGCCCGCGTGCCGTCTCTCTGACTGACGGTGGATAATCGCCTCGAGCCGCCGACACGAAACAGTCGACGCACAACGGGGACGAGCTACTGCGAGCGGGACGGTGATCGTCGCCGGAAACTGCTGACACGCTCGGAGCGGTAGAGGACGGGCAACACCACCAACGCGGCGACGGCCAGTCCGAGCGCACCGCTCCCGGCGAAGAGCGCGACGGGCCAGTAGTAGCCGGTGGCGGCGATGAGAGCCGCGATCACGAGCGCCGCACCGACGGCCCTCGCGGTGAGCCGGCCGCTGTCTCGAATCGGACCGCGACCCGAGTCCAGCGCTCGAGCGAGGACGGCGAGTTGCCAGCCGGCGAACGCGCCGAGGGACGCGCCGAACAGGAGGACCGCGTCGGGGTCCGCGCCGCTCACGACGACGGCGATGGCGGCGAGGCCGACCGCGAGGCCGAATCCGAGCGTCCCGCGGTGGGTCGGATACCGGTTCAGGAGCCCCCACGTGAGGAGCAGGAAGCCCAACCCGACCCCGATGCCGGCGACGACGTCGACGAGGTAGTGGACGCCGAGGCCGACCCGGGAGAAACAGACGATCGTCACGATTCCGACGGCCCCGAGATATCGCCGCCGCCGCGTGCCGACGGACAGGTATTCGGCCAGACTCAGGTAGACGATGGTCGTCAGCAGGGCGTGACCGCTCGGAAAGCCGTAGCCCGTCGCGGTCGCGGTGGCTTCGTACAGCGGGTGGACCGTCTCCGGAAGCGCCCCGACCTCGACGAGGACGCGCTCCGGTCGCGGGAGCGCGAAGACGTGTTTCAATCCCGTGATGAGCGAGAGCCCCGCCAGTAGGAGCCCGCCGATGGCGGCGACCTCGTCTCTGCGTTCGGTTTCCCTCCAGTAGAGGGCACCGACGAGCACGCCGAGAAACCACACGTCGCCGAGCTGGGTCACCAGCCCGAGCACGACGACGACCCACTCGGGGGCGACTTCACGGAACGTCTCAAACCAGCCGATTCCTCGGGACATGTCTCACGTTAGGACCGACGGGCCATATAAGCGATTCCGCTCGGCCGGACGTCGGGACCGACATCGAACGCGACTGCCGGAACCGTTTCACGACGGCAGAGAGTCACGCTAGCACGGGAAAACCCTCATTTCCGTGTCAGCTGTAGCCTCTCGAGACGCGCCACGGGTCGGCGTCACGAGGGGACTGCAATGAGTGAGACATCGGAACCAGAACCCGAATCCGAGCGCGAACGCATCGATCCGGAGTACGACCACCAGCGCGAGGACGGCATCGACGAGGCCGCACTCGAGGCCCTGCTCTCCGAGTACGCGATCGGCCGGGACGACCACGAGAACGCGCCGGCGTTCGTGATCCGGCCGGACGACGTGCAGGCGGTGGTTCGCCTACTGCGCGACGAGGCGGGGTTCGACCACCTCTCGTGTATCACGCCCCAGCAGTACGAGGATCGCTACGAGTCGATCGTCCACATGACGAAGTACGATCGGCGGACCCACGAGGTGACGCTGATCGTCCCGCTGCCGACGGGGGCGCCCGTCTGCGAGTCCGCCGAACCCGTCTTCCGAACCGCCGACTGGCACGAGCGCGAGGCCTTCGACCTCGTCGGGATCGAGTACGCGGGCCACCCCAACCTCACCCGCATTCTCCTCCCCGAGTCGTGGCAGGGCCACCCGCTCGCGCTGGACTACGATCAGGACAAACCGCAGGTCGTCAGCTACACCGAACACGCCAACCCCCTCGCCGAGGATCGGCGCGACGAGGAATCGGAGACGATGTTTCTCAACATCGGCCCCCACCATCCGGCCACCCACGGCGTGCTCCACCTCGAGACGGTACTGGACGGCGAGTCGGTCGCCGACGTCGAACCCGATATCGGCTACCTGCACCGCTGCGAGGAGCAGATGTGCCAGCAGGGGACCTACCGCCACCAGATCATTCCCTACTCGAATCGCTGGGACTACACCGCGAACCTGCCCAACGAGTGGGCGGTCGCCCGCGCCATCGAGGACATCGCCGACATCGAGGTCCCCGCGTACGCGCAGGTCCTGCGGACGATGGGAACCGAGTTCGGGCGCATGCTCGGCCACTTCCTCGCGGTCTCGACGTTCGCGCTGGACGTCTACGGCGACTTCACCGCCATCTTCCAGTACGGCATGCGCGACCGCGAGGTCGTCCAGGACATCTTGGAGGACCTGACCGGCCAGCGGATGATGTTCTACTTCTTCCGGCTGGGCGGCGTCTGCTGGGACCTGCCCGAACCCCGCGCGGAGTTCGTCGAGAAGTGCCGGGACTTCCTCGACGAACTCCCCGCGAAGGTCGACGAGTATCACAGCCTGCTGACCGGCAACGAAATCTTCCAGCGGCGGACGATGGGAACGGGGGTGCTCGAGCCCGAGGTGGCCAAAGACTACGGCTGTACGGGTCCCGTCGCCCGCGGCTCCGGCATCGACTACGACCTCCGCCGCGACGACCCCTACGGCTACTACGACAACCTCGAGTGGAACGTGGTCACCGAGGACAGTTGCGACAACCACGCGCGGGTCCTCGTCCGACTTCGGGAAGTCGAGGAATCCGCGAAGATCATCGAGCAGTGTCTCGACCTGCTCGAGGACTGGCCCGAGGACGAGCGCACGGTCCAGAGCAACGTCCCGCGGACGCTCAAACCGGATCCGGGGACCGAGACCTACCGCGCCGTCGAGAGCGCGAAGGGGGAACTCGGCATTTACATCCGCGCGGACGGCTCGAACTCGCCGGCCCGGTTCAAGATCCGCAGTCCGTGTTTCCACAACCTCTCCGCGCTCCCCGAGATGGCCGAGGGCGAGTACGTCGCCGACCTGATCGCGTCGCTCGGCAGTCTCGACATCGTGTTAGGGAGCGTCGACCGCTGACCGAAACCCGCCGAGCTACTCGCCACCGCCCGCCTCGAGATACTCGAGACAGTGCCTGCGAGCAGCGAGGATGTGGTCGACCGTCTCGCCGGAGGCCTCTTTCGCGAGTCCCTCGAGTTTCTCTGCGATTTCGGCGATCCGGTCGGCCTTCGGTCCCGGTTCCGGCTGAGTCAGGTGGCCTTCCTGTTCCTCGAAGACCCCCGCGGTGATCGAGTTCAGTTGCGATTTGACCGTCCGGTCCGCGCTATCGGTCGCCTGCTGGAGGTGCTCGCGTACTCGCTTCAAGTGTTCGTCGGGCTCTCTGTGATCGTCGCCGGCCATGGTCGGTTCGAGACGCCGAAGACGGAAGTGGACGGCCCCTGAATACACTGCCGGCTGTCTCTTCTACCGTCGGCTGCCCCCGATTGTGCGATCGACCGTGTCCGGTCGAGCAAATCGCCGCACTGACTTCCGGCCGGCGGTACCGACTCTCGGCCGGCAGTAGGCGGATTGCTCGAGTCGGCACAGTGGTGAACTCGATTCCCGCGGGATATTCGAACGGTTCCGCCGCACGTACCGGTGATATTCCCCGATATCCCTGACGAAATCGACAATCGTTAACTGTGGCGGCGTCGGGAACCCGAACACATGTCGATCGATGGACGGCGGTCGAACGTCGGTATCGGTATGACCCGCTGGTCGCCGCTGGAGCGCGACTGGAAGCGCGTCGCCATCGGGATCGCGACCGTCGCGCTCGAACTGCAGATCCCGCGGTGACGAGATGGCTGTTCGCCGCCTCCTCCCCGGTTTCGTCGCCCTCTTTCTCGGTGCGTTGCTCGCGCGGACGGCCGCTCAGTGGCTCGGGTTTAACCAGCTGCTACTCGCCATCGCACTCGGGTTCGTCGCGACGAACGTCGTCGGCGTTCCGGCGCGACTCGAGCCCGGTCTCGCAACGCACAACCTGTGGCTCGCCGCTGGGATCGTCCTCATGGGCGCATCGATATCGATCGGGACCGTCCTCGAGGTCGGCGGGCCCGTGTTCCTCCTCGTGATCGGCGTCGCCGCGATCTCGCTCGTCTTTGTCGAACTGCTCGCGCGAACCGTCTTCGGATTGACCGAACGACTCGGCTCGCTGCTCGCGGCCGGCGTCAGCATCTGTGGCGTCTCCGCGGTCGTCGCGGTCGCCGGTGCCATCCGTGCGCACGAGGAACAGATCGCCTACGCGGCGGCGACGGTCCTGCTGTTCGACGCGATTACCATCGTCGTCTACCCGATCGTCGGCGATCTGTTGAACCTCTCGGGACCGGTCTTCGGGATCTGGGCCGGCGTCAGCATGTTCTCGACGGGTCCGGTCGTCGCGGTCGGCTTCGCTCACTCCGACGTGGCCGGACAGTGGGCGACGATGACGAAGCTCTCGAGAAACGCGCTGATCGGGGTCGTCGTTCTCGCCTACGCGAGTTACTACAGTCGGTCCGAGGGCGGTCGTCGCCCGTCCGTGCGAACGCTCTGGAACGAGTTCCCGACGTTCGTTCTCGGATTCTTCGTGCTCGCGATTATCGCGAGCGCTGGCGTTCTCACCTCGGCACAACGGGCGTCGATCGAGAACGCCTACAGCTGGCTGTTCGTCCTCGCGTTCGTCGGACTCGGAACCGAAATTCGACTCGCCGATCTCCGGAGCACCGGCCTGCTGCCCGCGATCGTCGTCCTGCTGGCGTTGTTCGGCAGTAGTGCGCTCTCGCTGACGGCACTGCTGGTGTTGTTCTGAAACCGTTCACCGAATCCGCCGATCCCGATTCGACAGTAACGCCGTCGAATACCGCAATTCGGCCCGACGGAAGTCAGGACGTGTCGGAGATCGCAGTGACATGTTCCACTCCGACCGTCCGGGAGACGGCCCCGACCGGATGCCGATCGCTGCGATCGGGTGTGACCGCGGAACATACTTAGCGATGAGCGCGAAACTGATCGACGTATGGAAAACGGAGAGTTCGAGGGATACGGCGGTCGACACGTCCCGGAACCGCTTCGAGAGCCGCTCGAGCAACTGGCAACGGCGTACGACGACGTGGCCGACACCGACGCGTTCCGGTCGGAACTGCGCGACCTGCTCGAGGAGTTCGCCGGCCGGCCGACGCCGCTGTACTACGCACGGAATCTGAGCGAGCGCTACGGAGCCGAGATCTACCTCAAGCGCGAGGACCTGCTCCACGGCGGGGCCCACAAGATCAACAACGCGCTCGGGCAGGCCCTGCTGGCCAAGCGGGCCGGCCGCGACCGGCTGATCGCCGAGACCGGGGCCGGTCAGCACGGCACCGCGACCGCGATGGTCGGCGCGCTGCTCGGCCTCGAGACGGAGATCTACATGGGACGGAAAGACGTCGAACGGCAGGAGATGAACGTCTTCCGGATGCGCCTGATGGGCGCCGAGGTCAACGAGGTCACCCGAGGTGACGAGGGGCTGGCCGACGCCGTCGACACCGCACTCGAGGATTTCGCCGAAAACGTCGAGAACACCCACTATCTGGTGGGCAGCGTCGTCGGCCCCGACCCGTTCCCGCGGATGGTCCGGGACTTCCAGAGCGTCATCGGTCGGGAGGCCCGCGAGCAGATACAGGATCGCACGGGCGACCTGCCCGACGCCGCGGTCGCCTGCGTCGGCGGCGGCTCGAACGCGATCGGCCTGTTCCACGCCTTCCGCGAGGACGATGTCGACTTCTACGGCGCCGAAGGCGGCGGGAAAGGCTCGGACTCGAGCCGGCACGCCGCCCCGCTCGCACAGGGGAGAGACGACGTGCTCCACGGGATGAAGACGCGGGTCCTCGACGAGGACGTCGACGTCCACTCCGTCTCGGCGGGGCTCGACTATCCCGGCGTCGGCCCCGAACACGCCATGTTCCGGGCCGTCGGCCGCTGTGAGTACACTGGCGTCACCGACGACGAAGCGCTGGCGGCCTTCCGCGAACTGAGCGAGACCGAAGGGATCATCCCGGCCCTCGAGTCCAGCCACGCGATCGCTCGAGCGATCGACCTCGCGGAGGCGGGCGAGCACGACACGATCCTCGTGAACCTCTCGGGTCGCGGCGACAAGGACATGGAGACGGCGGCCGCGAAGTTCGACCTCTGAGCGGCGACTCCGATCCCGTCGGCCGTCGACTCAGCGCTCGAGGTGTGCCTGAACGCGACCCATTAGGGCCGCGGCGTCGTCGTCTTCGAGCCGATCCCGCGACAGCGACAGCGCCACGTCGTCGTCCCCGAAGCGAGGGAGGAGGTGGACGTGTGCGTGATCGACGGTCCCGACTAACGGCCCGCTGGTGTGAAAGACGCTGAACCCTTCCGGCTCGAGCGCCGTCTCCAGCGCGTTCGAAACGGTCCGGACCGTTTCGAAGACGGCGGCCGAGTCCGATTCGTCGATCGTCAGCACGTCTTCCTCGTGGACGCGCGGAATAACGAGGCAGTGTCCGGTTACGGCCGGATTCTGGTCGAGAAACGCAACCGTTCGCTCGTCTTCGTAGAGGACGTGCGCCGATCGATCACCACTGAGAATCCGACAGAAGTCACAGTCGTCGTGCATGGCCGAACTCTCTTCCGAACCGACATATAGGTATCTCCATCCGACGGTATCGTTGGACGCTTACAGGAGACCGCGTTCGTCCCGTAACGTTCGATACGACTCGAGATACCGGTTTGCCACCGCCGAGCGATCGTAGTCGGCAAAGGCCTCGTCGTACTCGCGGTGCTCTAAGTCGCCCGCCGCGAGGATGGCTTCCGCCAACTCGTCCTCGCTGGTGGTCCGGAACCCGCGGTCCCAGCCCTCGACGAGTTCGTGGGCGCTCGAGTCCGCGTGGTACTCGACGATACCCACGCAGCCGGCGGCGATCGCCCACAGCATCTCCGTCGGGAAGACGCAGTGGTCGGCCGTCTGGGCGAAGACGTGGGCCCCGCGGTAGGCCGCGATTCGCTCCTCGAGGTCGAGGTCGCCGAGGAACGTTACCCGATCCTCGATCCGGAGGTCCCGCGTCAGTTGCTCGTAGGCGTCCCGTTCCGGTCCGTCCCCGACGACGTTCGCGGACCAGTCCCGGTCGCGGAGTTCGGCAAGTCCCAACAGCAGGCTCTCGAGGTTGGCACCCTCGTCGAGCCGACGGGCGTAGATCACGTCGACTTCCTCGTCCGGTTCGACGTCCCGAATCAGATCGCAGTCGATCGGATTCGGCATCGTCTCGACGATGTCGCCGTCGGCCCCGAGCTCTCGGACCCACGTCCCCACGAGTTCCGAGGGCGTGACGATCCGGTCCGGGCGACCCGTCGCGAACCGCGTCCACCGGGTGTCGGTAACGCCGCCATCGCCGTACCACTCGAGGACCAGCGGCGCTCGCGCGAGCGTCGCCCCCCAGTTGGCTGCGACGACCTGACTCGGCGGTTGTGCGCTGGCGTGAACGATATCCGGACTCGCGGCCGCGAGAACGAACGGGAGTCGCAGGAGGAACGAACTCCGGGCTTCGGGGCCGTTCGAGACCGCGTGATAGGTGATTCCGTCCGCGTCGAACGTGGACTCCTCGCCGGCCCAGAACCCGGCGCAGTACCAGTGGACGTCGTGGCCGTGCTCCGCGAGGAGTTCGCAGACGGTCCGCAACCGCTCGTTCGTCTCGGTGGCGCGGTGGTGTGCCGTTTCGAACGAGACGAACGCGATTCGCATCTGCTCGCAGAATGCGAGCGAGAGGTTAAAAACTCCCTGTTTCGGTCGAATCCGGGTCCCACAGTCACCGGGTCACGAACGTGCGTCGCCGAGACGGCTAGAAAAAGCCATCATCGGTATCGTCCGTCTCGTTGGCCGTGCTATCGTCGTCCGTGCTATCATCCGTCCCATCACCATCGCCGTCACTCTCGTCATCGTCGCTCTCGCTCTCGCTGTCGTCCCCATCGCTCTCGTCATCACTGCTCTCATCGTCACCATCACCCTCGCCGTCATCGCTGTCGTCCTCATCGGTTCCGGTTCCCGCGTCGTCATCGTCCCCGGAGCCGACCTCGGTTTCGTTGCCGCCGTCGCTCTCGTTACCGTCGGTCTCGTTGCCACCGATACTCTCGTTGCCACTGCTCTCGTTGCCGCCGATATCGATCGGGTCGGGATCGGATTCGTTGTCCTCGAGGTCGCCCTCCTCGTCCCCGTCGGTGCTCTCATTCTCGGAGCCGCCACCCGCCGTTTCAGAGTCAGCGCCCTGACTCCCCAGCGACTCTATTTCGCCGTCGGAGTCGGGCATCTCGACCGAATCGGCCACGAACAGCTCCGGGCCGACGGCCGCGACGGTCATCCCGAACGCCGCGAGGATGAGTACGGTCGTCACGAGGACGGTCCCGACCGGCGACTCGTCGATCTCGTCTGCCATTGACCGTGTTCGGGACGCTATACGGCTTTGTTAAGCGCCGCCATCGTCCCCCGTTCCCGACACGACGGCGGGGGATCGACCCCGTGTCACGCGCGTCGTGGAATACCGCCGTGCGGACCGTAACTGGTCCCTACTCGCCCGCGTCCGCCGGGCCGACCGATCCCACCGACCGAAACGACTACCCCTTCGAGTCCGTACGCCACTGGCATGAGCAGCTACGACATCGAGCGCTATCTCAACGTTCGCAGCGCCTACGGTGCCTCGTTCGGCCCCGACGGTGAACGCCTCTCCTTCCTGATGAACACGACCGGGACCCCGCAGGTCTGGACCCTCGAGGAGTCCCGCGGCTGGCCCGAGCAGCGGACGTTCTACGACGAACGGGTGACCTTCGCCTCGTGGTCACCGGAGCGCCCGGAGCTGATCTTCGGGATGGACGAGGGCGGCAACGAACGCGCACAGCTGTTTCGGTTGGACGCCGAAACGGGCGAAATCGAGAATGTGACCGCGATGCCCGACGCGAAACACCGCTGGGGCGGCTGGAGCCACGACGGCGAGCGGTTCGCCTTCACCTCGAACCGCCGCGATGAGTCCGTCTTCGACGTGTACGTACAGGGCCGCGACGAGCGCGGAGACGAGGCACAGTTGGTGTACGAGGGCGACGGCTGGCTCTCGCTGTCCGGCTGGAGCCCCGACGACTCGCGGCTGCTCGTCTCGCAGGCCTACTCCAACTTCGATCAGGACCTGTACGTGCTCGACCTCGAGGCGGACGACCCCGACCTCGAGCACCTCACGCCCCACGAGGGCGACGTTCGCTATCAGAGCGCGAGTTGGGCTCCCGACGGCGACGGGATCTATCTGGTCACCGACGAGGGCGACACCGATACCCTGTATCTGGCCTATCTCGACCTCGAGGGCGGGGCGCGAAGCGCCCCGGAAACTCGAGCGGGGAGGGAAACGACCCGCGAGAGCGGCGACCTTGAGACGGTCGCCGACGGCGATGGCTGGAACGTCGGCGGCATCGCGCTGGACGACGAGACGGGGCGGTTCGTCTACTCGCGGAACGTCGAGGGCTACACCGACCTCACCGTTGGCGAGTTCGATCCCGACGCGCCGACCGAGTTCGAGACCTTCCCCGAGCCCGACCTGCCGGGCGGGATCTCCGGCGGCGTGGGCTTCGACCCCGACGCCGAGCGGTTCGCGCTGTCGACGAGCGGCGACACGGTCAATACGAACGTCTTCGTCGTCGATATCGAGACCGGCGAGGCCGAACAGTGGACGAGCGCACCGACCGCGGGCATTCCCCCCGAATCGTTCGACGACTCGGAGCTGGTCCACGTCGAGAGTTTCGACGAACTGGACGTGCCGGGCTTCTTCACGCTTCCGGACGACTACGAGGAAGGCGAGACGCCGGTTATCGTCGACATCCACGGCGGTCCAGAGAGCCAACGGCGACCCTCCTTCTCGAGTGTCAAACAGTACTTCCTCGACCGGGGCTACGCCTACTTCGAGCCGAACGTCCGGGGCTCGTCGGGGTACGGTGCCGACTACGCGAGCCTCGACGACGTCGAAAAGCGAATGGACTCGGTTGCGGACATCGAAGCCTGCGTCGAGTGGTTGCAGGATCACCCTGCCGTCGATCCCGATCGGATCGCCGCCAAGGGCGGCTCCTACGGCGGGTTCATGGTGCTCGCCGCGCTGACCGAGTACCCCGACCTCTGGGCCGCCGGCATCGACACCGTCGGCATCGCCAACTTTGTCACCTTCCTCGAAAATACGGGCGACTGGCGGCGCGAACTCAGGGAGGCGGAGTACGGGTCGCTCGAGGACGATCGGGAGTTCTTGGCGGAAATCTCGCCGATCAACAACGTCGAGAACATCGAGGCCCCGCTGTTCGTCCTCCACGGGGAAAACGACCCCCGCGTGCCCGTCGGCGAGGCCGAACAGATCGCGGAGAAAGCGGCCGAGCAGGGCGTCCCCGTCCGAAAGCTGATCTTCGAGGACGAGGGCCACGGCTTCTCGAAACTCGAGAACCGCATCGAGGCCTACTCCGCGATCGCCGACTTCCTCGACGAGCACGTCTGAGTCCTCGAGTGATCGGCGTGGGCACACCAACCTGCCGTCCGGATCGGCAACGAAAAGCATTGGAATAAGATCCAGAGATTTTTACACGTTCACGAAATAGGGAACCACGTGCCCGCTATCGAAACCTCCAGCCTGACGAAACGGTACGGCGACTCGGTCCTCGCCGTCGACGACCTCGATTTAGTCGTCGAGGAAGGCGAGATATTCGGCTTCTTAGGCCCCAACGGGGCTGGGAAGTCGACGACGATTAACATGCTTCTGGACTTCGTCCGCCCGACCGAAGGTTCCGCGACGGTACTCGGACACGATATCCAGCGAGAGTCGAAAACGATCCGCTCGCGCATCGGTGTCCTCCCCGAAGGTGCGACGCTGTACGATCGGCTGACCGGCCGCGAACACCTCGAGTGGGTCATCGACAACAAAGGCAGCGACGACGACGCCGACGAACTCCTCGAACTGGTCGGCCTCGAGCCCGAGGCCGCGGCGCGATCTGCCGGCGGCTACTCGAAGGGGATGGCCCAGCGTCTCGGATTCGCGATGGCACTGGTCGGTGACCCCGACCTCCTGATCCTCGATGAACCGTCCTCGGGACTCGATCCCAAGGGAATGCAGGAAATGCGCGAAATTATCACTGCCGAAGCCGACCGCGGCACGACCGTCTTCTTCTCGAGTCACATCCTCGGGGAAGTCGAGGCGGTCTGTGACCGTGTCGGCATCATGAACGACGGACGACTCGTCGCGACGGGAACTCTCGACGCGTTGCGCGAGAATCTCGATCTCGACGCCTCGATCTCGCTGACGGTCGACACCGTCCCCGACGCGCTCGTCGCCGACCTCGAGAACCACGAGGGCGTTCGCTCGACGACCGTCGACGGATCGACTATAACGGTCTCCTGTGCGTCGACGGACACCAAGTACGATGTTGTGACACAAATCGGTGCGGCGACGACTGTCCGCGATATCGTCTCCGAGGACGCCTCCCTCGAACGGCTGTTCAACACGTACACGAACGGCGAGCAGCCGCGTGAGGAGGACACCGACGCGGAGCGGGCCGACGCAGAGACGGAGGTGTCGGCATGAGCGTCCTCGCCGTGGCGAAGAAGGACTTCCTCGATGTCCGGCGGGCGAAGAGCGTCTGGGTCGTCAGTGGACTGTACATGCTGCTCGTGGCGTTTTTGTTCTACTTCGGCCAGAACGGAACGACGGACCCGAACGTCATTTATCAGTTGTCGACTCTCACAACCGTCGGGACGCTGTTCGTTCCGATCGTCGCGCTCATGATGGTGTATCTCACGATCGCCGGCGAGCGGGAGTCGGGAAGTATCAGGTACCTGCTTTCGCTTCCGAACACGCGACGGGACATCGTCATCGGGAAGTACCTCTCCCGCGGGGCCGTCGGTACCGGCGTCATCCTCGTCGCGTTCGGCGTGGGCGCGGTGATGACGGTTTTGTGGTACCCGTCGCTCGAAGCGACCGTCTTCGGCGGCATCGCCGGCCTGACGGTGCTCCTCACGCTTGCGTACGTCTCGGTCGCCATCGGCATCTCCGCGGCGACGGGAGCGCGATCGCAGGCGATGACCGGGACGATCGGGTTCTACTTCGTCAGTAACTTGCTGATGATCAGTCCGAACCTCTCGATCGTCGCCGCGCTCGAGTACGTGCTGAACGGTCGGCTCGGGATGGGTATCTCCGATCACCTGTTCGAGTTTATCCGCATGCTCAGTCCGACGATCGCCTTCAGGAAATCCCTCCCGCTCGTCGTGCCGAACGACGTGACGGTGTTCCCGGCGAACGCGGACCCCTCGGCCCCATCCTACCTCACACCCGAAGTCGCCTTCACCATTCTGGTCGCCTGGCTTGTCGTTCCGATCGCGTTCGGTCTGTGGCGGTTCAACCGGACCGACCTGGATTGAACGGATCGGCGGTATCCGCTCGGTCCACTGACTCACCATCCGTTCTCTCAGATCACGCCCGTTTTCGTCGCTACGTCTCGAGCCGCGCGCTCGTTCATCCCGTTGCCCAGAATCGTGTAACGGTCCCGGATCTCGTGGCAGGTCGTCAGCGACTCGATGATCGTCTCGTCGTCGATCCCGAGTTCCTCGGCAGTCGTCGGCGCGTCGATGCTCGAGAGCGCGTCGCGGATGTCCCGCCAGATCCCGTCTTCGCCCTGATGGAGGTAGGCGGTTATGATCGAGCCGACGCCGACCTGATGGCCGTGCAGAGCCGCCTCGGGTGCCAGCCGGTCGAGTTGGTGGGAAAAGAGGTGTTCGGCCCCGCTCGCCGGCCGCGAGGAGCCGGCGATGCTCATCGCGACGCCCGAGGACATGAGTGCCTTGGTGACGACCCACGCGGACTCCTCGAGGCCCGGGCGGATCAGATCGGCGTTGTCCACGAGGATTTCGGCGGTCATCTCCGAGAGCGCGGCGGCGTACTCGGAGTACTCGACGTCTTGGAGTCGTCGGGCGAGTCGCCAGTCCATCACGGCGGTGTAGTTCGAAATGATGTCGGCACAGCCGGCCGTGGTCAGGTCCCACGGCGCATCGGCGAGGATGCCGGTGTCGGCGACGACCGCCAGCGGCGGTTCCGCGGCGACGCTGTGCCGGGAATCTCCATCGGGAACGGAGCCGCGATTGCTAACGATCCCGTCGTGACTGGCCGCCGTCGGCACCGAGAGAAAGCCCATATCGAGGTGGTGGCTGGCCAGTTTCGCGATGTCGATGGCCTTCCCGCCGCCGATCCCGACGAGGTAGGAGACCTCCTCGGCTTCGGCGGCCTCGATCACCCGCTCGACGGCGTCGAAGGTCGCCGTCTCGATCGTGACGATCGCGGGCTCGATCCCAGCGGCCTCGAAATCGGCCGCGATGGGGTCTGCGGCAACCTCTCGAGGCGTCGGACTCGTGATGAACAGCGGCCGCCCCTGTAGGTGGAGATCATCGACCACGTCGAGGACCTCGTCGCGAACGCCGTGACCGACGACGACGTTTCGCGGGAGGCGAATCCACGTCGACTTCTCGAACATAGTGGCCCTGACACACCCCCGGGACATGTGTTTTTCCTCGTCGGCGCGCTGGGTGGGCGGAACTCCGATCCGTCAGCTTCGCGCTCATCGGCTCGAGTTCTGTCGCGTCGAAAACGATATCTTATATACTTACTAATATGAACGGTGGGATATGATCGGCGTGCTCGCGCGCTGGCTCGGCCTGCTCGTCGTCGGCTATATCGCCGGTCGACTGTACGGGCGGTTCGCAATTCGACGCAGGGGTACCGACGGTCAGGGATCGCGAGGGACGTACCGGTTTCTCGCCGTCGTCGGCATCGCCGCCCTTCTCGTCCTCACGTTTTCCGGCCTCATCGATGCGACTGAGACGGCCCTCTCGTCCGTCCATCCGATACTGGGCAGTGGCCTCGCCACGCCGCTCGCGTGGGCACCGGCGGCGGCCGGAACGATCGTCGCGAGCCTCGTCGCGTACCTCGGCGTATTTCCGTCCGCTCGCGAGCGGCGAGGGCTCGAGATCAGCGCATCGACGGCAGTGACCCGTCTCGGCAAGTATCTCGTGGCGGTCGCGATATTCTGTCTGGGGTTGCTCGCCCCCTTCACGGCACTTCTCGGCGCGTCGGATCCGAGTCCGCTGTTGATTCCGGTCGTGTTCGCCGTCCTCGCCGTCGGCGTCTACGCCTGGCTGCAGTACAGTATTCGACTCACGCAGGACATCTCCGAACCGACGGCCGAACAGCGGCGACGGCTCGAGACCGCGGCCGACCGGACCGATCTGACGGCGACCGTCGCCGGCGTGTTTTCCGGCCGTGAAACCGAAACGGCCGGACTCTACCTCGACGGCCCGTTCTGGAACCGGCAGCTATATGCGACCGATTACGCGTTCGACGTCCTCGACGACGAGGAACTGGCGGCGCTGTGTGCACGCGAACGCGCCGCGGACGACCTCCGACTGCTCGAGCGCCGATCACTCGTCGTGGCGGTTCTCTTCGGGCTGTTTCTGACCCTGACCGTCTGGACGTCGGTACTCGTCGCGCTCGTCGGCCTCGCCGTTTCCTGGCCGCTCCTCGTCTGGTACCTCCAGCGCTGCGAGTTCGCCGCCGACCGCCGTGGGGCTCGCGAAATCGGGGCTGGGCCCCTCGCGAGCGCCTACGAAGCACACTCCGGCCTGACCGATAGTCGCAGTCGGCTCCACGAACGGCTCGCCTCGACGCCGTCGACGGCGCGACGCCTCGAGCGCCTCCGGGAGTCCGATTAGAGCGTCTCCAGAATTCCCAACACGCGCTCTTCGGCCTCGCGGTCCGGCCCGTTCTCGTCCCCGTCGCGGTCGCTCTCGAGGTGAGCCGCGGCCGAGCGCTCCATCGCCGTCTCGAGCGGCGTCGACTCCCAGCCGAGGGCCGCGAGTTTCGCCGTCGAGAGGACGTGCGGATAGGTCCGGTAGAGGGGATAGTCGTCGAGTTCGATGTCGCCGGCCGCGAGTTCGCGGGGGCCGGCGTGGACGAGATCGACCGCCGTCTCGAGCGCGTCGGCGATCAGTTCGACCATCTCCTCGAGCGTGACGAGGCGCCGGTCGCCGACGTTGTATGCCTCGCCCGCGTCGCCGCGTTCGGCGACGATCCGCAGAGCGCTGGCGACGTCCTCGACGAAGACGCGGTGTCGAAGGTTCGTCCCGTCGCCGGGGACCACGACGCGATCGAATCGGTTCACCCGGTCGATCCACCAGTCCAGTCGCTCGGTGTGGTCGTGGGGGCCGTAGACGATCGGCGGTCGGACCGCCATGGCGCGGACGCCGTCGCCGGCCGCTGCGAAGACGGCGCGGTCGCCCTCGGCCTTGCGATTGCCGTAGGTCTCGACGGAGTCGTCGGTCGCCTGCTCGGCCGTACAGGGGTGCAGCGAGGTCTCGCCCTCCCGCTTCGGAATCTCTTCGGCGCCGTAGGCCGCGCCGCTCGAGACGTAGACGTAGGCCTCGCAGTCGTCGAAGATCCGGGTCGCGGCGCGGACGTCCTTCGGGTGGTAGGCGACGCAGTCGAAGACGGCGTCCGGCTTGACCGTCATCGCGGCCGACTCGAGGGCGGTGTCGTTCGTGCGGTCGCCCTCGACGTGGTCGACCCGGTCGTCGTCTTCGAACGGGTTCTCGCTGGTTCCGCGATTGAAGATCGTCACGTCGTACTCGTGCTCGAGCAGATCCTCCACGAGGTGGCGACCGATAAAGCGAGTGCCGCCGATAACGAGTGCGCTGTCCATGTGTGGCCCCTCACGGCTGTGAGAGAAAACGGTGGCGGACGACGCTCGATCGTCTCGCGTCGTCGTCCGATCGGCGTCTCGGTCCGACCGAGGCGGTCGGCGACGAACTCCGAGTCGTCGTCCGAGACCGAGCCGGACCGGTAAGCGCGGTGACCCTCAGGGGAGGGTTCTATTGGTCCGTCCGTCGTAGGGCGGTTCGAATGTCAGACCAGCTCCGGACGGACCGCGCTCGAGCGTATCCCCTCGAGTGCGACCACTGTCACTATCCGATCCCGGACGACCCCGTCGAGAGCGACGACGGGCGGTACTGTTCGACCGCGTGCCGCGACGCCGCCGGCGACGACTCGACGATGGCCGAGCCCGACGCCTACAAACGGGTCGCGACCGGCGTCGAGCCGCTCGACTCGCTCGTTCCGAACGGGATTCCCGCGGACTCGTTGGTCCTCCTCTCGGGCGACGAGGGGACTCGCCGCGCCGAACTGGGGATCGAACTCGCGTGGCGCGCCCTCGAGCGCGGCGAACCCGCCGTCGTCTGCTCGGTCGCCAACCCGCCGACGGCGACGCTCGAGCGATTCTACCAGAACGGCTGGAACGTGCTTCCTGCGCTCGAAAACGACCGGTTACGGATCATCGACTGCTTCACCTATCGGCTCGACGACCGAGACGGGTTCCTCGCCGACCGCAACGACTGGTCGACGTTCGTCGGCGAGGCCGCCGAAGACGCCATCGTCGACGTGCGCGATCCGAGCGACCGCAGCGAGCTGGCGAACGGGCTCCACGGCGCGCTCGACGACCTCGAGATGACCGAGACCGGGCTGGTCACGATCGACTCGCTGGACGACCTCGCGTCGGTGCTCAACGAACAGTCGGTTCGGGAGTTCCTCACGGACGTTCGGGCGACGGTCTGCAAGGCGCGGTTCGTGCCGATCGTCGCCGCCGCGACGACGGCGGAGCAGGGCAGCCCGCCGGTGGCGGCACACGTCTTCGACGGAATCGTGGATCTGCGACTGACGGACCAACTCACGCCGGAGGCGCGGCTCAAACAGCTCGCCGTCCGGAAACTGACCGGGGCCCAGTTCCTGCCCCAGTGGGTGACCTACGAACACGAACCCGCGCGCGGCCTGTTCGCGTTCGGTCCGAACACGGACGCGCGGCAGGTCTACGATTTCGGGAACGGGACCACACAGCCAGATCGGCCCCGGTAGCCGTCCGGCGCGGACACGGACGGACGAACGGAGAACGGTGCGAGTGCCAATGGTGACGGTTCACCGGAGCGTCGGCTCTCGTTCGGTCGCCGTCATCACTCCGTCGCCTGATCGGCCAGTGCGTACAGCGTGATCGGCCCCTCGTCCGAACGGTCGTTGCCGATGGCCCACAGCGTCTCGTCAGCGACGAACGGCGACGTGACCGTTCCGTGGGGGACATCGTAACTCCACACCAGTTCCCCGCTCGCTTTGTCGATCGCACGGATTCGTGCCTCGTCGCCGGGCCACGAGCCGGTGACGAGAAGGTTTTCGGTGACGACGGGGAGTGTGTCACTGCTCCCCGCCAGTCTGGGCCCGCCGTCAGGTTGAAACGACCACGTCGGGGTCCCGTCCGTCGGGTCGAGGGCGTACAGTCGATTGTCGTCGACGACGTAGACGTGCTCGTCATCGACGGTCACGCCCGTTCGCGGTGCGTCCCGCTGTTCGAACCGCCACGCCACAGTTCCGTCAGTCCGTGACAGCGCCGTGATACTGTCCGGACCGTCCGCGGCCTTCACCGGGAGGTAGACGTGGTCGGTATCGACGACGGGAATTCCTTCGCCGATCGGGAGCGTCGCGTCCCAGCGTCGTTTCCGTGACTCCAAATCGAACGCGACGACGTTCGCCATGTCGGCCGGTGCCTCGTCCGTCGTGAGGAACACCATCCTGTCATCGATCGCCATGTCCTCGGGATACAGGTTCCCGGCCGCGAGCGACGCCTGCCACTCGACGCGGTGGTTCGCCACGTCGACCACGTACAGTTTCGAAACGCCGTCGTCGGTCCGCGTCGTCGTGCCGACGTACGCTCGATCACCGTCGACTTTGAACGCCGTTGCGTGTTCGTCGTCGCTCTCGTCGAGGGGAATCGGGAGATCCCACCGTTTCCGGCCCGTTTCGGGATCGATTCCGATCACTTCCGAGTCGCGCGTCCGCTTGTTCAACACGAGAGTGACGACGACGCCGTTAGTACGCGCTACCGAGGCGCGGTGAGCGGTATACGGGTCTACGGCCGTCTTGCTGAAGCGCCAGCGAACCGCGCCGTCGGTCCGCGAGATCGCCGCGAGAATGTCTCGGTTGTTACTGATGAAGAGCGAGTCTTCGGAGAGAAGCGGTCCGCGACCGATCCGGCTGTAGTAGTCGACGTCGAGATCCCGTTTCCAGGCGAGGGACGGTTCGCTCGTCGTGACCGTCGCCCCCTGTTGGTACATACTGTTCCGAGTGTCGACGAAAATCTGATCGACGGTATCGTCACCGATCGTCCGACGTTGCTGGTCGCCGTCCGTGCGCGAGGAATTCGTCGACTCCGGATCGGATTCCCCGAGACAGCCGGCGACACCGGCAGCTGCGACTGATCCGATGACAGCGAACACCGTTCGCCGTCGGTAGGGAGAACTGCGTGACTCCATCGTCTCGGTGGAGCAACTAGACTGTAATAACGATACTTGCCGTTCGGAGGGAATCACCGATCGGAGACGGTCTCGGACCCTGACTGCGCTCGAGCGATCCGAATCGCGCTCGCGATCGGCCCCGTCTTGCATGCGAGCGCACGCTCAGCGTTTATCCGCTCGTTCGATTTAGCACCCACCGCAGCACTACGACCACCAGCGACCAGCGCGTCGATCGGGGCGAGTCAGCGATCGATATCGAATCCACAGCCGACGATCCACACAGTCATACCCATGAACGACCGATACGACAGCGACCGACGAGAGACGGACGATCGGGACGAGCGCTCGAGCAATACGGAGAACCGCCGTCAGAATCGACGTGAGGGACAGGGCCAAGAGACCGATCGGAGCCGGCAGGGCGGCGACCGCGGCTGGCTCCACGGCATGTTCAGCCGCGGCGACAGCGACGATGTCGGCGCGCAGGGTCCCGACCGGCGGGAGCGCGAGCGACGGCAAACGGAGGGCCAGCAGGGTTCATCCGGCGATACCGGCTGGGGGCGTGGTTCCGGCACGACCGTCGATCGAGAGCAACGCGGCGGGCAATCCGGCGGAGGGCAGGGCGACTACCCGCAGCGCGGCCGGTCCCAACAGCAACACGGACAGGGGACCCAGCGCGGCCAACGAGGCCAGCAACGCGATGAGCGTGGCCAGCAGTTCGGCCATCAGGAGACACAACAGCGAGGGCAGCAGTCCGGCCGACAGCGCGGGCAGCAGTCCGGCCGACAGCGCGGCCAATCCGGCCAACAGCAGGGCGGTCGCCAGCAGCGCAGCGGGTTCGAAACCGACGCGATGGACGAGGCGAACCTCGAGTACGGTGGCGAGGCCCGACACGAGCAGCGCCGCGGCGGACAGCAGGGCGGTATGCAGGGTCAGCAGGGAGGAATGCAAGACCAGCAGGGCCAGCGCGGACAGCAGCATGATATGCAGAACCGACAGGGTCAGCAGCGACAGGGTGACATGCACGGCCATCGCGGACAGCAGGGACAACAGCGCAGCGGCCAGTCCGATCGGAGCCAACAGGGCACACAGCGCGGCGAGGAACGGATGGGTGCCCAGCAGCGCTGGCACGAGAACCGGGATACCCAGTCCGATGCGACGGGACGCATGCAGGGCCAACAGGACCGCCACCACCGCGGCCAGCAGAGCGGAATTCGAGGCGAGGGACAGCAGAACCAGTCCCGGCGGGGCGGCGAGCAACACGGCAGCCAGTACCAGCAGGGCCAGCCCGAGTACGGTCGCCACCAGCGGAGCGAAGGCCACGAATCGGGGATGCAGCGCGACCGCGGCGGCGACCAGCGAGGAGGTCGATCGCAGCGTGACTTCGGGGACACCCAGCAGTACGACCGCGGCGGCGAGTACGGCGATACCGACGATCGCTCCGGCGGACGCATGAACCGAGAGCAACAATCCGGTGGCGGACTCGAGTACGAACAACGGGGACGGCGATCCGAGCAGGGTGACTGGACGGAGTCCCGCGAATCGGACCGAGGCTCGAGCGGCGACCGAAATCAGCAACGACAGGACGAGGACATGAGCAACCGTCGCCACGTCCACGAACGCGATCCCACCGCGGACGAGGATCGGGCCCGCGACGAGGACTGGTCGAGCTAACGCCGCGAGCGAGAGCGGAACCGTCGCTGCGAGCCGAAAACACACTCGTTTTTCCGCCGCCGTCCGATCGGCCGATATGAGCGGCACGTACGTCCTCGTCATCGACGTGGCCCGATCGACATCGATCGAGGTCGGCGCGCTGGGCGACCGCGAGTTCCCCGCCGGCGCGTACGCCTACGTCGGCAGCGCGTTCGGCCCCGGCGGCTTCGGTCGCGTCGACCGCCGTCAGAGCACGCTCTGACGAGGTCTCCCTCGCTGCGCTCGCGAGACCGCCACCGCGAACTCGCCGCGGGCGAGCACGAGACGCGCCACTGGCATATCGACTACTTGCTCGGGCACGGCGAGACGCGCCTCGAGGCCGCCATCACGTTCCCCGACACCGACCGGGAGTGCGAACTGGCGGCGTCGCTGCCCGGCGACCTGGTGCCCGCGTTCGGCGCCTCGGACTGCGACTGCGAGACGCACCTGCTCGCAGCGCCGGACGCGGCGGCGATTCGGGAGGCCGCGGTCGACGCGGGCGGTGTCCTCGAGTAGGTACTGTGCGGTCTCGGCAGCGGACCAATCGGAAGCGAATCGGAATCGAATCGCGAGAAAAAGCGGGGCGTCGACGCCGACGGCCGCGTTAGTCGTCGCTCGCTGCGAAATTGGCTGATTCGGCCTCAGCGGTCGCCTCGGGCGCGCCGGGCAGTTCGTTGCGGACGTCGTCGCTGCCCTGCTCGGTGATCGCTTCGTAGTAGGCCTCGGGCATGACCTTCACGAAGGCCTCGAGGGCGCGCTCCCAGTTTGCGAGCAGCAGTTGCCCGCGCTCGGAGCCGGTGTAGGCGACGTGGTTCTCGACGAGGCGGCGCAGCATCCGCTCGTCTTTCTCCTCGAGTTCGTCGTGGAGCGAGACCATGCCGGTGTTGGCCTTCGCCTCGAAGTCGTCGTCGGGGTCGTAGACGTAGGCGACGCCGCCGGACATGCCGGCCGCGAAGTTCGTCCCGGTCTCGCCGAGGACGGCGACGACGCCGCCGGTCATGTACTCGCAGCCGTGGTCGCCGACGCCCTCGACGACGGCCTTGGCACCGGAGTTGCGCACCGCGAAGCGCTCGCCGGCGACGCCGTTGACGTACAGTTGGCCGTCGGTCGCGCCGTAGAGCGCGACGTTGCCGATCGAGACGTTCTCAGTCGGATCGTAGGCCGCGGTTTCGGGCGTTCGGATCGTCAGTTTGCCGCCCGAGAGCCCCTTGCCGACGTAGTCGTTTGCGCTGCCGTCTAAGTGCATCGAGACGCCGCTTGCGAGGAACGCGCCGAAGCTCTGGCCGGCGGTCCCGTCCACGTCGAGGGTGATCGTGTCCTCGGGCAGCCCGGGCTCGCCGTAGCGGCTGGTGATGCGGTTCGAGAGCATCGCGCCGACGGTGCGGTCGACGTTCGTGACCTCGGCCTCGAGGCTGACCGGCTCTTGGTCCTCGATCGCGTCGGCCGCGGCCTCGATGAGGTCCCGGTCGAGTTGCTCCTCGAGTTCGTGGTCCTGCTCGCGGATCTTCCGGCGAACGTCGCTGCCGGGGTCCGCGAGGACCTCCGAGAGGTCGACGTTGCGAGCCTTCGGGTGGTCGACGTCGTCGCGTTGCTCGAGGACGTCGACCTGTCCGATCATCTCGTCGACGGTCTCGAAGCCGAGTTCGGCCATGATCTCGCGCAGTTCCTGCGCGATGAAGGTCATGTAGTTGATGACGTGTTCGGGCTCGCCGGGGAACCGCTTGCGCAGGTCCTCGCGCTGGGTAGCGACCCCGACCGGGCAGGTGTTCTTGTGACACTGCCGAGCCATCACGCAGCCGCTGGTGACCAGCGACCCGGTGCCGAAGATGTACTCCTCGGCTCCCAGCAGGGCGGCGACGGCGACGTCGCGACCGGTCTTGAGCCCGCCGTCGGTGGAGACGCGGATGCGGTCGCGGAGGCCGGTCGCACAGAGCATCTGGTTCGCCTCAGCGAGGCCGAGTTCCCACGGGAGGCCGGCGTTCTTGATCGAGGTGCGCGGCGAGGCGCCCGTCCCGCCGGAGTGGCCCGAGATGTGGACCACGTCGGCGTTGGCCTTCGCGACGCCGGCGGCGACCGTGCCGATGCCGGCCTCGCTGACGAGTTTGACGTTGATGTCCGCCGCTTCGTTGGCCGCTTTCAGATCGAAGATCAGCTGCTTGAGGTCCTCGATCGAGTAGATGTCGTGCAGCGGCGGCGGCGAGATCAGCCCGACGCCCGGCGTGGACTTGCGCACGTGGGCGATCATCTCGTTGACCTTCGAGCCGGGGAGGTGGCCGCCCTCGCCGGGCTTGGAACCCTGAGCCATCTTGATCTGTAGCTCGTCGGCGTTCGAGAGGTACGTCGAAGTGACGCCGAAGCGACCCGAGGCCACTTGCTTGACGTTACACTCGCGTTCGGTGTTGAACCGCTCCGGCGGTTCGCCACCCTCTCCCGAATTGCTCTTGCCGCCCAGCCGGTTCATCGCGATCGAGTTGTTCTCGTGGGCCTCCGGCGAGAGGCTTCCGAGGCTCATCGCCGCGGTCGAGAACCGCTCGACGATGTCCTTGATCGGCTCGACGTCCTCGACCGGAACCGGGTCGCGATCCGATTCGAACTCGAGCAGCCCGCGCAGGGTCTGGAGGTTCTGTTGCTGGTCGTTGATTTTCTCGGCGAACTCCCCGTAGCGCTCGTAATCGTTCGAGCGGACGGCCTGCTGGAGCGCGCCGACGGTATCCGGGTTCCACTGGTGGTGGATCCCGTCCGAGCGGTGTTCGAACTCGCCGTGGCGGTCGAGGTCCGACTCCTCGCCGTCGGCGTGGTCGAAGGCGGCCGCGTGGCGCTCGCGGAGGTCTTCCTCGATCTCGGCGAGGCCGATCCCTTCGGTACGGTTCTCGGTGCCCTCGAAGTACTCCGCGACGAGTCCGCTGTCGAGCCCGACGGCCTCGAAGATCTGGGCGCCTTGATAGCTCTCGACCGTCGAGATACCCATCTTGGCCATGATCTTCAGCAGGCCGTCCTCGACCGCGCCGACGTAGGCGTCGATGGCGACCTCGGTGTCGGCACCGTCGGGGCCGGCGGTGATGTCCTCGATGGTCTGGTAAGCGAGGTAGGGGTTGACCGCGCCGGCACCGTAGCCGACCAGCGTCGCGAAGTGGTGGACGGTACGCGGGTCGGCGGACTCGACGACGAGCCCGACGTGGTTTCGCAGCCCGTTGCGGACGAGGTGGTGGTGAACGCCACCGGTCGCCAGCAGGCTCGGGATCGCGACCCGATCCTCGTCGACGCGTCGGTCGGAGAGGATGATCACATCGGTTCCGGCCTCGATGGCCTCGACGGCGTCCGCTCGTACGCGCTCGAGTGCGGCCTCGAGGTCGGTACCGAGCTCCTCGCTTTCGGGCTCGTAGGTGATGTCGATCGTCGTCGCCGTAATGCCGTTAGCCGAGCAGTCACGAACCGACTCGAGTTCGGCGTCGGTCAGGATCGGCGAGTCGAGCACGAGCTGGCGGGCGTGTTCGGGCGACTCGTCGAGCAGGTTGCGCTGGAAGCCCAGCCGGCTCTCCATCGAGGTGACCAGTTCCTCGCGGATGTAGTCGAGCGGCGGGTTGGTCACCTGTGCGAACAGCTGCTTGAAGTAGGAGAACAGCGGCCGGTTGAACTCGGTGAGCACCGACAGCGGCGTGTCGTCGCCCATCGAACCGACGGGGTCTTTCCCCTTCTGAGTCATCGGCTCGATCAGGTTCTCGAGCTCGTCGTGAGTGTAGCCGAACGAGGCCTGGTAGTCGCGGAGGCCGTCGACGGGCTGCTGGGGCGATCGGTCGTCCGTGGTCCGGATATCGTCGAGGTGGACCTGCTCCTGAGCGACCCACTCGCCGTAGCGGTCGTCGGTGAGGTCATCGAAGACCTCCTCGTCCGGAATGACGCGGCCTTCCTCGGGGTCGGCGAGGAACAGCTGGCCGGGCTGGAGGCGGCCGCGCTCCTCGATATTTTCGGGTTCGGTCTCGAGCGCGCCGGCCTCGCTGGCCATGATGAGGCGGTTGTCGGTCGTCACGTCATACCGGCAGGGGCGAAGGCCGTTGCGGTCCAGTACCGCGCCGACGCGTTCGCCGTCGGTCGCCGCGACGAGCGCGGGGCCGTCCCACGGTTCGACCAGCGAGGCGTGGAAGTCGTACCAATCTTTCCGATCGGGGTCCATCGCGTCGTCGCCGCGCCACGCTTCGGGGACGAGCATCCGCAGGGCGTGCTCTAAGTCGCGGCCGTCCTGCATCAGCAGTTCGAGCGCGTTGTCGACGCTCGCCGTGTCGGACTGCTCGGGGTCGTCGATGATCGGTTTGACCGCCTCGAGGTCGTCGAGCACGTCGCTCTC
The DNA here is from genome assembly GCF_052439245.1 of Natrinema sp. LN54. Lineage (NCBI taxonomy): Archaea > Methanobacteriati > Methanobacteriota > Halobacteria > Halobacteriales > Natrialbaceae > Natrinema > Natrinema sp. LN54. The sequence goes on from NZ_JBQVRP010000001.1 coordinate 732,424, forward strand.
GATGTCGGTCTCGCGGGCCCGCATCCAGTTGATGTTGCCCTGAATGGTGTTGAACTCGCCGTTGTGGATGATGTTCCGGTAGGGGTGAGCGAGGTGCCACGCGCCGAGCGTGTTGGTCGAGAACCGCTCGTGGACCATCACGAACGTCGACTCGAGTCGCTCGTCGGTGAGGTCGGGATAGTAAGACGGGACCTGAACGCCCTTCAGGAGCCCCTTGTAGACGACAGTCTTCGAGTCCAGCGAGACGACGTAGAAGCGCTCTTTGTGCTCGATATCCGCGTCTTCGACCGCGTTCTCGAGAGCGCGTCGGGCGACGTAGAGGCGACGGTCGAAGTCGTCGCCGGAGATGTCGTCGTCGGGCGTAACGACGACCTGCCAGACGTCGGGTTCCGAGTCGACGGCCGTCTGGCCGAGATCGTCGTTGTCCGTCGGAACGTCCCGCCACTCGAGGACGCCGAGGTCGTAGGTGTCGAACGTCTCCTCGACGAGCGAGACGAGTTCCTCGCGAGCCGCGGTATCCTGCGGCAGAAAGAGCGAGCCGACGGCATAGGTCTCAGGTAGGGAGGCGTCGAGAACGCTCTCGAAGAACGAATCGGACGTCTGGAGCATGATGCCGGCCCCGTCGCCGGTGTTTTTCTCCGCACCGGTCGTCCCGCGGTGCTCGAGGTTGCGAAGGAGTTCGAGTCCGTCGGCGACGACATCGTGGCCCCCATCCCCATCGAGGTCCATGACGACGCCGACGCCGCAGTTCGACCGTGCGTCCGCAGGGTCAGCGAGCCCCTGTGAACGCTCGGTGGATGGCGCTATCTGTGGCTGTGTCATACACACCCTTAGCGAGAACAACTATAAGAGGCTAACCCATTATGGCTAAGTGTATTATTAACACATATATATTAGTATAAGGTGTGGGGAAACCCTTAATCACCAGACGCGGGACTGTCGGCTGCTCGGATACTCGTCGCCGACCGAGAACGTCCGTCGGCCGCGTCACTGGACGAAACCCCCGTCCGGAAAGATCGACTTCCCGTCGACGGGGAAATGTCAGAGGCACGTAGTGTTCACCCACCAGAGTGAACACCACATGCTTCTAGTTAGTCTTCCGGGCTAAGCAATCTCGGGTTAAAGAGTTAGGTTCAGGTGAAACAGTCACTCACGGTCGGCGGTCGATATGCCTCGAGTCGAACCGCGAACGGCAGCGACGGCACGCACGGTTCGGCGACGAAAATCGTCCGCTCAGTAGGACTTCGCGAAGTACGCGATCTCGTCGGCGGGGTCGCCACAGACGCCACACTCGTCGGCGTCGGGTTCGGGCACCTCGCCGGCCGTCGATCCCCCTTCGTCCTCGAGGGGTTGCATGACGATCTCGGCGGCGATCTTCTCCTTGATGGCCTCCTCGCAGGCCTCGTCGCCACACCACGGCGTCTTCACGTAGCCGCCGTGTTTGCCGATCGTTCCGAGGATGTCCTCCGGGCTGTGAGCTTCGCGGACGTTCTCTTCTAAGTTCTCCTCGGCCGCCTCGTAGAGCTTGTCGTAGATGTCCTCGAGGTGCTCGTCGACCGCGTCGACGATTTCGTCGCGGTCCTCGACCGCTTCGGCGTTATCCGGCCGGTGGACCAGCGTGACCTCCTCGTCCTCGACCTCGTGGGGGCCGATCTCCAACCGGAGGGGAACGCCGTTGAGTTCGTGTTCGTTGAACTTGAAGCCGGGATTGCGCTCGTCGCGGTCGTCGAGTTCGACGCGGAAGCCGGCCGTCTCGAGGTCGTCGGCGATCTCCTCGGAGTACTCGAGGACGTCGTCTTTGGTGTCTTCCTGCCAGATGGGGACGATGACGACCTGCGTGGGCGCGACCGTCGGCGGGAGCACGAGCCCCTGATCGTCGGAGTGGGTCATGATGAGCGCGCCCAGCGCGCGCCACGAGAGGCCCCACGAGGTGGTGTAGGCCGTCTGTTCCTCCTCGTCCTCGTCGGCGAAGGTGATGTCGAACGCCTCGGCGAAGCTCTGCCCGAGGTTGTGGCTGGTCGCGCCCTGCACGGACTTGCCGTCGGGCATCAGTGCCTCGACGGTCGTCGTGGTGTCTGCACCGGGGAACTTGTCGTGTTCGGGCTTTTTGCCCCGCAGCACGGGAATCGCGAGCACGTCCTCGTAGAGTTCTTCGTACTGGCCGAGTCGGGTCCAGACCTCGTCCCACGCGCCCTCGTCGCTCGCGTGGGCGGTGTGGCCCTCCTGCCACATGAACTCCTTCGTCCGGAAGAACGGCTTCGTCTCCGTGGCCTCCCACCGAACCACCGAACACCACTGATTGAGCCGCATCGGCAGGTCGCGGTGGCTGCGGGTCCAGTCGGCCATGAAGGGCGCGATGATCGATTCGCTGGTCGGGCGAACGGCCAGTCGCTCCTCGAGTTCCTCGTGGCCGCCCTGGGTCACCCACGCGACCTCGGGGTCGAAGCCTTCGACGATGTCTTTCTCCCGCTCTAAGAAGCTCTCGGGGATGAACATCGGGAAGTAGACGTTGTCGACGCCGGTCTCCTTGAACCAGCCGTCCAGCGAGTCCTGAATGGCCTCCCAGAGGGCGTAGCCGCGGGGTTTGGTGACGATGAAGCCGCCCATCGGCGCGTAGTCCGCGATGTCGGCCTTCTGGACGACTTCGGCGTACCACTCGCCGGGCTTGTGCGATTTCGACTCGGTGATGCCGAGTTCTTGACTCTCGTCGCTCATTAGTACGACATGCAGTCAGCGCGGGCTTAAACCATGCGAAGGCCGAACGCCGACTCGCGAGTCGATCGCAGGGGCCACGTTGTCATGAGCCGGAACCACCGCGGCGGGAAACTATAAACGAAACATCTGTTTCCCCCGGTTCTCACACCTTTATGCGAGTCACGCCGGTATAATTCCGATATGAAAGCGATCGAAGTCGAGTCCTACGGCGACAGCGACGAACTCTCCGTGGTCGACGTGCCGACCCCCGAACCTGACGCGGGCGAGGTTCGAATCGACATCGAGTCGGCCGGGATCAACTTCGCGGACATCATGCAACGGCGCGGCCACTATCCGGACGGCCCCGACGCCCCCTACGTCCCCGGCATGGAAGCCGCGGGAACGGTCGACGCGGTCGGCGACGGCGTCGAGGACCTCTCGGAAGGCGACCGCGTCGTCGGCATGCTCGACACCGGCGGCTACGCCGAGTACGTCACCGCCGCCGCGGACCTGCTCTTCCCGATCCCAGAGGCGATGAGCTTCGACGAGGCGGCCGGGTTCCCCGTCCAGTTCCTCACCGCCCACGCGTGTCTCTTCGAGTGGGGCGGCCTCGAGGAGGGCGAATCCGTCCTCGTTCAGGCCGCAGCCGGCGGGGTCGGCACCGCGGCCGTCCAACTGGCGTCGAACGCCGGCGCTGAAGTCTTCGGCACCGCGAGCACGCGGGAAAAACTCGACCTCGCGGCCGATCTGGGCTGTGACCACCCGATCAACTACACCGAGACTGACTTCCGCGAGGTCGTCGAGGCCGAAACCGACGGCGAGGGCGTCGATCTCGTCCTCGAGAGCGTCGGCGACGACGTCTTCGAGCGCAGCCTCGACGCGATGACCCACTTCGGCCGGATGGTCACCTACGGCGTGGCAAGCGGCGTCCCCGCCGAAGTGAGCAACCAGCGCCTGCTCTTCGAGAACAAGACGGTCAAAGGGTTCCACCTCGGGCAGGCCTCCATGCACGATCCGTCGCGAGTCATGCAGGCCGTCCCCGAGTTGACCGAGGGACTCGCGGGCGGCGACCTCGAGATCATTCTGGGCGAGTCGTTCGCGCTCGAGGACGCGGCCGACGCCCACCAGTACATCGAAGCCCGGAAGAGTTCCGGGAAGGTCGTACTGAAGCCGTAACTCGGTGATCGAATCGTAAATCGAGCGGGAGCGACCGACCGATCAGAACGAGACGTCCCACTCGAGGTCGTGATCGACGAACTCGGCTTCGTCGAGCGGTTCGCCGCCCTCGAATCGGAACTCGCCGGCGACGGTTTTCCCCTCGAGCACGCCCGGCAGCCACAGGTGATCGTCGTCCCACATCCGGTCGTAGGGCACGTCATCGACGGGAACCCACTCCGGGTACGCCTCCTCGGAGACGCTGGGCTCGCCGGCGAACGAGCGGGTGCGGTAGACGTGACAGAAGGTGTGTACCTCGCCGTCGAGCAGGAATCGGAGTTCGCCCGCCTTCTCGAGGTCCGAGACCTCGAGGCCGACCTCTTCCTCGGTTTCGCGGATCGCACAGTCCCGGGGCGTCTCGCCGGGTTCGCACTTGCCGCCGGGACCGTTGTACCAGCCCTCGCCGAGCCCGCGGCGTTTCTCGATGAGCAGCACCTCGCGGTCGGCCGCAGCGTCACCGCCGTCTCGCAGCGGGAAACACAGCGTCGCCTCGATCATGGTTGGGGGTTCGCTCGGAGCGTGAAAAGGGTGTACGCTCTCCGAGGGGACTCGAGTTCGTGGGGAGACGATAGTCCGGAAAGGCTGTTCTGCTATCGTGGCAACAGGGGATCGCCACGCCCTCCCCAGCCGATTCGCTCACGCCTACCGGCGTTCGCTCATCCCTCGCGTGGGGTTGTGCGACAGGTCGCCCTCGACTCGCGGTTCCTTTCAGTCACCGCTCGCACTGACGACCTGTCGCTCAGCACGCGCCACGGCAGTACACCGCCGAAGAACGAGCCGATGTCACCCGTCCGCGTGCGAAAAGACGAACTCCCGAACCAGTTTCGCGGCCAGCGCGGCCGTCTGGCCGTCGTCGCGGTCGTTGACCTCGACAACGTCGAACCCGCTCGCGTGGGGTGCGACCGATCGCACCACGTCGCGGAGTTCGCGGGGCTCGAGGCCGAACGGCTCCATCGTCCCGGTTCCCGGCGCGTATCCGGGGTCGGCGGCGTCGATGTCGACGCTCAGGTAGACCTCGCGGTCCGCGAGTCGGTCGCCGGGCGACCACTCGCCCACCGCCTCGGGCGGAACGACGGTCACGTCGTCCGCAGCGGCGCGCTCCCACTCGGTTTCGCTGCCGGTGCGAGCCCCGAGGAGAACGACCTCCTCGACACTGTCGACGTCCTCAAGGATGCGCCGGGTGACGGCGGCGTGGGAGAGCGGATTCCCGTCGTAGGCGTCGTACAGGTCGAGGTGGGCATCGAGACAGACGAACACCTCGGGTTCGACCGCGCGGACGCCCGCGAGGGAGACGGTGTGTTCGCCCCCCAGCACCAGCGGGACGGCGTCGTTCCAGACGGCTTCCCGCAGGGTGCTCGCAAGGTACTCGAGGTACTCCGGAACGTCGTTCCACGCCCGAACGTCGCCGCGATCGGCGACGCCGAGGGTCGAAAAGTGCTGGTCCGTTCGGGAGTCGTAATCGTCGAACGGTTCGGCGAGAGAACGGATCCGTCGGGGCCCGAATCGGGTCCCCGGCTGAAAGGTCGTCGTTGCGTCCAGGGGCGCACCGACGACCACGAAGTTCGCGCCGTCACGGGTCGGTCGATCCGCCGTGTCGGTCGCCTCGCCGTCGTCGGTCGCCCCGGGAAACATCAGACGATCTTTCGCTGGTCTTCCATCTCGAGGTACTCGATGTTCTCGTCGGGGGAGACATCGATGTCGTCGGGGATGCGCATCGTGATCGTCTCGTAGGTCTCGAGGTCCATGACCTGCATGTCGTTGCCGTCGACGGAGACGACCTGTCCGTTTTTCCGCTCGATGATCGGGACCCAGATCTTCGCGTCGACCGGCTGGGAGAGCGAGCGCTTCTTGCCGTCGAAGACGCCTTCGGCCTCGACACGAGCCTTGGCGCTGCCGTGTTTGCCCGGCTTCGCCGTCGAGTAGGCGTTGATCTTACACGGCGTGTCGTCGATCATGACGTAGCTTCCTTCCTGGAGTTCGCGAACTTCGGTCTGCTGTTTCGCCATGTCCCGGCGTAATCAATCGACGTGCATAAACCGTTTGGAATGGCCGCTGGCGTGCGTTCGATGTGCTAACAGGGCCGGTTCAGGCGCCGATCCGACTCGGCTCAGTGCAGCGATTCGCAGATTGACGAAACCCTCATCCTTTTCATCTGGAGGCTGCAACCGGACGAATGTCCGGGTAAAAAACTCACATCCAGGCTGGACCGCAGAACTCACATCCATCCAGTCCACCCCGGACTTCTTCGAAACAGTCCGAAACCCGAAAGTCTACTGGCTACGTACGACGGTATCGACGCCGGCGGCACCGACGAGTCACTCGAGTCACCGTTCCGATACTCCAAGCCCCCCTTTTGAACCAGACGCCAGTAGAGACCCGGCGCGACCGTTCTCAGCGGAATCCGACGGACTCCGTCGACGGCTCCAGCGGACTCCGCGGTAAGCCGTCTCCGACATCGGGGTCGTTGTACGCCCGCGGCGCCACGTCGTTCGGTCCGTCGGGATAGCAAAGCGACGCCAGCCGCTGGATCTGGCCGCGGCCGACGCCGAGTTCGAACTGGCCGCCGCCGTACAGTCGCACGTCGCGCTCGTCGCAGTAGGCGATCGTCTCGCACAGCGACTCGAGCGAGCCGAAGCGCGAGGGTTTGATATTCAGCCAGTCGGGCTCCCACGGCAGCGCCTCGATGTCCGCGATCCCGTGGATCGGGGCGTCCCACGAGACGCGGGATCGCACGGCGGAGTCCTCGAAGAGCGGCCGCGTCTCGTCGGTCAGCGCCGGGTCCTCGATCACGGCCTCGGGGAATGCCTCGAGCACCCGCTCGTACAGGTCCGGATCGGCCGGCACGTCCACCTCGGTTCCCTCGTACCGCCCCTTCAGATCGAGGATGCGGACCGCGTCAGTCCCGACGGTCTCGCCGATGGCGGCCACCAGCTCCGCGTCCCACGCCGGGATGGGATCGAGCTTGAACTCGAGGTCGGGCACCCGCTCGCGCAGCGACTCGAGCCGGTCGGTCGTCGGCGGCTCGCCGAGTCGGGTGCTGGCGACGAACCGGACGGGATCGGACGTGCGCCCCAGTTCGCTCTCGAGGTCGGTCTCCGCTTGCCGGAGCGCGAGGTCCAGCGCGGCGCTCTCGAGGCTCCACCGCCGATAGTTTCGAAAGACCTCGCGGTCGGGCGCACCGCCCGGAAAGAGATCGCAGTCGGCGAGCCGCGCGGAAAACGAGTCGATCGTCCACTCGCCGGTCAGGTCGGGCAGCCCTGACTCCGCCAACCGGTCGTGGTCTTCGGTTTCGTAGGTCACGTCCTCGCCGCGGCCGGTCACCGTCCCGTCGCCGTCCGGTGCTGGCCCGGTAAGCGAAACCTCCGTCGTGACGCGGGTAAACTCGCTCGAGGTCTCGCGCTCGAGGCGGTCGGTCGATACCCCCTCGATCGTCAGCGGCAGGTCGGCGATTGCCTCGTACTCCATACCGGCCGTTCGATCCCGGCGTGGAAAGAAGCTCGGGGCCACCGCGATTTAGACCGTCTCTCCCGGGGACCGGGGTGCGCTCGAGGGCACCGACACGGTCCGAGTATGAGAGACCGGCTCGAGGTCGTCCGCTCGGAGGACGCGGTCGCGCCAGACGGCGTAGCCGGCCAGATTCCACGCGAGGCCGGGCGAGTGGTCGACGATTTCGCCGGAGATGTCCGGTGCGAACTCCGGGACCTCGTAGCGGTCGAAGACGGACGCGAGCGGCCCCGTCGAGAGGAAGCGATCGGCCGGGAAGTTGCCGTTGCCCTTCGGCTTGCTCCGGTCGTACTCGGGGTACCACTCGCCGAGCAGTCGCTTCGGGACGTGTTTGGGCTCGCCGTCGCGGACGTACCGTTCGGGCGAGGAGAGCCCGAGCGCGAGTTCGGCGACGGCCTTGCCCGCGAACGGGGTGTACATCTCACAGCCTCGCGCGAGGCCGGCCTGCCGCCAGACGGTGACGGCGTCTTCACAGAAGAAGTCGATCCACTGCCCGACGTGGACGTGCTGTGCGTAGCTGTCCCCGCCGGCGTCGGGAACGCGGTCCATCGCGTACTCGTAGCGCTCGCGCTGTCGTCGCTCGTACTGTCGGCGACCGATCGTCTCGACGACGGAGGGCACGTCCGTGTAGACCGCGAACTGGAGTCCCTGCCCGTCGGGATCGGACGGATGTCGGCGGAGTCGCTCGAGCACGTCCCGGTGTTGCTGCAGTTTCGCCACGACCGGCGGGACGTACCCGAGATGGCGTGTCATCCAGACTTTGCGAGCGACCTCGAGCGAGCCGCCGAGGCCGAAGACGGCGTCCGCGACCTGTCCGCTGACGAGCGTGTCGGAGCCCTCAAACTCGCGGTAGATCCCGTCGAACGTCGGCGTCTGGAGCTGGTGGGGCGGCATCCCCAGCGCGTCGACGGCCACCTCGAGACGCTCGAGGTACGAGGATTCAGACATTTCGACGACCTCGCGGTCGGTCTCGACGAGGTCGTTCGCCCGGTCGGCGTACTCCCGTTCGAACTCGAGTTCGGGCGTGTCGAAGGCGCCGGTGACGCTCTCGGTCGGGTTCGTCAGGTAGGGCTCGAGGACGGTCGAATCGACGCCGCCGGAGAGCATGAGCGAGGCGTCGTCCGCGATCGGGGCACAGACCGCCGACAACACCTCGTCGAGCCGGTCGTGTGCGCTCGTAGGAGAGAGATCGGGCTCGGGCTCGAGCGTCTCCGTCAGTTCGGTTCGGGGCGTGGTCTCTCCGGGCGTCCACGTGAGCGTCTCGCCGTGGCCGAGGCGGTGGATCCGCTCGACGTAGGAGTCGATCGGCGTCGTCCGGTAGAGCAGGTGGTCGGCCTTCGCCCGGTCCGGAACCGTCCGATCGGCGGGCTCGAGTCGGGCGAGGGCGTTCCGGAACAGGTCGGTGAGGACGGGCTCGCCGCTCGAGTCGAGGCAGTAGAACACCTCGTAGGCCGACGTGATGCCGCGGTGGGCGCGTATCGTCGGCTCGTCCGCGCGAGATGAGAGGACGATGATCGTTCCCTCACCGGGCAGCGAGTCGTGGAGTGCTTTGATCGCCTCGAAATCCGCTCCGGCGTCGATCTCCGCGCGGAGTTCGTGTGCGTGCGTTCCACAGAGGATCCACCGGCGCTCGTCCCGACTGACGACCTCGGCGTTGGGATTCGCGAGCAGTACTGTCGGCATTACCCGTCCGAACCGGCACATCGGACATTGTAATGGAATGGATACTCCGCTCGAGGCGATATTCAGTCGCCGATGAACTGTATGTCATCACTCGTCGCGGCGCTGGCGCAGGTTTTGTCGCGTGAACTGCGGTCGCGTCCCGATCGATGTCGGCGAGCGGAAGGATCGGTAGAGCTGGATCGTCACGAACACCGCAAAGACCGCCGCGACGACCGACGCTCTCGGTGCCTCGAGCGCGTAGAGGACGCCCATCGAGAACAGCGACATCGTGAGCAACATGCCGTAGACCAGCCGTTTGGCGAGGTCTTCGAAGACGTCCGCCGAGTCCTCGACGCCGATGCGGACGTGGAGGTCGTCGCGGTCGAGCCGGTCGAGCGCCCGCTCGGCCTTGGGTGCGAGTCTGGTCAGCGACTCACCGGTCCGACGGAGCTGTCGGCCCGTCTCGTCTATGTACTGCCGGATCGACTCCTCGCGATACCCCTGCTCGGTCAGGTAGTCGGTCGCGACCGAGATGAAGTCGAAGTCCTCGTCTAACGTGACACAGACGCCTTCGACCACGGTCGCGACACGCAACACGAGCGCGAGGTTCTTCGGGAGCCGGAGCGGGAACTCGTAGATCGAGTCCTCGATCTGGCCGACGATCTGGTTGACGCGGTACTGCTCGACGTCCTCGCCGCGGGCGTCTTGAATGGCGATCTCCATCACCTCGGCCATCACGCCGCGGTCGGCGTCGGGGGACAGCGTGCCGATCTCGACGAGCGCGTCGAGGATGCCGTCGATATCTTGGTTGGCGACGGCGATGTAGAAGTCGACGATCTTCTCTTGGACGAACGGATCGACCCGACCGGACATCCCGAAGTCGTAGAAGACGATCCGCCCGTCGTCGGTCACCGCGAGGTTGCCCGGATGCGGATCGGCGTGGAAGACCCCGTCGTCCATGATCATCTGCAGGTACGACCGCTCCAAGTTCTCCGCGATCGTGGTCCGGTCGATCCCCTTACGCTCGAGTTCCTCGACATCGTTTATCTTCGTCCCCTCGACGTACTCCATCGTGAGCACGCGCGGGCCGGAGTGGCTCTCGATCACGTCGGGGATCATGAAGCGATCGTCGCCCGCGAAGTTGCCCCTGATCTCGGCGAGCATCTCGGCCTCGCGCTCGTAGTCCATCTCCTCGCGGATGGTCTTCGAGAACTCCTCGGCCAGGTTCTCGAGCGAGAACGACCGGGCGTCGTCGACGAAGTACAGCAAGATCGGTAGTGACCACTTGATGACGCGCAGATCGGCCCGAACGAGGGCCTCGATGTCCGGTCGGCGGACCTTCACGGCGACGTCGCGGCTCCGCTCGCCGTCGGCAGGGGTCGCCGCTGCATCGCCGTCGACGCCGTCACCGTCTCCCGTCTCGGCGTCGGGCTCGAGGCGGGCCCGATAGACCTGTCCCAGACTCGCGCCGCTGATCGGCTCGGTGTCGAATTCCGCGAAGCGCTCGTCGACGGGACCGAGTTCCGCCTCGAGCACCCGTTTCGCCCCGGGCCAGGGGGCCGGCGGCACGTCGTCTTGCAGCGACGCGAGCACGTCGATGTACGCCGGCGGGAGCACGTCCGGGCGGGTCGACAGCAATTGGCCGAGTTTGATGAAGGTCGGCCCGAGAGTCAGCAGCGACTCGAGCAACACCTCGGCCCGGTGGCGGTGCGTCTCGGAATCGACCTGCCGGCGCCGGCCGAACAGCAGGAAGCGCCGTCGGTCGCGGGCGTAGGCGAGCAACAGCGGGAGGAACTGCCACGCGACGACGACGAACCGCTTATAGGCGCGGAGGGAGGCCAGCCTCGGTCACCCCGCGTTAGGCGTCCTCGTCGACGATATCGATCGTCGTCTCCTCACCCGCGCCGCGTTTCGGGAGCGTCACCTCGAGGACGCCGCGGTTGACCGTCGCCTCGGCCCCGGCGTCGGAGGCGTCGTCGGGCAGCGGGAGGTCGACGTCGAGAAAGAGCGAGCGGTTCTCCTCGAGGTAGCGGTAGTCACCCGTGGGCTCTTTGTCGCGGTGGGCGTCGATGGATATCTCTCCCTCTTCGATCGCGAGGTTGAGCGACTCGGCGGAGACGCCGGGCACGTCGAGCACGAGCAGGTAGGCGTCCTCGCTCTCGAGCAGATCGAAAAAGACGTCATCGGAGAGGTCCCGCAACGCGTCGCGGAGCGCTGACATAGATACTGGTTCGAACGCCGATACGAAAAAGGCCGCGGTCGCGGCGATCCGAACTCGTACGAGGGATAAGGAAATACCCTGTTGCCACGATAGCAGCACGCTCTCACCCATCACGTCAACTCTGGGCAGATAATTCCATACATGCGGAAGGGATAGCGTAATCGTCCGGAAAAGGCAGCGTCCTGCTATCGTGGCAACACGGAGGAGCCACGCCCTCCCCAACCGATTCGCTCACTCCGTTCGCTCATCCCTCGCGCAATGTCATCGGCCGCCTTCGCTAGCGCTCAGACGGCCGACAGCGCGCGCCACCCCAAGCTGGCCCCTCGAGTCGCGCGGTCGGCGACGGGTTCCCCCACGCTTTTGCCCTCCGACGACCCGATTCAGGGTATGGAAGGTGCCGACCGAGAGCGGACGGAAGCCGGGTTCAAGGTTCGGACGCCGGTCGACGAGGCGCGCCGGATCCTGCGGGACGCAGTCGAGGGGAGTGGCGACGCCGACGCGGACGTCCCCTGCGGGACCGAGACCGTCGACGTCGACCGCGCGGACGGCCGCGTCCTCGCCGCCCCCGTCACGTCCGCTCGAGACGTGCCCCACTACGAGCGGGCGGCGATGGACGGCTACGCCGTTCGGGCCGCGGACACGTTCGGGGCCAGCGACCGGTCGCCGGAGGTGTTGCGCATCGCCGAACCGGCCGAGGCCGGCGGCGAGCACGCCACGGCCGACCGCATCGACCCCGGGACGGCCGCGCGGGTCCACACCGGTAGCGCGCTCCCCGAGGGCGCCGACGGCGTCGTCATGATCGAGCGGGTCACCGAACTCGAGTCGGCGGGCGAACTCGAGGTCGAGGACGCGATCGCGGAGGGGGAAAACGTCGCGCCCGTCGGCGAGGACATCGAAGAGGGCCAACACCTCTACGACGCGGGCCACCGGCTCCGGCCGTCGGATCTGGGACTGTTGCGGTCGGCGGGCTACGGCCGCGTCGCGGTCGCCCGACAGCCCACGGTCGGCGTGATTCCGACGGGCGAGGAACTCGTCGCGGGCGACCCCGACCCCGGCGAGGTGGTCGAAACCAACGGGCTCACCGTCTCGCGGCTGGCCCAGCGCTGGGGCGCTCGCGCGACCTACCGCGACGTCGTCACCGACGACCCCGAGTCGCTTCGCGTGGCGATCCAGCGGGATCTGACGAAGGACGTGATCGTCACGACCGGCGGCTCGAGCGTCGGGGAACGCGACCTCTTACCCGAGGTGATCGACGATCTCGGCGAGGTGCTCGTCCACGGCGTCGGCCTCAAACCCGGCCACCCCGTCTGTCTCGGAATCGTCGAGGAGACGCCCGTCCTCGCACTGCCGGGGTATCCCGTCGCCTGTATCGTCAACGCCGTCCAGTTCGTCCGGCCGGTCCTGCGCTGGCTCGAGGGAACGACCTCCGACCCCCACCCGACTACGCGGGCCCGACTCGAGCGCAAGATCCCGAGCGAGCCCGGCACGCGGACGTTCGCACGGGTGCGACTCGAGGAACGCGACGGCGACGGGGTGGAACCGGGCGGCGACGAGCCGAATTTCACGGCGATTCCGACGCGAACCAGCGGGTCGGGCGTCCTCTCGAGCGTCGCGCTGGCCGACGGCTGGGTGGTCGTCGACGACGACCGCGAGGGGATTTCGGCCGGCGAAACGGTCGCCGTCGAGGACTGGGAACCGAACGCCTGAGCTAGTAGCTTCGTTCTTTTCGTCGGTGTCGCGTGACGAGTAGGAGCCCCGCTACGAGGGCGACGACAGCGAATACTGCAGTGAGGACCGGCCGCTCGGCGGCGACGGAGCCGGCGGCGGCGAAGAGCGATCGCTGCCGCCCGTAGTAGACGACCGCGCCGACGGCCGCGTAGAACAGGACGGTGCCGGCCGCCGTGTAGACGCCGAACCGGACCGGCGACATGCCGGCGAGCGCCGCCGGGATGGAGACGACGGATCGCAACGCCGGCAGGAATCGGCCCCAGAAGACCGACGACTGTCCCCAGCGGCGGAACCACTGCCGGCCGCGTTCGGTCGCGTCCTCGGAGACGTTGATCCGCTCGCGAAGGCGGCCGAGTCCGCGCGAGCCGGGGCCGCGAAACGCGTAGAACGGGACGAAAGCTCCGACGGTCCCGCCGACGGCCGCCGCCGCGACGAAGACGAGAAACGAAATCGGATCGACGATCAACAGCGCGGCCGCGGCCGGGACGACGACCTCGCTCGGAAAGAACGGGAAGAGCATCGATGTCTCGAGGAACGTAAAGACCAACAGTGCGATCGGGCCGTACAGTTGAATGAAGCGCAGTGCGGCCGTCCCGAAATCCGCCATAGTCGGGGTAGGAACGGGTGACGTATCACCGTTTGGTCAGCGTACTCGGGGAAGGGGAGACGGCGTTTGGATCACCCGAGCGCCTGCCGAACCGCGTCGGCCAGCGCGTTCACGCGGGCGACGTGTTCGTAGGAGCCCTCCCGCACGCCGTTCGTCACGTAGGCAAACCCGATGTTCGCCGCGGGGTCGGCCCAGCCGACGCTGCTCCCGAGGCCGGCGTGGCCGAACGCGCGGTCGGGGGAGAGCGAGCCGTACGGCGCGACCGTGGTGCCGCCCTTCCAGAAGCCGAGCGCGAACCGGGCTTCCCGGCCGATCGTGCCGTCGGACTCCGTCTCGGCCTGTACCGTCGTCATCTCCTCGACGGTCTCCGGCTCGAGAATTCGGGAGCCCTCGAGTTCGCCGCCGTTGGCGAGACAGGCGTAGAACCGGGCCATGTCCCCGGCGGTCCCGATGCCGTTGGCGGCGGGGATCACGGCGCGGTGGATCTCCTCGGAATTGAACGGCGCGGCGACCTCGGCGTTGTCCCCGAGGCCCTCGCCGGGGTCACGACAGCGGTCGAACGGGTCGAAGCCGACCAGCGTCGCGACGGCGTCGTCTTCGTCCTCCCGCAGGCCGATCCCGGTGTCGTCCAGTCCGAGCGGATCGAAGACCCGCTCTCGAGCGGCCTCCTCGATTGGCGTGCCCGACACGCGGCGGACGAGTTCGCCGACGAGCCAGCCGAAGGTGAGCGCGTGGTAGGCCGGGACTTCGCCCGGCGGGAAATTGGGCTCCATCGCCTCGAGGTGTTCGACGACGGCGTCCCAGTCGCCCCACAGGTCGGGCCGGTCGTCGATCTCGCCCCGGTTGAGCCCCGACGTGTGACTGAGAACCTGTCGCACCGTTATCTCGGCCTTCTCGGTTCCCCCGTCGGCGAACTCGGGCCAGTGGTCGACCACGCGGTCGTCGTACGCGAGTTCCCCCTCCTCGACGAGCGAGTGCAACGTGACCCCGGCGTAGGGTTTCGTACTCGAGAAGAGGACGTGTCGCGTCTCGCGGGTCTCCGCGGGGCCGTCGGGCGCTGCGACGCCGCCCGCGAGGTCGATCACGGACTCGCCGTCGACGTAGACGGCCAGCTGTGCGCCGTGATGGAGGCCGACCTCGAGGTGGCGATCGAAGAGATCGGCGATGCGCTCGCGGTCGGTCTCGGACAGCCGTGACATGGCTCGCACCTCTCCGGGCGGACGCTTAATTATTGTCGTACGAGAACATGACACATGATGGCGAGAGGGGGCGGAGCGTGGTCCGCGGCTGCGGACGACAGCCCGAATCGACCGACGTTTTTAGCCGCGGCGGCCGAAGGGCCGGTATGAACCGCAAGGAGTTCCGCGATCTCGCGACCCCCGACGAGGCCCGCGCAGCGATCGACTCGCTGGCCCTCGAGGGCGGTATCGAGCGCGTCCCGCTCGAGGACGCGCGCGGCCGGGTGCTCGTGGCCCGACTCGACGCCGAACTCGACGTGCCCGGCTTCGACCGGGCGAGTCTGGACGGCTACGCGCTGCGCGCGCGGGACACGTTCGGTGCGGACGAGGCCGATCCCGCTCGGCTCGACATCGTCGGCGAGGTCCACGCCGGCGAGAAGCCCGACGTGGCGCTCGAGGATGGACAGGCCGTCGAAATATCCACGGGCGCAGTGATGCCCGACGGCGCGGACGCGATGGTACCCGTGGAACGGACCGATACGGATGCGGGGGGCGACGAGGTCCTGGTCCGCACGGCGGTCGCCCCCGGCGACAACGTCATGTTCGCCGGCGCGGACGTGGCTGCGGGCGAGCGCGCGCTCGGGCCCGGAACGACGATCACGCCCCGCGACATCGGGCTGTTGTCCGCGCTCGGGATCGACGAGGTGCCGGTCCGGGCGAAACCGCGCGTGGGAATCGTCTCGACCGGCGACGAACTCGTGCGGCCGGGCGACGACCTCGAGAGCGAGCGCGGCGAGATCTACGACGTCAACAGCTACACCATCGCCGCGGGGGTCGAAGACGCGGGCGGAGAGGCCGTCCTCTACCCCCACGCCGACGACGAACAGGACGAAATGGAACGGATCCTCCGGACCGCGGCCGACGAGTGCGACCTCGTGCTCTCCTCGGGATCGACTAGCGCGAGCGCGGTCGACGTCATCTACCGAGTCATCGAGGAGGAAGGCGAGTTGCTGCTCCACGGCGTGAGCGTCAAGCCCGGGAAGCCGATGCTGATCGGCCGGCTGGACGACTCCGCGTACGTCGGACTCCCCGGCTACCCCGTCTCCGCGATGATGGTCTTCCGAACCTTCGTCGCGCCGGCGATCCGCGAGGCCGCCGGGAGACCGGAACCGGCGGCCGCTACCGTCTCCGGACGGCTCGCCCGGCAGGAGCGCTACGAGGAGGGTCGCCACCGGCTCATGCCCGTCGGGTTGGTTGAAGACGGAAACGGCGAACCGCTCGTCTACCCCGTCGACAAGGGCAGCGGCGCGACGACCAGCCTCGCCGACGCCGACGGCGTCGTGGAGGTCGGCCCCGAGACTGACTACCTCGAGGCGGGCGAACGCCTCACGGTGACGTTGTTCTCGCCGGACGTCCGGCCGCCGACGCTGTTCGGCGTCGGCGAGGACGACCCGACGTTTTCGCGAGTACTCGACGGCCTCGAGAACCCGCGCTACCTCTCGGTCGGCAGCAGACCCGGGCTGCGGCGGCTCCGCGACGGCGTCCCCGACGTGGCCGTCGCCGCGGGCCCGATCGAGCGAGACACGGGCGACGCAACGGTACTCGGCCAGTGGACTCGCGAGTGGGGACTGGTCGTCCGGCCCGGCAACCCCGACGAGATCGAGGGCCTCGAGGACCTGATCGATCGCGACCTGCGATTCGTCAATCGGACGACTGACTCCGGCCTGCGCTCGAGTCTCGGCGCTGCGGTGGCCGACCTCGCCGAAGACCGCGGATCGGATCGCCGCGAGATCGTCGACGCGATCGACGGCTTCGATCTCGGCCTGCGCGCCCACGAGAGCCCCGCCCGGAAGGTCATCGCCGGCGACGCCGACGCCGGCCTCGGGCTGCGCGAAACGGCCGAGCGGCTCGATCTCGGCTTCGTCTCGCTCGGCGAGCAACCCGTACGAGTACTGGCGAATCCCGACCGCACCGAGAAGGAGGGCGTTCGGGAACTCGAGGCGACGCTGTCGGATATCTCGCCCGAGTAGCGATATTGGGAGCCAGCACACGTTGCAGGAATACTGACGGGAGAGTTGTTGCAGGGTACTGTCTCACAGTAGTCGCGGTAGTCCGATTACAATGAGTCCGATTCCAAGTAATCGATAGAGCCAGACTTCGGTTACGGACAATGTGTCGCTGAGTACGTAGTGTAAACTATAGCTGTGCATTTTTCGCGGAATACTGATGTAGGCCACTCCGAGTAGTACCGTTCCGAGGGCAGCGATTTGAATTAAAACATTCATATAAAACACTATTTCTATAAGATGATTAAAACTATGGGTAGACATTCGTCTGAACGGCCGTCGATGAATCCCGATCTCGAGGCCGCCGTTTTTGGTCGCCCGCCCCCTACGAGGAGCCATGCGAATCGTCACGACGCTCCCCTCGGCCACCGAGACGGTCGCCGCGCTCGGTCTCGAGCCGGTCGGCGTCTCCCACGAGTGCGACTACCCGCCGAGCGCCGCGTCCGCACCCGCCGTCACCAGTTCGCCGATCGATGCCGCTGGCTCGAGCGGCGAGATCGACCAGCAGGTGCTCGAGACGGCCGACACCGAGGGCGGCCTCTACGAGGTCGACGTCGAGACGCTCGACGGGCTCGAGCCGGACGTAATCGTCACGCAGGGGATGTGCGATGTCTGTGCGGTCGACGTGGCGGTGATCGAGGACGCAGTCGACCGGATCGACGCCGATCCCGAAATCGTCCCGACGGACCCCCACAGCGTCGCGGACGTCCTGGACGATCTCGAGCGAATCGGCCGCGCAGTCGGGTGCGAGGATCGGGCTCGAGCGGTTCGACGGGATCTCGAGGCCCGAATCGAAACGGTCCGAGAGCGGACCGCCGACCGCACCGCCGAGGACCGCCCGCGCGTGGCGATCTTCGATTGGACCGATCCCGTCATGATCGCGGGCCACTGGACCGCCGAACTGGTCGACTGGGCCGGCGGCGAGTACGGGCTGGCCGACATCGGCGAGGCCTCGAGCCCCCGCGAGTGGGACGACATCCGCGCGTACGACCCGGAAATCGTGATCGCCGCGCCCTGTGGCTTCGACCTCGAGCAGACCGCGGCGAACCGGACCGACCTGACCGACCGCGACGGCTGGGACGAACTGACGGCGGTCCGCGAGGGCCGCGTCTGGGCGATGGACGGCGACCAGTACCTCAATCGGCCCGGCCCGCGGCTGGTGGACACGCTCGAGGCGCTGGCACCGATCGTGTCTCCCGACCGATTCGACGGCCCGGATCCGGACGTCGCAGTTCCGTTCGGAGAACTCGAGGCCCTCGAGACGCCCGAGACAGGGCGCGAACCACTCGACTCCGACGCGCGAGCCGAGGTCGACTCGAGCCCGTGATCGCCCTCCCGACCGCGATCCGCGAGGCGATCCTCGAGCGCGCCCGCGGGGGCCGGCCCGCGGAAATCTGTGGCGTCCTCGGCGGCGAGTACGAGCCCGAGGGCCGGAGTCGCGTGCGGTCGCAGTACCCGGCCGAAAACGTCGCCGAGACGCCGCGGACGCGGTACGAAATCGATCCCGAGGAGCAGTTGGCGATCTTCGACCGACTCGAGGACCGCGGTGAGGAGATCGTCGGCTTCTATCACTCCCATCCCCGCGGCCCGCCGCGGCCGAGCGCGACCGACGCGGCGCAGGCGACGTGGCCCGATCGCTCGTATCTGATCGTCTCGCTCGAGCCGCTCGGGGTGGGGTCGTGGCGCTGGCGGACGGGTGACCAAGAGCGATTCGAGCGAGAAGAACTCGTCCTCGACTGACCGGAGCCGGCGGTCAGTCAGCCGATTCGTCCTCGAGGTCCTCGGCTTGCTGTCGCGCCTCGTTTGCCTGCTCCCGGAACTCCTCGATCCGCTGGCTCAACTTCTTGCCGACGATGTACGTGAAGTCGTCCGGCATCATGCCGTACTCGATATCGACCGTGATCATCGCGTCACAGCCCTCGACGATCTCCGGTGCCCAACTGCCCTGTGCCAACTTCGATTCGTCAGTGACGACCGCCTCGCCGTCTTCGACATCGATGAACGCCGTGACGGTGTTCCAGATGTTCGGATTGCTCGAACTCGCCTCGTCGAACAGCCCCTCGAGCCGCGAGTCCTTAATCTCCTCGTCGCGCAGTTCCGCGAGGAGGTCCTCGAGGGCGTCAGCAATCTCGTCGGCTCTGGCAGCCTCCTCGCGGAGATCGGCGGGCGACTGGTCGTCGTCTCTCGTCATCGGCTCCCCTCCGGTCCGTCGGTGGCGGCGATCATGGACGGACGTATCGGCTTCGACACCGTAAACGTACGCTTCCGTTCGCCGTCCGGCGGGACGCCAACGGTTCCGACAGATGACAGCTGGCCGTGACAATTACTAACCCCGTCCCGGAATTTCGTATCATGAAGAACTACTATATCCTCATCTTCGTGCTCGAGGGCGTCGGAATCGGCGCTCTGGTCTACCTCGTGCTCCGGGCTGCGGTCCGGCACTTCTTCGATGTCTCCGCACTGATTCCTCAGTTTCCCCACGTCGGCATCGTTACGAACGTCGTCGGGCTGGCAGTGGTCCTTTCGCTCGTCGTCCTCGTCACGATCACGGGAATCCGGTCGCTCGGGCTAGACAAGGTCTAGCGACGACGGGCGTCTCTCTGTCGTCCGCCACCGGCTCCGTAACCGGGATTAGGATCCGTTCTCGAGTACGTCGGTTACCCACACGCGGTTCGGGTCCTCGGTCTCGTCCATCCAGTCGATCAATCGAGTTCGCATGTCCCGTCGTATCTCCTCGTATTCGGGGTGGTCGACGAGGTTCCGCAGTTCGGCGGGATCGGCCGCGAGGTCGTACAGTTCGTCGATATCGGGGCCGTTGTAGACGTACTTGTAGTTCTCCGTGCGAACCATCCGCTGGCTGTAGAGGCCGAACTCGTCGCCGTGGTACTGGGCAAACGTCGACTCCCGCCAGTCGAGGTCCGCGGGCGGCTCGCCACCGTTCTCGAGCAAGGGCACGAGGCTCTGGGAATCGAAGCTGTCCGGGGCCGGAACGTCGGCCATCTCGAGGAAGGTCGCCGCCAGATCGTGCAGGTGAACCGGGGTCTCGCTGCGCGCTCCGGCGTCGGCCACGCCCGGCCAGCGGACCTGCAGCGGGATCCGGTAGGTATCGTCGTACATCAGCGGTCCCTTGTTGAACTGGCGGTGGCTCCCGGCGAAGTCACCGTGGTCCGACGCGTGGATCACGGCCGTCTCATCGGCCAAACCGTGCTCCGCGAGGGCATCGAGGATCCGCTCGAGTTGGTGGTCGATCAGCGTGACGAACCCCCAGTACTTCGCGATCGCTTCGGCCCAGAGCTCCCACTCGAAGTCGGCGACGCCGCGATAGGCGAGGTAGTTCTCGTGAACCCGGGGCTTCCCGTCGTAGGTCTCGGCGTAGCTCGCTGGCGGCTCGATTTCGTCGGGATCGTACATCGAGGCGTACGGCTCCGGGACGACGTAGGGGTGGTGGGGGCCGTAGAAGTCCGCCCGGTGGAAGAACGGGGTGTCACCGTCGCCCTCGGCGTGGTCATCGATCGCGTCGATCGTCCGCTCGGCGAGGAAGTAGGCCCGCGTGTCCTCGACGTCGACCGGCGTTTTCGCGGCGACGAACGTTCCCTCGTCCCCGTCTCTCGGGTCGTCACCGGTGTAGATTTCCGCCTCGAGGTCGGCCTCGCCGACGGGCGTCCCTCGGTCTTCGCGATACTCGCGAAACGCTGCGTCGATATCGTCGTGGTGTTTGTCGCTGCCGCCGAGATACGAGAAGCCGAAATCGGCGGGCGTCTGATCGCGGCCGGCGTGCCACTTGCCCGTATAGGTGAGGTCGTAGCCGGCGGCGACGAGTTCCTCCGAGAACGTCGGCATGTCGGCCGGGAGATTCGCCCGGATCGCGTCCGGCTCGTGGCAGTTGTTCAGCATCCCGTGGCCGTGGGGAAACTGGCCGGTCAGCAGCGAGGCTCGAGCGCTCGAGCAGATGCTGATCGGGGTACACGCCCGCTCGAATCGAACGCCCTCGCTCGAGAGCCGATCGATCGCCGGCGTCTCGACCGGCGGCCCCTCGGGTGCGCTGCAGTCGTATCGCTCCTGATCGGTGAGCACGAAGAGGACGTTCGGTCGGGTGTCGGCGTCAGCGTCGGCCATCGACCGTGGTACATCGCCGCCGAAGTTAAGGGTGGGACCTGCACGCGGCCCCGACGGCAAGCGGCCCTACATAAGACACCGCGGTGTGAACCCCACCGTTCATTAGATCCCCGTTCGACGGTCCACGCGTGCCGAGCGCGTACTGCGGCGAGTGTGAGTGGCGGTACCGAGTCGACCGAGCCGACGCGAGCGAACTCAGTCGGGCGATGATCGACCACTTCGTCGAGACCGGGCACTCGCCGGTCGAACGCCGTGACGCAGACGACCGGTTCCCGGCGGACGAGCGAGCCAGCCCCTCGAGCGATGCAGACGAACGGACACGGCCCCGCGATGAACGAACGGGCGCTGCTGACGACCGAACGAGCGACGCGGCGAAACGGCGCGAACCGCCGAAAAAACGAGAGCGGTAACGGGTCCCGAGCCGCCCGCGGTCAGCCGAGGAGGTATCGCAGCCACGGCCGGCGGCGGACGAACTCGGTTCCCTCGAGGGAGGCGTCGACGCCGAGGATGCGGCCCGCGGCGAAGACGCCGACGATCACGAACATGACGAACCCGAGCAGGTCGCCGTTGACGTAGCCGTTCGCCCAGTCGGCGTTCCCGAGGTAGAACAGCACCATCAGGACGCCACCGAAGAAGGCGGCCAGCCGAACGAGCGCGCCCAAGACGAGCCCCAGTCCGATGAGGAACTCGCCGACGGGGATCATCACGTTCGTGAGCTCGAGCAGCCACGGCGTGCCGGCGACGACCTCGAAGAGGCCGGCGATCGGCGACTGGGCGTTTTGCAGGTAGCCCGCGGCGTTGAACGGCTCCCCGGCGACGAACGCGAACTTCCCCCAGCCCGAGTGGAGGAACCAGTACCCGACGAGCAGCCGCACCGCCACCAGCGTGTAGCCGGCGACCGAATCGGCGTACTCGAACTCTTCCCGCCTGCCGAGCCATTGGACGGTGGCGTCGTTAGTGGACATTGGTGGTCACCTTTCGATTGAGGATTGGCGCTCTCGAACGTTAATACCGGCCTCAATTCCCGTTTACCGGGAGCAGCGTCGAAACCCCCACGCGATGGAGGGACTTTAAGAAGAAGAGCGAACGGCGGAGTCGCTCGCGCGGCGTCGCCGGTCGATCCGCTCAGGCCAGATCCTCGAACGTCGGCCGTTCGCGGTCGCCCGGGAACTCGTCGACCGGCACCTGCGTCTGGTCGCCCGAGTCCATGTCCTTGATCGTCACCTCGTCGTTCGCCAGATCCTGCTCGCCGACGATGACGACCGTCTCGGCGTTGATCGAGTCGGCGTAGTCAAGTTGCGCGCCGAACGAGCGACCGGCGACATCGGTCTCGACGACGTGTCCCCGATCACGGAGCGCTCGAGAGATCCGGGACGCTTCCGACCGCGTCTCGCCGACCTGCAGGACGTAGTAGTCGGTCGTCACTTCCTCCTCGGGCCAGACGCCCGCCCGCTGCAACAGGAGCGGCAGCGTCGCGTGTCCCGGCGCGACGCCGACCGCGGGCGTCGGCTGCCCGCCGAAGCCTTCGATCAGGTCGTCGTAGCGGCCGCCGCCGAAGATCGACCGCGAGACCTCGCCGGCCGAGTCGAAGCACTCGAAGACGACGCCCGTGTAGTAGTCCAGTCCGCGGGCCGTCTCGAGGGAGATCGTACAGTACTCGCGGGCGCCGAAGTCCTCGGCGGCGGCGAGCACGTTCTGGAGGTTTTCGACCGCCGCCGTCACGCGCTCGGTGTCGGCGAACGATTCGACCGCCTCGAGGTCGCCCTCGGCGATGAGGTCGTCGAACTCGGCGGCCTGCTCGGCGGTGAGCCCCGCGTCGATCAGCAGGTCGTGGTACTCGGCTTGGGAAATCTTATCGGACTTGTCGACCGCGCGGATCGCCGCCTCGGTGTCGACCTCGGCCTCGTAGCTCTCGAGGACGCCGCCGAGGATATCGCGGTGGGAAATGCGGAATTCGAAGTGTTCGCCGGTGAGCCCGAGGTTCGTCAGCGCGTCGGCGGCCCACGCCAGAATCTCGGCGTCGGCCTCCGGCTCCGAGGAGCCGAAGATGTCGACGTTGGTCTGGTAGAACTCGCGGTAGCGGCCCTGCTGGACCTGCTCGTAGCGCCAGAACGGGCGCGTCGAGACCCACTTGATCGGCTTCGACAGCTCCTGTTGTTTCGCGACGACCATCCGGGCGACGGTCGGCGTCAGTTCGGGGGTCATCGTGACGTGGCGGCCGCTCCGGTCCTCGAACGAGTAGAGTTCGTCGACGATGTCGTCGCCGCTCTTGTCGGTCCACAGCTCCGCGCGCTCTAAGGCCGGCGTTCCGATCTCCCGGAACCCGTACTCGCGGGCGGTCTCCTCTAAGACGTCGATGGTCGCCCGCCGTGCGGACATCTCGCCGGGGTAGAAGTCACGAAAGCCCTTGATCCGGTCGTACATGGGAACTCGTTCGGGGACGGCGAACTTCTATCCTTTCGTTCCGACACGGCCGCCGCGAGCGTCGACCGTCGGACGTTTGGTTCAGCACCCGGTCCCGTTAGTTCGATACCCCCCGCCCTGAGACCGTCCCGTAAATTGATAGCGACCTGCGCCAAGGAGTCACTGTGCAACGCGTGGCCGACGAGGACGATTGGGTCGCGGAGATCGGCGAGCAACTGCCGGTGTCGCCGCTGTCCGCACTCGGCCTCTTCCTCGCGGCGATCATCGGCGCTCGCCTCGCCCTCGAGCACGCCTCGACGCGAGCGCTCCTCGAGAGCGTCTTTCCGCTCGTGGCCGCCACGGCGGTCGTCTCCGCCGACCGCTGGCTGGTGTCCCGAGACGTGTCGATGCGGGATCGACTCACCGTCTTCGGCTACGGACTCGGCGGCTTCCTCGCCGCGGTACTCGTGACGGCGCTTCACCTCTACGTGCTGTATCTCGAGGGGACCGGTGCCAGAGCGCCGCTGTACCTGCTCCTGATGGGCGGAACCGTCGGGGTCGGCGCGGGGACCGTCGCCGGTATCTACGAGATCCAACAGCGGGCCGCCGTCCGCGAAGCCGAGCGCCAGAGTGCGCGCTTAGAGGAGTTCGCGAGCGTCGTCAGCCACGACCTTCGAAACCCGCTCAGCGTCGCTCAGGGGCGGCTTCGCGCGGCGTTTACGAGCGGCGACCCGGAGCACCTACAGGAAGTCGACGCGGCGCTCACCCGGATGGACGAACTGATCGAGGAGACCCTCTCGGTCGCCCGGAGCGGCACGCAGGTCGAGGACCCCTACGACGTGCCGCTGGTCGAACTCGCGAGCGACGCGTGGACGGTCGTCGAAACGGACGCGGCCACTTACGAGACCGTCGGCGACCGGACGCTGCAGGTCGACCCGCTCCGGGCGAAACAGCTCTTCGAGAACCTCTTTCGGAACGCCATCGAACACGGCCGCGAGGACGTCCACATCCGCGTCGGCCCCTGCGACGGCGGTTTCTTCGTCGCCGACGACGGTCCCGGCATCCCCGAAGACGAGCGCGAGGAGGTCCTCGAGCAGGGGTACTCGACCTCCGAGGAGGGGTCGGGACTCGGCCTCGCGATCGTCCGCGCCGTCGCCGACGCGCACGGCTGGCAGGTCGCAATCACCGAAAGCGAGGCCGGCGGGGCCCGGTTCGAGTTCACCCGCGGCGGCTGAGAACGGGAGTCGACCGGTCGATCGACCCGGCCGACCGGCGGCTAGCCGATCGTCGTCACTGCGGTCGTGTCAGCGTACTTTCGTCACGTACGTCTGATCGTGATCGGGGAAGCACTCCGCGATCGCTCCGGGACCGTCTTCTTCGGCGAGCAGCGTCCGCAGTTCGGCCTCGTAATCGGCCCTGTCGATCTCCTCGCTCGGCCCGACGATCACGTCCAGTCGCGACTCGACGAGCCGGTCGACGGCCGATCGGCCAAAGCCAGACAGCGGTGCGATGTAGTCGACCCCGTGGCGATCCTCGAGGCTCTGGGCCTGCGCTCGCGACACCGTCGGGACGCGATCGTCGCGCCGCGTCCCGTCCGCGATGGCGTCGAACTCCCGGGCTGCGAGGCGCTCCAGGGCGTGCTGGTGGACCAGCTGAATGCCGTTTCGCGGGAAGCCGTCCTCGCGAATCCGGTCGACGGCGTCCTCGGCGACCGCGCGGTCGCACTCGAGTCGTTCGAACTCGAAACCGGCGGCGTCGGCCGTCTCCCGGGCGTGTTTCCAGTCGTCGCTGATGCCGAAGTGAGCCGTCAGCAGCGTCACGTCGTAAAACTCCTCGAGCAAGAGCGCGGCGAGCGTCGAATCCTTGCCGCCGCTGTAGAGCAGTCCGAGCTCCATTACCGTCGCTGGATGTCGAAGCTCTGCGAGTCGGGTTTCAGCTCCTTGAGGAGCTGTTTCATCTTGTCGTCGTCGATTTTCCCCTGAATGCGACCGCTGCGGGCGAGACTGACGACCTGTCGCTCGACCTGCTCGCCGAACTGGGGTTTGCTCATCTTGACGGTGTTGAGCCGCTTGCGGGCGTCGTCGGTCAGGTGCTGGCGCAACACGGCCTTCTTCTGGGCTTCGGCCTGTTGCTGTGCGGCCTCCTGTCCGCCCTCGCCCTGGGATTCGGCGCGGTCCTGTAGCTGCTCCATTTTCTTCTGTCGGAGCTCCTCGAGTTTTTCTTCGTCCGGTGAGCCACTCATCGTTGTACCCTACTTGTTCGGCGCGCGGGAAAATGATTACGGACGACGGAAGCGTTGCTCTGGGGGGTGAAACCGACGCGAAAACGGGTTTCCAACTTACGCGTAGCGCTCGAGTTCCGGTCGGTCGAGGTCTTCGAGGACGCTGCCGGCGGTGTCGTCGAGCAGGCTGCGGCCCTCGGGGGTGATTCGGCGACCCTCACCCTCGGCGGTCTCGACGAGGTCCTCCTCCTCGAGTTGCTGGAGGATCGTTCGGATCAGGTTCTTCGAGCCGTCGGCGCGCTTGTCGGGCGCGACCTGGTAGCGGTTGGAGCCGCCCTTCGCGCCGCCGTACTCCGTCGAGAGTCGTTCGACGCCGACGGGGCCGCGGTCGGCGACCTTGCGCAGGAGACTCGCGGCGCGGGTGGCCCAGAAGTCGTCCTGTTCGGGCGGGAGTTCGTTCGCGACGCCGCTCTTGGCGAATTTGCCCCACTCCGGTTCCTCGAGTCGATCCGCGAGATCGTCGGCGAGCGCCTCGATGAGGTCGTCCGCCGGAACGTCGTACATCGTAGCCATTGGCGTGTGATTTCCGTCCGCGGCATTTAAGACCATCGTATCTCGGCAGCCCCGCGCCGGCCCGGACCGTTTTTCGCCCTCGAGTCGAAACGGGGGGTATGGACGAACGCGCCGCCCTGCGGCTCCTGTCGGACGAACTCGCGGCGGCCGGCGACGATGCGGCGGTCGTCGACGGGCTGGTCGTGACGACGGACATGCTCCACGATCGAACCGATTTCCCGGACGGAACGAGCCGCTACACGGCCGGGTGGCGGGCTGTCGGCGCGTCCCTGTCGGACGTGGCGGCGATGGGTGCGCCGGCCACGGCCGCGGTCGCCGCCTACGCCGCGCCGACGTTCGACCGCGAGGAGCTGCTCGCGTTCGTTCGGGGCGCGAGCGACGTCTGCGAGCGGGTCGGGACCGAGTACGTCGGCGGTGACCTCGACGGTCACGACGAGTTCACCGTCTCGACGACCGCGATCGGCCGGACCGACGATCCCGTTCCGCGAAGCGGCGCTCGTCCCGGTGACGTGATCTGCGTTACCGGCACGCTCGGCCGGAGCGCGGCCGCGCTTCGCCTGTTCGATCGCGGAGCCGTGGACCGGGCGAACGACCTGTTTCGGTTCGAGCCCCGGATCGCCGCCGGGCAGGGACTCGCCCCGCACGCGACCGCGATGATGGACTCGAGCGACGGGCTTGCCCGCTCGCTCCACCAGCTCGCCGAGGCCAGCGACTGCGGGTTTGCGATCGAGTCCGACCGCGTACCGATCGCCGACGCCGTCCGCGATGTCGCCGATGACGACGACGAGGCGCTCGAGCTCGCGACGACCTTCGGCGAGGACTTCGAACTCGTCGCGACGCTCCCCGAGGAGGCGCTTCCCGCGGCTCGGGACGCGACCGATGTCCCGCTTGCGGCGATCGGGTCCGTCCGCGACGCCGGCGACGGCGTCACGATGGACGGCGAGTCGCTCGCGGATCGGGGCTATACGCACGGGTAGGCACGAAGCCGAGTGGAAAGGCCGGAAACGAAAAGCGAGTCGTGCCCGCGCGTCGATCACTCGATGATCATGACCGGGATCGGCATGAAACAGAGCAGGCCGACCCCGAAGGTGAGGATTCCGAGGAGGACTCGCCCGGGACCCAACCGCTCGTCTCGCATCGGCGTCGCCGGACCCACCGACGCGAACACCGTCGTCAACAGCCCCCAGAGGATCCAGACGAAAACCGTGTTCACGCTGTGATTCTGGACGTAGTAGAGGTAGCCGGCGAGGGCGAACAGCGCGCCCGGGACGATCGCCGCGATCGTCTCCTGGAACTCGCCGGCCATCGCGCGGAGGATGTGGCCGCCGTCGAGTTGGCCGACCGGGATCAGGTTGAGGAACGTGACGAACATCCCGACCCACGCGCCGATGACGACCGGGTTCACCCCCGTCGCCGGATCGTCCCTGTACAGCGGCTGGTCGAACCCGGCCGCGAGCAACTCGAGCAGCGGGGGATAGCCCAGTTCGATCCGAACCGCGTCGGGGTTCTGGAGCAGAGCGGGATCGACGGTCACGGGCGGCAGGTGAAGCCCGATCACGGTCGCGACGACCGTTGCGACCAGCCCCGCGAGCGGGCCGGCGACGCCGATGTCGAACAGCGCCTTGCGGTCGGGCATTCGTCCCTTCATCCTGATGACCGCCCCCATCGTCCCGATGAGCGTCGGCACCGGGATGAAGTAGGGGAGGGAGGCGTCGACCTGATGATACCGGCTCATGACGTAGTGGCCCATCTCGTGGACGCCGAGCACGCCGAGGATCGCCAGCGAGAACGGCCACGCGTGGGCGATATCGATCGGGTTCGCGAACGGATCGAGCGAGGGGTACCACCACCACGCCCCGACGAACAGCGTCGACCCGATCGTCGCCAGTAGCAAGAAGACGTTCGTCCACGGGATCCCGTTTATCCCGACGCTGGTCGGCTCGGCGACGAGCACGTACTCGCCGTGGCGGACCTCGAGGTCGGCGTCGTAGCCGCGCTCGCGGAAGTCAGACCAGAGTTCGCCGATCACTCGCTCCGGCCGGATCAACGGGTCGCCGTAGTATATCAGCCGGCCGTCCTCTCGTTGCACCTCGTAGACCGCAAACACTGACTCGATGCGATCGATCGGCGGCCCGTCCTCGGACGAGGGCCCGCTGGGCCCCGCCGTGCCGAATCCGGACCGATCGATGTCCTCCATCACCGGAGGTTCATCGTCACCGGGTATAAATCGACTGCCGTCGGCAGGGGCGGCCGTTTCCCGAGTTCGAGGAGACGGCGTCGGCGACTCGAGAACGGTGGCACGATAGCGAAGCGGCGCTACTGGAGCGCGTGATCCACTGCTACTGGAAGAGGGGACGGCGTCTCGTCGACGAGAGTGCTGCAGGGTGGATCGTGCCGGATGGCGTCGACGACGCGCCGGCACGGGTCCGGGGAGGATGCGGGGACAGTCGTCCGGGCGGTTCGCTCGCACTAACTGGGCGGAACTCAGGCGGGGGCGACACGCCACGTGGTGGCGCTCGTGTACGACCACTTCTCGATCTCGAGGTCGCTGACCGAATCCGAGAGCTTGACCATCAGCGCGCCGATCTCTTTGGGGGACATACCGACATCGTCTGCGATGAACTTGCCTTTGAAGTACAGTTCGCCATCTTCGGCTCGGTCGCGAAGGTAGCTTTTGAGGCGGCGTTCCTTGCTTTCCGTGGAGGGTTGGGCTGTCGTGCTCATCGACATCACCTCCTTGACGGGGATATCTGTTATAAAGGGAGGATCGTTAGTGGCATTTCGCTTGTGTTCAACGATCTGGGGGGTAATAGACGTTTTATTCTGCCTTAGATGACTATTAATAGTTTCCTCAGGTTGCTCGAGACGTTTTAAAACTGCCTCTAACTCATTATCGCTGTTTCGACCACCATGACCGATACAATATCCTCTTTCCCGACCGTTCCGCTATTTCAGAGCGGTCGGCGAACGAATGTAACGGTCAGGATTGTTCGTGGACCCAGAATTCGTCCTCGACTGTTACTTCCTTCTTGAACAGCGGGACCTCGTCTTTCAGGCGGTTGATCCCGTCTTCGACGGTTCGGAACGCTTCCTCGCGATGACCCGCGAGCACGACGACGAAGACGATGTCCTCGCCGTCCTCGACGATCCCCGTCCGGTGATAGAGTTCGACGGCGAACACGTCGTCTCGAGTCTCGAGATCCGTTTCGAGGGCCGCCATCCGCTCGTCGGCGACGCCCTCGTACTTCTCGAACTCGAGGTACTGGGTGCGCGCGTCGTCCGCGCTGTCTTTCGCCCGAACGCGGCCGGTAAACGTCGCGATCGCGCCCGCGCGGTCGGCCCGCGGTGATCGCTTGAGACGTGCCACCAGCGACTCGAGGGTCTCGTGGGGCTCGGTCGACTCGAGGCTCGTCACGAGCTCCTCGAGCTCGAGATCGGCGGGACCGCGAACGGTCGCGAGGGCGCTCTCGTCGGACTCTCGGTCGCCGGCGCTCGAGCCGACGACGATCGAGGGATACCGGAGCGTCGGCGCGCCGATCACGACGGCGTACTCGCAGTCGGTCGCCAGCCTGTCGAGTGCCTCTCCGACGGACAGTCCCGTCCCAGAGGCGGTCCAGTCGCCGTCGACGCCGAGGTCGTAGGTGACGTCGCCCCCGAGCGTGGTCGATTCGCGCGCGTGCGTTCCGTCCGCGATCGTCGCGTCGTATCTGATGACACCGACGCGCCCCCGTTCGGAGAGCCGGTCGACGACCCGATCGACGACCGACTCGAGCGCGTCGCCGTCGGCCCCCGCCTCGCGAACACCGAGTACGTGCATGGTCGAGCTATGGGCAGGTCGGACTTTGTAGCTGTCGCCGAGAAAGCCCCGCGCTGGGCGGGCGCGAGACGCCCGCCCAGCGCGCCCCTTTCAGTCCCACCCGGCACCGCACACCGCCCCCACCCAGCACCGCACATCTCCAGACCCATCCGCTACCGTACGTCTTCAGTCACACCTGCTACCGCGCATCTCCAGCCCCGGCCGGTACCGCGCGCCGCTCCACGCAGTCGGCACCGCGCACAGCCGTCCAGTCCCGCGGTTTCGTCGGTGGTCGGCCATCGCTGCCGGAGAACGGCTCGCCGACCGTGACCCGGGATTTTGCACGTGCGCCACGAACGCTCACCTATGTCCATCCGAATCGGCTTCACGGGCGACGTGATGCTCGGACGGCTGGTCGATGACCGCCAGCGCAGTCGGTCCGTCGATGCAGTGTGGGGCACCGTCCTCGAGCGACTGCGCGAACTGGACGGGCTGGTGATCAACCTCGAGTGCGTGCTCTCGACGCGCGGGCGCGAGTGGCAGCGCACCCGCCGCCCGTTTCACTTCCGAGCGGATCCCGACTGGGCGATCCCTGCCCTCGAGCGCGCGGGCGTCGACGTCTGTGCGCTGGCGAACAATCACGTACTGGACTACGAGGAAGTGGCGCTACGCGATACGCTCGAGGCGCTCGACGAGGCCGGGATCGCCCGTACGGGTGCGGGGGAGACGATCGACGAAGCGCTCGAGCCGGCGGTACGGACGATCGGCGGCTCCGAGGGGGGCGGCGCCCGTTCGGAGACGGACGGCAACGGCGGACTCGAGGTCGCGGTCGTCTCGCTGACGGACAACACGCCGGAGTACGCCGCCGACGAGGAATCGCCGGGCACGGCTCGGATCGAAATCGACGAGGCACGACGAGACTCGCGCACTCGGGACGAGACCGACGTCCCGGAGACGCGCCGGCGCGTTGGGGAGGCCCTCGAGCGCGCACGCGAGACGAATCCGGATCTGCTGGTCGCCTCGCTGCACTGGGGGCCGAACATGGTCACCGAGCCGCCCGCGGCGTTCCGCGAGTTCGGCCGCTGGCTGGTCGAGGCGGGCGTCGATATCGTCCACGGCCACAGCGCCCACGTCTTTCAGGGGATCGAGGTCCACGAGGGCCGCCCGATCATCTACGACGCGGGCGACTTCGTCGACGACTACCGGGTCGACGAGGAGTTGCACAACGATCGAAGCTTCCTGTTCGTCCTCGCGGTGACGCCCGACGGCCGGCCGACCGAACTCCGGCTGCACCCGACCGAAATCGAGGACTGTGCGGTCCGCGAGGCGGGCCCGGAAGCGGCCGCGTGGTCCCGCGAGCGGATGCGAGCGCTATCGGCTCCGTTCGGGACCGAGTTCGACCGCGACGGTGACGCGCTGGTCCTCTCGCTCGAGGGGTGAGATCGAGACGCGATTTCGCCGTGACGGGAGAGTCCTCGACAGTCGCTCGAGGGGTGTGTCACCACGCCGTCCGGGCAGTTGACAACCCTTAAGATAGCAACTCCGCTACACCGGTGTAGTATGAAAGTGGTCGTCTCTATCGGCGGAAGCGTCCTCGTCCCGGAGCCCGGGGCGGACCGGGTGGCCGAGCACGCTGCCGTCATCGAAGACCTCATCGCCGAAGGGTGTCGGATCGGGGCCGTCGTCGGGGGCGGCGGCGTCGCTCGCGAGTACATCGAGGCCGCTCGAGACCTCGGGGCGAACGAAATCGAACTCGATCAGTTGGGGATCGACGTGACGCGACTCAACGCCCGGCTGCTGATCGCCGCACTGAGCGAGGAGTCCGTGACCGCCCCGGCACTCGACTACGAGGAGGCGAGCGAGGCGCTCCGTCGGGACGACATCTGTCTCATGGGCGGCGTCGCGCCGGCCCAGACGACCGACGCCGTCGGGGCCGCGCTGGCGGAGTACATCGACGCCGACCTGCTCGTCTACGCCACGAGCGTTCCCGGCGTCTACAGCGCCGATCCCAACGAGGACGACGACGCGACCAAGTACGACCGCCTCTCGGCCGCGGACCTGGTCGACGCCATCGCCGGCCTCGAGATGAACGCCGGCGCCTCCGCGCCCGTGGACCTGCTGGCGGCGAAGATCATCGAGCGCTCGGGGATGCGAACGATCGTGCTCGACGGCACGGACCCCGACCGGATCGCCCGCGCGGTTCGCCACGGCGACCACGAGGGGACCGACATCGTCCCCGAGAGCGCCGGCGCGGAACCGACCTACTGGGCGAGCGACGAGCAATGAGTGCCGACGGCGACGCGGACGTCGACGGAGACGGGGCGGACGCGACGGAGTCGGACGCGATCAGTCCCTACACGCTCCAGAGCGAGGAAGCCAGCGAGACGCGCCACGCGTTCTGGGCGGATACCGTCGCTGACCGCATCGAGGACCGAAACCCCGAGGAGCCGATCGTCGTCAAGGGCGGTATCTCGCCCTCGGGGGTGCCCCACCTCGGCAACGTCAACGAGATCATGCGCGGCTACTTCGTCGCCGAGGTGCTTCGCGACCGGGGCCACGAGGTCCGGCAGGTCTTCACCGCCGACGATCGCGACCCGCTCCGCGGACTGCCCCGCACGCTCTGTGACCTCGAGGGGAACCTCGTCGATCTCGGCGAGGTCGACGCCGGCGCGCTCGGCCGCAACCTCGGCGCGCCCTACACGGACATTCCGGACCCCTTCGGCTGCTGTGACTCCTACGGCGACCACTTCGCGACCATTATCCAAGACAGCGCCGACGCCGTCGACGTGCCGATCGATCTGGTCTCGAACACGGAACTGTACGAGTCCGGCGAGTTCGAGGACGTGACTCGCTTCGTCCTCGAGCACCGGGATCGGGCTCGCGAGGTCCTCTCACAGTATCAGGACAAGGTCGACGCGAACGGCGAGTACGTGCCGTTCAACCCGATCTGTGCGGAGTGTGGCAAGATCACCGAGACCGTGACGAGCGTCGATCTCGAGAACGAGCCGCCGACCGTCGACTACGAGTGTACCGACATGGACGCCGGCGACCAGACGATCGACGGCTGTGGCCACGAGGGCACTGCGACGCTGCGCGAGGGCAAGCTCCCGTGGCGCTTCGAGTGGCCCGCCCAGTGGCAACTGCTCGGCGTCGACTTCGAGCCCTTCGGCAAGGACCACGCCGAGGGCTCCTGGCCCAGCGGCCAAGACGTCGCCCGCAACGTCCTCGAGATCGAGCCACCGGTCCCGATGGTCTACGAGTGGTTCACCCTCGAGGGCGAGCCGTTCTCCTCCTCGGAGGGGAACGTGATTCTGGTCTCGGACGTGCTCGAACTCTTAGAGCCCGAGGTCCTGCGTTACTTCTTCGCGAAAGACCCCGCGAAGGCGCGGGACTTCAGCATCGAACGGTTAGACCAGTTAGTCGACGAGTTCGACCGGCTCGAGGCGACCTACTTCGGCGAGGTCGACGCGAGCGAGGACGAGCAGGCCTTCGCCGAGCGGGTTTACCCGTTCGTCGTAGATGAACCGCGCGAGGAGCGGATTCGGCTCCCCTACACCTTCGCCGCGGTTCTCGGGATGACCGACGACCCCGACCTGCGCGAGGAGATCGCCCGACGAGAGGGCCACATCCCCGAGGACGCCCCGGAGTGGGCCGTCGAGGGAGCCCTCGAGCGCGTCGAGCAGGCGCGTAACTGGGCGCGCCGGACCGGCAACGAGTTCGATTATGAACTCAAACGCACCGAGATCCCGGAGCACGACTTCGACGCGGACACCGAGGCCGCGCTGGCCGACCTCGCCGATTTCATCGATGAGGGCCACGATCCCGAGGAAATTCAGGGCGAGATCTACGAGACGGCGCGGCGCCACGACGTCGACGTCGGCGACTTCTTCGCGGCGGGCTACCGACTGTTCTTCGACGAAGAGCAGGGGCCGAAGCTCGGGCCGTTCCTCGCGAAGGTCGACCGGGAGTTCGTCGTCGGGCGACTCCGGCGGGAACGCTGACCGCGACCGGCCCGATAGACAAAAGCCATTTGAGAACGCCGCCCGGAGAGAGTAACGATGGATCACGGTTCCTTCGCTGTCGTCTCGCCACCCGCAATCTACGGCTCGGAACTCCTCACGTGGGTTCTGATCGGGCTCCTCCTCTACTGGCTCGCGGTCGTCGGGCTCCGAAACGGCGGGTATCTTCCCGACTATATCGGAACCCAGGGACCGATTCTCACGTTCCACACGAAACGCGGGCGGGCGCTTCTCGATCGACTCGCGCGGCCGAAGCGCTTCTGGCGAGCGTGGTCGAACTTCGGCGTCGGCATCGCGCTCGTCGTGATGATCAGCATGTTCGCGGTGCTGATCCGCGTGGCGATGGTCGCGCTTTCCTCGCCCCAACCGGCGAGTTCAGCCGCGAGACAACCCCACAACGTTCTCGTCATCCCCGGCGTCAACGACTTTCTGCCGCTGTCGGCCACGCCCGGCATCGTCTTCGGGCTGCTCGTCGGGCTCGTCGTCCACGAGGGCGGCCACGGGCTACTCTGTCGCGTCGAGGATATCGATATCGACTCGATGGGGGTTGCGATGCTCGCTATCCTCCCCGTCGGCGCGTTCGTCGAGCCCGACCACGAGAGCAGTAAATCGGCCTCCCGGGGCGGCCAGACGCGGATGTTCGCCGCCGGCGTCACGAACAACTTCGCGGTCACGCTGCTGGCCTTCGCCCTGCTGTTCGGGCCGATCGTCGGCGCGATCGGCGTCGCGCCCGGGGCCGCCGTCGGCGGCGTCGCGGAGGACTCCCCGGCCGCGGACGCCGGAATCGAACCGAACGATCGCATAACGGCGA
Source organism: Natrinema sp. LN54 (assembly GCF_052439245.1). Classification (NCBI taxonomy): domain Archaea; kingdom Methanobacteriati; phylum Methanobacteriota; class Halobacteria; order Halobacteriales; family Natrialbaceae; genus Natrinema; species Natrinema sp. LN54. The sequence continues at coordinate 767,238 of NZ_JBQVRP010000001.1, forward strand.
TCAACGGCACCGCAGTCGAAGGGAACGACGACCTCGCGGATCGGCTCGAGGCGACCGGTGGTGAGCAGGTCTCCGTCGAACTCAACGGCGAGGAAACGGTGCCCGTCGATCGGTCGCTGCTCGTGACCGCGGCGATGGAGAACGGACCGACGGAACTCGCCGCCGGCGACAAGATCCGCGCGGTCGACGGTCAGCAGGTCGCGACCGAACGCGGCTTCGAAGACGCCGTCGGTGACAGCGAGCGAGTCACGCTGACGATCGATCCCGGAAACGACGGCGAGCGGGTCGAGCGCGAGGTGACGATCGGCGCGGCGGTCTCGGTCGCCGACGACGGCCCGCTCGAGCGCGAAACCGGCCCGACCGACGAGACCTTCGTCATCACCCGCTTCGACGGCGAGCGAATCCACGAGTACGACGACCTCGCCGCCCTGCTCGAGGACAGCGAACCCGACCAGCAGGTCGAGGTGGCTGGTTACTTCGGCGACGAACGCGAGGAGTACAACGTGACCCTCGGCGAGCATCCCCGATCGGACACCGGATTCCTCGGGATTCAGGGGAGCCGGGGGATGTCCGGGATCGAAGTGAGCGATCTCGGCGTCCAGCTCTATCCCGCAGACGAGTATCTGGGACTGCTGGGCGGTGACGGCGAGACGCGGTTCGGGCCGATCACCGACACCTTCCTCGGAAAGATCGCGATCTCGCTGATGCTGCCAGTCATCGGCGTCAGCGGTGCGATGCCGTTCAATTTCGCCGGCTTCACGGGTGGCATTCAGAACTTCTATGAAGCACAGGGGATGCTCGGCGCGTTCGGAGACGGGACCGTCTTCGTCCTCGCGAACCTGCTGTTCTGGACCGGCTGGATCAACGTCCAGCTCGGCTTCTTCAACTGTATTCCGGCGTTCCCCCTCGACGGCGGCCACATCCTCCGGACGAGCACCGAGGCGATCGTCTCCCGGTTACCGGTCGACGCGACCCGCGGAATGGTCCGACTGGTGACGACCGCGATCGGGGTGACGATGCTCGTGAGCTTCCTGCTCTTGCTGTTCGGGCCGCAACTGCTCGGGAACTGATCGACCCCGAACCGGAATCCGGCTCGAGGCCGGTGTTTTTGTGCTGTATCCGGTACGCTTTCTCGGTCCGAGCGCGGCAGAACTAGTCCGGTCGTCCGAACCCGTCCCTACGCACCTGTAGAGCGGTCGGTCTGTCAGGTCAGTCGTCCGTGTCGACGCCGTGGCGCTCGTAGAACTCCTCAGCCGTCTCGTCGATCCGGTCGAACTCGGTATCGAAGTAGTGTTCGTAGTGGCGGACGACCTGTTCGACGACCCAGCGGCTGAACTCCTCGTCGAAGTGCCACTCGCCGTCCATCTCCGGGATTTCGAACCGGTCGTCCGTCGAGAACGCCGCGTAGACGTGGAAGAAGCCGAGGATCACGTCGGCGAAATCCCGAGCCTTCTCCGATCCGCTCTCGCGGCGCTCCTCGAGTTCCGCCTGCCCCTCGGCGGTGAGTTCGAAGTACTTCCGATCGGGTTCGTCCGCGCGCTCGATGCGCTCGGCCCATCCCTTCTCCTCGAACTTGTAGAGGATCGGGTAGACCGAGCCGTAGGAGGGTTCCCAGTGGCCGCCGCTGATGTCGCGGATCTCCTTGAGGATCTCGTAGCCGTAGCGCGGTTTCTCCTCGAGGAGTTCGAGGACGAGATAGGCGATGAGTCCTTTCGGCGGCCCGCTTTTCCGCATATATCTCGAGAGTTAAACGGGTGGACGTAAAGCGTTTCGGTCGCGGTCGAAACCGTCGAACTGGTTGCCGAGGGCTGCGAATTCGGCGCGCTCTCGGCGGGGACCGACGCGGCGACGGCGGGGAGAATCGAGCCGAAACCCGGCCCTTCTTAGCGTCCCCGACCCAACCCACGCGCATGGAACGACGGCGACCGCCACAGACGGAGGAAGGCTGGTACGTTCTGCACGACTTCCGGTCGATCGACTGGGACGCGTGGCGCGCGGCCCCCGAGCGGCGACGCTCGCAGGCGATCGACGAGGGCATCGACTACCTCGCGGCCAGCGAGGCCGTCGACGACGCCGAGGAGGGCGACTCGGCGACGTTCGCCGTCCTCGGCCACAAGGCCGACCTGCTCGTCCTCCACCTCCGCCCCACCCTCGGCGACATCGACGCGCTCGAGCGGCGGTTCGAACACACGGCACTCGCCGAGTTCACCGAGCGCGCCGACTCCTATCTCTCGGTGACGGAGGTCTCGGGCTACATGTCCCAGGACTTCTTCGACGAGGACAGCGAGGTCGAGGACGCCGGCCTCGAGCGCTACATCCAGTCCCGGCTTGAGCCCGAACTCCCCGACAGCGAGTTCGTGAGCTTCTACCCGATGGACAAGCGCCGCGGCCCCGAGGACAACTGGTACGATCTCCCGTTCGACGAACGGGCCGAACACCTCTCCTCGCACGGGGACATCGGTCGGGACTACGCCGGCCGAGTCAACCAGATCATCACCGGCAGCATCGGCCTCGACGACTTCGAGTGGGGCGTCACCCTGTTCGGCGACGACCCGACCGACGTGAAGGAACTGCTCTACGAGATGCGCTTCGACCCCTCGAGCTCTCGCTTCGCCGAGTTCGGCCGGTTCCTCTCGGCGCGGCGGTTCCCGCCGGAAGACCTCGGGGCCTTCCTCGCCGGCGAGCGAGTGCCGGCCGAGGGCGACGAGGCTCACCCCCACGCCGGCGGTGACGCCGAGGGCCACCACCACGGCGGCTCCGGCGGGCACCACCACGGCGACGACTCGGGGTCGGGCCACGGCGACGAGGAGGGCGACATCCGCGACGAACTCGAGGACGAGGGCATCTACGCGGGCCAGCCCCACGGCGAGGACGTCCACGCGGTCGTCCTCTACTCGGACGCCGATCCCGACGAGCTGTTCGCGGAGGTCGACGGCTACCGGGAGAACTTCGACCACTACGACACCCACGTGAAGACGGCGGTCTACGAACCGCACGACGGCGACGCCGAGACGGCGGTCGTCAGCCTTTGGGACACCGCACGCGCCGCGGACACGGCGGCCGGGTTCCTCGCCGAGTTACCCGAAATCGTCCGACAGGCCGGCGACGACGAGGGCGACTCGTGGGGGACGATGGGGATGTTCTACACCGTCAAACCCGAACACCGCGGTGACTTCGTCGGAACGTTCGACGACGTCGGCGAGATTCTCGCCGACATGGACGGCCACCGCAAGACCGATCTGCTGGTCAACCGCGAGGACGAGAACGACATGTTCATCGCCAGCCGCTGGGACGCCCGCGAGGACGCCATGGCGTTCTTCCGGAGCGACGCCTTCTCGGAGACCGTCGAGTTCGGGCGGGACGTCCTCGCGGACCGACCGCGACACGTCTTCCTGGCCTGAGGCCGGGTCCCGTCCTCGCCCCCGTCACGCCGGACCGTCATAGGAGTGGGACAGTCTCACCGGTAACGACACGGGTTGATCGGTCCCGTTCATAGGGTGGGTCGATGAGTACGGCACAGACGTCGTTACCGCGACGAGCGTGGGGGCAGTATCGATCGATTCCGATCATCTACCGTATCGCGGTCGCGTTCGTCCTCGGGACCGCACTCGGGGCCATCGCCGGCGAACGCGCCGCCGTTCTCAGCCCGCTGGGTGACCTCTTCTTGCGGTTGCTCGAGATGCTGATCATCCCGTTGATCGTCTTTACGCTGCTCGGAGGGATGCGCGAGCTAACGCCGTCGAAGCTCGGGAAGGTCGGCGGCCTGACCGTCGCGCTCTACGCCGCGACGACGACGATCGCGGCCCTGATCGGCCTCGCGGTCGCGAACCTGTTCGACCCCGGAACGGCCGTGGAGTTCACCGGTGGCGAGGCCCAGCAGGCCGAGCCACCGACCGTCTCCGAGGTCGTCCTCGGTATCGTCCCCGAGAATCCGCTGGCCGCGATGGTCAACGGTGAGATTCTGGCGACGATCTTCGTCGTCGTCGTCTTCGGATTGGCGTTGACGATCGTCCGCGAGTCGACGACGGAAGAGCCGATCGAGGACGCGATCGACGGCTTCTTCGCGTTTATCGACGCCGGCACGCAGGCGCTGTTCAAGATCGTCTGGGGCGTCATGGAGTACGGGGTCGTCGGCGTCTTCGCACTCATGGCCGCCGCGATCGGGACCGAGGGGCTCGGTGCGATCGTGCAACTCGGCGCGCTCGTCGGGGTGATCGCGATCGGCATCGCGATCCACATGGCAGTCACCTATCTGGGCCTGATGACCGTCGGCATCCTCGGCCAGTCGGCGCTTTCGTTTCTCGACGGCGCGAAAGACGCGATGCTGACGGCCTTTACGATCCGCTCCTCGAGCGGGACGCTGCCAGTGACGATCACCGACGCCGAACGGAACCTGCGGATCGACGAGTCGGTCTACGGCTTCGGCCTCCCGCTCGGGGCGACGATCAACATGGACGGTGCAGCGATCAGACAGGCCGTCACGGTGGTCTTCGCCGCGAACATGGTCGGCGTTTCGCTCGGCCTCGGCGATCAGTTGATCGTCCTCGCGACCGTGATCCTGATCAGTATCGGCACTGCCGGGGTCCCCGGTGCGGGACTCATCATGCTGACCGTCATTCTGAACGCCGTCGGACTCCCCCTCGAGATCGTCGGCTTCGTCGCGGGCGTCGACCCGATCCTCGGCCGGATCGCGACGACGAACAACGTCACTGGCGACCTCGCCGTCGCTTCCGTCGTCGGCAAGTGGACCGACGGGATCGACCTCACGGAGGGCGTCTGGGCCGACGGCTCACACGGCGGTGGCGACGGCGAAGACGGCGCCGCAGTCGGTGACTGAACTCAGGGACTCGAGTCCGCCGACTCGTCGTAGAAGAAGTAGGCGGCGATCCCGGCCAAGCCGAACGCGAGCGTTACGAACGGCCACTTGCCGGCGTCGCGCTCGGTCATGAACGCGTGAGCAGTCACGAAGATCGCGAACCCGACGTGGGCGGCCAGCGTCGCGGCGAGAAACGCCTGTGCTTCCATCGGCCGAGAGATTCGACGCTGCGATAAAAGCCGTTTCGAAGCCGTTCGCAGTCCACAGCAGGCCGTGGCCCAGAAGCCGGCTCACCGCATCCGCGGTGAGTCGGCTGACCCAACGGAAGAGCAAGCTCTTCCGAGCAGTCGGCGCTTCGCGCCGACGACCTCGCGGACGTGTAACGTCCGCTCAGCGGGGAAGGGCAGGCCCTCCACCGAACCCGCCGCGAGCGAAGCGAGCGGGCCGACGACCGATGTGAAGGCTCGCTATGCGAGCCGAAACGGAGGGAGGAGTGCTTTTGATCGACCTTTTGCCGAGGGACATCGCGAGCGGGGCGCTACGCGCTCCGCTCGCGATAGACCGCAGCGTAAAAGGTCGTTAGTCGAAATCGTGGTCCGGATCGTCTTCGACCGTCCGCTTCATCGAGTCGCGACGGGACTTAGCGTCGCGACCGGTCGCCTCGAGCAGGAAGTCGTTTTTCGCGTCGACGGCCTCGCCGGCGGCCTCGAGTTCGTCGGGGCCGAGTTCGGTGGGGTCGCGCTCGTAGAACTCGACGGCGAGTTTGTCCTTCTTGCCGGAGTACTCGACGGTCCCGACGACGACCTTCTCGAAGACGGGGTTGTCGGGCTCGCCGATGACGAAGAGGTCGCTGCCCTTGTACTCCTCCGTTTCGGTGATGGGACCGAAGTAGTCCTCGACGGTCGACTCCATGTCGGGAATTCGCTCCTCGAGATATTCGCCGCGACGCATCTTGTACTCCTTCATGGCTCGAAGAAACACGGGGGAGTGTTTACCTCTTTTCATACCCGACGTTTCGGGTGTCTGATGGGTCCTCGAGCGCGGAGACCGGAAATATCGCGAGATGACGGGCAGAGTCGGATCGACGCGAGACCAGCAATGGCTGCTCGATCGGTCGAATCGTGTTCGGTCGGTGGACGGCAAGCGGCGGAGAAAACGAGATTCGGAGCCGTCCCGGTCGAGTTACCGCTGTCGCTCGCGCTCGCTGAGATAGCCCTTCCGGCAGTCGGGGCAGATATCGCCGGTGCGAAGCGAACCGCGGTCGCCGGCGGCGACGTAGTCACACCGCGGGCAGTAGAACTCGGTCGGAACGTCGTCGGCGGGCGCACCGCCGCTCTCGGCGGGGGTCGGCGCGGACGTGGCTCGCTCGATGCCGGTTCCCGAATCGGCGTCGGCGGCGGGGTCGGCGTCGCTTCGATCGTCAGTTGGGGGCTCCGCCGTCACCGATCGCGCGTCGGTCGTGGCCGCGGCGGCGCCGTCGCCGCTGGCACCGACGGTACTCGTCGGTCCGTCGTCATCGAGGACGACGGCATCGTCGTCGATCTCGGCCGGATCGGGGTCCGCGGCTCCACCGGCGGGTTCGGCCTCGGAATCGGTATCGGCCGCGTCGTCGGGCCAGTCGGCCGGCGTCGATTCCGCGCCGACCGGCGGACCGACATCGCTCGAGTCGGGCCACTCGCCGTGGTCGCGGTCTCGATCACGGTCGGGCGACGCCTCGTCGTCCTCGAGGATTTCGCCGTCGTCCGTGACGGGATCGCCGTTCTCGTCGGTCGGGAGGTCGATATCGTCCGCGTCCTCGTCGGCGTCCGTGTCGGCGTCGGCCGCCGGCATATCGGCGTCCGCCGCGTCCGGGGACGGCTCCGGCCGCGGTGCATCCGTCTCGTCGGCGTCGGAGGCGGTGTCGTCGGCGTCGATGAATTCGGCGTCGTCACCGTCGGACAGGTCGATGCCGTCGTCCGCATCGGCATCGATGAATCCGGCGTCCGCGTCGGTTTCGCCGGCGGGGGCGGCATCGGTGTCGGCTGTTGATTCGGGCGGTTCGGTTTCGGGCTCGTCGGGCAACGAGTCGCCGGCGTCCGTCCCAGCGGTGAGGCTGGTCACTTCGGTGTTCTCGCTGATGACGGATCGCTCGCCACAGCGGACACACTCTTCGTACTCCTGGACGGTTACGACGACTTCACTGCCCCGTTCTTCGCGCTCGCGTTCGACTTCGGACTCGCCGAAGTCGTGTCCGAGCAGCGAACATCGCAGGACCATTGTCCCACCGTACCGAGCCATCCCATAAAAAACGTGCTGCCTGTTAGTCACAGTTCCGTGACAGTCACGCGAGCGGTCCGGTCGGGCGGCTGACTCGAGTCTGCAATTCGAGGAGCGCCTGCTCGAGACGATCCGATGGGTCTCGTGGACCCGCGACCGCACAGCGTGGGGGGAACGGCAAACGTCAAATCCCATGTGGTCGAATGGAAACACAGATGAGAGCAAAGCGGGAGTACCGGAACCGGGAGCGGACGGAGGTGGCGGTACTCGATGCGCTGGTCGATCGCGCCGACGACGGGATGACCGTCTTCGAGCTCCGCGCGGCCGTCGAGGTCGACATCGACGAGCTCGAGGAGGCCCTGTCGACGCTCAAGGAGGACGACCTGATCGTCGTCGACTCGGGCTCGGAGACGGTCATCAAGCCCGCCGAGCGGGTCGTTCCCGACGAGCCGGAAGACGAGGACGGGGAGCAGTCGATCGGGGAGTGGCTCCGCGAGCGGATCCCTTTTTGAATCGAAACGCCTGATACGCTCAGGCCCCAGGGAGTAGGCATGAGCGTCATCGAGTCCATCCACGAGGATCACGGGGCCACCTTCGGCGAGCGCGCCGACCGGCGAGTCGTCGAACACTACGGCCGACCGGAGCGAACCCACCGGGCGGTCCGCAACGGCGTCGGGCTGCTCGAGGCGGCCTACGGCGTGATCGTCGTGGAGGGCGACGACCGCGTCGAGTACGTCGATAACGTCGTCTCGAACCGAGTCCCGACCGAGGACGGGCAGGGGTGTTACGCGCTCGTGCTCGACCCCCAAGGCGGGATCGACGTCGAACTCTACGTCTACAACGCGGGCGAGCGACTCCTGCTTTTCACCCAGCCCGAGACCGCCGAGCCCCTCGCCGAGGAGTGGTCCGAGAAGGTGTTCATTCAGGACGTCGATATCCGCGTCGCGACCGACGACTACGCGGTCTTCGGAATCCACGGCCCGCAGGCCACCGAAAAGATCGCGAGCGTGCTCAACGGTGCCGGCTCGCCCGACGAGCGCTACTCGTTCGTCCGCGGGACGATGGGTGACGAGGGCGTCTCGGTCATCCGCACCGACGCGCTCACCGGCGAGGAGAGCTACGAAGTGATCTGTAGCGCCGACGACGCCGCGGCGGTCCACGACACGCTGCTCAATCAGGGTCTCAACGCCGCTCCATTCGGCTATCAGGCGTTCGAGAGCCTCGCGCTCGAGGCCGGCTCGCCGCTCTTTCACACCGAACTCGAGGGGACGCTGCCGAACGTGCTCGGCCTGCGCAACGCCCTCGACTTCGAGAAGGGCTGTTACGTCGGACAGGAGGTCGTCTCCCGGGTCGAGAATCGCGGCCAGCCGAGTCGGCGACTCGTCGGGCTCACCCTCGAGGGGGAGAGAGGGGGCGACGGAGACGACGAGAGCGGGGATCGGCCGGTTCCCGAGTCCGGCGCGGCCGTCTTCGACGGCGACGCCTCGGTCGGTGAGATAACCCGTGCGGGAGAGAGCCCGATGCTCGGCGACGTCATCGCGCTCGCGATCGTCGACTACGACCTCGAGAGCGACGAGTTGACGGTTCGGGTCGGCGGCGAAGAGGTGGCCGCGACCCGCACCGAACTGCCGTTCGTCACGGGGTCGGATCGGTCCGACCGGCTGCCGGACTATCAGTAGGTTCCTGCCGGCCCGGTCGGCTCACCGTGACTCGAGGCACACGAGACGATCTCGCGGCCCTGCGGGAGACCCACGGCGACGAGGCGTTACTCGAGGACGAGTGAGTCTCGAGGCGAGCATATAAACGCAAAACTGGGACAGGCAAACGACTACCCGGGTCTCGCCGCGAGGTCCAGTCGATATGCAACTCGAGCAGTCGTCCCGCGCTACGGGGACGACCTGGAGCGGCACGGTACCGAGCGCGGTCGACGCGCGAGTGCTCGGACTGGTCGCCGTGACGGCCGGTCTCGCGGCGTCGATAAACGTTCCCTACGGCGGGCTCCCGATGGCGGGCGCCGCGTTCGCGCTGCTGACCGGGTGCGGCGTCGCGCTCCACCTGCTCGGCGAACGGAAGCTTCGCCGACTCACCGACGATCTCGTCGAGCGGTGGGCTGCGGCCGGTGGGCAGATCGAGGACGTCACGCGGTCCTCGAACGGTATGCAGACCGAGTGGCGAGTCCACACCCCCGACGGCGAGATCGTCATCGGCGGCATCGCACTGGTCCCGATCGCTCGGCTGTCCGTCGAGTGGCGGGGCATCGGCGATACGATCGACGCCAGCGAGGCCGAGGCGAACATCGACCGCCTCGCCGAGAGCCTCTACCGGGAAATCTTCGAGATCGGATCGGCGACCCAGCAAGCGTAGGTCGCGCTCGAGCCGCCACGTCTTCCGCTTTTCCGGACCAGTGAGTCCACGACTCCTTTCCTCGACCCGTTGCCTCGAGTGGCGTAACGTCCCGAGAACCCCACGAGAAACGACTCAATCGAGGTCGCATACTCGTCGCGGACGAGGGTCACCAGCGAGCGACGATTGCCCGAGCCGAAACTAACCGGCTTTCCGATTTCAACACCACCTGATACCATTCAAAGCCATCTAATGGTTTGCAAGCTCGGGACTTATCCCTGATCGAGTCGAACTCCTCATTGAAATGAGCCAGTCAGAATCCCCGATCCGTGCGATGTTCGACGTCCAGCGAACCGCAGTCAAACAGAGCCAGCAGCTGTTCAAGCAGGGAATGGCCACCCAACGAAACGTCGACACGATGGCCCTGACCGGGCTCAAAGGTCAGGAGTCGCTTCAGCGCCAGCAACTCGAGCTCGCGCAGGCGGCGACGCACGGCTACCTCAGCGCGACGGCGGCGATGCTTCCGAGCGACGACGATCCCGAGGCCCACCGGACCATCGACGAGACCTTCGAGCAGCTGAAAACGACTCATGCGGAGGTTTACGAGGCGCTCGAGCGAGAACTCGAGCGGGGCGTCGACTCCGCCGACGAGCTCTCGGGAGAGTTCGTCGATACCCTCGACGAACAGACAGCCCAGCTCCTCGAGATCACGGAGGCCGTCGAGGACCAGACGGTCCAGAACGTCGACGAACTCTCGGGGCAACTCCGCGAGCAACTCGACCAGACCCAGGAGCTGCAGGATCAACTCGAGGACCAACTCGAGCGCCAGACCGGTGACGTCGAGGAGCTCCTCGAACGGCAGGCCGAACAGGTCGAGCGGTTCCAGCAGCAACTCGAGGAGCAGGCGGAGGCGGTCACCCAGGAGATCCCGGTACAGGGGACCGACGAACCGCACACGAAGATCGAAACCGATCCGGAGCACACCCTCGAATCGGTCGAGGGAATCGACGCCGACACCCGCGACCAGCTCTCGGAGGCCGGCATCGCGACGATCGACGACCTCACGCGCGCCGGTCCCGAGGCCGTCGCCGAGGCCGCCGATATCTCGGAGGAGCAGGCCGAGGACTGGATCGAGCAGGCCGAAGCGTAAGCCGGATCACGGCGAGTTTCGGTTCGAGGGGCCGAGACGATCGGAGGTCAATCGGACGCCGATCAGGACTCGATCTTGTCGACGATCTCGCGGGCCTGCTCTTTCGCTTTGTCCTCGCCGACGTGCTTGTCGATCAGGACGCTGGTGACTTCCCAGTCGTCCTCCCCGCCGACCGTTCCGGTGCGAACCTCGCTGCCTTCGGAGACCGACTCCGCCGGCTGCTCCGCCCAATCCGGGGTTCGTATCTCGTCGTCCCGATCGGGATCGCGAAACCGGACGTGCGTGTAGTCGTCTTCCGTTCCGACTGTATTGATATCTGGCGTGTCGGCCATAGCGGGGACTCCGAGGGCGGCACGTCTAAATCACGACCCTGAATGTGTCGGTCGCGGCTCGGTCGACACGGCAGCGACCACCTCTCGCGATCGAAACCGACCGATCCGGCGGAGTCCGGCACCGACACTATCCGGATCGGGTTCCTACGTGCACCCATGCTCGTCCTCGGCGACGCCCACGCGTCCGAACCCGACCGGTGTGACACCCTGCTCGAGCTCTACCGAACCCTCGAGCCCGATCGGGTGCTCCAGCTCGGCGACCTCGAGCGATACGACCTGCCGGCACCGACGTGGTTCATCGCGGGCAACAACGAGGACTTCGACGTGATCGAGGCGCTACGGGCGGGCGACGATCTCCAAACAACGTCCAACGTCCACCTCCTCGCGAGCACGGCGGCGACGGTCGACGGCCTGCGCGTGGCCGGTCTCTCCGGTAACTTTGCCCCGACGAAGTACGATCTGTCTCGGGGCGAACTCTCTGGTGACCGACGACGCCACTTCACTCACGAGGACGTCGACCGAGCCACCGATCTCGAGGACATCGACGTCTTTCTCACGCACGAAGCGCCGAACGGCCTGCTGTCCTACGGCTACGATCCCGGCTGCGAGTATATCGACGACCTGCTCGAGGCGATCTCGCCCGACCTCTGTCTGGTCGGCCATCACCATCGCCACCGCGAGGCCGAGATCGCTGACACTCGCGTCGTCAGTCTCGCCCCAGCGTGGGAGCGATACTACACGCTCGATCCCGAAACGCTGGCGCTCGAGGGCCACGAACACGACCTGTCGAGTGACGACTGACAGAGAGAGAAAAATATCGGAACCGCCCGGTGGCGGCTATCGGCTTAGAACGTCTCGAGGTAGCGGTCGAGTTCCCAGTCGGAAACGTCGACGAGGTAGTCCTCGAACTCCTGTTCTTTGGCTTCGACGAACTTCGGCGCGACGTGGTCGCCGAGCGCGTCGTAGATGACTTCGTCCTCCTCGAGGGCCTCGACGGCCTCGCCGAGGTTCGACGGCAGCGTGTCGATGCCGTATTCTTCGCGTTTCTCCTCGTCGAACTCGTAGATGTTCTCCCGGACCGGGTCGGGGCAGTCGAGATCGTTCTCGATCCCGTCGAGTCCGGCGTGGATGAGCGCGGCGAAGGCGAGATACGGGTTACAGGACGGGTCGGGGAAGCGAGCCTCGACGCGCGAGGCGGACGGCGTGCGAGCCGCCGGTTTGCGGATCAGCGCCGAGCGGTTGCGGTCGGACCATGCGACGTAGACGGGTGCCTCGTAGCCGGGCACCAGTCGCTTGTAGCTGTTGACGGTGGGGTTCGAGATCGCCGTGATCGCCGGCGCGTGCTCGAGGATTCCGGCGAGGAACGAGTGGGCCTCGTCGCTCAGGTCGAACTCGTCGTCCTCGTCGTGGAACGCGTTCTCGCCGTCCTCGGTGAACAGCGAGAGGTGCGTGTGCATGCCCGAGCCGTTGATGCGCGGGATCGGTTTCGGCATGAACGTCGCATGCAGGTCGTGCTGGGCGGCGATGGCGCGGACGACGGTGCGGAACGTGCCGACGTTGTCCGCCGTCGTGAGCGCGTCGTCGTAGGTGAAGTTGATCTCGTGTTGGCCCTCGGCGACCTCGTGGTGGCTGGCCTCGACCTCGAAGCCCATCTCCTCGAGACCGTAGATGATGTCGCGGCGAACGTCGCTGGCGAGGTCTTTCGGCGCGAGGTCGAAGTAGCCGCCGGCGTCGTTGGTCTTGGTCGTCGCGCGGCCGTCCTCGTCCTCCTCGAAGAGGAAGAACTCCGGCTCGGGCGCGGCGTTGACGGTATAGCCCATCTCGTCGGCGCGATCGAGCGCGTTCTTGAGCACGCGGCGCGGGTCGCCCTCGAAGGGCTCGCCCGTGGACGTATCGTAGACGTCACAGATCATTCGGGCGGCGGCGCTCTCCTCTTTCTGGCGCCACGGGAGCACTGCGAAGGTGTCCGGGTCGGGCTTGAGCCGCATGTCCGACTCCTGAATGCGAACGAAGCCTTCGATAGAAGAACCGTCGAAGTAGATGCCTTCGGTGAACGCCTTCTCGGCCTGCCGGGCCGGCACGGAGACGTTCTTGACCGTGCCGAGAATGTCGGTAAACTGCAGTCGGAGGAAGTCGACGTCTTGCTCCTCGATCTCGTCCAATACCGCCTGTTCGGTGTCAGTGAGGTTGCCGCTTGTCATCTTTCTCGTCGTCGTATCCTCGTAACCCGTCTACTAAAACACTGCTGTTCTAAGCAAATCTTCTCTCACCACTGATAAACTGCATATTCGTAAAGTTCTAAAGGGCTCAGTGAGAGGATAGATGTGATGACGTACGAAAATCTCGATGCAAAACTAGTGAATGCACTTCTCGGCGACGGCCGAGCGAGTCTGCGCAGCCTCGCCGAAGACCTCGACGTCTCCGTGACGACCGTCTCGAATCACCTCTCCGATCTCGAGGAGGATGGCGTGATCGAGGGCTACACACCGAAGATCGATTACGACGCGGTCGGGTACGACGTGACCGCCGTCATCCAGTTGCAGGTCGAAGGGAACGCGCTCCCCGACGTCACCGAAACGCTGCGCGAGCACCGCCAGATGACCAGCGTCTACGAGGTCACCGGCGACTACGACGTGATCGCCATCGGGAAGTTCGAGGACACCGACGGGATGAACGACCAGATCAAACAGCTGCTGACCGACCCCGACATCAAGGCCTCGAACACGAGCGTCGTTCTCAACGCCGTTTCCGAGAACGAGCAGTTCGAACTCGAGGTCACGGACGACTGAAACGCGATCCGTTCGAACGACCTTTTTCGGGACTACGCGAGTGACGACATTCTAATGACCGACGAGCCGACGATCCGTCGGGCGGTCGAGATCGGCCCGTCAGTCGTTCCCGTCGACCAGCGCGTCGGCCGCCGCCTCGCGGTCCCCGGCTTGGGCCGTCCACAGCGTCGCGTACTCGCCGTCGGCCTCGAGTAGCGCCTCGTGGGTTCCCCGCTCGACGATTTCGCCGTCCTCGAGCACGAGGATGGTATCGGCGTCCCGGATCGTCGAGAGGCGGTGGGCGATGACGAGCGTCGTTCGATCTTCTGTGAGCCGGTCGATCGAGCGCTGGATCTGCAGTTCGGTCTTGGTGTCGACGGCGCTGGTCGCCTCGTCGAGGATCAACACCGCGGGATCGGTGAGGACGGCGCGGGCGAGCGCGATCCGCTGGCGCTGGCCGCCCGAGAGCTTGACCCCCTCCTCGCCGACGCGGGTTTCGTAGCCCTCCGAGAGGTCGGTGATGAACTCGTGGGCTCGAGCGGCCTTCGCGGCCTCTCGAACGGCCTCGTCGGACGCGTCGAAGTGACCGTAGCGGACGTTATCGGCGACGGTGCCGTCGAAGAGGAACGTGTCCTGACTCACGTAGCCGACCGCCGAGCGGAGGTCGGCGAGGGCCACGTCCCGAACGTCGTGGCCGTCGATCCGGACCGATCCCGTCTGTACGTCGTATAGTCGGAGCAGGAGTTTGAGTAGCGTCGATTTCCCGGCTCCCGTCGGGCCGACGAACGCGACCGTTTCGCCCGGTTCGGCCTCGAAGGAGACGTCCTCGAGAACGGGCTCCTCGAACGCGGTCGCGTCGGCACTTTCGGCGCTTCGCGCGGCGCTCGTCTCGTACCCGAAGGTGACGTCCTCGTACTCGACGCGGCCCTCGACGGGTTCGATGGCCGTCGGCTCCGCCGGGTCCGCGACGTGGACCGGGATGTCCATCAGGCCGAAGACGCGCTCGCTCGAGGCCTTGGCGTTCTCGTACTGGTCGACGATGTTCGACACCTCGGCGAGCGGGGCGACGATCCGCTGGGTCATGAAGAGGAAGACAACGAAGTCGCCGACCGAGAGGGTGCCGGTGAGCGGGCCGGGTGCGGTCCCCGTCGCGAGCCAGAGCCCCCCGACGAGGAAGGTCCCGGCGAAGGCCAGTCCGGCGAGCAGTTCCATGCCGGGCCGGTAGAAGTACGAGAGCCGGAGCACGGCCATCGTATCCTCGTAGAGTCGGCGCGAGGCCTGCCGGACGCGGTCGATCTCGTAGCTCTCGCTGTTGGTCGTCTTCGTCAGGCCGACGCCGGAGAGGCTGTTCTCGAGGCGGGTGTTGAGCCACCCGACCGCGGAGCGCTGGCGGGCGTACCGGGGTTCGACGGCGCGCATGAACCAGATCGTAAAGCCGACCATCGCCGGGATCGCGACGAGGGTGACGAGCGCTAACTGCCAGTTGAGATAGAAGAGGACGCCCGCGATCCCGCCGACCATCACCAGCAGCCGCGCAGAGTTCATCAGGGCGTTGTCCAGAAACATCTCGAGGTTCTGGGTATCGTTGTTCAGCACCGCCATGACCTCGCCCGTCTCCTTGTCGTCGAAGAAGGTCATGTCCAACCGTTGCATTTTCTCGAAGGAGTCGACCCGGACCGCGTGCATCACGCCGTGGGCGAACAGGTTGGCGGTGACGCCGTAGATCCACGTGAAGAGCGCGACGACGAGAAACGAGACGGCGATGGCGGTGATGGAGAACCAGAACTGGGCCATCTGTGCGGTCGGCAGCCACGCGTTCGGCACGATCGGCAACTCGAACGCGCCGTTGCCGGTGAAGATCGCGTCGATGGCGGTCCCCAGCAACAGCGGCGGAACGAGACTCGCCATCCGAGCGACGAAGTTAGCGAGCATCCCTGAGGTGAACCAGCCGACTCGATCGGGCGCGTATTCCTGAAAGAGTCGCCACAGCGGTCGCTCGACGTGTTCACGGTAGGCATCGAACGGCGTTTCGTCTTCGGTGGTACTCACTGGCGAGGGCGTTTCGGTTCGAAACGGAAAGCCGCCATGATTTCGGCAACTGACGGTATTGACCGTTAGGTCCGCAATAGCACTGTCGCGGCTACCGGTAGTACAGCAACACCAGCCCGACGGCGAGGAGCGCGAGCCCCCACCACAGCGAGTCGCCGGGGAGCGCCTTCAGGACGAGTGTGACGATACCGGAGGTAAACAGCGACCAGCAGAAGGTCGTTTGTGACGACATAGTCGTCCTATCTGTCTCGGACGAAAGAATTGCCAGCTTGCCACGAAACGAGGTAAGATTAAGGGAGGGTGTCATAGAACCCTTCTCACATCGTGATGATCGTGCTTCCCGGATTGTCTCCGCGTTCGTAGTTTGTGATAGCGACGACGAGGCGAAAGGATAGGGCAAGAAGACGCTCCATGAGGCAGGGTTATCACGCTATGGGACGAATCTGTGTTACCTTATTCTCGTCCATTAAGGTATTCTTCGAGATTGTTGATGATTTCTTCGTCATCAAACCGGAGATCGTTTCGATCGAATCGAATACTCGGTAAAAGACCTGATCGATGTAATATCACATCGTTCTCCGATACTGTAACATATTTCATCTGTGACTTTGGTATAAATTGGTGCCAGGTTACCAATTTTCCACTTCCACTCCGACGCTGCTCTAACCCACCCGGAGTAAGCTTATACGCTCTATCAGACAGCAGTGTGTTTGTTGTACCAGATACTGTGACGACGACAATGAGAGCAGCTAACACAGTCAGATGTGGAGGAAGCCAAAATGAAAGTAGTCCAACTGGGACCAATCCAGTGACCATGGTGAATATCTGCACTTTTATTCTGTGAGCCCGCGGCCACCTGGTAGTCCATTCTATCAGGACGTTCTCGGATGCGATAGCGGAAGACGCAACCCGATTACGAGCCGTGAGTATGGCAATCTCACCTGCCACAGCTGCGACAATCCCGAGTAGGAACCCAGTCGCACCGACGAGACTTGACACGGGGATGGAAGCTGGGTCGATGAGATAGAAAGCGACCACCTCAACGACACTAAAATGGTAAGCTATCATTGGAACGAGTCCGAAAAGCGGGAGGAGCCAGACTACCCAACCTGAGTTCAGCCAAGAGGCTATTTGTCCGTTGTCGGTTGTTAGGAATGCCGTCCCAGAACAGATAGTAATACCGATCGTTCCTAGAACGGCGAATGCAAGCACTTTGCTGCGCAAGCCCAAATACTCCACAGTGAACAGAGTAAGCGTCGGCGCAATCAGCGCGGCTACGTAGCTGCCGACGAGCACGCCGAATCGAGGACCCAATTCATCCGGTGAAACTACCGAGTTTTCGGTATTATATTTCATATTTGATTTTGATGTGGGGTATATAAAGTGTTTAGGTATGCTGAAAACTGAGTGTTGACCTCAGCGTGAAGGAGGGAGTTGAAGCGGTTTCTGATGAGTGCTGTTACTGAAGACTCGCCGGCCCAAGGTCGCGGGCTGGCCGTCAGCCCGCGACCGGAGCGTACGCGTCGGAACGCCGATACGTTCGTCTCGATCTTCCACCGCCGCGCTACCTCTGCTTCTAGTTCGTGGCGAATCCAGCCACAGAACGTCTGGAATGTGAACTGTTCGGGCAGGTCGCGCCCACCCTTTCGCGGTCGGACGACGGCTGTAAACGGATGCTGAACACATCCAGACGCAGACTTTCTCATGATCAACTCGTCGATACGATTCAGCGGATTACGTCGGTTGGGAAGTACCAGTCTTAGCAGTCACAATGCTGTGAAGATATGATTTCTGACTCAGTCCCAATTTTAATACCACATCCTTCATTAGTCAAACCGATATAGATCGCAGTCGACGACGCGAGGACGGCCGCTATTGCCATCACAATCGGCGCCAATGCAGTTGCTCCAAAATAGGCGGCGATCGCAGTAGCGACAGTGAAGGTGCCGGCAGCTAATGCGCTTCCCCATTGAATCTCATCGACAGCGTCGTCATCAAGATAGCCCACGTCGCCGTCAATCTCTGATTTCCCATTACAGTGGCTTTGGATCTGGACCCCACCTTTGCGATTATTGTCACTCTTGAAAAATTTACTACGCCCTTTTTCGGTTAGATCAACGTCAAGTTCGCCGGCACTCTTTTTTATTTTCCAGTATCCTTTTTCTACACCCTCATTCATTTGTTTAACAATTTTTTGGGCAGTGAATGTGAGCGATTTCCCGTTAGCAGAGATCTCAACTTTTTCCTTCCCAGATGTCCGACGTTTCGCTTTTTCCTTCCCAGGTGCGTTCACCTGACCTTTCACTTTTGCCTTACCGTTGGCGACCGTGATCGAATCTGTGAGTTTTTCGAACTTGTTGGATTCCTGATTGCCAATCGGCTTCTTGTCCTTTGCCGCAGCGGCGGAGCCAGCCATGAGACTGCCACCCATAAGACCGCTAGCTGATTTGAGAACACTACGCCTATTGATGTCGTTATAGCCTTCATTCATGAATTCATAAATATTTTGTACTTTACTGTGTATAAAACTTACCATTATGCTACTAGACCATATCATGGAAAGCCTCCCGTGGGAGGCCGCAGGGTTTGGAAACTGTGTCCAGCAGTACCAACGCCCTGCAAGACGTAGCTTCGGTAGACGACTTCTTGGATGCGGCGGCTACCGAGACAGAACCGCTGTTTGATCATCTTGCGTTCGAGTTTCTGCTGGAGTACGACGTGTTCGCCCCCGCCTACCGGGGGCGAATACGAGTGCATCAGCCACCAGATCTCTTTCGTGGCTTTCTGCACTGCTACTACGAGGATGTCTACGGTACGCGCCCAGTTACACGAGAACTTCAGAACGGCCTTGTCTGGTTACTGCGGACTCGACAAACCGCCATCTAGAGACAGGATTGATCGCTTTCTCACCGACCTCGAACACATTGTTGATGATGTCTTCGGCAGGCTCGTCGAGCAGGCCGCTGTCCGCGGCCTGCTCGACTCAACATACTCTATCGATTCAACCCACGTCGAAGGGATCCAGTACAACGACGCTGCATCGTGGAACTACGACCCAACAGCCGAGGAGTACTACTACTACGGCTTCGGTTGTACAATCGTCTCAACCGGTTCAAAGATCCCAATTGCAGCAGAATTCACCCAATCCAAGCAAGCATCTCAAGAGACGGCGGTCTGGATGCTGGGAGACAGCGCCTACGATGTCCTCGATTGGCACGACCACCTGCTGGCCGCAGGGGTCGTGCCAATCGCTCCGTACAATCCACGAAACACTGACGACCCGAAAGACATCGGGTACAGGGTCGAAGATCGCATCGAGGAACATAGCGAGGGCGTTCAGTTGAAGCAATCTATCTTGGACGAGACGTACAACAACCGGATAGGCGTCGAACGAACCAACGACGCGGTCAAGGACTGCGACCTCGGGCACGTCCGCCCCAAGGCCACGTTCACGCACGAACAGAAGTATTTGTTGCGCTCTGTCTACGACTCGTCGTTGCCATCACCAACTACGAGCGAGGAAACGATCCGGGCTGTGAGATATTATGAGATGGATTCTATGACACGCTCTTAGGGAGCTAATAGAAAGACAGTGAGCCGGACTCGAGAGAAAACTCCTCACTCAGAGCGAATTACTGCCCGTTGATCCACTCTCGGCTGAGCATCGGCGAGTGAGCGGTTCAGAGAACCCGAACGACGCCGTTCACCGAACGCGAAGCGTTCGGGCCGACGAGCGACCGTCGGGAGCGAGGAGTGCTTTTATACTAAATTTTGCTCTGCGGGCGCGGCGAAGCCGCGCCCTCGGCAAAATTTAGTCTCACATCATGCCGCCCATGCCACCGCCCATGCCGCCCATGCCGCCGGGCGCACCGCCGGGGCCGCCCTCGTCGTCGCCCTTGTCGGTCGACAGGTCGCCGGCGGAGATGATGTCGTCGATTTTGAGCACGAGGTTTGCGGCCTCAGCAGCGGAGGTAACGGCCTGTTCCTTGGCGTGGGCCGGTTCGACGACGCCGGCCTCGAAGGTGTCCTCGACGTCGCCCGAGAAGACGTTCAGGCCGGCCGTGATGTCGCCGTCGTCGTGGGCCGCACGCAGGTCGACCAGCGTGTCGATCGAGTCGAGACCCGCGTTGCCGGCGAGGACGCGCGGGACGAGCTCGAGCGAGTCGGCGAAGGCCTCGACGGCCAGCTGCTCGCGGCCGGAGACGGAGTCGGCGAAGTCTCGCAGGCGCGAGGCGAGTTCGACTTCGATTGCGCCGCCGCCCGCGAGGACGCGGCCGTCGGAGACTGTCTGTGCGACGACGTCGAGCGCGTCGTTGACGCCGCGCTCGAGTTCGTCGACGACGTGGTCGGTCGAGCCGCGGAGCAGGAGGGTGACGCCGTGGGCGTCCTCGCCCTCGACGTAGAACAGTTCGTCTTCCTCGTCGCGGGTGACATCGCCGAAGCCGAGGTCGGCCTCGGTCGCGCCCTCGAGGTCGGAGACGATCGACGCGCCGACGACTTCCGAGAGGAACTCGAGGTCGGACTTCTTGGCGCGGCGAACGGCGAGGATGCCTTCCTTGGCGAGGTAGTGCTGTGCGAGGTCGTCGATGCCCTTCTGGCAGAAGACGACGTCAGCGCCGAGGTCGGCGATTTTGTCGACCTTCTCGCGGAGCTGTTTCTCCTCGCGGTCGAGGAACTTCTGGAGCTGGTCGGGGTCGGTGACCGAAACCTCGGTGTCGACGTCGGTCTCCTCGACCTCGATGGCCTCGTTCAGGAGGAGGATGTCGGCGTCAGTCGCCGAGCGGGGCATGTTGTCGTGGACGGGGTCCTTGTCGACGATGCCGCCCTCGAGGAGGTCGGATTCGCCGGCGCTGCGGCCGGTCTGAGTCTCGATGTTGAGGAACTCGAGGTCGACGACGTTGTCGCCGTTCTCGTCCTCGACGGTGACCTGTCGGATGGCCTCGACGATCAGCTGGGCGAGGTGCTCCTTGTTGACCTCGGTGCCCTTGCCGGTCATCGAGGTTTCGGCCGTCTTCTTGAGGAGGTCCTCGTCGCTGGTGTCGATATCGGTCGCGATGTCGTCGATCTCCTCGCGGGCCTGCTCGCTCGCGAGGTGGAAGCCCTTGATGATCGCCGTCGGGTGAATGTCCTGCTCGAGGAGGTCCTCGGCGTTCTTGAGGAGTTCACCGGCGATCGCGACGGCGGTCGTGGTGCCGTCGCCGGCCTCGTCTTCCTGCGTTTCGGCGACCTCGATGATCATCTCGGCCGTCGGGTTGTCGATATCCATCTCCTTGAGGATGGTGACGCCGTCGTTGGTGATCGTCACCGATCCCATGGAGTCGACGAGCATCTTGTCCATGCCCTTCGGGCCGAGCGTGGACTGGACGGCTTCAGCGACCGCACGGGCGGCGCTGATGTTGTAATCCTGCGCGTCCTTGTCCTTGACGCGCTGGGAGTCCTCGCTCATTACGATCATCGGCTGCCCCTGCTGCATTCGCTGACTCATAGTCGAGCGGATGATTGATTGTGATTCTACATAAAACTTTCCCAATCGCTTCGACCACAGTGACGATCGGGAACGCGATTTGACGACGAAAACCACCGTAGTGAGCGATGGTGGCGACGATTATCGCCGTCGGTATTCGATCGTCACTCGTTCCCAATCGAACGTCCGGACGGTGCGTTTATATTGGATGCTCCCGTGCTCGATTCGGTCAGCGCGATGGAAGTCCGTTTTCTCGCCGAGCGGGCAAGTTCGTCGTCGGGATAACGAACGATTTGTGCGGCCGCAACGGTTCTCAATTGGCGGCGAACCGCCGGCCGAACCCTGACTCGGAACCGAGTCAACACAACAGAAGGGTTATGCCGGTAGTCTCGTATTACCACTCGAGCAATGGACGAGTCCCCGTCCTTTCCCGAATCGTTCGACGACCCGCGGATCACGCCCCAGTTCTGTCGCCGGCTCGCCGGCGACGCCGGCGACCTCGTTCTCCTCGGCGTCGTCCACGACCACCCCGCCAGCATCGCCCGCGTCGAGCGCGTCCTCGAGCGCGTCGGCCCGGAGACCCTCGCCCTCGAACTGCCGCCCGTCGCGATGCCGCTGTACCGCGTCTACGCCCGCGACGGCGACGCCGCCGACCCGACGCCGCCGCGGTTCGGCGGCGAGATGAGCGCGGCGATCCGCGCCGCCCCCGACGCGGACCACGTCGGGATCGACGCGCCGAACTGGTCGTTCCTCCGACGGCTCGTGGCGCGGTTGGTCGCCGACCGCGTCTCGCCCGCGACGGCCCGGCGCGTCCTCTCGAGCGTCGGCGGCGCGACCCGCGAGGCGCTCGCCTGCCGGGTCGCCGCGACGCTAACCCACGCGACCTCGATGACCGTCGTTCCCGGAGAGCAAGTCGAGTACGACTGCGAGCCGGACGACTCGCCGGAGCAACAGGCCGCCCACGAGCGCTCGCACGTCGCCGGCGTGCAGGCGCTGCTCGGCAGCGTCGAGACGGACGGCAGCGCGCTCACGTACCGGGACGACACGCGCGAACACTGCATGGTCGAGCGACTCGAGGCGATCCGATCGGAGCCGGGCGACGTCGTCGCCGTCGTCGGCGTCGACCACCTCGAGCGACTCGTGACGGACCTCTCGGCGTAGCGACTGACGATTTTTCGCGGCGAGCGCACGACTCGAGTAAGAACAGGACCCGGGGTGTCAGCGCTGCGCGGGCGGTTCGATCAGGATCTCGCCGTCCCCGTGGACGGTCACGCGGTGGCCCTCGACGACGAACGAGAGCGTCCCGCCGGTTCGCGGCGAGCCGTCGTGGCGCGGCCGGAAGAGAGCGTCTAGTGCATCCGGATCGACGGTGTCGTACAGCGAGATACGGCTGTCGGTCACGTCGACGCCCAGACAGTCCGCGAGCGCGTGAACGACGGTCGTACTGAGCGTCGCCGGCCCGTGCGGGTCGTGCGAGGCGCGATACAGGGATGGAGAGCGAGACTGCGAGGCGCGGGGAGCGTGTCCATACATTGCGGTCGTCTCCTACCACTCTCTGTTTGGAGACCAAAAGCGTAATCGTTCATTACTGGTCGAACTAGTCAGATCGAACGCAGATAGCGATCAATCGGGCTATATTTCTCTACAAATGGAACGAACCGTGTGCAAAGGAAGTGTCGAGCAGGCGGGACGGAGCGACGCAGCGTCGCTTCGATTTCCGGTCGAGAGCCACGGCCGGCAGTGCTCGGTTCTCGTCGCCGGGGCTCGAGCCGCCGTCACTGCCGCAGTCCCGAGATACAGTTCCAGCAGTACGTAAACGTCTGATCGGCCTCGTTTCGCGCGCCGCAGTGGGGACACCGGATCGTCTCCCCCTCGAGGTCCGGTTCGCGGTCCTCGTCCACCCGATCCGTGTCGCCGATATCGTCGGGTGCGCGCGGATAGCGGTCGGGACCGGGCGAGGATCGCATGCTCGCACGATCCGGATCAGCGAACGACGGCGCGCGGTCGCTGTCCTCGTCGTCACGCCGGACGTACAGGTAGTACAGTAACAGGTGTAACAGGGCGAACAACGCGACGTAGCCGATGAGCCAGCCCCAGAGCTCCATCACCATGTGGTACGTTCTCGAGACACTTGGATATTCCCCGATTTCCGGAACGGAGAGAGTCAGGACTGCGGTGACTATCACCGCCGTCGGGAGGTTCGGGAGGCGGTGATATCGAGCGGTTCGCTCGCGTCGACTTAGTCGAACTCGTAGAGGTCAGTCGAGAGGTAGCGTTCACCGGTGTCGGGGAGGACGACGACGGTCAGGTCGTCCGGGTTGGCGGTCGCGTAGTCGGCGGCGGCAGCCAGTGCGGCACCCGAGGAGATGCCGACTAGCACTCCCTCGTTGCGGCCCAGTTTTCGGGCCGCAGCTTTCGCTTCGCTCGCCTCGACGGCGCGGGTCTCGTCGACGAGATCGGTCCGGAGGATGTCCGGAACGAAGCCGGGACCGATCCCCTGAATGTCGTGGCTCGCGGTGCTGAGAGTCGAGAGGGTCGGCGACTCGGCGGGTTCGACCGCGACCGACGTGAACTCGCTCTTTCCCCGCTCCTCTTTGACGTACTCCGAAATACCGGTGATCGTCCCGCCGGTGCCGACGCCCGCGACGACCGCGTCGACTCGGCCGTCGGTCGCCGCCCAGATCTCCGGTCCCGTCGTCTCCCGGTGGGCCGCGGGGTTGGCCTCGTTCTCGAACTGCCGGGCCAGGATCGCGTCCTCCCGGTCGGCGGCGAGTTCCGCGGCGCGCTCGTTCGCGCCGCCCATCCCGTCCTCGGCGGGCGTCAACTCGAGGTCGGCCCCTAACGCCCGCAGGAGTTGCCGGCGCTCCGTCGACATCGAGGACGGCATCGTCAGCACGCAGTCGTAGCCGCGCGCGGCGGCGACGGCCGCCAGCCCGATCCCCGTGTTGCCGCTGGTCGATTCGACGACGGTGCCGCCGGGCTCGAGCGCGCCGTCTTCCTCGGCGGCGTCGAGGATCGCCCGCGCGATGCGGTCCTTGACCGAGTAGGGGTTGTGCGACTCGATCTTTCCGAAGCAGTTGTCGGCGAAGCCGTCCAGTCGAATCAGGGGCGTCTCGCCGATCAGTTCGTCGACGCTCTCGACGGCATCGATCTCGGCCGCGGGTTCGACGGTTCCGTCCATTATCGTCTTCGACCGCCGGGACCGCACTCCCAGTTTCCCCGAACGTCTTCGGGCAGGCTGCCGGCGAATCGGCGACTCGAGAGTGAAAGATCCCTTTGAGCTTGGGGTGGGCTTTTTTCCGTTCCCGCTAGTCGATTCTCCATGGATCGACGACAGTTCCTCGCGGCCTCGAGTATCGGCCTGACAGCGGCGATCGCGGGTTGTGCGGGCAACCCTCTCAGTAGTAACGACTCCGCGGAGCCGGACTCGGACGCCGCCACGAACGCGGCCGCCGGCGAAATCACGGTCAGCGCGAGCGGCGAGGTCGACGCGGACCCGGACCGGGCGATCGTCAGCGTCGGTGTGCAGGCCACGGGCGAGAGCGCCGACGCCGTAACCGACGAACTGGCGACGGGTGCCGAGCGGCTTCGCGGGACGTTCGACGAACTCGGCATCCCCGAGGAGAACATCGAGGAAGGACGCTACCGGGTTCACCCGAGACGCGGGCGAGACGCGGAGGGATTCGAGGGATCCCACTCCTTCGAGGTGACGGTCACCGACGTCGACCGCGTCGGCGAGGTCATCGACGCGTCGATCGAGGCCGGTGCCGACGACATCGGCCGGGTGAGCTTCACGCTCCAGGAGGAGACGCGCTCATCGCTGCGGAAAGACGCGATCGACGCCGCGCTCGCAAACGCCGACGAGGAGGCGTCCCATATCGCCGATAACCGCGAGGTCACGCTCGAGGGGACGACGGCGGTAACGACCGGCGACGTACAGGTCCGGACGGTACAGGAGAGCGTCACCAGCGGCGACGCGGCGGACGACGCAGCGCCGCCCACGGAGATCGAGGCGGACCCGGTCAGCGTGAGCGCCAGCGCGACGGTGACGTACGCGTTCGCCGAGTGACCGCGCCGATCGGAAAAGCGGACGCTTCGCGGTCGCACCGTATCAGTTCGAGATGGTTTTGGCCAGCCTAAACCGAACGCTTTTTGAATTGTTAGGGGAGCCTAAAGCGTATGGACAGACCGCAGCAGTTCGATCGAACGCGACGGGGATTCCTCGGAACGGGAGTCGCAGTCGGGAGCGCGGCGCTGGCCGGCTGTCTCGACGGAACCGGCGACGACTCGGGGGAAGGTGATTCGTATACGGTGTCGATGGCACCGATGGGGGATGTCGAGTTCGACAGCGTCCCGGAGAACGCCTTCGTCACGTTCACGCAGTACGCCGACATGGCGGTCGCGCTCGGCCACGGCGACGCGGTCCAGACGCTCTTCGCCCCGGAGATGTCGGGGACCACGATGAACAAGTTCTACGACCGGCTCGAGGGCGTCAGCGAGTTCGAGTGGGACGGCCTCGAGAACCCGCTCGACGGCGGCGTGACGAAAGAACAGCTCTACAACGCGGAGAGCGACGTTCACTTCCTCGATCCCTCCTACGTTCTGACGACCCAGCCCGACTGGAGCGAGGGAGACATCGACGAGATCGCCGAGACGGTCGGCCCGTGGATCGGCAGCTACCACAGCGGCGTGCACAGCGAGCCGGCCGAGGCCTACGCGGACAGCTACGAGTACTACACGCTCTGGGAACTCTTCGAGAAGGTCGCGGCCGTCTTTCAGGAAGCGGAGCGGTACGAGGCGCTCAACGAGGTCTACGAGGAAACCCGATCACACATCGAGTCGAACCTGCCCCCCGAGAGCGAACGGCCCACGGTCGCGCGGGTCACGCTCGGGGACGGCGTCTTCTACACCTACCACCTCAACACGCCCGGCTTCTGGCAGGCCGAAACGCGACCGCTCGGCGCACACGACGCGCTCGAAGACGTCGACTGGCCGGACGACGATTGGGGCAACATCGGCTACGAAACGATGCTCGAGGCCGATCCCGACGTCATCCTCCACATCTGGGGGATCACGTCGCAGTACGCCATCGACGACATTCGCGAGCGACTGGCGTCCCACCCCGCGGGCAGCGACCTGACCGCGGTCGAGAACGACCGGGTCGTCGCCAGCGGCATGCGGTATCAGGGTCCGATCATGAACCTGTTCCAACTCGAGATGACGGCCAAGCAGCTCTACCCCGAGCAGTTCGGCGAGTGGCCCGGCTACGAGGACGGCGAGTCCTACCCCGAGATACCCGAGGACGAACGATTGTTCGACCGCGAGCGCGTGGCCGAGATCGTCACCGACGGAGCGTAGCTGACTGACGACGGTTCCGACGGCGGCGACACAGGGTTGGACGCCGATCGGCGCAACGACCCAGCAACCGATATTGTTTTTAGGTCGGCCTAAAAATCTGAGGGCGATGAGATCGAGCGAAACGACGCGGCGGCAATTCATCGGTTCGGGGGCCGTCACCGGCGGGATGCTCCTCGCGGGGTGTATCAGCGGCGGCGGCACGGACACCTCGAGCGGCGAGACGTACACGGTCTCGATCGCGCCGATGGGCGAGGTCGAATTCGACGGCCCGCCCGAGGAGTGGACCGCGTTGCTGCCGACGTACGCGGACATGGGATTTGCACTCGGCGGCGGGCAGACACTCGGGATTCAGGACCGCGATCGGTTCGGGACCGACGCGTACGAGGAACTTCCCGGCATCGAGTTCGACGAGGACGACGTCGTGGAACTGACCGAAGGCGGCGTCGACACGGAACTGTTCTACGAGATGAACGCCGACGCCCATTTCATCGATCCACACATATTGACACACTGGTACGATTGGGATCAGTCCGATGTCGACAAAGTACGAGACGAGATCGGGCCCTTCTTTGGCAACTTCATTCGCCGCCACAGTGACGAGTGGCACGATTACCGCTACTACGATCTCTACGAGGCCCTCGAGTTGATGGCCGAGGTGTTCCAGGCACGAGCGCGTTACGAGGCGTACGTCGCCCTCCACGACGAAATGCTCGCGACGATCGACGAGCGACTGCCGCCGGCCGAGGAGCGACCGACCGCGATGCTCCTCTACCCGGCCAGCGGCTCGGGCCTCGAGTTCTTCCCCTTCCGATTCGACGACGGCGGGATCAGCACCAAACAGTGGCGCGATCTCGGACTGACGGATGCGCTCGCCGCGACCGACGTGGGTCACTACAGCTACACCGACAGGGGGACACTCGATCTGGAGACGCTCCTCGACATCGATCCCGAGGTGTTGCTGGTGCGCAATCACGGCGGTGAGTCCGACTCGGAGTTTCAGGAAGCGGTCCTCGAGCCGCTACAGGACGACCCAGTCGCGAGCGAGGTCCAAGCCGTCCGAGACGAGGCCGTCTATAATGCCGGCTACCTCGATCAGGGACCGATCATCAACTTCTACCATACCGAACGCGCTGCGAACGACATCTATCCCGACGCGTTCGCGGACGCGACGCTGTTCGACCGCGAGCGCGTCGCGAACATCGTTACCGGGGACTTCTGAGACCGGGGCGGATTGCGGACTGCGAACGCGATCGCCGACCCGACGCCGGTGTCACCCTCATGCTCGGTTCGCTATCGCAGTCGGACCGGTACGGGAACTGAGACGACTCTTCACGTCAATTCAGCAGAACTACGCCCGACCGAACCGGTATAGTTTTTAGGCTAGCCTAAAACATGGTGGGTATGCGACGGACTGAGACAACGCGGCGGCAATTGGTGGGGACCGGAGCGGCTATCGGCGGCGCGCTCTTGGCGGGGTGTGTCAGTGACGACGGACCCAGTGACTCGAACGACTCGAGCGACGGCCCGTACACGGTCTCGATGGAACCGATGGGAGCCGTCGAGTTCGACGAACCGCCCGAGGAGTGGACGGCGTTGCTGCCGAGTTACGCGGACATGGGGTTCGCGCTCGGCGGCGGTCAGACGCTCGGGATTCAGGGGCACGATCGATACGCGACGGAGGCCTACGACGAGCTTCCGGGCGTGGAGTTCGACGAGTCCGCGGTTCGGCAGCTGAACGACAACGGCGTCGATAAGGAACTGTTCTACGAGCTGGAAGCCGAGGCCCACTTCATGGAGCCGAACCAGTTGCGCAACTGGTACGGCTGGAGTGAGTCCGACGTCGAGGAGATCGAAACGGCCCTCGGCCCCTTCTTCGGCAACTTCATCCGGCGACGCAGCGACGAGTGGCACGACTACCGGTACTACGACCTCTACGAGGCCTTCGAGCTGATGGCCGAAGTCTTCCAGGCACGAGAGCGCTACGAGGCGTTCGTCGACCTCCACGACGAGATGCTCGCGACGATCGACGAGCGACTGCCGGCCGAGGAGCGACCGAACGCGATGCTCGTCTATCCGGCCGACCTGCCGCCGACGGAGTTTCATCCCTACCGGTTCGACGACGGCGGGGTCAGCACCAAGCAGTGGCGCGATCTCGGCCTGACCGACGCGCTCGTGGCCAGCGACGTGGGCCACTACACCGGCGACGGGGGCACGGTCGACCTCGAGACGATCATCGAGGTCGATCCCGACGTGCTACTGGTCCGCGGACAGGAGGGCGTCTCCGAGTCGGCGTTCCGGGAGTCGATCATCGAACCGCTGCGGGAGGATCCCGCCGCGAGCGAAGTGACGGCGGTCCAGGACGGAGCCGTGTACAACGGCGGCTACCTCGACCAGGGACCGATCATCAACTTTTACCAGACCGAACGTGCCGCGAAAGACATCTACCCCGACGCGTTCGCAGATGCGACGCTGTTCGACCGCGAGCGCGTCGCGAACATCATTACTGGCGACTTCTGAGACGGCAAGCGCGGAACGCAACCTCGAGCGGCGATCAGCCCGCCTCGCGGGCGGCCATCTCGTCGGACCAGGGATCGACTCGGGCAGGGGACGGTTCCGTCTCGAGATGGAACCGGAACCGGCGCTACCGGTGTCGATCAGTTGCAGCAAAACGGATAGGAAAACGGCTGCAGTCGGCGGTCAGTGGCGACGTTCAGTCGTCGGCGGGAACCGCCTGCGTGTCCGCTCGCTCGGAAGCCATAGCGAGCACGTCGTCGAAGAAGTCGAGGGTGTCTTCGGGGCCGGGGTTCGCTTCGGGGTGGTACTGGCGGGTGATGACGTCGTACTCGATGCCGTCGATCCCTTCCGGCGTGTCGTCGTTGACGTTGATCTGGGTGACCTCGAGGTGCTCACCCGGCTCGGCGACCGTGTAGCCGTGGTTCTGGGTGGTCATGACGACCTGCCCGGACTCGAGGTCGAGGACGGGCTGGTTGACGCCGCGGTGACCGAAGGTCATCTTCTCGGTGGTGCCGCCGAGCGCCTCGGCGACGATCTGCTGGCCGAGACAGATGCCGGCGACGGGCGTGTCCTCGACGAACGCCTCGACGAGGCCGATCGCTCCTTCGAAGTTGACCGGATCGCCGGGGCCGTTCGAGATAAAGAGGATGTCGGGGTCGACGGCCTCGACGGCGTCGACGCTCGCGTCGTAGGGGAACACGTGGACCGTCGCGTCGCGGGCGAGCAGCGAGTCGACGATCGAGCCCTTCGCGCCGCAGTCGATCAGGGCGACGGTCTCGCCGTCGTTGTCCTCGCCGTGAACCTCGGGTTCGTCGACGCTGACCTGTGCGCCGATATCGGTGTGGTCGCTCATGGCCTTGCACTGCTCGAGTTGCTCGAGCGCGTCGTCCTCGGTGACATCCTCGCCGACGGCGATGCCGCACTTCATCGCACCGCCGTCGCGGATGTCGGTGACGACCTCCCGCGTGTCGAGGTGGTCGACGGCCGGGACGCCTTCGCCCTCGAGCCAGTCGACGACGTCCTCGGTGAGTTCCTTCGCGAGCACGGCACGCGGGTGGACGCGGTCGTCCTCGAACCGCTCCTCGCGGACGCCGTAGTTGCCGATCAGCGGGTACGAGAAGGTCAGGATCTGCTCCTCGTAGGAGGGGTCGGTCAGACTCTCCTCGTAACCGGTATACGCTGTTGTGAAAACGAGTTCACCGCGAGCCGTCCCTTCTGCACGGCCACGTCCCTCGAGTACGTGACCGCCTTCCAGTGCGACGTAGGCTTCCGTCATTACGATCTACGTATCGGATGGACCATCATAAGTGTTGTCTTCGAAGCTCAGTTACGATTTTCGTAATCGGTAAGTGCGGGTCACACGTAGGTACGCATCTCCATGGACGACCTGGACCGACAGATCCTCGATATCCTCCGGCGAGACTCCCGGACGCCGTACACCGAGATCGCCGACGAGGTTGGAACCAGCGAGGGGACCGTCCGCAACCGCGTCGAGCGCATGATGGACGACGACATCCTCGAACGCTTTACCATCTCGACCCGGACCGGCAACGTCCAAGCGATGCTCGAGATCAGCGTCGCGGTCGACGTCGACACCAAAGGGGTCTCCGAGCGGATGGCCGAG
Organism: Natrinema sp. LN54; assembly: GCF_052439245.1. Lineage (NCBI taxonomy): Archaea > Methanobacteriati > Methanobacteriota > Halobacteria > Halobacteriales > Natrialbaceae > Natrinema > Natrinema sp. LN54. Next base: position 797,912 of record NZ_JBQVRP010000001.1, read on the forward strand.
TGGGACGAGGTCGACTTCGTCTGGATGGTCTCGGGCGAGCAGGACGTGGTCCTCGTGGTCGACGCCGCGGACACGCGCGGGGTCAACGATCTCATCACGAAAGCCCGCGATCAGGAGGAGGTCGTGAGCACGAAGACGCGGCTCATTCTGGACGAGGAACTCGGCTAGGTTGAGCGCCAGTCGTCGCCGGAGCCGAGCGAGTCCGGTCTCTCAATCGGCTTCGGTCTCTTCCTCGCCCGGCGGCGTTCCCACGCCGGGCGTCGGCCGCTCGATCGCGTCGATCACGTGCTTGCGCTCGTGGATCGCCCGGTAGCCGCGTCGGAGCAGGCGGTCGAATCCCGACTCGGAAACGCGCGCGTTGACGTCGCCACCGCGGATCGCGTCGACGATCGACTCGGGCGTGAGCCGGTCGGCCTCGACGACCGTGTACGCCCGGCCCACCTCGAAGGGGTAGTGGGCGTCGCTGCCGCCGACCAGCGGGAGATCGCGTTCCTCGGCCAACTGTTCGACCAGCGGCCGCGAACGGGGGTGTTTGCCGTTGACTTCGATCGCGTCGAAGGGCACGTCCTCGAGTTCCCGCACCGTACTGTTCCGGAACGGGTGGGCGACGATCGCGGCGCAGTCGCGGTCGTGGGCCAGCGCGACCGCCTCCTCGGGGGAGAGCGCCCCGGGTTTCGTCGCCGCCGGCGGATCCGGCCCGACGACGAGGACGTGGCCCTGATCGGTCGTGATCTCGATCCCCGGCAGCGTCTCGACATCGGGAGACGGATCGAACGCCGTGTAGTAATCGTGGTTGGTCGTCGCGACGCCGTCGAGGCCGCGCCGGTCGGCCGCTTCGGCGAGCAGTCTGACACCGAGCGGGTCGAACCGGTCGCCGAGCGATCGCCGACCGTGGAAGAATCGCGTGTGCGCGTGGAGGTCGACAGCGTACATGGTCGTGCAAACGCCGGGCAGACCCTTTTGCGTGCGGCCGGCATGCACTGCAGTATGGCATCCGCGGAGTCGAGCGACCGCCTTCTCGTTCTCAATCCCGTCAGCGGCAGCGGGGACCACGTCGACACCGTCGTCGAACTCGCCGACGAGCGCGGGTTCGAAATTCGTAGAACGGCGGAAGGCGGCGACGCGACGCGATTCGCCCGCGAGGCCGCACCCGACGCCGACCTCGTCGCGGCGGCCGGCGGCGACGGCACCCTCAACGCCGTCGTCAACGGCGTGGCCGCGGCGGACGAACTCGAGACGACGACCGTCGCGGTCGTCCCGGCGGGAACGGGTAACAACTTCGCGACGAACATCGGAATTCGGGGGATCGAACACGGCTTTACGGTGATCGAGGAGGGCCAGCGACGAGCGATCGATATCGCGACGGCGAACGGCCGGGCCTTCGTCAACTCCTGTGTCGGCGGGATCACCGCCGAGGCGAGCGGCGAGACGTCCGCGGAGAGCAAGGCGGAGTTGGGCGTGCTCGCGTACGTGAAGAACACGCTCGAGACGGTCGGCGAGTTCGACTCGCTCCCGCTCCGGGTGGAGACGGCCCCGGGGCCGGACGGCGAGACGGCGCGGGCGTGGGAGGGCGAGGCGCTGTTCGTCCTCATCGGCAACTGTCGGCGCTTTACCGGCGCACGGACCGCACAGGCCCACGTCGAGGACGGCCTGCTCGAGGTCACGATCGTCGAGGACGCCGCGGCGACGAATCTGGTCGGCGGGGCGGCGTTGGAGGGACTGTTCGGACAGGACAGCACGCATATCGTCCGGCGGCGAACGCCGTCGCTCGCGATCGAGAGCCGCGAGGACTCAGTTGAGTACAGTCTCGACGGCGAGATGCTCGAAACCGAAACGCTACACCTCGAGACGGACGCGGAGACGCTGACGATCCCCGTCGGCGAGGACTATCAGCCGGATCCGGACGGGGGAGAACTGTGGCCGTTCGAGGGGCCGACGAATCGGTAGCGTCACCGACGCTATCGATTCGAAACAGCCGCGCCGAGACGATACTGGTTTCAAGAGCCGTCGTAATTGTGGAGGTATGAGCACGCCGGAGGAGGACCTGCAACACGAGAACGCGGGACAGGACGTAATCGCCGTCGACGCCGACGACACCGAACTCGAGTTAGTCAACCGACTCGACGCCCACACGGGCGACGGGATCCGCCACCGCGCGTTCACCTCGCTCGTCTTCGACGGCGAGGGGAACGTCCTGCTCGCCCAGCGAGCGCCGGGCAAGCGCCTCTGGGGGACCTACTGGGACGGCACCGTCGCCTCCCACCCCGTCGAGGGCCAGAGTCAGGAGGAGGCGACCCGAGAACGTCTCGAGGAGGAACTGGGGATCACCCCCGACCAGTACGACGATCTGGAACTGACCGACCGCTTCGAGTACAAGCGCTACTTCGAGAACGCGGGCGTCGAACACGAGGTCTGTGCCGTCTTGCAACTGACCCTCTCCGACCGCAGCCTCGATCCCAACGAGGAGGAGGTCGCCGGTCTGATGTGGGTCCCCTACGAGCGACTCCACTCGAACCCGGAGTGGTACCGACAGCTCCGACTCTGTCCGTGGTTCGAGATTGCCATGCGTCGAGACGCTCGATAACGAGCGCCGCGAGAGCCGCCTCGACACCGAACCAGTCCGGGATCTGACTCGACGTCGAACTATCCAGCCCGGAAACGGCTTCCATCGCTTTTGATAGATTCGAGCGAGAGGCGCACTCGAGGACGGAACCGGCGTCTTCGGGTCCGGCATCCGCCGTCCGAGCCGACCACGTCTCGAGATCGAACACTATCAAGAAACAGTACACGAGCGGGAGGTTTATAGGGGAGTGCCTACACGTGACGGATAGACTGCGATGGTCACTGGTACGCTGAGACGGCTTCTCCCGGGGAGTGTGATTTCCTCGTCCGCGTCGGCGACGGGAACGACCGCCGCGGGAACGACGGAGTCGAAGCCGTCACTCGAGGCGGAGCGTCGTCCCGACGGTCCGCTCGATATCTGTCTCCTGAGTTATCGCTCCAACCCCTATTCGGGTGGACAGGGCGTCTACGTGAAATACCTGAGTCGGGCGCTGACCGATCTCGGCCACTCCGTCGACGTGATTTCGGGGAAACCCTACCCCGAACTCGACGACGACGTGGGGCTGGTGAAACTGCCCGGCGAGAACATCGTCGACGAACTCGATCGGCTAGGGCAGTTCGAGGCGTCCTATCTCCGCGACCCGCTCGCGCTGTACGAGTGGCTGAGCGCGCTCACCGGCGGTTTTCCCGACCCCTACGTCTTCGGCCGGCAGGTCGTCGACTACTTCGAGGAGCGCGATCCCGAGTACGACGTGATCCACGACAACCAGTCGCTCTGTCACGGCCTCCACACGCTCCGCGAGCGGGGCCACCCCGTCGTGGCGACGGTTCACCACCCGATCACCGTCGACCGCGACGCCGCCCTCGCCGCGGCCGACGACTGGAGCGAGCGGCTGCTGATCCGGCGCTGGTACCGATTCCTCCGGATGCAACGCGAGGTCGTACAGGAGCTGCCCCACGTGCTGACCGTCTCCGAGTCGGCCAAACGCCGCACCGTCGCCGACTTCGGTGCCGATCCCGACTCGATCCGCGTCGTCCACAACGGCATCGACACCGACCTGTTCGAGCCCGTCGACCGCGACGCCGAGCAACTGCGCGTGATGACGACGGTCAGCGCCGATGTCCCGCTGAAGGGGGCTCGGCACCTGCTCGAGGCGTTCGCGGCCGTTCGGGACTCGATCGACGCCGAACTCGTCGTCGTCGGCGAGTTCGACGAGGGCGGCGACTGCGACCGACTCGTCTCGGAACTGGGCATCGAAGACGCGATCGAGACCCACAGCGAGATCAGCTACGAGCGGATGGTCGACCTCTACGGGACCGCCGACGTGGCGGTCGTCCCCTCGATCTACGAGGGCTTCGGCCTCCCCGCGGGCGAGGCGCTCTCCTGTGGCGTGCCGGTGGTGGCGACCACCGGCGGCGGGCTGCCGGAGGTGGTCGGCGACGCCGGCGTCCTCGTCGAACCGGGCGACGCCGACGCGCTGGCCGAGGCGATCCGCGACCTGCTCGCGGACGACGAGCGCCGCCGGCGACTCGGCGAGCGGGGCCGGGAGCGAATCGTCGAGGAGTTCGACTGGGAACGAGCAGCCCGAGAGACGGTTCGAACGTACCGCGACGCGATCGAAACGCAGGGGAACGGGACCTGAGATGGAGACGATCGATTTCGACCGGCTGACGCTGACGCCGGGCATGCGCGTCCTCGACGTGGGCTGTGGTGAAGGCCGACACGTCCACGCCGCCGCCCTCGAGAACGTCGCGGAGGTCGTCGGCCTCGACCTCGAGCGGTCGAATCTGGAAGCGGCCCGAGAAGACTACGAGGAGTACATCGCCCCGGAGTCGGACGTGCCGGTCACGTTTCTCTCGGGAGACGCGCTCCGACTCCCCTTCGAGGACGGCGCGTTCGACGTCGTCTGCTGTACCGAGGTGTTAGAGCACCTCCCCGACTACGAGTCCGCGATCGACGAACTCCGGCGGGTCTGTGCGCCGGGGGGAACGCTCGCGGTCAGCGTCCCGCGGGAGGGTCCCGAACGGGTCTGCTGGGCGCTGTCCAACGAGTACCACGAGGTCGAGGGCGGTCACGTCCGCATCTTCGACCGCGAGGAGCTGCGGGCCGCCGTCGAACGGCGCGGGTTCCGGCGAGTTGATAGTCACTTCGCCCACGCGTTACACTCGCCGTACTGGTGGCTGAAGTGTCTCTGGTGGGACCGCGACGAGCGCGGCGACCCGCCGCTGCCCCTGCGGGCCTACGACCGCTTCCTCGAGTGGGACGTGCTCGAGTCGCCGCGGCCGGTGCGACTGCTCGAGCGGGCGCTCGATCCCGCGCTGGGCAAGAGCGTCGTCTACTACTTCGAGTTGGAGGGGCAGGCGTGAGCGACGGCTCGCCGCGGGCGTCGCTTTCGGACTGGGGGCTCGAGCCCGCGGTGGACTACATCGAGCGCGTCCAGCGATCAGACGGGCTCGTGCTCTGGTACCCCGACGGGCCGGCGGACCCGTGGGATCACGTCGAGAGCGCGATGGCGCTGTCGGTCGCCGGCCGCCGCGAGGCCGCCGCGCGCGCGTACCGCTGGATCGCCGACGCCCAACACGACGACGGCGCGCTGTGGGCGACCTACGGCGACGCCGACGGCGAGGAGGGTGCCCACGACGGCGACGAGCCGCGCAAGGAGACCCACCGCAGCGCCTACGTCGCCGTCGGCGTCTGGCACCACTACCTGTGTACCGGCGACCGGGACTTTCTCGAGTCGCTGTGGCCCACGGTTCGGGACGCCCTCGAATTCGCGTGTCGCCAGCAGGCCCCGACCGGTGAGATCTACTGGACCGTCGGCGCGGACGGCGCAGTCTACGAGGACGCCCTGATCGCCGGCTGTGCCTCGCTCTACAAGAGTCTGGCCTGCGGGGCCGCCATCGCGGCCGAACTCGAGCGCGACGCCCCTCGAGACCGGTGGCTCGAGGCCCGCACCCGACTCGGCGAGGCGATCCGCGAGCGACCCGACCGGTTCGACCGCACGTGGGAGAGCAAGTCCCGCTACGCGATGGACTGGTTCTATCCCGTCCTCTGTGGCGTGATCACCGGCGACCCGGCGCGGGACCGGCTCGAGGACGGGATGGATCGGTTCCTCGAGGACGGGTTGGGCTGTCGCTGCGTCGCGGACGAGCCGTGGGTGACCGTCGCCGAGTCCTGCGAACTCGTGGTTTCACTTGCCGCAGTGGGGCGGGTGGAGCGTGCGCGTGAGATCTACGAGTGGCTGTTCCAGTGGACCGACGACGAGGGGGTCTTCTGGACGGGCTACCAGTTCGAGGACGAGGCGTTCTGGCCCGGCGAGCGGCCGACGTGGACCGGCGGGGCCGCGGTGCTGGCTGCCGATGCGTTGTCGGGGCTGTCGGAGGCAGCAGATCTGTTTACTGATCCGCTATCTGAATGACTGGTTCGGTCGTATAAGTCCTGTGTGTCGAAAGCCACATCATCAAAATACACCGCCTGCACCGCGACAGCGGAAGTAAGAGGACACCTTTCTCAAGGAGATAGTGAAAACCTTGGAAAGTAACTCAGCTCAACCAATTGTTCTTCCTATACGGGATTCTTAATGGTTTGATGATAACTATTCATAGCTAGCATTGAGCAGTTGCGACCAATCATCAAACATACAATACAAAAGTAATTAATATGTAGAAATTAGTATCGCCTGTTAGTGTCTTTAGATAGGATTCCAGAATCGATGAAGAATTATTTAGTTGGGAACGCACTATTAATTCTCGCTGGATCTGTAATATTCGTAATACATGTGCTTAATCCGAATAACCAACTTTGGTCATCACTAGGTTCTATTAGTTCTGCAGTGCTTGCTAGTGGGCTTGTTGGATTTGTTTATTACTTTTATATGAGAAAGGAGAAGAGGTATGAAGAAGCTGTTCGTATTGTCGACGAATGGGGCCTCTTAGATATTCAAGAAGGTAGAGCTGATAAGGAGAGATATAGAAATTATCTCTTAGACTGTACTGGGTGTCTCCACATACAAGCAATTTCATTGCGCCGCTTCCAAACTGACTTAGGGAACGAGTTAGAAGAGTTAGGGAGACAAGGTGTAGAAATAAAGTTGTTGCTTCTTGACCCTGACTCAGAAGTATGTGACTGGTATGGAGAGGCGGATTCTGATTATGCCAATCTTGAGGAACAAATCCGTGATTCTTCAGAAGAATTCATTGGCAGAGATATTGACAATCTAGAAGTAAGATATTATAGAGGCTTACCCGTAAACTACTTCAGAGTCGATGATAAGGTCTTCACAGGCCCATACTTTGCCAAACAACCAAGTAGGAATACTACTACCTTTCTATCGAATGTTAATAAGTCGCTCGCAGAGGGCTATAAAAGAAACTTTGAGGAACACTGGGAAAAATATAGTCGAGAAATAGATGAGTAACGAGTTTCAGTTTGGCGAGAACCCAGATAAGTTTGAAGTGACTAAAGACCTTATTGAGGAGGTGAAGAACAATCCTCCGAAATTGGATGACTTAGACGGTTATCAGGGTCATCCGATTAAAGGCGTCGGGGATGTCTATACACCGGTTGAAATTGTAACATTTATTCTTGATAATATTGGATTCAATAAGGAAGCTAATATTGAAGATAGAACTATTATAGATCTATCCTGCGGAACGGGTTCATTTATCAGAGAAATTGTTCGAAGGATCCGTTCAAGATTAATTGAAAAAGGACTAGATCCCTCTAATCCAGAGGACGCAGAGACTATCGTAAATACGATTACAGAGAACGTCTATGCGTCGGATTTAAATTCTATCGCCATATGGCGGACTGCACAGGTTGTCATTGATGAACTTATCGAAGAAATAGAGTTGCTAGACCAGAATGATCCTGTTCTTGAACTCAAATTCTATAATGATAACTCTCTCCTCCCCACATTTAACTATGGTATTGATGGATTTGATTTTATTGTTGGAAACCCCCCCTATATAAAGAATAGCGAAATTAAGCCTGAAATTGACGACATTTACCGGTCAGAATATGAAACTGCCAAAGGCAAATACGATCTCTATTCGGTGTTCTTTGAACGTGGGATCGATCTCTTAAATAACGGTGGTAAATTCGGCTTTGTGACGCCAGACCGCTTTTTCCGAGCAGATTACGGAGAACCACTTCGATCCAAAATATTATCTGACACCCATATCAAAGCGCTAATTGATTTGGAAGATGACCCATTTCCGAAAGTTGATGCTTATCCAGTAATAACTATTTTTGAAAAGGAAGATAAATCATTCCCTCGTTATCAGGTTGATAACTCCTTCTACTACTGCACGGCCGAAACTGATGACCTTTCGGAAATTAGTGTATTTGACCAAGATTTGGTGCATTTTGACAATGGTATGGATTGCGTAGAATATAATCAATCGGATCTTGATCAAAGCGCGTGGGATTTACAGAAACCAGAGATCAAGAAGGTAAAATCCGCCCTCGAAGACAAGTTAATTAGGTTTGATAAGCTTCCAATTGACATTCGCGCAGGGATAGCAACAGCAGCTGATGATGTATTTATAATAAATAAACAGACAGCGAATAAACTGGAAGATGATATCTTAGTACCAGTCATTCGCGGACGTGATGTGCAAAAAGGAAGTACCTCTTGGGACGATTCTTATATAATTAATCCCTATCGACATGATAAATCTGTCGTAAATATCAGCGAATATCCGAAAACAAAGAGCTATCTATCAAAATATAAGAGTAAATTGGAAGACAGATACTGTGTGCGAGAACGAAATAAGCGGTGGTACGAAACTCACGATACGATTGATTATAATCAAGAAACCAAGAGACGAATTATCACACCAGATGTAACCTCTGATAATCGTTTTGCTATTGTTGAGGGATCCATTTCTCATAACACCTGTTACTCGATATATTATGAGGGAGATCTAGAGCTTCTGATCGGCTATCTAAATTCATCCGTGTTCCGATATTTGCTTAAATCCTCTATGCCGGAGATTCGCACAGGCTACTGGCGACAAATGAAACGGGACCTAAAACAGATCCCTGTAATTGACCCTAGTATATATACTGCCGAACAAAGAGACGAGATGATAAGACTAGTCTCTCAGAAAGATTGGGACAAAATAGATGATGTAATATACCGAATATTAGACGTTCCAGATGCGCATATTAATGTAATAGAATCGTTCTAACCGCTATTCTATATACGGGGCAATTATCTTCCCATCGACTTCTTCATAAAGATGTTCCATAGGACCATCATTCATAATTATGAAATCACACTTACTTGAAAGGAGTCCAGCAATCCCAAATTCATATTCAATAAAATCCTTTTGGATGAATTCTTTATAGGTCTTCTTGCTTTCTTCCTCTCTTTCTAGGTACCTCTGATACCGTGTTCTACTATCTGAGTGAATTCCTACACATATCACGCTACTATTCACCGACCGTATGTATTCAACTTCTTCTACTGTTCTGAATCCGGAAATGAGTATTTGGTCCGAATTCACGTCTCTGATGTCTTCCCAGACCATTTTCGCAAAAAAGGCCTTTCCCCTTTCTTCAAATTTATCAGATACAAGCTCAGTCAGCCCTTCTTCTTCATTTGATCGGTCACGTGATTTTTCTCTATCATCCATGTCAGAAAAATACTGCCTTACGTAGTCACTAGCCTCTACGTACTCTATATCCTTATTAGAAGAAATATACTTAGATGAGGTAGTCTTTCCAGCACACGTTGGACCGACTATACAAAGGATCATGTATTATAGTCGAAATCAAGGCGTGATTGGCGGGACGATTTATCCTTATCTACGGTACCATGTTTTTCGGCTTCTTCTTTCAAATATTCCATTGATATTTCGGCATTCAAAATGGAACTATATTCCTTAATCCGAGGACATATTCTGTCAAGATTGGGCTTTCGGAAGTCATACTGGAGCGATTCTTCAACTGTCATTTCATTATAGACCTTGGTAGCTCCATCTGGGATGAAATATAGATTGAAATCCTCGGCGCTCAACCAAGAATATTCTTCATTCCCATCACGTATTTCTCCATCAAAACTCACACGACCTGTCTGTTCATTTATGAATATGAGAGGGTCATGTTGAGGAATATTCAGAGCGAGACCTGATTCAATGCGGACACCACGTTCCTTACTAAGTTCTGATTTCAGTTTTGCTTCAGAATTGTTCTTCCACCACCTTTTAAAGAACTGCCCAGGATATCCCTGATCATCATCATATGCATCAAAGAAGACTGATGTTTGTTCAATAAGGAAAAACGAATCACGGATTTGATCGAGCTCTTCTCTTTGTATCGCATCAAATAGGAGATGATCGAGATTATCTCGTTGAAGTTCTTCATATTCCTTTGGGACATGATATACGTCGATATCCTCTCGTTCTCCCAAATAAGCTAAATGGTCGTACTTTCGTTTGCTTGTCGTAACAAATAGAATAGGAATGTTCTCATTCATGCTGGATGAGTTATAGGACACCGCAGTCGCTGTCTCTGACAACAATTATTCCCTGAACACTTAAATCTTGAGCAACAGATTATGAGGATACAAAATGAAAATAGAAACGGTAAGCCGTCTACATTTTGGTCTGATAGATATGAACGGTGAATTAGGGCGTATCGATGGTGGAATAGGATTAGCACTGAATAGTCCTTCTATTACGCTAAATGTGAACAAATCAAGGAACTTTTGTGTTAATGGACCACTATCGAATCGAATCAAAGAAGGAGCAAAGGCTGTACAAAAATATCTTAATGGAAGTCCTGTTTCCATCGAGATAGAAGAAGCGATCCCCCAACACGTTGGTCTGGGTTCTGGTACACAAGCTGCTATTGCAGGTGGAATCGCAGTTTCGGAGCTAAATGATGCAGAGCTCTCTATTAATACTATTGCGAAGATAACTGGCCGAGGAGGGACATCTGGCATAGGAACAGCTGCATTTGAAGGAGGAGGATTTATCCTAGATGGTGGACATTCATCAGAGGAGAAAGGCAACTTTCTCCCATCGTCAAACTCACCTGCTTCTCCACCGCCAGTTACTTCTCGATTGGACTTCCCAGATTGGGAGATCGCTTTAATTCTACCAAAAGGTGAAGGGGCACATGGTTCCAAGGAGGTGTCGATTTTCGATGAATTTTGTCCCATCCCGGAAAAAGAAGTAGAAAAGGTAGCTCGAATAATCCTGATGAAACTCCTACCCTCAATTTTAGAGGGTGATTTTAACGCCTTTAGGGACTCTACCAAAAAAATTCAAAGATGGGGATTCAAACGAAGAGAAATTAGTCTGCAACCTACTTCAGAACGTATTATAAAAAACATGGAAGAGAAAGGGTACGCAGCAGGTATGTCTTCTTTAGGACCGACAGTGTACGCTATTCATCCTGAAAATGTTGACACAAGTAATATCGACCACAGAGTATACAAGACGAAGCCTGATAATTCAGGAGTTAAAATATTCAAATAGATGTATAATATTTATATATTTTTTGACTGTTCCCATGCTTTTATCATGGTCATTTCGGATGCTTCCATATAGGATTACACGTCAATAGGATCCACATTGGGAATATGCACACAAACCGCGTCTCGACGTGTCCATATCCCAGACCGGTCCACACTGAATCCGCCATTCCTCTCCGAGGGACCGATACGTTCTGTCGATTTGGTCCGAAACGAACCGTTCAATGAGTCAAAACCAGGACTTTAGGGCCGTGTTCACCATTCAGCAGATTTGGCTGAAGAGTGAGAGATCTTGGATGACTCGAGCGAATTCATAAGCAGGGAATCGACGGTGGTTTATGAGAATTTCTTGTTGGATTCGAATTCTCCTGCAGCCAGTTCGCCTTCAAGATACGCGCGACCTCGGTCCGATATCTGATATCGTCCATCCTCTATTTTTTCTACGAGACCATGCTGTGTGAACTGAGAAAGACGATTTGAGACATGGGGACGGGTCAGATCGAGGTTGTAAGCGATTATCGCAGGCGATTGTATTGTGAGAATCTCGGGGTCACCTAACGCTTCGAGGATACGGAAATCTTCACGCGACATCCAACTTGGTCGTTCTCGAATCGACACGATTAGATGCTAATACTCGTGCTAGAACCATTATTGTCATCAAGTGAATACGATACCGTATTTCTGAATTACGGTACCGTAATCAATTTTAAGTAGTATCCGATCTTTGTCTGGGTCAACGGAAGCAGAACGGACCCACATCTACCCGATTTGGTCCTCGAGAGAGAATGCGGACCCGGTGCCAGAACACCGGCCCGCGTGGCTTCCGTACTCCACCGAAAGCCATGCACGACGACGATTCGCGGGACCTTGAACCTCCCGCTCGAGCAGACGCATCGCCCCCAGACGACCCAATAACCGACGGCCGGCGCGCGTGGGTCGACCTCACCGGGTTCCAACGGGACTGTCTCGAGGCCGTCGCCCGCTGTGAGCGCGACGACCGCCCGCGGTCTCCCGCGGGGATCATCGCGACGCTCGAGCGCCGGTATCCGACGGTCAGTCGCGCCCGGCTCGAGCCGACCCTGCGCGCGCTCGTCGCCCGCAACCTCGTCGCGAGGCGCGAGGGACTGCCCGGCCGACTCCCCGCCTACCGGCTGACGGGTGCCGGGCGCGCGCTGCTCATCCAGCGCGCCGAACGCCTCGCGGTCCTCTGTGACCTGCGCGGGGAGCACGGCGACGCGGCGGGCGAGAGGACCGCTCGAGCGGAGCGAGCGGACCAGACGGAGAGTCGAGACGAACGCTAGCGCGGCCGCCGCGCGATCCCCGTATCACAGACCACGCACGACTGGAGCCCGTTCGCGTCGGTGAATCGATCGAACAGCCGCGAGAGCCGCACGTCGTGACTCGCGAGGACCCCGCCGGGCTCGAGCCGCGACAGCGCCGTCTCGTACTCGAAGCGCATGTGGGGCAGCCGGTGGTCCGAATCGTGCAAGAACAGATCGAGCGGCCCGACGCGCTCGAGCAGGGCCGGCAGCACCTCACGCGCGTCCCCCCGATGAAGCCGCCAGCGGTCGCGACAGCGATCCGGAATTAGATGGCCGTACTCGAAGGGACCGGGCGGCCCGCCGGGCAGGTCCACCGCGTGCAGCGTCCCACCACCGTTTTCCGCCATCGCAGCCAGAATATGCGCGTCGAACGAGCCGAACAGCACGCCGGTTTCGACCGCGGTCTCGACCTCGAGCGCGCGACAGACCACGTAGAGGGTCGCGCCGTCGCGCCAGTGGGTCGTGTCAGTGGCGACGCCGGCCTCGTGAATCTCTTCGACGCGGTCGGCGTAGCTGTCGTGAAACCACTCGAGGTCGTCGTACTCCCGTTCGTAGTCCCGCAGTTCGGAAACGGATGCCGGGAGCACCGCGGCCAGCCGCTCGGCTCGCTCGTCGGTCTCCGCGCCGTAATCGAGTCGCCGGCGCTCGAGGCCCAGCCGCGCCTTGCGAAGGGCGTAGATCGCGTCTCGAAGAGTGCTCGTCACCGGTAGCCCAGCGCCTCGAGGCGCGATTCGATCTCGTCACCGCTGTCGGAATCGCCCGCTCCCGCCCCGCGTCCCTCGCGGATCTCCTCGGGGAGCGCGGGATCGCAGGTTCCGGTATCCCGTCCGTCGCGGACCGCCCACGGGACCCGCCGGAGCGCGGGGACCGGCGTTCCGGGCGGGTGCGACCAGACGCCGAATTCGCCGAGCCCGTTCCCGTGGTCGCTGGTCATCGCGACCCGCCCGTCGCAGTTCCCGAGCAGGCGCGCGAGGTCGTCTAACACCCACTCGAGGTTGTCCAGGTAGGCGTCCCAGACCGCTTCGAAGGAGAGATCGCCGTCGCGCAGGCGCATCCACGGATCGTTCATCGAGTCCGTCTCGTCCTCGTCGCTCTCGGCTTCGGCCTCCGCCAGCGCCTCGAGGGCCTCGCGTTCGGCCGGCTCGAGGTCCGCGAGATCGACCTCCTCGTCGTCGTCCTCCCCGTCGGTGAACTGCCCCCAGTGCTCGATATCGGCCGAGCCGAAGAACCAGCCCGGCCGCGACCGGAAGGGCGCGTGGGGCTGCATGTAGTGGACCAGCACGCGGTCGACGCCCAGTTCCTCGCGGTTGCGCCAGATCGCGATCGCCGCGTCGGTCAGCGGCTCGGGCGGGATCGTCGAGATGTCGTCGTCGACCCACTCCTCGCGCCACGCCTCGTGGAAGACGCCGAAATCGTCGGCCGTGAGCGGGAGCACCTCGTCGGAGGTGACGAGGATGTGCTCGCAGGACTGCGAGGAGAAGGGGTTGCCCGTCACGTAGGCGGTCCGGGCCATCGCCTCGCGGTGTTCGGGGGCGAAGGTCCGGTCCATCCACTCGGCGGATTGGGAGCCGACCGACCACAGCGAACCCACCGAGTCGGGGTCGGGAAGCGTCTCGTGGCCGGCCGCGGCGGCCTCGCGCATGAGATCGAGCCGGCAGCCGTCGAGGACACAGCAGACGTCCCACTCGCGCTCCCAGATCGGCGTCGCGGGAACGAGCCGCGAGAGCGCGTGCCCGATGCGGCCGGTCGCGATTTCCCCGGATAACGTCGCGAAGTCCATCAGCGTCGCTCTGTGTGTTCACTGGTCGCGATTCTGTTAGTAGCTTTTGATCGAGCGACTGACTGTCCACAGCCCCGACACGGACGATCGATCGGCTTCGAGTCCCGTGCGGATTCGTGCGATCGACACCGGCGATCGAATCCAGCAACTATGGCATGCGGTAACAAGGCTTATTATGCCGCTGTTCGTAGCGATGGGTGAGGACCGACGAACCCGGTCCCGTCTGACGAAATGAGCTCCTCACAACCGGAAACCGAGACGTACGAAGTCACGCTCTCCAGAGACGAACAATGGGTCGTCCACCACGTCCTGTCGAACCGCCTCGACGAGGCCCTCGACGCGGACGGAACGCCGCCCGAGTGGGTACTCGAGGGAATCGAGACGCTCGAGGCGGGCGACGGAACGGAACGACTCACCGGCTCGCAGGCCGATCGAATCTATACCGAGCTCGCCGCGTACGTCGACCGGGAGGAGACGCCCGCCCGGGATGTCGACGACGGATCGGCCGTCCTCGACCTGCTCGAGGACGTCTGCGAAGCGGACGCGCAAGCGTAACGAAGCGATTTCTTTTCGCGCCGATCGACGAGAGAGTAGGAAGCGCCGCAGAGACTCGTCTTCAGGGCCGCGTCGTCGCCCAGACGGCCGTAATCGCGAGCAAGACGGCGGGTGCGAGCGGCAAAATTAGCAGCGCAAAGCGATACCCCTCTGCGCCCGGCGGGACGAGGTAGATCGCGGTCGGAGCGACGAGAAACGCGACGATCAGCACGCCGACGAGGGTCCAGCCGCGCCAGTCGAACTCGCGGTCGGCCGTCGACGGGTGGGCCGGTTCCTCGTCGGGGCCGGCCGCCGCCGGCCCGTCGGCTCCCCCTTCGCCGTCCGCGTCGGCGTCGAACGTCGCTGGATCGTGGACGTAACCGCCGTCGTCGCTCGAGGTCACTACTGGGGGTTTCGAGCGCGTCGTGAAAGCCCTCACGGTTGCCTCCCCTGACAGTTTCGAGCCGAAGGCGTGGCGACCGTCTCGGTCGTCGGCCTAGAGTTCGCTGTCCGGGCGGACGACGACCTTGCCGAATCCGTCGCGGTTCTCGATGATCTCGTGAGCGCGTGCCGTCTCGCTCATCGGCAGCTCCTCGCGGATCGCGGGCTCGAAGGTACCGTCCCAGACGAGTTCCATCACGTCGTCGACCTGATCTGGCGTGGCCATCGTCGACCCGATGATCGTGAGCTGTTCCCAGAAGATGCGGGGAATGTCCGTCTCGGGGTTGCCGCCGCCGGTGCCGCCACAGGTCACGAGCCGCCCGCCCTTGGTCAGGCTCTTCAGCGAGTTCCGCCACGTCGGCGCGCCGACGTGCTCGACGACGACGTCGACCCCGCGGCCGTCGGTCTCCTCCAAGACCCAGTCCGCGAAGTCCTCCTCCTCGTAGTTACAGACGTGGTCCGCGCCGTGTTCCTCGGCGTACTCGAGTTTCTCCTCCGTGCTCCCCGTCGCGTACACCTCTGCGCCCGCGTAGTCGGCGATTTGTAAGGCGGCGTGGCCGACCCCGCCGCTTGCCCCCAGGACGAGCACCGACTCGCCGGCCTCGAGGTCGGCGCGTTCGATGAGCATCCGCCAGGCGGTCTGGAACACGAGGCAACTGGAGCCGGCGACCGACCAGTCGACGCCCTCGGGGACGGGAAGCAGGTTGTCCTCGGGGACGGCGGCGTACTCGGAGTGGACGCCCTGGACGTGCTCGCCGATGATATGGAACTTCGGATCGAGGGTCGGATCGTCCATCCGCAGGTCGCCGACGCCGGCCGAGAGCGCGACGCGATCACCCGGTTCGAAACGGGTCACGTCCTCGCCGACCTCCTCGACGACGCCGGCCGCGTCGCTGCCCGGCACGTGGGGCATCTCGAGGTCGATCCCCGGCATCCCGCGGCGCGTCCAGATATCGAGGTGGTTGAGCGCGGCCGCCTTGATGTCGACCAAGACCTCGTCCCGGCCGACCTCGGGGTCGGGGTACTCGCCGTACTCGATGACGTCCGTGTCGCCGTGCTCCGCGAATTGGACTGCCTGCATATACCGAGCCAACGGAAACGGCGTCCATAACAGTTGGGCTACCAGCATGTGACGGCCGGCGGGAACCTCACTTTATACTGCAAAGTGACTTTGCGGTGCAAAGGATTATCTGTCAGGCCGCCGTCGGGACGACGCGAGACGATGGCAATCGATACGCGGGAGACGCGCGGCACCAAACGGAGATCGACCGGGGGTCGGCGCGTCTGGCTCGAGCAGGCCGGTGCGTTCGCTCGCCGGAGCCTCCGGGAGGTCCGGAATAGTTGGCTCATGCTGACGTGGGTGATCGCGTTCCCAGCGATCATGTATTTGCTTCAGGCGACGCAGGGAGCGGAGATGTCGCCGGTGGCTAATGCGAGCGTCTCCATCGGGACCGGCGTTCTCGGATCGATGTTCGTCTGTCTGTATCTGTTCGGCAATCAGCTCGCGACCGACCTCGAGGACCGACGCTACGTGGCCTATCGCTCGATGCCGATCGCCCCGTCGGCCGAACTGGCCGGCCGAATGGCCGCCGGGCTCGTCCTCGCGGGGGGCGCGTTCGCCGCGACGATCGCCGCCGGACTGGCGACCGGCGCGTCCTACGGGCTCCGCGGCCCCGAATCGGTGCCGATCGCCCTCGCTGCCGGCGCGTTGACCTGTCTGTTCTGGATGGTCGTCGCGATCCCGTTCGTCGTCGTCGCCGGCAACGAGCGAGTCGCGTCGCTGACGACTACGCTCGTCGCCGTCGGAGCGTTCGTCCTCACCGGGCTCAACGGGACCGTTCCGGCACAGTCGCCGATCGACGGGCCGGTACTGAACTTCCTCCCGAACACGCTCCCGACGCGGCTGCTCGTCTCCCACCTCGTCCCGGCCGAGAATTGGACCGAACTCGGCGTCGCACCGCCCGCGATGCCGACCGGGCCGGCGTTCCTCGCACTGCTCGCCGCGTACACCGTTCTCGCGATCGTCGCCGGAACGATGCTCGTGAACCGAACGCTCTACGATCAGGGGTGGCTGCCGTGAGCGATCCGGTCGCGACCGTCAGCGGTGTCAGCAAGTCCTTCGGCGAAGCGGGCGTCCTCGAGGGCGTCGATCTCACGGTCGAGGACGGCGAACTCCTCGTCCTGATGGGGCCAAACGGCGTCGGGAAGTCGGTGTTGCTCTCCTGTCTCGCCGGCAGCCAAACGCCGTCCGCGGGCAGCGTCGAGGTGTTCGGCGAACCGGCGACGGCCCGCTCGGACACGACGAGTTTCCTCCTGCAGGACGCGCTCGCACTCGAGGATCTCACCGGCCGCGAGAACGTCGACTTCTACCGCCGGCTGCACCCGCAGTTCACCGACGAGTGGCGCGACCACGTCGAGCGGCTGGGGATCGCCGACGACCTCGAGAAATCCGTCGCGGACTACTCGGGCGGGATGGTCCGGAAACTCGAGTTCGCGATCGCCGCCAGTATCGACGCGCCGCTGTACCTGTTCGACGAGCCGACCGCGGCGCTGGATCTCGCGACGATCCCGACGATCCACGAACTGTTTCGCGAGAAACGCGACGCGGGGAAGACGATCGTCGTCGCCAGCCACCGGCCGATGAACGCGGACATCGCCGATCGGATCGCCTTCCTCGCCGACGGCCGGATCGTCGCGACGGGACCGCCCGACGAACTGTTGGCGTCGGTCCCGCCCGTCCTCGAGACGAGCGCGTCGAACGCGAGCGCCCTCGCGGACGCCGTCGACGGAGCCCCGTTCGCGGTGGCCGGGAACGTTCGCGGCTTCGTCCCACAGCGGTACGAAGAAGCCACTGCGGACAGCGGATCGATTCGCGACGCGATCGCGGACGCTGCGGGGATCGATCAGGCAGCCCTCGAGATCGTCGACCCGACCTACACCGACCTCTTTACGTACTACACGAACGGTGAGTCGACAACGACCGCCGCCGATCCACGATGAGCCGAGAGCTATCCGAGGACGTCGACGCGGACGCGCTCCGGACCGACCTCGAGGAGATCAAGGGAGCGATGGGGCTCGCGTCGGAGCATCCCTACTGGTGGCGGTTCTGGATCGTCGAGGGGATCTGTACCGGGATCGTCTTCGCCGTCGTCCAGTTCTGGCTCCGCGAGGGGTTCCGGCCGTGGATCGCCGTCGCGTTCGCCGGCGTGATCGGCTGCTGTGAACTCGCGAAGCGACGCTTCAAGTCGAGCTACGAACCGCCGACCACGGGGCTGCCGAGCCAGCAGCACTGGTTCCTCGCCGTACTGGCCGGTCTCGGCGTTCTGATCGTCGGACTCCGCCCGGTGTTCGACGCGCTCGACGCGACGAACGCGGTCCGTCTGGCGCTCGTCTCGGCCGGGGCCGTCGTCGGCGTCGGCTACGTCCTCATGGGCCAGTTGCTCGCCGCGTACGATATCAGGGCCGTCGATCGGTACGCGTTCATCGGCGGCGGCGCGTGGATCATGGCCCTCTCCGCGGCGATTCCGTACGTCCCCCACCTCGAGGGCTGGGAGTACGCCGCTCTCGGAGCCGGGATCGCACTGCACCACATTGGAACCTACGCCGTCCTCTCACGCTATTAAGATGGAATTCGACAAACTCGTTCACCAGCCCACGCGACTTCGTATCTTCGCGCACCTCTACGCCAACGGCGAGACGGGATTTACCGACCTCACCGCGGCGCTCGAGGTCACCGAAGGGAACCTCGCCAGCCACATCGATCGCATGAAAGACGCGGACTGCGTCGCCGTCGATACGGAACTCGTCGACGGAACGGCCCGGACGACCTACCGGCTCACCGAGCGCGGCGAGCGACTGTTCGAGGACCACATCGAGACCCTCGAGTCGCTCATCGATGGCCTCGAGACCGAGTCGCCGGATTCGGACCCGATGCACGACGCCGACTCGAGCCCGGGCCGCGACCGGGATCCGGGGCCGGGGCCGAGCCCGGGTCCCGGGGCGTGACGCGTGCGTAGCTTTTACCCGCCGGCTTTCGAAGACGACGTATGAACGAGACGGACGCCAGCGACGCTGACGGGGCCGACGGGGGCGACGGAACGCTCTGTACCGGCGTCGTCACGATCTCCTCGAGCAACTCGCTCGAGACCGACGCGGCCGGCGAAGTGCTCACCGAGGTGCTCGAGGAGAGCGGGGACGAGATCACGGTGCGAGAACACGTCGGCGCGGATCACGACAAGGTCCAGTCGATCGTCTCGCGACTGATCGACCGGGACGACGTCGATATCGTGATCACCGCCGGCGCGACCAGCGTCGAGCCGAGCGATATCACCGTCGAGGCCGTCGAACCGCTGTTAGAGAAGGAACTGAGTGCCTTCGGCGAACTGTTCACCGCGCTGGCCTACGAGGAAGTGGGGACGAAAGTCGTCGCCGCGCGTACGCTCGCCGGCGTCGCCGACGGCACGCCGGTCTTCTGTCTGCCCGGCCACGCCGACGCGGTCCGGCTCGCGCTCGGGGAGATCATCCTCCCCGAAGCACCGTTGATCATCGACCTCGCAACCGAGGATGAACCGGACGACGAAGCGGGAGAGACGGCGAACGGCGACCCGACCGAAGCCGACGCGGCCGACGGAGGTGCCTGACGTGGGCTCCGCCGATGGAAGCGGCGACAGTGAGGGGGACGGCGACGGCGCCGATCGCGTCGAGAAGGAATCGATCCGCGAGCGCGTCTGGGACGATCTAGAGGAGAGCGGCGAGGCCCGGTTTC
Organism: Natrinema sp. LN54; assembly: GCF_052439245.1. Taxonomy (NCBI): domain Archaea; kingdom Methanobacteriati; phylum Methanobacteriota; class Halobacteria; order Halobacteriales; family Natrialbaceae; genus Natrinema; species Natrinema sp. LN54. The sequence continues at coordinate 817,802 of NZ_JBQVRP010000001.1, forward strand.
CGTTCCCGCCCCACGGCCGGATCCCCAATTTCGCGGGGGCGAGCGAGGCAGCCGATCGGCTGGCCGAGCAGCCGGCGTGGACGGACGCGACGACGATCAAGGCCAATCCCGACGCGCCGCAGTTGCCGGTCAGGCGGCGCGCACTGCGCGAGGGCAAGACGGTCTACATGGCCGTCCCGCGGCTCCGGGACGAGAAGTGTTTCCTGAAACTCGACCCCGACGAACTCGAGGACTACGACGACGCGACGACCGTGTCCGGCTCCTCGAAATACGGCGAGCAGGTCGGGCCGGACGAGATCGATCGCGTCGATCTGATCGTTTCCGGCAGCGTTGCGGTCACCGAAGACGGCGGGCGGATCGGCAAGGGCGAGGGCTACAGCGACCTCGAGTACGCCGTGCTCAGGGAACTCGGGCTCGTCGACGAGTCGACGCCGGTCGCGACGACGGTCCACGAACGGCAGGTGATCGACGACGCCGTCGCGATCGGGGCCCACGACGTCGCGATGGACCTGGTGGTCACGCCCGAGCGGACAGTGCGACCCGAGGGGAACGAGCAGCCGGCCGGCATCGACTGGGACCTGCTCGACGAGGAGCGACTCGAGGAGATCCCGGTTCTGGACCGGTTCGCGCCGTAGCCGACTCCGCGCCGAGATACTATCGAGAACGAATCCGTCGGTCGCGAAGTGCCGAGCTACGGCTACCAGCCGTCGCGACGCGTCAAAAGGGGATGGGTCATCCCCGGGACGCGGCGGAAACCGCCGCGCCCCGATGCCAGAATCGCAGGGTGCGACGCGAGCCGGTGGGGGTGGGCCCGCGTCAGCGAGAATCGGTTGGCAGTGGTGGGAAGGGTGCTGTGGTGGGGTTGCTGGAAGTCGCGGGTGCAGGTGGTGGGGTGGGTGCCATCGGTGGGGTCTGCCCGTCGACCTCCATTGCCACGTAGCGGCGGCTGCCACTTGAACGAGGGTGATGGTATACCGCTCTTACGCCGAATTCCGCCGGATTCAATCCGAATTTATTCCGCCGAAATGCCGCTCGAGAAAGTTCATACCGCCCCCATTGCCATCAGCTATCAATGTGCGCAATAAATAGTCGAATCCAGGTCGGAACTCGACACCGGAAACCGACAACTGTCGCAGTCAGCGAGCCGTTAGCATCACGCGACGAGTTCGTCGGCGACGACGCTCGCGTCCATCAGCTGCGGGTCGATCGCGATGTCGAGTTGTCCCTTGACGAACTCGGGGACGGTCCGCCGGGCGTAGACGACGGTCCGGACGTCCTCGTTCAGGTCGCAGACGATCGGGATCGTCGTCGCCTGTCCGATATCGGTCAGCACGTACAGGTCGGCGGCGACGACGCCCGCCTCCTCGAGTTGCGGGCGCGAGATGACGCCCTCGAGCCGGGTCACGTCGACGCCCTCGGCCTCGAGCGCCGCTGCGATGCCGTCCTCGTCGGAACCGGCGACGACTGCGGTCGTAGTGGTGCTCATTCGTACTCGATGGTCGCGGGCGGTTTGTGGGTCACGTCGTAGACGACGCGGGCGACGTTCTCGTGGGCACCCGTGATTCGGGACTGGATCCGCTGGAGGGTCTCCCAGTCGATCTCCTGTGCGCGGGCGGTCATCCCGTCGCGGGACTCGACCGAGCGCACGGAGACGACCCAGCCGTGGACGCGGTTGTCGCCCTTGACACCCGTCGCCTTGCCGATGACGGCCGCGAGCGCCTGCCACGGCTCGTACTCCTCGAGTTCCTCCTCGACGACGTGGTTGGCCTCGCGGGCCACCGCCAGTTTCTCCTCGGTGATCTCGCCGATGATCCGCACGGCGAGGCCGGGACCGGGGAACGGCATCCGCTCGGCGACGAGTTCGTCGAGGCCGAGGTGGCGGGCGACCTCGCGGACCTCGTCCTTGTAGAGGTCCCGAACTGGTTCGACAATTCCTTCGAAGTCGACGACCTCGGGGAGACCGCCGACGTTGTGGTGGGACTTAATCCCGCCCTCGCTCTCGATGCGGTCGGGGTAGATCGTCCCCTGGACGAGGAAGTCGGCGTCCGCGTCTTTCGCCTCGCGCTCGAACTCCCGGATGAACTGCTCGCCGATGACCGACCGCTTCTCCTCGGGGTCGGTGACGCCTTCGAGGGCCTCGAGGAACCGGTCTTTCGCGTCGACGATCCGCAGCGAGTCCATGTAGTCGAAGGTCTCGCGGATCTGGTCGGTCTCGCCTTTCCGCATCAGGCCGGTGTCGACGTAGACCGGCGTGAGGCGGTCGCCGATGGCCTCGTAGGCCAGCGCGGCGGCGACGGAAGAGTCGACACCGCCCGAGAGGGCGATGACGGCGTTTGCGTCGTCGATTTCCTCGTCGATCTCTGCGACTGCGTCTGGGACGAACGTCTCGGTGTCTACCATCAGTGGGTTACCTCGGTTTCTGCGTCGGCGTCGGTATCCGCGGCCTCGCCGTCGGTCTCGGTTCCGGTTTCGGTCCGCTCGAGGACGGCCTCGACCAATCCGAGGAACGGCGGACTCGGCTGTCCGGGTCGGGACGTGTACTCGGGATGGAACTGCGTCCCGACGAAGAAGGGATGATCCTCGAGTTCGAGGATCTCCATCCGGTTGCCCGCGGTCCCGGAGAAGACGAGCGGCTCGTCTTCGAACTGGTCGAAGTACTCGGGGTTGACCTCGTAGCGGTGGCGGTGGCGCTCGGAACAGGACGTGTCACCGTAGAGCTCGTAGGCCAGCGTCTCGGGTTCGATCACGGTCGTGTGCTCGCCGAGGCGCATCGTGCCGCCCATGTCCTCGACCTCGTACTGTTCGGGCAGGATGTCGATGACCGGGTGCGGCGTGTCCTCTTCCATCTCGGCGGAGTGTGCGCCCTCGAGACCGAGCACGTTCCGGGCGTACTCGACGACGGCCATCTGGAAGCCCAGACAGAGCCCGAGGAAGGGAACGTCGTTCTCGCGGGCGTACTGGACTGCCCGGATCTTCCCTTCGGAGCCGCGCATGCCGAAACCGCCGGGGACGATGACCCCGTCCATGCCCTCGAGTTGGCCGTCGTAGCCGTCGCTCAGTTCGTCGGCGGCCACCCAGTGGACGTTCACGTCGCTGCCGGCCTCGAAGCCGGCGTGTTTCAGCGACTCGTGGATCGACATGTACGCGTCCTCCAAGTCGTACTTACCGACCAGCGCGATGTCGATCTCGCCGTCTTTCTCGGTGGTGACGATCTCGCGCCAGTCGTTGGTTCGTTCCTCGGGCGGCAGCGCCTCGTCGGCGAGGCCGAAGCGCTCGAGGACGTACTGGTCGAGCCCCTCGTCTTCGACCATCAGCGGGACGTGATAGACGTCCTCGACGTCGGGATTCGAGAACACCGCTTCGGTGGGAATGTCACAGAACAGCGCGATCTTCTCTTTGGTTTCGGGGTCGAGTCGGTCCTCGCAGCGGCCGACGATCACGTCGGGCTGGAGGCCGATCGAGCGGACCTCCTTGACCGAGTGCTGGGTCGGCTTGGTCTTCTGCTCGCCGTTTTTCGAATAGGGAACGAGGGTGACGTGGGTAAAGAGGACGTTCTCCTCGGGTTCCTCGTGGGCGAACTGGCGCAGGGCTTCGAGGTAGGGCATCCCCTCGATGTCCCCGACGGTGCCGCCGACTTCGATGATACAGACATCGGTGCCTTCGGCGGCCTCGCGAATGCGCCGTTTGATGTCGTCGGTGATGTGGGGGATGATCTGGACCGTCTTGCCCAGATAGTCGCCCGCACGCTCCTTCTCGATGACGTGCTGGTAGGTCTTCCCCGTGGTGATGTTGTGGTCCGAGGTCATGTCGATATCGAGGAACCGCTCGTAGTTCCCGAGATCGAGGTCGACCTCGCCGCCGTCCTCGAGGACGTACACCTCCCCGTGCTGGTAGGGGTTCATCGTCCCCGCGTCGACGTTCAGGTACGGATCGATCTTCACCGCGGTGACGTCGAACCCGGCGTTTTTGAGGAGTCGGCCGGTGCTCGCGGCCGTAATCCCCTTGCCGAGTCCCGACATGACGCCGCCGGTGACGAAGATGAACTTGTTCCCCAGCGAGGGGTCATAATGAGTGTCCGATTCCGTCGGCATACCGAGTGTGCGCGCGACCGCTTGAAAACGATTTCGGGACTGCATCGACTCCGACAGAGGTTGTCATCCCCCGCCGGTTCGGGTTCCCTCGACGACCGCCTCCTCGAGTCGACGTTCGTCCAAAAAGGGACGCCGCCTCGAGCGGACGCCCTACGGCTCGTCGTCCATCGATTCCTTGCCGTAGGATTCGCCGTCCTGCGACGCCTTGCCCTCGGCCGCCTCTTCCTCGACCTCGAGGTCCTGTACCTCGACGATTTCGGCCTGTGCGATGTTTTCGATCCCGCCGCCCATGCGCAACTGAAGCGTCTGTCCGGGGAGATCCGGATCGTCCTCGTCGGTCGGCTCCCGCGGGACCGAGACGGCGGTGACGCCGTCGATCGTGAGCGAGCGGCGCTGGATCGGATCGTCCTCGTGCTCGACGGTGTCCCACGTCTCGACGTCGAGATCGTCCATCTCTTCCCCGAAGTAGTCCTCCGCCTCCGGGTTGACCGTGTCTTCGGTCTGGGACTCGCCGGTCGTCCTGTTGTCGTCGAACTGGACCTCCTCGTGCTTGTACTGGCGGAGCTGGACGAGCATACACCACCTACGACCTGCTGTGTGGTAACTCTCATACCGGAACTCGCCGGGCCGACTCGAGCGCGCCCGCGAACGAGCAACGGAGCCGTGACTCGAGCGGCGTCGAGACCGCGGTCTGATACCCTGCCGCGGTCGTCACCGGGAAGTGTCGACCGGTCGTAATTGCGCGTATGAGCGATCTCCACGTCACCGTCGGTGACCGCGATCTCGAGGCGACCTGGAGAGTCGATGGATCGCAGGTAAAATCAGCCCAAGCCTCGGGTTAAAAATCGCACCTGTTTATATATTGGAAATTTTCAGAGTTGGTTTAGTGCAAGGTAGATAGTGGCAAGAGAGCCAAAGAATAGAACTGCCGAGTATGCTAGTGCAAGGATCTTTTTTGATGTGGTAAACGCAGATTTCTCCGAAAATTCTAGTGCAGAATATGGGTAGGCGGGTTGAACCCCAAACCAGAGGGTTGCTACTGCAATTATTTGGAAGGCGGAGAGTGCCGTGGAGTATGGTGAGTCGACTACTGCTGTTGCACTTAATTGAAGTATAGCCAGAATAGCACTTAGTATTGCTATAACCTTGAAGGAACCAAGAAACGTTCTGATACGAGATCCTCCGCGACTGTAGAATCCTGAAAGGTCCTGTTCCATTTGCCGAACCCAGTTCTCATTTCCACTTATATAGGCACTTGTTCTCGTGTGGAACCACCGAGAACTTAGAGAATCTATAGAAAGGTATTGGTCTTCATAAAAAATCGTCCACTCATATTTATAAATGAAATTAGGTTTACGAGGTTCACTGAGAAATTGGTCCAGGCTATCATATTTTCTATTATAGTCCCCCCACTCGACTTCAATCTCTTCGGATCGTATTTGGCCAGCGTTGTGTAAAATTTCTTCCAATCTTCTGAGATCTTCTGTATCTAGATGGGCAGAAGCTAACCTTGTTCTTGTTTGGGCCTCGTGCTGGCTCATCATTTAGTTGGTCACACATCAAGCATATAAATGTCCAAGGAATGGATATTTACGAATTATCGTACCTGTGTTATGGGAATGGAGGGGTTGGTATCTGCATAAAATCTCTACGCATGTAGGTTAAATGCACCCCTGAGGACCTTTGATAACCTTCCCCGTAACCCATCTTTGACCGGCGGGGTCATTAGACGAACCCGGGCGTGCCACGAAGAGTATGGATCGAAGGAATTACCCATATATCAAAAAAGAGGAAAATAACTGAACGATCGCCAAAAGTATTGAATTCGAACCACAATCGATTACGCAAAAATACTACTTCCCCCAGAAGGGGTCCCGGCTGCGCTGCTTGTCGAGGTACATGTTCAGCGCCTCGAGTTCGTCGCCGGGGATCTCGCTCGCGAGTTCCTGCTCTAAGATCTTCGCGTGCTTCTCGGGGATCTCGATCCAGAGTTCGTCGTCCTCCTCGATCTGGCGGCCGACGGTGGGGCCGTCGATGGCGACCGAGACGCGGTTGCCCGCGCGGGCTTCGTCGACGTCCTCGCCCTGCTCTTGAATCCCCTTGACCTGCCCGACGCGGTCGGGCTCGTTGCCCTCGAACTTGACGACGTTCGCGTTGTTCTGGACCGTCCCGGAGTTCACCTCGACGCCGACGACCGCGGGGTCGTTCTGGCGGAAGGTGTGATCCGGCAGGATGCGGAACCGAGCGGGTCGCGTGATGTTATCGAGGATGGTGTCCTGCTGGGCCTGCTCGATCCCCTCGACGTACTCCTCGTACTCCTCGATGAGTTGGTAGATGACCTCGTCGGTGAAGATGGTCACGTCCTCGATCCCCGCGCGCTGCTCGGCGTCGTCGAGGACGTCGACGTTGAACCCGAGGATGGCCTTCTGTTTGCCGTCGTCGGCCGTCGAGGCGACGGAGACGTCCCGCGGCGCGACGTCGCCGACTTCGGCCCGAACGATCGGCACCTCCGCGTCGTCCAAGGCGTCGGCCATCGCCTCGAGGCTGCCGAGGGTGTCGGCCTTGACGACGACGCCCTCCTCGGCGGTGTCGACGGCGATGTCCGCGAGTTCGGCCTGCACTTCCGCGATGACCTCGTCGAGGTCGCGGTCGCGGACGACCCGGACCGGCGCGCCGGCCATGGCGTCGGCGAGTTCCGGCGCGGCGACCTTGATCCCCGAGGCGGCCGACACTTCGTCGACCTTTTCGAAGCGGCTCTCGGTGCGGATTTCCGCGAGGGGTCGCGGCTGGAGCAGCGCGCGCACGTCGGTGACGATCGGCTCGTTTTGGCCCCCGACGACGATCTGATCGTCCGAGCGGATCGTCCCGTCGTAGAGCACGGTGTCGATCGTCGTCCCGAACCCTTTCTCCTCTTTGACCTCGAGGACGGTCCCGACGCCGGGGCCGGCGACGTCGATCTCCATCTCCTCTTTCATGTAGCGCTGGGAGAGGCCCATCATGACGGTCAGGAGGTCGGGAACGCCCTCGCCGGTCATCGCCGAGACGGGGACGACGCCGACGTTACGCTGGAAGTTCTGGACCCGCCAGTACAGATCGGCGGAGAAGCCCTCGTCCGAGAGGTTGCCGATGATCTCGTAGAGGCTCTCGTCGAGCCGTTCGCGGACGCGATCGGACTGGGACTCGTAGGTGTCGTTGATCGGCGAGTCCTCGTTTGCGTTCCAGCCCGGGACGGTGTCGATCTTGTTCGCCGCGACGATGAACGGGGTTTCGGACCGCCGGAGGATGTCTAAGGCCTCGAGCGTCTGGGGCTGGAAGCCGTCGTTGACGTCGACGACGAGGATGGCGATGTCGGCCAGCGCGCCCCCGCGGGATCGCAGCGTGGTAAAGGAGTGGTGACCCGGCGTGTCGATGAAGAGGAGGCCGGGGAGGTCGAAATCGTCCGGGTCGACGAGATCGCCCGCGATCGTGGAGATAATGTCCAGCGGGACGGCGGTCGCGCCGATGTGCTGGGTGATCGCGCCTGCTTCGCCCTCGATGACCGCGGAGCCGCGGATCTTATCGAGGAGACTGGTCTTGCCGTGATCGACGTGTCCGAGGACGGCGACGATCGGCGTTCTGAGAGATGTGGGGTCGCGTGTATCCGTGTCCGACATGATGAACCACCCGAGAAGGTCTTACCTAAATCGTCCGTAGCGCCGTAGTTAAACCCATCGTCATCCGCGTTCCGAACGCTGGGGCGGGAGCCGCGGTCACGACTGCCACAGGTCGGTCCGTTTCGGCGGGGCCGGGATTCCGTCGTCCGTGCGCGTTCCCCGTGGTCTTTAATACCGATTAGTAAGTACGGGGATGCATGAGCGATATACTCGCTGAAAACCTCTCGGGGAAGTCCGTCATGGGGTCCGACGGCACCGAGCTCGGATTGCTCTACAACATCACGATGGATCTGAAATCCGGCAAACTCCACGATCTCGTTATCGAGCCCGACGAGGAACTCTCCCGCCGCGCAGTCGACTTCGACAGCGACGACGCCGGTCGGTTTCTCGTTCCCGTCAACCGCGTCCAAGCGGTGAAAGACTACATCGTCGTCCAGCGCTAACGGTATGTACGTTCTCGACTCCTCCGCTTTTATCCACGACTTCCATACGACAGAACAGACTGCAACTATCCCGCTGGTCCGCGAGGAACTGGAAGACGAGAGCGCCTATCGCTACGACGCGATGGAAGGCTCCGGGATGCACATCCACATTCCCAACGAGGACACCACCGAGAAAGTCGAGCGCGCGGCCCGGGAATCCGGTGACCTCGACGTTCTCTCGGAAACGGACATTCGCCTCGTTGCGGCGAGTTTCGAACTCGACGCCACCCTCGTGACCGACGACTACGCGATGCAAAACGTCGCGGAGAAACTCAACGTCGGGGTCGAAGTGATCGCCCGAGAGGGGATCGACGAACAGCGCCACTGGAAGTATCAGTGTCAGGGCTGCGGTCGCGAGTTCGACGAGGAGAAAGATCGGTGCCCGATCTGTGGGTCAGAACTGGCACGGAAGAACCCGTCGTAGCCCGCGGTCGCGGTCCGCGATCGTTTCTGTCGCAGTCGGTTACGACTCAGTCAGCCGCCGGTCGAGAGTCCTCAGCCGTAGACGAAGTAGAGGTTCGCGAAGAGGATCGCGTTGTAGGCACCGTGGATCAGCGCCGGGACGAGGAGGTTGTCCGTCCGCTCGTAGATGGTCCCGAGGACGATCGCGAGCCCGAAGATGGTCCCCAGACTGGCGATCACCGCGCCCAGTCCGGCGGTGGCGTACGCGAGCACGTGGACCGCCGCGAAGATGACGCTTGCCACGGCGACGGCACCCGGCCGCGAAAACGTGTCGTACAGCGACTTCTGGATCACGTTCCGGTAGAGCAGTTCCTCGAACGGGCCGATGATCAGGATGGCCAGCGGGACCAGTACCAGCATTAGATCGGGGCTCTCTTGGGCCCGCTGGGTCGTCGAGTGGTCGGCGCTTTCCACGCCGGTCGACTCCATGACAAAAGAGATCAGAAAGAGCGCCCCGAAGAGGACTACCAGTCCGCCGATCATCCAGCCGATGTCCCGCAGCGTCGGTCGATGCACGTCGATAAAGGACAGGTCGCGGTCGGTCACCGAGAGATAGGCACCCGCGACGAGCATCGTTCCGATCGCCATGCACACCTGCGTAAAGACGGTGCTTTCGATCTGGGAGATCGGCTCGAGCAGCGGGCGGACCGGAACCGCGAGGATGCTGACAACGACCGGCGTGATGAGGAGGCCCGCGAGACCGACGGCCGACAGCATCACGACCTGTAGACTCCGTTCCTTGAGCCCGATACTACCGATTCCGTAGTAATCCGCGACCCCGGCGGCGGCGGTGAGTCCCGCCGTGAGGAACGCGACGAAGACGATCGGGATCGACAGCGTAACCGTCGGCACGCCGGTCGGTGCTGTCACCCCCTGATTCAACGCGTAGCCGGCGAATAACACGACGGCGACGCTCGAGCCGGCGGCCACGAGGCCGGCGATTCGTCCCTCGAGAAAGCCGTGGCGTTGGGCCAGAAACGCGAGGACGGCGGCGACGGCGAACGCTGCGCCGGCCCAGACGACCGGGTCGTCGACGCCGCGGCGAACGGGGACGAACATGGCGACCATCGTGATTCCCGCGAGGACGGTCCCGATTCCGGGAACCACGCCGGACGCGACCGGGGCGGCGTCGTCGGTCCGTGCAGTCTCGGTCATACGTCGATATTCGTGCGAGGGCTCATACAAATTTCGAGGCGGGAACGACGAGGGCGGTCCGACGGCCGTCGCTCGAGCGCCGCCGCCGACCGCGAGCGTCTCGGCCTACCGCTCGACTCGAAGCTCCGTCTTTTCGGCGACCGCGTTCGCTTCCTCGAACTCGCCGCCGCCGAGCAGGCCCCGGGTGGCCTTCTTGGCCCACTCGACGGCCGGCTGTTCGAAGGTGTTCACGCCGGAAAGCTCGCCCGCGAGCACGCAGGCGGCCTCCATGCCGTAGAGCAGCCCGCCGAGTTCGTACTCGTCGACGCGCTCGAGTTCGACGCGGACGTTCGGTCGGCCGGCGGCCGCGAGGCTCGCTTCCGTCGCTTCGAACTCGGCCTCGAGCAGTTCCCCGAGCGTCGCGTCGCCCAGATACGCGAGGTCCTCGACGTCGGTGGCCGGGATCGGCCGGTCCGCGCCGTCCTCGGTCGTCACGAAGGTGACGAGCTTGTCACGCGGGCCCGCGCGATAGAGTTGCAGTTGCGAGTGCTGATCAGTGACGCCGAGCGCTCGCACAGGGGTCTGGCCGAGGTCGTCTTTCCCCAGACTCTCGGCCCACAGCTGGGCGAACCACTCCGCGTACGTCTCGAGCGATTCCGCGTAGGGCATCACGGCGTTTACCCCGGCACCGCGCTGGTCCAGCGCGTACGTCGTCGCGCCGTAGGCGTAGGCGGGGCAGTCGAACAGCGACCCGGACAGCGTCTCGGCTTCGGCGGCGGCACCCGCGAGCAGCGCCTCGAGGTCGTGGCCGCAGACGGCCGCGGCGACCATGCCGACCGCCGACAGCGCCGAGAAGCGACCGGGGACGCCGTCGGGAACTTTCAGCGACGGCAGATCGTGACGGTTCGCGAGGTCGCGAAGCGGGCCGGACTCGCCGGTGGTGACGATGGTCCGCTCGGTCCAGTCGACGTCCGCCGACTCGAAGGCGTCGCGGACGACGAGGAAGTTCGCCAGCGTCTCCGCCGTCGTCCCCGACCGCGAGACCACGTTGATCGCCGTGCGCTCGAGGGGCAGTCGCTCGAGGTGGCTCGAGACCCATTCGGGATCGACGTTGTCCAGAAAGACCGTCTCGGTGTCCGAATCAAGCGCGTTCGTGATCGTCGCCGCGCCGAGCGAACTGCCGCCGATCCCGACGGTGAGCAGCGCGTCGGCGTCCGCGACCGGCTCGACCGCCGCCCGGATTTCGTCGGGATCGGTTCGCTCGGGGAGGTTCAGTGCCTCGTAGCCGTGTTCCCCGTTCGCCATTCCCGTCTCGATGCGCTCGTGGGCGGCCGCGACCTGCTCGTCCAAGCGCTCGAGGGAGTCCCGCGAGACGCCCGGCGACGCGACCGACTCGAGTGCGTTCCCGATGTCGACGTTCATACGGAAGGGCGCAACCGCCTGCGATAAATGCGTTCCGTGACGGAGTCGGCGGCACGGAGGACAGGTAGAAGCCGAAACCCCGAAACCGATCCCCCGCCTACGAGCGCCCATGACCGAAAAGACCGGCACCTTCGTCGTCACCCACGCCGAGGCCGAGTCGGCCGTCGTCCGCGACGCCGAGACCGCACAAGTCCACACCCTCGCGTCGAACCCCGGCCTCGAGGTCCACGACGTTCTCGAGGCGACCGTCGCGCCGGAGCCGCCACTGGAAGTCGCGTGGGAAGTCGTCGACATCGAGGACAGGCGGACGATCGAACTGGTCGACAGCGACCTCGAGCCGACCACACACGAGAAGGAACTGGCGGCCGAGGCCGAACTCGGCGACCTCGTCCAAGAGGAACGCGCCGGAACGGGCGAACTCCACGTCTTCCGGATCCCCGACGGTGAGGTTGAATCCGCAGCACAGGACGTTCTCGACGACGAGGAGACCATCGCTCGAGCGGCCCGGCTCGAGGCGGTCCGCGTGGAAGTGCGACGCTCGGCCGAGGACGGCGTGTTGAGCGTTCGCTATCTGCCGGACTGATCGGCGATCGCAAGGACTGGCGATCATTCATCGCGAAGCGTGACTCGGAGGATTCGAGCGGGCAGCAATCCCGGAAATCAGAATGACAGAGTGTGACGAACGACCACGTTTCCGAAATTGAGAAGGCTTACCTCGGGGCGCTTCGAGTAGTCCGGTATATGGCGTATTTCGACGTACCGGAGATCGATTACACCCGGTACAGTAACCGTCAGCTCGCGGCGGTTCCGCTCGCGGTTCTCGCGGTTGCACTGCTCGTCCTCAGCGGCTCGTTTCTCGTGTACGGCACGCCAGTGCCGCTCGGGATGGACTTCGCCGGCGGTTCGGAGCTGACCGTCCAGACGACGACGCCGGAAGGCGACATTCCGGCGGCGTTCGACGAACAACCCGAATCCGTCACGGGAACGGGCGGCGACAATCAGTACATCGTCCGGTTCTCCTCGACCGACGCGCAGGCCTTGGAGGATCAGGCCACGGACGATGAGAACGGACTGGAACAGGACGGCGACGCCGAGATCGTCCAGTCGGTCTCGTCCACGTCGGCGAGTTTCGGCCAGCAGAGCCAGCGCACGGCCATGATCGGACTCGCCGTCGCGTTCGTCGGGATGAGCGCGATCGCCTTCCTCCTCTTTCGGACGTTCGTCCCGTCGATCGCGATCGTCCTCTCGGCGTTTTCCGACCTCGTGATCCCGCTCGCGTTCATGCGACTCGCCGGGATCCCGCTCTCGCTCGGCACCGTCGCCGGCCTACTGATGTTGATCGGATACTCGGTCGACTCCGACATCCTGTTAAACAATCACGTTCTGCGCCGCAGCGGTGACTTCTACGAGAGCACGTACCGCGCGATGCGGACCGGCGTCACGATGACAGTGACATCGATGGCCGCGATGCTCGTCATGGGCGTCGCGGCGTACCTGTTCGGTATCGACCTCTTGGCCTCGATCGGGATCATCCTGTTCGTCGGCCTCGCGACCGACCTGCTGAACACCTACATGTTGAACCTGAGCCTGCTTCGCTGGTACAAATTCGAGGGGGTGCGCTCATGAATCCGATCGACGCGATCAAGCACAACTGGCGGGTCCTCCTGCTCGTGGTGTTCGTCGGCTTCTCCGCCGTCGCGCTCTTCATCCCCGGCGGGATCGTCGCCGACGACAGCCTCGCCGACGACAGCATCGACGACGGTCCCACCAACCTCGAGTTCGGTCTCAGCCTCGAGGGCGGGACCCGAATGCGGGCCCCGGTCGACGGGCTGACCGCCGAGGACATCGAGACCGGCGCTGTCAGCGACAACGGGCAGATCGATCAGGATCGACTCGACGAGGTCGACGCGACGGTCCGCGAGGAACTCGACCTCGACCCGGCCGACTCCAACATCAACGTCCAGGACGACGGGACCGTCACCGCGGAAGTGTTCGACGGGAACGTGACCGAAGCCGAGTTCGCCGCGGCGTTGCAGGCGACGGACGTCGACGCGACCGAGGACGACATTCGCCCGGGCGTCACCCAAGAGACCCGCGACAGCATGATCAGTACGCTCCAGTCGAAGATCAACGCGGCCGGCCTCTCGGGCGGGACGGCCTACGAGTCGTCGACGCTCGAGGGCGACCACTACATCGTCGTGGAAGTACCCAACATGGGTGCCAGCGAACTCCGCGATATCCTCTCCGATCGCGGACAGGTCGAGGTGAGAGCCTACTACCCGGATGACAGCGGGAATCAGACGAACCAAACGAACGAGACGGTACTGACGGGCGAAGATATCGTCAACGTCGACCCGCCGGAACAGCGGCAGGAAGGGTCGGGATACGTGGTCCCGATCCAAGTCAGTGAGGACGCCGCACCCGGGTTCCAACAGCAGATGAACGATCTCGGATTCACCAGCGAGGGGGTCGGAATGTGTAACCTCCGCGGTGACGGCGAAACCATCAGCTTCGATCACGAGGGCGAACAGTACTGTCTGCTGACCGTCGTTGACGACGAAGTCGTCGACGCCCACAGCATGGGCGATCGGCGCGGTAACGGACTCGCGACCAACATGCGGGAAGGGACGTGGGTAGACAACCCGACCTTCCAGATGGGCGCACAGAACCAGCAGGACGCCCAGTCGCTCTCGGTCAACCTCCGAGCCGGGAGCCTGCGCGCGCCGCTCGACATGGACAACAATCAGGTCTACTCGATCCAGCCGTCCCACGCCGATCAGTTCAAGCAGTACTCGCTGCTGATCGGGCTGCTCTCGGTGGTCACCGTCAGCGGCGTCGTCTACTCCCGGTACACGGACACGCGCGTCGCCCTACCGATGATCCTCACGGCGGTGGCGGAGGTCGTGATCCTGCTCGGCTTCACCGCGCTGATACGCATGCCGATAGACCTCTCCCACGTCGCCGGGTTCATCGCCGTCGTCGGGACGGGGGTCGACGACCTCGTGATCATCGCCGACGAGGTGATGGACGAAGGCGACGTCAGTTCGGAGCGGGTGTTCCAGTCGCGGTTCCGCAAGGCCTTCTGGGTCATCGGGGCCGCCGCGGCGACGACGATCATCGCGCTCTCGCCGCTCGCGGTCATGAGCCTCGGCGACCTCCAAGGGTTCGCCATCATCACCATCCTCGGCGTGCTCATCGGGGTCCTCATCACCCGGCCCGCCTACGGGGACATCCTCCGGCGGCTGCTGACCGACCGATAGCGCAGTCCGATTCGCGCCGTTCCGTTTTCACCGACCGGTCCTACCGCCCGTTCTGACACCGCGGACACCAGTCGACGGCTCCGTCCTCACCGTGTGCGCGAGCGAAATCGTACGAAACGGGATTACCGCAGGTCCTACACCGTGGCATAGAGAGTCACCACAGCAACGCACTGGCGGCCGACTACTGAGCGACTAGCCTGCACTTGCAACGGCTCTGATGGGACGCTCGAGGACTGTCACAGAAGGATTCGATCGGCGCTCGCCGCTCGCCGGAGTGCGGGCAGTTCGAGACGAAGCGACGCTACGGCTGTTGCAGGTCGCGCTGGAACTCGTCGAAGACCTCGAGGTCGTCGGGGAGGTCATATTCGCGGTGGCGCTGTTCCTGCCGGTTGGTGCCGGCGTCGTCGATCGGCGTGGCGGTGTCCTCCCAGCCGGGTTTGATCTTGACGCTCTTGGCGGGCATTCCGATCGCGATGTGGTGGGCGGGGATGTCGTGTTGAACGATCCCGCGCGCGCCGACGATGGCGTTTTCGCCGACCTTGCAGCCGGCGCGGACCATCGCGTCGTAGGTGAGCCGGACGTCGTCCTCGACGATGGTGTGGTAGTTGCGAACCTCGGTCTGGTCGACGACGTCGTGGTCGTGGCTGTAGATGTGGACGCCGTCGGAGATCGAGACGCGGTCGCCGATCGTGAGTTTCCCGCGGTCGTCCAAATGGACATCGTCGTGGATGACCGTGTTGTCCCCGATCGTGATGTTGTGGCCGTAGGTAAACGAGATACCCTTGAAAAAGCGACAGCCGTCGCCGCAGTCCTCGAACAGGTGGTCGGCGAGCATCCGTCGGAATCGCAGCGCGAACTCGACGTTGTCCGCGATCGGCAGACTGTCGAACTGCCGCCAGAGCCACTGGAGGTGTTTCGAGCGGCGGAACTGTTCCTCGTCTTTCTCGGCGTAGTACTCGCTCTCGAGGGTCGTGTTACAGGGATCGTAGCTCTGGAGGCGGACGCGCTCGGCCGCCGAGACCGACTCGCCGCGCTGCCAGCGTTCGTAGGCCTCGCGGTCGCCCGAGAGGTCGATCAGGACGTCCTCGACGACCGAGCAGGTGTCCTCGTCGCCCGAGAGCCGTCGATCGACCTCGTCGATGAACTCACGCATCCCCGCTTCCGCCTCCTCGGGGAGCGACACGTACCGCTTTGTCATACCTCGAGATATTACCCGCCGAGTTGATAGGGGTTCGGTTGTCCGGATGCGGTTGCCGGACCCGCTGGCGTGCGGGAGCAGGGCACCGTCACGGTCGGGTCGCGAGTGGATCCACGGCGCGTCGTCGGTCTCATTCCTGCTCGGACTGCCAGCCGGAGAGAAGCAACGCGGGCAGCGCGAGCGCGCCGATCACCAGCAGGCCCCCGCCGACGACCGCGCCGACCGTGACCTGGTCGACGGGGAACGCGAGCGCCCTCGCGGCGAGGAGCCCGAACGGAACGATAACGAGGAGGACCGCCAGCAGGATCAGGGTGGGGTTCCGGACGCGAGAGTCGGCCATACACGAACGTGTCAGTCGAGCCCCAAGAGCGGTTCGACTCGAGCCGGCGGCCGAAATCCCGAACCCGTTCGGGCCGCTGCTCGAGCGTTCCGCACGCCATAAGTTTCCCCGCTTCGAAGGGTCGTCCATGCAACACAGCGAACTCGGCGACTCCGGAGTCGAGGTCAGTGAGATCGGTTTCGGCGCGTGGACCGTCGGCACCGACTGGTGGGGCGACCGCTCGGAAGACGACGCGATCGAGATGCTCCAGTACGCCGTCGATCAGGGAATTACCTACTTCGATACCGGCGACGTCTACGGTCACGGCCGCAGCGAGGAACTGGTCGGGAAAGCGCTGAGCGAGATCCGCGACGAGGTCACGATCGCGACCAAGGTCGGCTACGACTTCTACGACAACCCGCAGGCCGGCCACGGGGAACTCCCGAAGGAGATGGACGCCGACTATCTCCGCGAGGCCGTCCACAAGAGCCTCGATCGACTCGGGCTCGAGTCGGTCGACGTGCTCCAGCTCCATAACGCCGACGTCGAGGAGATCACACCCGACGTCCTCGAGTTGCTGGACGAACTCGAGGAGGAAGGGACGATCGAGGCCACCGGCCTCGCGCTCGGCCCCTCGATCGGCTGGCTCGCCGAGGGCGATCTGGCGATCGAAGAGGAGTTCGATTCGGTGCAACTCGTCTGGAACATGCTCGAACAGGAGGTCGGCGACCACTTCCTCGAGACGATCGAGCGAACGGGCTCGTCGACGAGCCTGATCCCCCGCGTCCCGCATTCGTCGGGCATCCTCAACGAGCAGGTCACCCCCGAGACCGAACTCGGCGAGGGCGACCACCGCGGCTTCCGTCCCGAGGAATGGTACGAGACCGGCTGGGAGAAACTCGAGAAGCTTCGCTTCCTCGAGCGGGACGGCGAGCGGACGATGGGGCAGGCGTCGATCGCGTGGCTCCTGAGCCACGACCCCGTCGCCACCGTGACGCCCACCTTCCGCACGAAGGCGGACATCGACGAGTGGGCGGCCGCCAGCGACGTGCCGAAGCTCTCCGAGGAGGAGATGAGCCGCGTCGCGGAACTCTACGAGAACGATTTCGATATCGACCGCGACGACGGCATGGACTCGCTGCGCTCGTCGGTCGACGGCGACGACATCGAGTCGGCCGGGCTCGACAAGCTCGCGGCCGACTGATCGGCGCGACTCGAGGCCTGGGCGGCCGACTCACTCGGCGTTCGAGTCGGACTCGGTGAGCCTGAACTCGAACTCCAGTTGCCCGTCCGTCTTCACGTTCACCCCGCCGAGGCGGTCCGAGAGTTGCTCTCGGGCTCGAGAACTCGGTTCGACGGTGACGGAGACGCTGTTGCTATTGGCGTTGTACGTGATGTTTCCGACCGCGACATCGAACTCGAAACACTCCGGGATCTCCGCTCTGAGCTGCGATCGCACGTCGCCGACGTCCGCGCGGACGTCGGCCATCTCTTCGTTTAGCGTGCCCATTTCCGGTGGTAGATGGTAACATGGCTTAATCGTTCAGCCTGAACTGTCCGGCGTCTGAATTTGGGGGATGATGGCGCACGGAGCCGAGTTGACCGCGGAGTCACCGGCCCGCCGCCGCCATCCCGCCTATATACGTCCCTCCATATCTGGGTACATCCCCTATCGGGACCCAGTCCGTAGGAATAGGTGTCGAGCACACCATCTAGACCCATGAAACCGTACGAATTCATCTGCCCGGATTGCGGCCGTGAGATCCCAGTAACCGACCCGATGCGCGAGGCGACGTTAGCCAACGGCTGTCCCGTCTGCGGGCGGTCGGTCGCGGAAAGCCACTTCGCGACCTGATCCCGTCGTGACTAGTCGCCGTTCGATCCCCATTGCGATTAGCTGTGCTTCGGTTCAACTATCGGCCGAAAACGGCCTCGAGCGTCCGGAAGCCGTAGTATTGATATACCACACTTACCGACGGGTGATTATGTCTCCCACAGCGGTGAGAATCGGATGAGTTGGCAACGGACGCTGGAACGGATCGGAACGGTCACGAGCAAGTACTTCGTCCTCTGGGTGCTGATCGTCTCCCCGCTGGCGCTCTACTCGCCGGAGACGTTCACCCCGATCGGGCCCTATATCACCCCGCTGCTGGGCATCATCATGCTCGGTATGGGGCTGACGCTGACCCCGGCTGATTTCCGCCGCATTCTCGAGCGGCCGCGGGACGTCGCCATCGGGGCGATGAGCCAGTGGCTCCTGATGCCGACGATCGCCTACGTCCTCGTCTTCGCGCTCGGACTGCCCGAAGAGATCGGGCTCGGACTGATCATCGTCGGCGCGGCACCGGGCGGGACCGCCTCGAACGTGATGACCTACCTCGGTCGCGGCGATGTCGCGCTGTCGGTGTCGATCACTACGGTGACGACGATCGCCGCGCCGCTGGTGATGCCGGCGTGGATCGTCCTGCTCGCGGGCGAATCGATCTCGGTCACGTTCGGCGAGATGGCCACCTCGATCGTGAAGGTCGTCTTGCTCCCGGTTATCGGCGGGCTCGTGTTGCGCTACGTGCTCGACGAGTACGCGCCGGCGGTCGCACAGGCCGGGCTGTCGATCTTCCCGGCGATCAGCGTGGTCGCCATCGTCGCCATCGTTGCAGCCGTCGTCGGCCTCAACGTCGAGACGATCCTCGCCGCGAGCGCGCTCGTCTTCCTCGCGGTCGTGTTGCACAACGGCCTCGGACTGGGGTCCGGCTACGCCATCGGCCACGCGGCGAACATGGCCGAAGACCGGGCGCGAGCGTGCGCGTTCGAAGTCGGCCTGCAGAACAGCGGACTGGCGGTCACGCTCGCGACGGTATACTTCAGTCCCAAGGCTGCGTTGATTCCGGCCCTCTTCAGCGTCTGGCATAACGTCTCCGGCCCGGCGCTGGCGACGCTCTTCACCTATATCGACGGTGCCGCGCCCGTCACGGACGACGCGCCTGTCGCCTCCGACTGACCGCGCAACGCTCGTCGATCGACCGCCGAACCGATCTTTCGACCACCTTAAGGTCATTTAATGACCCCTATGATAGGTTTTTACGCCGGAACGGTGTGGTACGTTGTATCATGTGCGACGTAACCTACGTCCAGAAGGCCTGTGCCTACATCACTCGCGGCACGGGCGAGTTACTGGTCTTCGAGGGACCGGGCCACGACGGCTTACAGATCCCCAAAGGAACGCTCGAGTCGGGCGAATCGCCGCGCGAGGCGCTGTTCAGGGAGGTCCTCGAGGAGAGCGGCCTCGGGTCGTTGAACGGGACGAGTCACCTGACGACTGACGTTTGGACGCGACGCGAGGGCAGGCGCTACGTGCGTCACTTCTTCCACTCGACGGTCCACGAACCGCGCGACCGCTGGACCCACACCGTCACCGACGGCGGTGGGGAACACGGCTCCGAGTTCGAGTTCCGCTGGATCCGCCCACGGACCGCGGGGGAGTTCGCGCTCGATCTCGACGAGTACGTCGGCTTGCTCCCGACCGCCACCGGGACCGAGACGGTCGCGAGCGTGTCGGACTGACTGCGATTCGATTTGACCGCCGTTCGATCGCCCACTGCGACAGCACCGACCGGCACCGCGAGTTCGGTCGACAGCCAGAAGAGCTATATCGATTTCGCCGTGTTCCCGGGGTATGACCCTCCACCGCCGGAAATATCTCAGCGTCACTGCTGAGGCGCTCCACCCCGGAACGACCGTTCGCTACTACTACCGGACCGGCGACTCGCTGGCCACCGTCGTCGAGCGAACCGACCGCCTCGTCACCTTCGTCGGTGAGGACTGCGACGGCCGGTTCACGCACGGCCAGATCGACCGGCTGTTCGCGGACGGCCGCCTCGAGATCGTCCTCGACGACCGGATTCACACGCCGGCGGACGACCGGTCAGAAAACGCATAGGCGACGAAACTCGGCACCCGCCTCGAGTCGGTCAGTTCGAGAGCGCGCGCTCGACCGCTTCGGCCACGTCCATCGCTTTCTCGCCTAACTCCTCGCCGACCAGACCGTCGTCGACGGCGGCCTCGAGTTCGTCCGCGTCGACGATTTCGACCGTGCCGTCCCCCTGACGGATCACGTCGACGTAGAGGTCGACGTATCGAACCGTGTCGGGGAACAGTTCGACGGGGGTACAGACGTTGACGTAGGTTCCCTTCGAGGTACCGTCGGCGGCCTTGTACGTCGTCGGATACCACCAGCGGCCCTCGCGGAACTTCGTCACGGCCACGTCGCCCGATTCCTTCGCGACGCCGAGCGCGTCGTAGCTGCCGCCCCCGCGCATGGAGCGCTCGAGGGTCACCTTCCCCTCGGGGTCCCACTCGGTGACCTCGCCGCGACCCAGCGAGATGAGCCGGCCGTCGGGTTTGCCGTGGCCGATCTCGAGGCGGTCGCCCTTTATCGGACCGAACTGTCGGGCGACCGCGGCGAAGGGGAACTCGCCGTCGGCCGCCACGTCCGCTCCCATCGAACCACAGACCGCCTCCGCGAAGTCGACCGCGGCGCTCGCGGCCCGATCGGCGGCCTTCGACCGGTGATGGCCCGGCATCGTCGTCTCGACTCGCCGCCGGACGCCGTCCAGCGCGAACCGGGTCTCGCGACCGAACCAGCACCACTTGGTCCGCCGGGGCGTGGCGAGCAGTCCCGGCTCACCGGGGTCCTCCGGCGCGTCGGCGAGCGCGTCCTCGAGCACCCGCGCCCGACTCACCGCGTCCTCGAGCGCGGTGCCCATCGCCGCGAGGTCGGCGTCGGTCGCGGCGTGTTGCCAGCGCAGTCCCCACCCGTCGGGTACGTCGACCGAGAGCAGATCGGTCATGCCGACCAGTTCCTCCGCGCGCTCGCCCCGCAGCGCCGCCGAGACGCCGGTCCGGTCCTTCGAGAGCGTACAGAGGCCACCCTGCACCTCGAGCGCCGGTCGCACGAGCGGGCGGTCGTCGTCCCACGGCGGCGCGGGTTCGTGAACCTGCACCCGGTACCGGTCGCCGGCGTCCACGTAGCCGTCCGCGTCGTCGTAGTTGAGATAGCCGCGCTGACCGTCGCCGAGATCGACCACCGCACCGCTGCCGCCGGCGGCCTCGAGCACTTCCGCGTCGAAGACCGCGCCGCGAGGGATGTCGTCGTCCCAGCGGAAGGCGTCGATCGCGAGGGTCTCGAGTTCCCCGGCGACCGTCTCGACCGCGTCGGGATCGCCCGAAATTTCGACCCCCTGCCGGTCGCGGGTCGTCTCGATTGTCGCGTCGGCCGGCGCAGCGTCGAACGACTGGTCGAAGCGCTCCCGAATCGGCTCGGAGGCCTGGACGACCTCGCAATCAGCCTCGCTCAACAGCTGGGTGACGGCCGTCGTGTAGATGCCCCGGACTCGAGCCGTCGTCATCGCAGGATATCGCGGTCGGCGGCGAACCGCACCCGATCGTTGATCGTCGGCCCGAGCGAGAGTTCGACGTAGTCCTCGTCTAAAATCCGGCCGTCCTCGACGGAGACGCCCCACGTCTCGAAGCGGAGCCAACCGCGCATCTCGTCGGCGTGGGTCGTCAAGTCGGCGTAGTCGACCTCGTGTTCCGGATAGTCGGAACTCGAGTGGGCCATGTCCATGTCGGAGTAGACGGTGTCGTGGTCGGCGAAGAACGCCTCGAGTGCGGCCGCGTCCTCGGCGACGGCCTCGACGACCGCCTCCGAGGCGGCCCGGAGATCGTCGGTCTCGAGGCCGACGTCGCGAAGCGCCTGCTGGGTTCGCTGGTCGAAGTGCATACCCGCCGATTGGGCCGGGAGGCCTTTGATAATTCCGAGTCCGCGCCGTCTATCGAAGTGATCGGTTCTCGTGAGCCCGTGATAGTCGAGCCGGCCGCATTTTGTCGCCGTCCTAGAAACGGTGGAGGGGTGCTGTCAGAATCCCAGTCAGCCCGCGATCGAGTGAGTGGGACGTTCCGTTCGTACAGGATCTCCGCCACCAACGTTAATTCCTATACAAATATTAGCAAACATACGGGAATAGTCTAGAATATCAATTCCCACCACCAAACCCGCATATACCAATCGAATGGTTCGGTATCGGTGTTTTTATTGATCGTGTGTTTCGACAGAGGATATAACAATGGCAATCCGGCAGCTCTACGATCAATATCGATCCGTTCCGATTATTTACCGCATCGGTGTCGCGTTCGTTCTTGGCTCACTCTTCGGCCTGGCGGTCGGGGAACCGGCGACGCGGCTTGAGCCGCTCGGCGATCTCTTCGTCCGGCTACTTCAGATGATCGTGATTCCGATCATCGTTTTCACGCTTCTCATGGGCGCTAGACGGCTCTCGCCGTCGAACCTCGGAAAGATCGGCGGGCAGGTCATAACGCTGTATCTGGCCACGACAGCGATCGCGATCGCTGTCGGGCTGTTCGTCGCTAATCTCATCAATCCCGGGACCGGACTGGAGGTGGCCGACGCGAGCGTCGAGACCAAAGAGGCTCCCGACATCGTCGAGGTCTTCATGAACATCGTGCCGACGAACCCGATTGGGGCGATGGCGAACGGGGACGTCCTCCCGACGATTTTCTTCACGATCGTGTTCGGACTCGCGCTGGCCTATCTACAAGACGAGTACGATGTCAGCTCGGCCGTCCACGAGGGCACCGAAACGGTATTCGAACTCGCGGAGACCGGCGCGGAAGCGATGTTCAAGGTCGTCTGGGGCGTCATGGAGTACGGCGTGATCGGCGTCTTCGCCCTGATGGCGACAACGTTCGGTAACGCGGGGGTCGACGCGATCGCGCCGTTCGTCAAACTCATCGGCGCGCTCGCGATTGCAGTCGGACTCCACATCGGCATCACCTACCTGCTGATCATCCAGTGGGGGCTGCTCCGGGAGTCTCCGGTCGATTTCCTCCGTGGCAGCAAGGAAGCGATGGTGACCGCGCTCTCGATCCGCTCCTCTAGCGGGACGCTCCCGGTCACCATGAACGACGCCGACGAGAACTTCGGTGTCGACGAGGAGGTCTACAGCTTCTCGCTGCCGCTGGGCGCGACGATCAACATGGACGGGACGGCGATGTATCAGGGCGTCGCGGCGGTCTTCGCTGCCAACATGGTCGGACAGACCCTGACCATCGGCGAACAGCTCACCGTCGTCACGACGGCCCTCCTCGCGAGCGTCGGCACCGCTGGCGTTCCCGGGAGTGGACTGATAATGCTCACGATGGTCCTCACGCAACTCGGCCTCCCGCTCGAGGTCGTCGGAATGGTGGCGGGCGTCGATCCGATCCTCGACCGCCTGCGAACGATGAACAACGTGACCGGCGACTTGGCCATCACGACGCTCGTTGCCGGCTGGAACGACAAGATCGACCGCACGGCTCCCGTCTGGTCGGCGGCGGATATCCCGGACTCGGCATCGAGTGCGGACGACGACTGAGTGCGGCCGTCGGACACTGAACGGGTACTGTCCGTCGCCGGTTGCCGAACCTATACCGGGCCGGCGCGTATACACACGGCCATGGAGCGCAGGCGCGACCCGGTCGAACGAGCGGCGGAGCGAAGCGGCGACGGATCGAGGGATCTCTACGACGTCTCGACGTGGGAACCGCGATCGATCCCGGATCTGTTCGCGTACACGCTCTACAACGCGGTCAGCTACGGGTTCCGGGCGATCGTGTTGTTGATCGCGCTCGCGATCACGCTCTCCCTGCTCGTCTCGCCGGCCGCGCTCGTCCTCGAGGATCCGTACCTCGCCGGTTTCTTCGCGCTGTCGGTCGTCCCGGCGGGGCTGCTCGCGGCCTATATCTGGTACGCCGATATCACGACGAGCGAACCGCTTCGATTGGTGGTCGTGACCTTCCTGCTGGCGATCCTGTTCGCGACGTTCGCCGCGGTCGTCAACTCCGTCACGCGGCCGTTGTTCGGCGTCGGGTTCCTCGGTAGCCTCCTCTTTTTCTACCTGATCGTCGGCCCCATCGAGGAGAGCGTGAAGCTACTCGCCGTGCAGGTGTTCGCCTATCGGAGCGATAGCTTCGACGCGGTCATCGACGGCGCGGTCTACGGGGCCGTCGCCGGACTCGGCTTCGCGGCCATCGAGAACGCGATCTACATCGGCCGCGTCGTCGGCGAGGCAGACCCCGAGGCGGGCCTCCTCACCACTGCGGGCGGGATCGCGACGGTTCGGGCGCTGGCGGGTCCCGGCCACGTCATCTACTCCGCGATCGCGGGCTACTACCTCGGGCTGGCGAAGTTCAACCGGGAGTACGCCGGCCCGATCGTCCTCAAGGGGCTGCTCGTCGCCGCCTTCGTCCACGGGACGTACAACGTTACGGTCGGGATCGCCCCCGAGATCATCACCAGTTTCCTCCCGATCGGCACCGGGCTCGCGTTCGTCGGCTACGTGATCGTCTACGACCTCGCGATCGGCTACTACCTCTACCGGAAGATCGCTCGCTACCGCCGGACCTATCAGTCGGTCACGAACGGCGTCGACGGCGATTCGCGGCCGGAACTGACCGAGTTCGAGCCGCCACAGCGCTGACGACCACCGGTCGCGACGGTCAGCAGGCCCCACGGATTCGAGCCGCGGACACGAACTCACGGGCTTCTGTCGCGTCCTCACAACCACGTCGGACCGGACGCGTCCCCGTCGGCGCCGTCGTGCCACGAGTGAGTCGGCGTCCAGTCAAGCAACGCGGCGGCCTTCGCGTTCGAGAGCGCGGCGTCCTTGCCCTCGAGGCCGCAGTCGGCGGGCAGGTCGCCACAGACCGTCTCGACCAACTCCCGCGTGGGCCGGCCGAGATAGTTCTCGTCGGCGACCGCCAGTACCGCCTCGTGGCCGTCGTGGTCGCTCGCGAGCGCCGCCTCGACCATGCGGGCGAGGTCTCGCACGTCGACGTAGGAACCGAAATCGCCGCCCGACGCCGCCTCGGAGAGATCCGTGGCGTCCTCTGACGGGCGCGCTCGAGCCCCATCCGGCGTGAAGATCGTCGCCGGCCGGATAGTGGTCACTGAGATACCGTAGCGGCGCGCGATCGCTCGAGCGGTCGCCTCGCCGCAGCGCTTCGAGAGCCCGTAGGGATCCTCGGGTCGGCGCTCGTGGGACTCGTCGATCGGCAGGGAGTCGGGGGTTCAGTCGGTCTCGGAAAACAGCGCGCCGTAGGTCGCCTGCGAGGAGGTCCAGACGACATCGGTCTCCGCCCGCCCGGCCGCGACCAGCACGTTGTACGTGCTCGTGACGTTGTTCTCGAAGAGTTGCGTTCCGGGCGTCGAATCGGGGTCCGACATCGCGGCCAGATGGACGACCGCGTCGGGGTCGACCTCCTCGATCGTCTCCCACGTCGGCCCCTGCTCGGTCAGGTCGACGGCCCGGAAGTCGGCGTTCGCTCGCACGCCGTCGGGTCGCTCGAGATCGAGCCCGACGACGTGGACGCCCCGGTCCGCCAATCGATCGACGACCCACGAACCGACGTCGCCGGTCGTGCCCGTGACGATCGCGGTCGCTACGTCGTGGTCGAACTCCGGCGTCCGTCTCTCGGTCATATCGGCCCTCCAACAGCCAGCCACTAAACCGTAGTTGCGAACGTCGCCGGAAGAGAACGCAAACCGTGACCGTCAGTCGAACCGCGCCTCGAGCAGCCGTTCGACGTACTTCGAGAGCACGTCGACCTCGAGGTGGACCGGATCGCCGGGTTCTTTCTCCGAGAGCGTCGTCAGGTCGTAGGTCGTCGGGATAATGGCGACGGTCACCCGCCCGGTTTCGGTGTCGAGATCGGCGACGGTGAGGCTGATCCCGTCGAGCGTGATCGACCCCTTCTCGACGACGTAGCGGTCGTACCCCTCCGGGAGGTCGAACTCGAAGAACCAGTCTTCATCTACCGACTCGACGTTTCTGACGGTCGCGACCGCGTCGACGTGGCCCTGCACGACGTGGCCGTCGAACCGGCCGTCGGCCGGCATCGCCCGCTCGAGGTTGACCGTCTCGCCCTCGGCGAGGTCGCCGAGATACGTCCGCTCGACGGTTTCCGTCGCGAGGAAGACCTCGAACCACTCGCCGTCGGCGTGCTCCTCGACCGTGAGACACGCGCCGCTGACGCTGATGCTCTGGCCGTAGTCGAGTCCCGTCGCGACCTCGTCGGCACCGATCCGCAGCCGGAGGCCGTCCTCGGTGCGCTCTCGAGCGACGATCTCGCCGGTCTCCTCGACGATTCCCGTGAACATACGTACAGGTGGCGGACGACGGGGGAAAGCCGTTCCGGGTCCGTCCGTGCTCGCTCCGGCCCGCGTCGATCCGAGCGTGAGTCGTCGTCGCGTTTTTGGTCGTCCCCCGCGATCACCCACTAATGGCCGGTATTATCGATACGATCAAACTCGCGGGCACGCTCGTCTTCGCGCTCCCCGCGGCGATGGCCGGGATCGGGCTTCTCAACGGCGATCGGCCGCTGTTCGGCGGGGCGCTCATCGGACTCGCGATCGGGCTCGTGGTGATCCAACACTGGCTGACGATGCCCACCGATATCCCCGAGATTCTGGCGCAACGGGTCGTCGGAACGGTCACGAAAGAGCCGGACGCGGAGCCGGAACCCGACGACGAGCGGTAGCACCGGGGGAGCGGTTCGTACAGCTGATCGATTCACGCACACCGCCTGTGTTGACAGCGCGTGACCACGCGACGGTGGTAGCTATTTACCCGTCGGGGCTGTCGGCCATCTACCGATGATCGATGGCGAGTCGCTGCTCCGGTCCGCCCGCGATCGCGTCGGGGCCTCGCGGGGACGGCTCGACCGCTCGAGCGAGAACCGAGTCAAGCGGTGGCTCCTGTTCGACGGGGACCGCGAACGGGTCGCGACCGCGTTGCTCGCCGCCGTCTTCGCCGTCTTGCTCGTGATGGGCGGGATTTGGCCGATCGAGTATCAGGACCTCCTGAGCGAGACGACGATGGTCCAGACCGTGTTCAACACGCTGCTTTCCGGGACGATCCTGCTGGTCTCGATCGTCGTCTCGATCGCCGCCGTCGGCATCTCGCAGGAGCTCACCTCGCTTGGCAACCAGTCCGAACGGGTCGACACGACCATCGACTTTCAGGGGCGACTCGAGGACCGGGACATCGTCGACGTGAGCCCGGCGCGACCGGGGCAGTTCACCGCGGTCGTCCTCCGGTCGATCAAGGAGCGCGCGGACGAGCTACAGGGACTCGAGGGGGCCGCCGGTCGGGAGTACCGCGACGAGGTCGACCGGCTGCAGGCCGACATCCACGCGAACACCGAGGAGGTGCTGACGACGCTCTCGCGGGTTCCGAACGGCTCGACGGACGAACTCCTCACGGGGCTGAACTACGATTCGTCGTGGCAGCTCTACCAGTCCCGGCGCATCCTCACCGAGTACGGCGACCAGCTCACCGCCGCCGAGCAGCGCGTGATCGAAGACATCATGGACACGCTGCACACGCTCATGGTCTGTCGCGAGTACTTCAAGACGCTGTACTACAAACTCGAGCTCTCGGACCTCTCGACGACGCTCCTCACGGTCTCGCTCCCGACGATCGTCCTCATCACCTACGTCCTGCTCGCGCTCGACTCGGGGCTGTTCCCCGACATCACCGTCCTCGGCTACACGCCGCTGACGGTCTTCATCAGCCTCGCGTACACGATCGCGCTCGCCCCCTACGCCGTCCTCACGTCGTACGTCCTGCGGGCCGCGAACGTGACGAAGCGAACCCCCGAGGAAGGACCGTTCGTGCTGGACGCCGACCGCGAAACGGCGTACGACGCAGGCTCGAGCGGCGACGACTGAGGACACGGGAGTGGCGCGGACGGAACGTGCTCGAGACGTACTACCCGAAACGGACCGCATGCGGTGGCGCGCGCTGTGGCGCGGTGAGCGAAAGCGAACCGCGACTCGATACTGCGCGAGGGATGAGCGAGCGAACGAAGTGAGTGAGCGAATCGGCTGGGGAGGGCGTGGCGATGTCCTGCCACCAGCGAGAGCGGGACATCCGCTGCCAGCAGTACTACTGTCGAGCGTACGTGTTCATCGGGAACCTGTTCGGAATCACCGCCATCGGTTCTCGAGTCCCACCGACGCGAAAATCAGTCGAGCAGTGCCGTCGGCGCGAGCGACTGCGACGGCGCCGCCAGCCAGTCCGGCCGCTCGCCCTCGTCGGTGACCGCCATGACGTCGGCGATCCGGATCCAGTCGTCCGCGTCCACTCGAGCGGCCACGTCGAGTCGCACGACGGTCCCGGGGCCGATCTCGTCGCCCCCGGCAACGGGGCGTTCGCGCGGCTCGAGGCCGACGCCCGCGACCCGCGTTTCGATCGCGTCGCCGTCGCTGAACCCGAACGAGCGAACCTCCGCCTCGAGGTCGGCTTCGACGGCGGTCACCGATTCGGTTCCGGCGGTCAGCATCGACCGCGCGGAGCGAAACGACTGGGTGACGCCGACGTGGACCCGGCGCTCCCGGCCGCCGTCGCCGTCGACGACGAGCGTCCGAGCCAGGCCGCCGTAGTAGCCGGCCGGACCGCGCGGAGCGGTCTCGAGGACGATCGGATCGCCGCGTTGGAGCGGCGCGTCGGAATCGGTGCTCGAGCCGGGATTGACGGCGGTGTTGCCCGCCGGAAACGCGCCCGCACCGACGACGGCCTCGTCGATCGCAATCCGAAGCCGGGCGGGGGTCAGCGGATCGGGATCGGCACCGTCGCTCGCGTCCACTGCGAGTCGCCCGTCGACGACCGTCGCGTCGGCGAGTACCGCCGCTGCCCGCCGGATTCCGGCGCTCGCCGCCCGCTGGGCGGCTGCGACCCGCTCCCGTTCGCCGGCCGTCTTCGT
This sequence comes from Natrinema sp. LN54, assembly GCF_052439245.1. Lineage (NCBI taxonomy): Archaea > Methanobacteriati > Methanobacteriota > Halobacteria > Halobacteriales > Natrialbaceae > Natrinema > Natrinema sp. LN54. The sequence continues at coordinate 846,642 of NZ_JBQVRP010000001.1, forward strand.
CGCTCGAGCGCGTTCGAGGGCGTCCGTCGACGCCAGTTCGAAGCCGGCCCGCTCGAGGTAGAGCGCGGCGTCGTGTGGCACTCTCGGGGGCGTCAGAATCGTGCCCTCGAGGCCGCGGTCGGCGAGCGCCGACGCGAGTCGCTCGGCGGGATGGCCGCGCTCCGCGTCGGCCGCCGAGCGGACGAGCCACTCGCTTGCGGTCCCGTCGTAGGCGACGGCGGTCAGTTCGGTCACCGGCTGGGGACAGCTGTATCGGATTCCCGGATCGCGCTCGGTGCCGGCGTGGACGAACGCGGCGGCGTCGCGGTCCGCGAGCGCCCTCGAGACGACCGTCGTCGCGCGGTCGCGCCGCTCGCGGCCGTCAACCGTACTGTCGCTCTCCGGAAACCGAGCCGCGCCCGCGACGCCGCATTCGTTCCCACCGGTCACGGCGCTTCGGCTTCGGCCTCGACCTCGTCCGCATCAGCTTCGGCGACCGGTTCCTGGGCCTCCTCGATCAGTTCCTCGAGGGTCGAATCGGTCAGCTGATTCCGAAGCAGCACGTCGATCGGCAGCGTCGGCGCGCCGTCGACGAGGTTCTCGAGCAGGACGAGCCGTTCGCGGGCCCGGGACATGCCGACGTAGAAGACGCGGCGCTCGTTGTCGGTCAGCACGGGAACCGGCGAGGTGGTCTTGGTGAACTCCTCGCAGTTGGGGACGTCCGTGGGGTCGTCGACGGTGGCGACCATCTGCTCGACGACCTTCTCGGTGAGGTCGGTGCCGACGAAGACGTGGTCGGCCTCGCGACCCTTCGCGGAGTGGATCGTACCGACGCGGACGCGGTCGGTCGCCATCCCCTGATACTCGCCGATGGCGAAGTACGAGCGGATGCTCTTCTTCTGGAAGTTGGTGACTTTGCGGAGCATGTCGGCCGCCGACCCCGGGCCGGGCATGAACGGCGCGTGGTCCTCGACGACCTCCGCGGGGATCATGAGCTGCTCGAGGTCGTCGATCCCGGCTTCCTCCTGTCGATCGTCGATCTCGTCGAAGAGGGCGTCACGATCGTTGGTGCCGAACGCCGACTCCTGGAGCATGTCGGCGAGCCGGCGGGCCTGCAGGCCGGTGACGTCCTCGCCGGCGTCGATCGCCTCGACGGCGCGGACGTACTGGGTGAGCCGGTCGGTCCACATCCGCTGGTCAGTCAGCGAGGTGAAGGGAACCCCCTCGGTGATGAACTCGTCGATGAACTGGAACATCTGGTAGCGGGCCCGGAACAACACCATGATGGTGCCGTCGCCCTCGACGAGCGTGCGTCGAACCATCCGGACCACGTCGAGCATCGAGCCGTTCGTGCGCGCCTCGACGGCCCCGCCTTCGGTCCGCGGCTTGAGGTCCTTGTCCTGGCGCTGGTCGATGTGGCGGATCTCCTTGTTGACCGCGTTGAGCACGTTCGAGGGCAGTCGGTAGGAGTTCGGGAGGATGACGTCCTCGTCGACCTCCTCCTCGAGGAGGAGCGCGGGGTCGGCACCCTGCCACGAGTAGACGACCTGGTCGTCGTCGCCGGCGATCAGGACCTGTTTCATGTGCGGTTTCCACTCCTCGTAAACGTCGTACTGTAGCGTCGTGATGTCCTGGAACTCGTCGATCACCAGATAGTCGACGCTGGGCAGCAGCGAGCGCTGCTGGACCCGCTCGAGCATGTCCGCGAAGCCGATCTTCCCGTTGTCACCCTTGTAGGAGCGCCACGCACGGATCGCCTCGGGGACATCGATCCGGTCGTCGTCGCTGGGCCAGGTCGGCGTGTACTTGTTGCCCTCCTGTGCGTTGGGGTCGATTTCGGGCGGCAGTCTGACTTCCTCCTCGTCCCACTGGAAGGGGACATCGTACCAGTCGGAGACATCGCGGCTGGTCCGCTGGAGCCACTGGCTCGTCGCGATAACCTTGTTGCCGATCGTCGTCGACCGGGCGGTCCGGCGGCCGGCACCCGAGTACTCGTCCTCGTACTCGATGCCGTACTCGTCGCAGAACTCCTCCTTATCGGATTCGCCGATCACGTCGCTGCGAGAGAGATCGAGCAGTTCGTAGGCCTTGGCGTGCATCGTACAGACGTTTCCCTGCAGCGCACGCGGGCTCTCGTCGAGGCGCTCGGCGAGCCGCTCGCGAACCTCTTGGGCCGCCGCTCGCGTATACGAGACGACGAGAATGTCGCGGAAGGTGACACCGTCCTGCTCGAGAATTTCCTCGACGTGGTCGAGAAGAGCGGTCGTCTTCCCGCTCCCCGGACCACCGAACAGGCGGGTAACCGTCGTATCCGTCGTAGTCATTGTAGCGATACAAGGGCGCGACACCCATAAGTGACGTGGGTTTTCTTCGACAGAAACTGGCGGTTAGGGATCGCGAGGAGAGCGCGCCTCTCGGACGTTGGCACCGTCGCGAATCTTGTCCTGACAGTCCGGGCAGACGCGCGGATCGTCGACCTCGCGCGGGGTGAAGACCCGGGCGTACGCGTCCGTCACGAACCCGCCGCAGTTCTGGCATTCCGGCATCGTTATTCTCACCGGTATATGATAAGTAATCCACCATAATTGTGTTGGAACACTGTGAGAAACGGACTCGACGGCAGCGGTCGGGGTGTCGGAACGAAACGGAAAACGGCGAGTGGTGCGGATCACGCGCGGTACAGCCGGGGCACGTACGGTGTGCCGAAGTCGCCCGTAACGCCCGTGCGTTACGACGCTGGTTCCCACCCACAGACGGTACAGGAGCTGGCGGAGGTGTCGTGGAGCCCGCCGCATTCGGGACACTGCTTCTTGTTATACTCCTGCTCCCACCCTACTCGTTCGACCGAGTGACCGCGATCGGACAGGAATTGATCGATGACGTCGTCACCGGCATCATTGGGTGAGGTTGCCATAGGTGTGTGAATGGTAACCACAGTATTAAATCGTTGGGTCGGTGAAGATCCTGCCACCTCCGCGAAGAGACGCGTCGTCCCGGCGACCACGAAACGAACGCCGTCGCCGTCACACCCCACCGCCGCGCCGTCGGAGCGAACCGACCCGCGAACTTTTCTCGCTCTCGTGCGAACACTCCCCCATGAGCGACCTGCGCCTCGACGCGACCCAACTCGATCGCTACTCGAGACACGTCATCATGGACGAGATCGGCCCCGAGGGCCAGCAACGGCTGCTCGAGGGCTCCGTGCTGGTCGTCGGTGCGGGCGGGCTCGGTTCACCGGCGATCCAGTACCTCGCGGCGGCCGGCGTCGGCCGGTTGGGTATCGTCGACGACGACGTCGTCGAGCGGTCGAACCTGCAGCGCCAGATCGTCCACCGCGACGACGACGTGGGCCGACCGAAAGTCGAGAGCGCCGCCGACTACGTCGCGGCGCTGAACCCCGACATCGAGGTCGAGACCCACGAGACCCGCGTCACGGCCGACACCGTCGCGGACCTCGTCGCGGAGTACGACATCGTCCTCGATGCCAGCGACAACTTCGCCACCCGGTACCTGCTCAACGACCACTGCGTGCTCACCGAGACGCCGCTGTTCCACGGCGCGATCTACCGCTTCGAGGGCCAGATCACGTCGTTCACCAACGAGCGCGGCGGCGACCGCGACGAGTCACCGCCGTGTTATCGGTGTCTCTTCCCCGAGGCACCCGAGCCCGGCACCGTCCCCGACTGCGCGACGACCGGCGTGCTCGGCGTCCTCCCCGGCACCGTCGGCTGTATTCAGGCCACCGAGGTCGTCAAGTACCTCCTCGAGAAGGGCGATCTGCTCGAGGGACGGCTGCTGATGTACGACGCGATGGGCATGAGTTTCGAGGAGGTGCCGATCCAGTCGAACCCGGCGTGTCCGGTCTGCGGGGAGGACCCCGAAATCGAGTCCGTCGGGGACGTGGCCTACGAGGGAACCTGCGAGATTTCCGCCGATTGAGCGCGGGCCACGGATTGATCAGGCCGTTCCGACGTATCGACGCCTGTACCTGAGGTAGACGGCCGATGAAATCCAGAGTGCGACGACGAACCCGTACACACCGTCCCCCGACGGGTTCGGCGACGCCAGCACCGTCGCGACCAGATACACGACGGCGTAGGCGGCCAGCGGCGCGCCGACGTACGCCCAGTAGTTGGGCCCTCGGTCGCGTCCCACCTCCCGAAGGGTCACCGCGTCCTCGAAGAGCGCGACGGCGACGAAGAGGGAGAACGGAACTAACACGAGCAGCGCCAGCACCGAGAGGGCGAACGCGGCACCGCTCTCCGGTCCGACGCCGAACGTGTAGAGCAACACCGCCGGCGCGAAGACGATATACGCGACGACCCAGCGCCACCAGCCGGAGACATCGCCGTCCGCGTCCGGCTCCGCCCGTGACCGAGCCCTGTCTCGAGCCCGGTCGACCCGCGTGACCAGCCAGTCACCGACCGCCGCGCCGACGCCGCCGGCCAGCGCGAAGAGCGCGACGAGAAGCGGAACGACGGCCGGGAGCAGGGCAACAGTGGCTGCTCCCAGCCAGCCCGACAGGGACCACGCGCGCTCGAGCATGTAGCCGATCGCCCAGCCGACTGCCGGCGCGGAGCCGACGACGCCGACGACCACACCGGCCCGGCGGCTCACGGCCGGTCGCTTGCCGTACCGAAGCCCCTCGAGGAGGCCGACGTCGGCGTTCTCGCTCGAGCGGTCGGCGTAGTGGAGGCCGGCGAGCAGACCGGCTGCGACGACGGCTTCGGCCGAAAACGACGTCGGCGCGGACTCCCACGAGAGGGCGACGGTAAACGGGATCGACGCGAGTCCGAGGAGGACCGCCGTTCGGAACCGCTCGTCGGTCAGGTCCGCGAGGGTGTCGCGAAGTCGGGACACAGTAGTTAGTCGACTATCATGTCCGGTCGCTATTAAAACTATACCTCCGCGGTCGCACGGAATGACGTACCGCCGTCGTGCGATCGGGTGTGCGACGACTGCCCGTGGCGATTATCCGAGATGGGACAGCGACCGAAAACGGACCTACTGGGTCGACCGACGGACGTGCGAGCGGCCGACGGCCGAGAGGCGAACCGCGCCGGCGACGGCGAGACAGGAGACGAACGCGGTGGTTCCGAGTTTGCCGCCCGAACCGGCGAGGGCCGGCGCGACCGCGAGGTAGACGAGGCCGGAGAGGAGGCCGGCGGCCGCGATCTGCGCGGCCGACAGCCGCTCGTCGCTCGACATCCCGACGAACGAGGCACAGAAGGCGACCGCGGCCAGCGTCGGCCCCAGTTCCGGCAGCACCGACGGAAACGCGACCCCGGCGACCACCCCGACTGCGGCGGAAGCGACGACGGAACTGGCCCCACCGCGGGTCCGCAGCGCGACGGTCGCGACCGCCGCGACGACGGCGACGAGGACGACCGGCGGGCCGAGTCGAGGATCGAGGCCGCCGGCGGCGGCGTAATCGACGTCGAACAGCGCCGCCGTCGCGATGCAGCCGAAGAGAGCGATGGTCCCGTACTTGCCGCCGAAGCCGTCGAACGCGCCCGTCGTCGCGACGAACGCGAGGCCGGCGACCGCCCCCGCGGTCGCGACCGACTCGAGGGAGGGAAACAGCGCCGGCGAGGCCATCCCCACGAACGTCCCGCAGTAGGCCGAGCCGTCGATCCGGGGGAGCCCGACGCCGACGAGCAGGCCGACGACTGCGGCGGCCACGACTGGGCCGACGCCGGCGTGAACGCTCAGTCCGTACGTGACGACCGCCGCGGCCGCGACCGCGACCGCGTCGACGGCGTCCGCTCGAGCGAGTCCGGGTCCCTCGAGCCGGAGGAGTCGTCGGGGCTCCGTCGCGGCGACGACGGTGCCGGCGAGGGCGACCCCGAGCGGAATGCCCACTGTCCCGGTGTGGAGCTCCGGCGGCGCACGGGCGGCGCCGAGAAGCAATGCGGCCGGCGTCACCAGCAACGCGAGGTAGCCGGCGACTCGAATTGGACCGTACACACCCCCACTCTCCGGAGGGGATCCGAGAGGGTTACGGTTCGGGGCCCGGGTGCCCGCTGCGGGACGGGGGTGACGGCGCGACGGTCCCGCGGAGTCCGACCGCGCGGCCCGCGTTAGCTCCGCAACAGCCCGCCGTCGATCGGGATCTCGGCTCCGTTGACGAAGCTCGCTCGCGGGCTCGAGAGGAATGCGACGACGTCGCCCAGCTCGCGCGGCTCACCGATGCGGTCCATCGGGATGTCGTCGGCCATCGCCGCCAGCCCCGCCTCGTAGTCGTCGTAGGTGCCGCGCTCGACGCGAGCCTCGAGGAGTTCCTCGATCCGGGATGTTTCGATCGTCCCCGGCAGGACCGCGTTGGCCCGGATTTCGGGGGCGAACTCCCGCGAGACAGTCTTGACGAGGCCGATCACGCCCCGGCGCACCGAGTTCGAGAGCAGCAAGCCGTCCGCCACTTCCCGGACGGTACGCGAGGTGATGCAGGTGATCGTCCCGTAGTCGGACTCGAGGAGGTGGTCGTAGCTCTCCTCGATCGTCCAGACGACGCTCATCACCAGCAGGTCGTAGGCCTGATACCAGTCCTGTTCGTCGGTCTCGAGGAAGGTCGTACTCGGCGGACCGCCCGAGGAGGTGACGAGGTGGTCGAGTCCGCCGAAGGCGTCGACCGTCTCGCTCACGAGATGGGAGACGTCGTCCGGGTCGGTGAGGTCGGCCTGCACGGCGAGCACCTCGCCGTCCCCCGTCTCCGAGAGTTCTTCGCGCGCATCCGCGAGCCGCTCCGCGTCGCGGCCACAGATCGCGACGTTCGCGCCGTCCGCTGCCAACGCCCGTGCACTCGCAAAGCCGAGGCCGCTCGAGGCGGCGGTCACCAGTGCGCTGTTGCCGTCGAGGTCGAAGTCCATACCGGGGTCGACGGGGGCGGCCTACAAATCTCTCCGGGAATCAGACGCGATTGCAGCGCGCCGGTCGGGCGGACATCGCCGCGCTATAGTTGGCTGAGGCCGGACGGGGTGACACCGATGTCGTGGCCGCTGCTCTTCGTCGCGGGACTGTTCGAAATCGCGTGGGCGATCGGGCTCCACTACTCCGATGGACTCTCGAGGCCGATCCCGACCGTCGGAACGGCGGTCGCGCTCCTCCTGAGTATGGTACTGCTCTCGCGGGCGGTCCAGACGTTGCCGATCGGAACCGCGTACGCGGTCTGGACGGGGATCGGTGCGGTCGGGACGGCGACGCTCGGAATCGCGTTGCTCGACGAACCGGTGACGCTTGCTCGCCTCGTCTTTCTGTCCCTCATCGTCGTCGGAATCGTCGGGCTGCATTTCGTCTCGACCGGCTAATCCCGGCGGGACGAGACCTCGAGTCGACGCCGTTCCATCGATTCAGCCCTGATGGCGAACGCGGACCATTCCCTCCGAGGTCACCCCGACGATCAGCGGCGTCGACACCTGTCGCCCGGTGACGGCCGACCCTGCGGCGTCGCTGACGACCTTCATCAGGTCCGGCGCGGTGTGATCGACCTTGACGCCGGCCTCGTCGCAGGCGTCGTAGACCAACTGGGGCACGTCGTAGAGGTCGGTTCCCTCGGGAACCCGAACCCGGACCGGCGCGCGGAGCGCCTCGGCGAACGCGACCGTCTCGCGGGCTTTCGCGACGTTCTCGCGGGCGCTCGACTCGATCGACGAGACGTTCGCCCGCGAGGTCCCGAGCGCGTCGGCGATGTCGGCCTGCGAGACGTCGCGTTCGCGCAGTGCGAGCACCTGCGCCTGCCGGTAGGTCAACACGCTCGTCTCGGGGTCGAACCCGATCTCCTCGAGGAGTCCCTCGACGTCGTCGATCACGGCGACCTCCCTCCCCCGAATCCGCGGACTCGCGTGTGCATGTGTACAGCCTATTTCGGCGGGATCAAAGCTTCCACGGTCTCGGCACCGACGATCCCCCACTTAGCCGGCGGACTCGAGGCCGGGCGGCTGGCGGGACCAGTCGCTATCGTCAAAAAAGCGCCAGCAGAAAACGGGTGAAATCGGGCCGAACGCTTGAGTTAGTCGGCGGACTGGCCGGGCGCGGCGTACTCCTCTTCGGTCACGGCCTGACGGGCCTGCCGGGTCAGCGAGCGTGCGAACCGGACGATGTTCGCGGGGCCGTCGTGCGGACCGGGCGAGCGGAAGGAGACGATCAGCGACCACATCGCCGCGACGCCGAGCGAGCCCGCGGCCGAGAAGGTCATTCCCATCGTCGCGTACGTCGCGGCGTAGATCGCGCCGATGGTCATCGACGGGACGCTCGAGCCGAGGGGGATGTTCGCCGTCGCGTCGCGCACCGTCGGCGCGAGGAACACGATCGAGAGGGCGCTTCCGGCGAGGAATATCAGGTCTTGCCACATCATATCCATTCCTAACTCGGCTACGAGTAAATACTTCTCGGTATTGAATCGGGTCGAAATATCTACGATCCGGTCTGTAAGATACGGCTGACTATTCCCGCGGGCGGAGTTTCGCGGCCCTCGAGAAGTGGACCGATTCCGTCGACGAGGCTCGGCGTCAGTACTCGAGGTTCCAGCGCTCGTCCTCGAGTCCGGCGAGTTCGTCGGCGACGCCGTCAGCGAGTCGGTACTCGGTGCCCTCGCTGACGACGGTGCCCGCCCGCTCGAGGTGTTCCAGATGCGCGGAGGACTCCCCGGGACCGTGGAGGATGTGGATGTCGTCGAGTTCGCCGAACAGGTCGGCGCTGACCGTCCACGTCTCGCAGGGGCCGAGCCGATCCAGCGCGTCGAGGACCCGCCACGAGCGCTCCGCGTGGTGGTCGATGATGTACTGCGCCCGTCCGGCGGGATCGTCGATCGGGTCGCGGTGGCCCGGCCACGCGCGGGCGTACTCGGCCTCGGTGATCCCTCGCAGCGCGCGGAGGTACTTCTCGAGCGGGCGGTCGACGCGTACGTCCGCGCCGCCGACGTTCGGCGTGTAGACTGGCAACAGCGTATCGCCGGAGAAGACCGCCCGACCGCGCTCGAGGTCGGCTTCGAACATGCACAGCCCGGCCGCGTGACCGGGGGTGTGGACGACCTCGAGTTCGGTGCCGGAAACCGAGAACGTGTCGCCGTCCGCGAACGGGGTCACGGTCGGCGTCTCGGTCGTCGCCACGTCGAGGCGCATCCGCTCGCGCAGGACCTCCCGCTTGGCCTCGGGCATGCCCCACTCCTCGAAGTATCGCTCTTGGCGGTCGTACATCGCTTCCCACGCGTCGTCGTCGCCTTCGATGAGCGCCGCGTCGGCGGCGTGTGCGTACACGTCGGCCCCGCTCTCGGCCTGAATGTCGCCGGCCAGCCCGCAGTGGTCGTGGTGCCAGTGCGTGAGGAAGACACGATCGATATCCGCGAACTCGAGTCCGCGGTCGGCGAGCGCCGCCGCGAGTCCCTCGCGGGTCGCTCGCGTCCAGTCGCCGGTATCGATCAGTGCCGTCTCCGAGCCGTCGGTGAAGAGGTAGGCGTTGTTGTCTCCCTCGAAGGCCGAGTTCGACAGCGAAATGCGTTCCATGCGTCTCCATCGCACGGGACCGAGAAAACGTTGTGTGAGCCGGAACGGTGCGTCGATAAGAACATCGGCCGAATCAGGAAAGCGAAACTCCGGATACAAACCACCGACCGAACGCAGCGCGATCTGTCCACTCGAGAGGGCGTTATGAGCCCCAGAAGTTGTCGCGACTGCCGAGTCGCTCGCGCTCGGGACCGTCGTCGCTCTCGTCCGCGTCGGATTCGTCGTCGACGGTCTCATCGTCGTCGTCTCCGACCGCCGCGCCCTCGTCGTCGGATTCGTCTTCGTCGGGGTCCATCGGGAGGAGTTCCAACTCCTCGGCGCGCGCGTGATTGCTGTGAACTCGCGTGATCTCGACTCGCGCACGGGCTTCCGGCAGGACGCCGTCGACCATCACGATGAATCCGTCTTCGGTTCGACCGACGCCGGCACCGCTCTCGTGCATATCGACGACGTCGATGACGACTTCCTCGCCCGACTTGACCGGCTGTGTCTTGAGGTCTTCGATCGGTTGGCCGTAGTGGTTACACCACTCCTTGCCACCCCGATCACCGTAATGTTGACATCCCATTCCCGAGATCCGTTCCGAGAAGCTCGGGCAGTCGTCGGCGAGTGGACAGTCTGCCATACTCAACACTACCAGCGGTGGCGTTAAACCGTTTCCGTCTTGGAGATCCACCGGGCGATCGAACGAAACGCTGGTAGCTCATACCGGGAAAACCGCCAGCAAACGTAGCTCGTATGAGATGATTCGGAAAACATGGTAACTGAACGGCTTCCGCGTGAGGTGCGGTTTCGAAAAGGTTTACGGTATGGGCGTAGCAGTGACAAACGATGAAAATTCTCGTTACGGTCAAAGAGGTGGCGACCGTCGAAGACGAGTTCGAGATCGAGGGAACCGAAATCGCGGAGCAGTACCTCGGTGCCGACCTCAACGAGTGGGACGATTACGCGATCGAAGAGGCCGTCCAGCTTCAGGAGGACGGCATCGCCGACGAAGTCGTGACGGTCACGATCGGGCCGGAAGAGTGCGAACAGACCATTCGGCAGGCGCTCGCGAAGGGTGCCGACCGCGCCGTCCGCGTCTGGGACGACTCCCTCGAGGGCGTCGACCTGCTCGACGTCAACGCCAAGACGGAGATCCTGAGCGCCGTCATCGAGGAGGAGGACCCCGACCTCGTGCTCTCGGGCGTACAGGCCGGCGACGACAGCTTCGCCGCGACCGGCGTCTCGGTCGCCGAGAACCTCGGCTACCAGTGGGGCGCCGTCGTCAACCACCTCGAGCACGAGTTCGACGACGACGTGGCCTCCGTGCGACGCGAACTCGAGGGCGGCGTCGAGGAGCTCACCGAGATCGACCTGCCTGCGGTGCTGACGATCCAGACGGGTATCAACGAGCCCCGCTACGCCAGTCTGCGGGGCATCCGACAGGCACAGCGCAAGGAACTCGATGTCAAGGCGCTGGCCGACATCGGCGTCGACGAGAGCACCGTCGAGTCCGAACTCGATCTGACGGCCATGTACGAGCCCGAAAGCGAGAGCGACGCTACGTTCTGGGAGGGCAGCGCCGAGGAGACCGCCTCGGAGCTGGGTGAACTGCTCCGCGACAAGGGGGTGGCACAATGACGGACATCCTCGCGGTCGCGGACCACCGCCGCGGCGAACTGCGCGACGTCAGCTACGAGATCATCACCGCCGGCCGCCAACTGGCGGACGAGACCGGTGGCGACCTCCACCTCGCGGTCATCAGCGGCACCGTCGACGACTTCGCGGAGAAGCTCAACCGCGACGGCGTCGACGCGATCCACACCGTCTCCCACGGCGAGGAGTTCAACCACGACGTCTACACGCAGACGATCACGCAGCTCTACGACGAACTCGCCCCGCAGTACGTGCTGACGCCGAACAGCGTCAACGGGCTCGACTACGCCCCCGCCGTCGCCAACCAGCTCGACCTGCCGATCGTCACCGACACGGTCGACCTCGACAACGACGGCGAGACGCTCGTCGCGACCCGCGAGATGTACGGCGGGAAGGTCGAAACGACCAACGAACTCTCCGGCGACGCCGTCATCACGATCCGCGGTGCCGAGTGGCCCGCTGCGGAGGGCACCGGCGACGCCGCGATCGAGGCCTTCGAGGCCGACATCGACGAGGACGCCGTCGGCTCGACCGTCAACGGCTTCGAGGAAGTCGGCGGCGGCGACGTCGACATCAGCGAGGCCGACCTGCTGGTCTCGATCGGCCGCGGGATCGAGGAAGAGGAGAACCTCGACCTCATTCGAGATCTGGCGGACGCGCTCGGCGCGACGCTGTCGTCCTCGCGCCCGATCGTCGACAACGGCTGGCTGCCCAAGAACCGACAGGTCGGCCAGTCCGGGAAGGTCGTCACCCCCGACGTCTACATCGCCATCGGTATCTCCGGCGCGGTCCAGCACGTCGCCGGCATGAAAGGCTCCGACACGATCGTCGCGATCAACACGGACCCCAACGCGCCGATCATGGACATCGCCGACTACGCCATCGTCGACGACCTCTTCGACGTCGTGCCGGAACTCATCGACGAGTTCCAGTAACCCACACGGTTCGAACGGAAACGGCTCTGCGTTCACTGTTTCCTCGACGCTCAATTCTTTCGAGTCTCGTTCGCTTTGCGTACTCTCCTGTGAACCGGCCAGTGCGGCTACTCGCGGCTTCAGTGGTCCGTTTCTCGTGTCGATGGTGTAGCGTCGTTCTGGGGCACTCGTTGTCACCGAACGAGTTGGTGCGTATTCCACTCGCATCTAATATATACCACAATATACACAAATGGGTGTTCTACAGAATTAATAATACACCTGATATTGATCTCGTACGACTAGTGATGAGGATTTCATAGCGCACTCTCACTGGCCCTTGGTACTGATTCCCAGAAATATCGGTTGCTAGACCCTAACAGTCGCGATATAACCAGTCAATACCACAACAATAAATCTGTATCTCGAGCCGAGTGATGATTTATTTCCAACTATTATCGATATCCAGACAGTGAGATTATATAGGGTGAGTCAAATGAGCAGATATGTCTGATCGACTGCATCGTCGAAAACTACTATCCGGTTTCTGTGGCGTCGGCCTCGGTGGCCTCGCCGGCTGTCTCAGTTCGGTTCCCGGACTCGACTCCAACGACATCGAGGACGGGAGCGACGTCGGCGGAACCGACCGAACGCTCAGACTCGGCATCATGCAACCGTTGAGTGGGAATCTCGAGACCGTCGGGAAACCGATGCGAAACGCCGCGGAACTCCCGATTCGACAGGTCGAAGACGAGATTTCGCTCGACATCGAGTACGAAGTCGTCGATACCGAAACCTCGCCGTCCACGGGCGTCCAGGGTGCAGCCACGCTGGTCGACGAGGGGTATCCGATGGTCAACGGGCCGGCGGCCTCAGACGTGACGCTGCAGGCGACTCAGCAGGTTCTCATTCCGTACCGTTCCGTCTGCTGTTCGCCCGGCGCGACCACGCCGACGATCACGTCGCTCAACGACGCCGGGCTGGTCTTCCGGACCGCGGTGTCCGACTCGCTGCAGGCGGTCGTGCTCGCCGACCGGGCGGCGAACGATCTCGGCCACGATAGCGCCGCGACCCTCTATGCGAACAACGACTACGGCTGGCAGTTGAGCCAGGCGTTCTCGCGCTCGTTCCGGAGCGATCACGGCGGAACGGTTTCGGCGCAGGTCCCGCTAACGGAAGGGCAGGACACCTACGAAGGTGCGATCGAACGAGCCAGATCGGACGATCCCGAACTGCTCGTCGTGATCGGGTATCCGGAGACCGGCGGACAGGTGTTCACCGACCTGGGTGCCGACGCCGAGGAAGACATCCTCGTCACCGACGGTCTGCAGGACAGCGACCTCCACGAGCAGGTCGATTACTCGCTCGACGGCATCCGCGGCACCGCGCCGCTGGTCGACGCCCCGGGGACCGAGACGTTCACGGAGCTGTTCGAGGACACCTACGACGCCGAACCCGGCGTCTTCACGCCTCACTCCTACGACGCGAGTGCCGTCCTGTTACTCGCGAACGCCTACGCCGGGCAAAACGACGGGACCGCCATTAGAAACGCCATGCAGGCGGTTACGACCGGCGACGGCGAGGAGATCACACCGGAGTCCCTCGCCGACGGGATCGAACTCGCGGCCCGAGGAGACTCCGTCACGTACCAGGGAGCCTCGAGTTCGGTCGACTTCGACGACAACGGCGACGTGACCGACGCGGTCTTCGAGTACTGGGAGTTCGACGAAAGCGCGGACGGCGGTATCGCCGAACTGGACAGGGTGAGTTCGTAATGGCGTCGCTTTCCTCTCTGGTGCCGTCGTTCGTCAGGCGGCGGTACCTCGTGAAGTTCGTGGTATCGATTCTGGCGGTCGTGCTCGTTATCGGGGCCGTCGGCGCGGTCAGCTACGTCGATATCGACAACACGGTTCGGGCGGACTCGAACGAGCAACTCGAATCGACCGCCGAGATGCAGGCCGACACGATCAGCAACTGGGTCGAGACGATGCGGGTCCAGACGCGGACCGCCTCCGATTCGCAGGTCCTCCAGGACGGCGATCCGCAGGAAGTCCAGGGCCAACTCGTCGAGGAGCAAGCCCGGATGGACGTCGACGTGCGGGCGATCCACTACGTCGACACCGAGAACAACGAGATCGTGACGAGTACGAACGCCGACTACCGCGGCGAGTCGTTCGCGGACCTTTCGGAACCGTGGGCGACCGACGGCTTCGAGGAGAACCTCGGGCTCGAGGAGTCCGTCTGGAACTCCCAGGAAGCGTACCAATCGCCGACTCTCGACGACCAGGTCATGGCCTTCGCCAGCCCGGTGACGGAACGCGAAGATCGAGCCGTCGTCATCATCGGCACGCTCGAGTATCAGGTCCAACAGCTCCATCAGGAGAACACGTCCGCGTCGACGGCCATTCTCGATAGCGACGGGTCGGCGGTCTTTCAGGCCGAATCCGCGTCTGCCGTCGATGGCTCGGTCGACGACGACGCGATGGCTGCCGCCCTGGGCGGCCGGCTGACCCGCATTCAGGGTGACGACGCGGTGCGAGCGTACGTTCCCGTCGGGAACACGCAGTGGGTCGCCGTCACGACCGTTCCGAACGAGCAGGCGTACGGCGTCGTCTCCGACGTCGAAACGAACGTCGTCGCGATGGTGCTGACGAGCCTGATCGCGCTCGGCGTCGTCGGCATCGTTCTCGGCCGGCAGACCGTCGGCCCGCTGGCCAGATTGCGCGACCGGACGACCGAGATGGAGCAGGGGAACCTCGATGTCGATCTCGAGACGGATCGCGTCGACGAGATCGGGCGGCTGTACGACGGCTTCGACAGCATGCGGAACTCGCTGCGCGACCAGATCGAAGCCGCCGAGACCGCACGCGAAGAGGCCGAAGCGGCCCGGGCCGAGACCGAGTCGATAAACCGCCATCTCGAGGCGAAAGCCGAGGAGTTCAGCGCCGTGATGGACGACTGTGCGGACGGCGACCTGACCCGCCGGCTCGATCCCGAAAGCGAGAGTCAGGCGATGACGGACATCGCCGAGGCGTTCAACGAGATGATCGCCGACCTCGAGGAGACGACGGCCGACGTCAAAACCTTCGCCAACGAGGTGGCGGCGGCCAGCGAACAGGTGACCGCATCCAGCGAAGAGGTTCGCTCGGCCTCCCAGCAGGTCTCCGTGTCGGTCCAAGAGATTTCCGAGGGCGCCGACCGGCAACACGAGAACCTCCACTCGGTCAACCAGGAGATGAGCGATCTCTCCACGACGACCGAAGAGATCGCCGCCTCCTCGAACAACGTCGCCGACCTCGCCGAGCGGACGGCCGAAACCGGCCGCCTCGGTCGCGAGGCGGCCCAGGAGGCGATCGACGGGATGCACGAGATCGAAGCGGAGTCGACCGAGGCCGTCGAGGCCATCCGAGACCTCGAGGCGGAGATGGCACAGGTCGACGAACTGGTCGAGTTCATCACCGAGGTCGCCCGCGAGACGAACATGCTCGCGTTGAACGCGAACATCGAGGCCTCGCGGGGCGGCGACGGCGAGGGCTCCGGCTTCGGCGCCGTCGCGACGCAGGTCAAGGAACTCGCCGCGGACACGAAATCGACCGCCGAAGACATCGAGCAGCGACTCGAGCGGATCGACGAACAGACGGCCGAGACCGCGACGGAGGTCCAACAGACCGCCGACCGGGTCGCCGAACACGTCGACTCCGTCGAGAACGCCGTCGAAGCGCTCGACGAAATCGCCGACTACGCCGACCGGACGAACGAGGGCGTCCAGGAGATCTCCGCGGCGACCGAAGAGCAGGCGGCCTCGACCCAGGAGGCCGTCGCCATGGTCTCGTCGGCGACCGACATCTCCGAATCGACGGCCGCCGAGGCCCAGCGCGTCGCCGCGGCCGCAGAGGAACAGACCTCCGCCCTCTCGGAAGTCACCGAGAGCGCGAGCTCGCTCACCGATCAGGCGTCGTACCTGAGCGAGACGCTCGATCACTTCGAGACCGATGAGGTGGCAGACGTCTCCGCCGACGACTACGAGACCGACGCCGAGGCGATCGCGTTCGACGAGACGGAGATCGACGGCGCCGACGGTGCTACCGACAGCGTCGATAGCGACTCGAGCATGGAGTCCGATGAGGATGCCAGCGAGGTCGAATCCGAATCGGACGGCGGGATCACGGACGCGGGTAGTATCGACCGAGACGCTGAACCGGAACCCGATACCGACGCCGCAACCGACTCGGTTCCCGATGACGTCGAGACGCACGATGCCGTCGACGGGGCCGACGCCGCCGAACTCGACGAGGCGGAGACCGAGATTGAAACCGCCGAAGAGGACGCGGTGGCGGACTCGGAACCGAGGGACAGCGACGCTGGAGACGGCACTGACGACGACCGCGGTGACGGCGGTGCCGTCCCGTCGGACCGCGAGAGCGGGTTCACGTTCAGCCAGTTCGACGACGAGTAACCGTCACCGACTGACATCGCAGATTTTCTCTCGGTTCCGTGTAAACGGTCCAACCACTACACTACTGAACCGTCACGTACTTTTCACCCCCGTCCTAAGCGGGTGTGATGGAATTGCTGGAGCGCCGTCGGGCGCTGATCGAGGATCGGCTCGTCGAGGTAGTCGACGGCCTCGAGCCGGACGCGCTCAGAGCGGAAGTAGAACACACGGCCCTCGCCGGCGGCAAGCGCGTCCGCCCGATGGTGACGGTGCTGGCCTGCGAAACGGTGGGCGGAACGGCCGAGGACGCCGTCGACTTCGGCGTCGGAATCGAACTCGTCCACGCGGCGTCGCTGGTCGTCGACGACATCATCGATCGCTCGGAGCTGCGCCGGGGCACGACCAGCGCCTGGGCCGAGTTCGGCTACGGTCCGGCGATCGTCTCGAGCGACGGCTTGCTCGGCGAGGCCTTCGCCCTCTTTTCCGCCGATCCGGACGCCACCCGCGTCGTCGCCGAGGCCATGGTCGAACTCGGTATCGGCGAGGCGACCGAGCTCTCGGCCGAGCCGACGAACGAAGAGGAGTACATGACTCTGGCCCGGCGCAAGACCGGCGCGCTGTTCCGCGCCGCGGCCGAACTCGGGGCGATCGCCGCCGACTCCGATCCCGTCACCGTCGAGGCGCTTGGCGAGTACGCCGAGCGAGTGGGCGTCGCCTTCCAGATCAGAGACGACGTGTTAGACGCCGTCGCCGACCCCGAGGAACTCGGCAAGCCGACCGGCCACGACGCCGCCTTAGAGCGGCCGTCGGTCGTTCAAGTGACCGATCTCACGCCCGAGGAGGCGAACGCACACGCACAGGCGGAGGCCGACCGGGCGATCGACGCGCTGGATCGGGTCGAGGTCGCAGACCCCGACGCCCGGCAGTATCTGCTCGAGTTAGCGGAGTTCGTGGTCGAACGGGAGCGGTAATCGCCCGCTCAGACCCGCTCGGCGCCTCGTTGCCCCTCTTCTCGATCCGAATCGGAAAACCGCGACTCAGCGACGGCGAAGGCCAGCGTGCTCGCGATCCCGAGCAGCGTGCCGGCCGTCAGCGCCGTCGCGAGGTAGGTGATCTCGACCCGATCGAGGAAGAAGGCGCTCACCGCGTGGAGGACGACCGCGATCGAGAGCACGTAAAAGGGCGCGTTGAGGTAGCGCCATTCCAGCGAGCCGGCGATGTACTCGTCGGTGATCTGTCCGAGACTGGTCGTGACCCCCGCGGCGGCGAACCAGTGGATCGAGCCGTTGACGAGCGCGGCGAGCATGACCGGCACCTCGACGGTCCCGTCGGTCGACTGGCGGACCGTCTCGAGGGTGTCCATCCCGCTGACGCCGCCGAGGACGAACAGCGCGGCCGCGACCACGTACGCGAGCAGCGTCGTTCGACCGGCGTACAGCGAGTGGCGGGCGCGTTCGACGGTCGCGTCTAACCGATCGCCCAACCCCAGTCCGCGCGAGATGAGATAGAAGCCGAGCAGCGCCGATGTCATTCCCAGGACGAAGCCCGGCATATCCAGCGCGGACCCGATGAGCGCGAGGGGGTAGATCAACAGGAGGATCCCCAGCGGAATGAGCACCGTCCCGCGCGTCTCGGGGTCGTCGAGAACCTGCTTGATCGTGTAGTACATCGACTCGAGGTTCTGTGCCTGTCGGACGACGACCCGCCGGACGCCGTCGATCGGGACCCGCGACCGGATGATCGGGATGACGGATTCGTCCTGTGCGCCGTCGGTGACGACGAGCGCGGTGACGTCCTCGGCGGTCGAGAGGCTCGCGAGGACGGTGTCGACCTCGTCTCCGACTTCGCGGTTGGCGCTGACGTCGCCCTCGTCGTTGCCGGTGACGACGGCGACCTCGACGCTCTCGTCGCGTTCCGTGAGGTCGTCGTAGACGTGCAACCCCTGGAAGATGACGTTGACGTCCGAGTCCTCCGGGTCCGCGGTGGCCAGCGCCACGGCTGCCTCCTCGACCGGGTCGCGACCGATGACCGGCGTCGAGAAGCCGGTCTTGCGGCCGAGATCGTCGTCGAGATCGACACAGAGGACCAACAGCATCGTCTCGTGGTTGCACGCCGCGCTATTTCCCTCTTCTGGGACGACGAGACCGTGTTCCGTACTGACCGGTCTCCTGCTCACGTGATAATCGAAGCCACACCACGCAGGGTCGAGCTGTCCGGATTCGCTCAGTCGGAACCGTCGGTCTCGTCGGCCACGGGAGTGTCAGTGGCGTTGGCAGCGACTCTGACTCCGTCGATTTCGAAGCGGGCACCGCCGGAGGACCCGTTTCGAGCCGCGATGGACCAGCCGTGGGCCGTCACGATCCCCTCGACGATCGCCAACCCGAGCCCGGTTCCGTCCGTCTCGGTCGTGTAACCGAACTCGAACAGCGACTCGTGATCTGCCGGCAGCCCCGACCCCGTGTCCTCGACGTAGAACCCGTGGGGACGCGTCCCCTCGTCGGTCGAACGGGAGTCCGACTCGAGGGCTCCGACGGTGACGAGCAGGCGATCGGTCTCCTCGCCGTGGCACCTCTCGGCGGCTGTCGGGTCGCGCTCGGCGGCGTCCTGCTGTGCCCGCGACAGAGGGCTCGCCGAGCCGTGCTCGACGGCGTCCTGATGAGTTTGCGAGTCAGGGCTCGTCGAGCCGTGCTCGACGGCGTTTCGGAAGAGGTTCTCGAGCAGTTCCCGAACGCGGGTCTCGTCGCCGTAGATCTCGATATCGGTAGCGATCTCGAGGCGGGCGTCGCCGGTGTCGACGGTCGACCACGCTTCGCGAGCCGCCGAGGCCAGCGAGAGCCACGTTTCGTCGCCGATCGTCTTCCCCTGCCGGGCCAACTGGAGGAGCCCGTCGATGAGTTCCTCCATCCGCGCAAGCGACCACTGCAGTTCGTCGACGCGCGGGCTGTCGAGTTGCTCCGCGAGCATGTCGAGGTTCCCCTGTGCGACGTTCAACGGGTTCCGCAGGTCGTGGCTGACGAGGCTGGTGAACTCCGCTAACCGCTCGTTCTGGCGCTCGAGTTCGCGCCGGTAGCGACGCCGGCGGGTGATATCGCGGATCGCGTGTATCGTCCCGGTGAACTCCCCGTCCTCGAGCGGGAGGAGCCTGGTGTGGACGTCGTGGATTCGCTCCTCGCCGTCCGGCGCGTGAAATCGCACCTGATACTTCGCCCGCTCGCGGTCGACCGACGAGGAGAGCAGTCCGCGGACTTCCTCGGTGTACTTGGTCGTCACGCGCTCGTCGTAGTACCCCCGTTCGACGAGTTTCGGAAACGGCGTCCCGATCAGGTCCGCCCTGTCCTCCGCGAACGCGTCGGCGAACTCCTCGTTCGACCAGCCGATCGTCGCGTCCGCATCGAGCACGAAGAGCGCGGTCGGGACGAGTTCGATCAGCCGCTCGTGCCGAGCGAGTTCGCGTTCGCCCTCGCGTCGCGCCCGCTCGGCGCGGCGTTTCTCGACGGCGTCTTCGACGCGATTCGCCAGTACGGCGTACTGGTCCGTTTCGGACCCCGTCCGGAGATAGTCGGTGACGCCGGCGGAAATCGCCTCGCTCGCGATCGCCTCGGACCCGTTGCTCGGAAAGAGGATGAACGGGACGGTCGGATCGCGTTCTCGCACCGCCGCGAGCAACTCGAGGCCGTCCACGCCGGGCAGCTCGTAGTCGCTGACGACGCAATCGACGGTCCGGTCGGGTTCGGCATCGCTCTCGGCGTCGAAGACCGCCAGACCCTTGCGGCCGCTCTTCGCAGTCGTCACGTCGATATCGGCGCGCCGTCGCTCGAGCGCGGCGGCCGTTGACGCACGGCTATCGGGGTCGGCGTCGACACAGAGGACGTGGATCCCACCGGGCATCGGTTAGGTCACAGTACGGGCGGACCGTCTAATAGTATGTGGCCGCCACGCGAATCGAGCGGAGCCATGTACCCGACCAACGGGGCACAGCGGCGCTGTAGATTCGCACGGCTTTTGAGGCTCGGGTGGGTATGTACCCTCGAATGATCTCGAAGGGCTGTGAGCAGTGCGCGAAGGGCGGCAAGATGGTGCTGTTCGTCTACGGCTACTGCGACCAGCGCGACTGCTTTTACTGCCCGCTCGGTGAGAACCGCAAGAACGTCACCGACGTCTACGCCAACGAGCGACTCGTCGAGAGCGACGAGGACGTCCTGATCGAGGCCAACCGGATGGACGCGCTGGGCACCTCGATCACCGGCGGCGAACCGCAGGAAGCCCTCGACCGGACCTGCCACTACCTCGAGCTTCTCAAAGACGAGTTCGGCGAGGACCACCACACCCACCTCTACACGGGTATCACGGGCGGTCGCGAGAACATGCGCCGCCTCTCGGAAGCCGGCCTCGACGAAATTCGCTTCCACCCGCCGTACGAGCAGTGGGGCGACCTCCACGGCACCGAGTGGGAGGAAATCCTCCACATCGCCCGCGAAGAGGGACTCACCCCCGCGTTCGAAATTCCCGGCATCCGCGCCGAAACGGAGTTCCTCGACTTCTTGGACGAGGGCGCGGCCGAGTTCTGTAACGTCAACGAGTTCGAGATGTCCGACGGGAACTACCGCCGGATGCAAGAACAGGGCTTCGAACTCAAAGAGGACCACATGAGCGCCGTCGACGGCTCCCGCGAGGACATCCTCGAGGTGATGGGCGACCACGAGAAGGTCTACTTCTGTACCTCCGTCTTCAAGGACGCGGCCCAGCACCGCCGCCGTCTCAAGCGAATGGCCCGCAACGTCCGCCGCGAGTTCGACGACATCACCGACGACGGCACCCTCGTCTACGGGAAGACCTATACCGACCCCGACCGCCTCGAGGCGCTGGGCGTCCCCGAGGAGTTCTACACCGTCAAAACCGACCACGTCGAGGTCGCCTGGTGGCTCTTAGAGGAGATGATCGAGGAGGGCGACCTCGAGGACGGCGAAATCGTCGAGCAGTATCCCACCTACGACGGGCAAGTGGTCGAGCGGACGCCGCTGGCGTAACGACCGCGAGTGAGCGGAGCGAGCGACTTTTCCGTCGGTGTTTTTGTGCGAGGGTACAACGGAGTGAACTCGAGCGAAAACGGTCGTTGGCAACGGGTTCGGACACGAGACGGATCGTTCTACAGCGTGCAAATTCGAAAATCGACCGTCTCGAGCGATTTCTCTGCCGTCTCTCGTCGAACGAGTCGGAGCCGTTTATCCGGACTGTAATAATGGCGATCGTCCCGGAACGAGGGAGTACGATGCAATCCCGAACCATCGCTGTCGTCGCGGTCGCACTGCTCGTCGCCCTCTCCGGGTGTAGCGCTCTGGGAGGGTCACAAACTGACGGACCGTCGGACGAAAACAAGACGGAGCCGTTGACCGATAGCGAGACGGGCGCGAACGGGACCGACAACGCGACAACCGACTCCGGTGACGCCGCCGATCCGAACGCTACCGATGGGAGCACGGACACGGGCGGCGGAACCGACACCGCAGATACGGACGAGACCGCAACTGCGGAGTGGTACCCGCCAGAGGAACCGAACCGCCCGCTCGAGGACAAGCGCGAGGACCGGATCGAATCCGTCGAGTTCGTCGATACAGAACCCGCAGAGAGCGGTGACGGCTACTCGAACTTCAACCTCGAGGTCACCGCCAACACCAGTATGGAGAACGTCGATCCGCCGGAACACGGAGACGTGATCGGCGAACCGTACTTCTTCGTCAAGATCAACGAGGACGAACAGAAACTGATCGAGCGCACGGGAGAGGTTCGCATGGACGAGAACGGGACCTATCATATCGACGTCCGACCCGACGGAATCGAGGAGTTCGGCGAGGGATCGCTGACCGTCGAAGTCTTCCTGCTGGACGAGGACAAAGACTGGGACGATATCTACGACTCCGTCGGGCAAGACATCCAGTACAACCCGGACGCGAGCGCTGACGACTCGAACGCGACCGCTACCGACTCGGATTCGAGCGAGAACTGAGCGTCACCGCGGCGCTGTCGAGGCGATCGATCAGTCCAGTTCGGTCGGATCGACGCCCGGCAACGTGATGAGGTTCTCCCGTCCGATCCGGAGCTTTTCGATCTCGTCGTCGTCGTCCATCTTCGAGAGCAACTGCGACACCTTGGCGTTCGACCAGCCGGTCTCCGAGACGATCGACGCCTGTTTCATCCGCCCGCCGTTTTGCTTGAGCAGTCGCAGGACGCGTTCCTCGTCGCTCAGCAGTTCGGGATCGATATCGTCGCCGGGTTCCTCGAACTCGAGACTCGTTCCACCTGGACGAGCAGCACTGTCGGACGGAGCGGTGACAGCGCCCGAGTCGGATCGGAGACCAGCTGTTGAATCTGAACCGGTGGACTCCGCGGTAGCGGAACCCTCTCCATCAGTACCACGGGTGCCGATTTTAACGCCGGCTAACGACGGAAGTCGATCGGTCGGAATCGAGAGTTTAGTCTGGTCGTCACGCCGGGCTAACAAGTACCCGCCGGCTCCGATACCAACGATTACGAGCAGACCGCCGATCAGCCATCCCGGCATCGACAACAGGGAATCCCCGGTCCGGACGAAAACGATCTCGAGTTCGCTGTCGTCGAACTCGTAGGGACCGTTCCACGTGAGGCGGGTTGGCGTCTCGAGGGCGAAGTTGGATGGGGTCTCAATCACGAGACGCTGTCCATCACTCAAGCCGATCCACGTGCCGCTCTCTGTCTGGAAGGCATCACCAAAGTGAATCCGATCGCCGTCGACAGTGGCGAAGTTCGTCCACGTAAACGAGTAGGAGAGCACGCCGATCCGGACATCCTCGTTGTTGGCTATCGTTTCGTCGCTGAGGTTGGCATCGTCGGGCGATTCGATAATACGCGGCTCGTCCCACTGGTCATCTTCGATCGTCATTTCGCGATCGGTCCGCTGTTGTGCCATTTGTCGAAAGTGCTCGAACTGCTCGAGATCGTACTCAACGTCGTGCTGGCCGGAGGTGACGTTCTCGGCGTACTCTCGGAAAACGGCGGCGTCGCTCTCGTTCGTCAGAAGAAAGCGACTCTCGACTGTCCACCGGACATCGCCGTTATCGCGAACAGCGATTCTGATGACCTGCTGCGGATCTGGTGCATCGAGTGAATCAGCCGATTGTGCCGTCATTGCGGCCGATAGTGATGGCTCAATCGATTGTCCGGGGGAGTCGATCGACTGATGGGATGGCGGTGCTCGTTCCAACGGTTTTGGGGACCGGTCGGCGACTGTATCCGTCTGCTCGTACACGGGTGGCGAGGCGGACGCAGTCGGTGTAGCGGCCACCGCCCCCAAGAGAGACAGCGTGAGGAGGACTGTGAGGGCGAGTGTGATGGCGGCGGATACCCGCATGCGTACCAGCAGGGTGGACCCCCGGGGGAAAAACCCTTTCCATCGAAAAATAAAACGTTACCAGCGGATGTAAAGCATCTCGACGGGAGAGAGGAGTTCTGCTGACAGCACCGACCCATTGTTAGTGGCAGTTTATCCGCTGTAATCTAGCCGCAATAGCAGTGCGACCGGTTTTTGTATCAGGAGAGCATACGGTTGGTCGATGAACCGCGCGATCACGACCCTCCTCGCATTGCTTCTGGTTTTATCCCTGACCGTCGCCCCCGGAATGGCGGACTCCGGGAGTGCGACAAATACGCTCTCCGAGACGCCGCTGCAGAATCAGGTATCGAGCGCCGCCCAGACGGACTCGAGTCCGCAGCCGGTAGAAAACACGACGAATCGCCTCTCTCTCGGGGAACCCTCGAGAAGCGAGTACACCGAGTACGGGCCCGACCTCGGCGCGACGCTTGCAAGTACGGACGACAAACTCCGGATCGATCAGACTCAGTACGCCGCCATCGACCGGGAGTTCGACGACGCGTCGTCCGAAGAGCGGCGTGCGCTGTTACAGGGCGCATACGATCGGCTGACAGAACGATCAGACGCTCTCGAGGCGCGCGAACAACGGGCTGTACGTGCACACGCAAGCGGGGAAATATCGACCAATCAGTTGCTGCAGACGCTGCTTCGAAATTACAGAGAAGCGTCGGTACTCTCCGAGGAATTCGACGAACTCGCGGAACGGTCTGATCTGGTTTCAAACGTATCGCTGTCGATCAAAGACGAGCAAGGGAGGCTCGAGATGCACCGGACCGAAATTCGGTCACAGTTGGAGTTGGCGGCGTACGGGAACACTCAGAACGGGGCTAACAACTATATTACTGTCGAAACGTCCGAAAACGGGTATGTCATCTCGACGCTCGACGAGGATTACATCCGCGAGGCGACCAGATTTGATAGCCGCACTAGCGCGCAGCCATCCCAGTTTAACAACACGCTGGAAGCCTATGGGTACGCCCAAGAGCAGTACCCGTGGGCGTACGATACCGGTCAGTCACCGTCGTTCGACGAGCATACGACGGTCCAGTTGTACTTATTCGATATCCGCCACGACCACGGCAATCTCGAGGCATATCTCGACGGTGGGACAGGCAAAATCTATCGGGAGATGCAGACCTTGAACAAGAAAGCACTACCGAAGAGCGGGAAGACAAAGACAATGGTCAAGAACGGAACAGAAATCAAGATTGAAGAAACCACGGCGAACGGACCGGTCAACGTGACAGTCACCGATTCGGAGACCACCGAGCCCACATCGGCGACGATCGTAATAAATGGGTTCGAAGTGGGCGAGACCAAGGGCAGTGACAGTCTCTGGTACGTGCCACCGACGGGCGAGTACGAACTGACGGCACGAATGTCTACGGGAGACAGTATTAACACTACCGTTTCGAGTAGTTAGGATAGTCAGTACGTGCATCTAAGCCACCTTCCAATATATTTATAGGATTGGATTTTAGTTGGCGTCCATGACGAGCGGCCGGACTTTTATCCCATAATGCGCGGCAAGAACGGTTCGTGACTAGACAGGCGACATCGAACACGACAACCGATGGAGAGACGCGCGCTATAAGTCCGATTATCGGCGTACTCCTTCTCGTCGCTCTCACCGTCTGTCTGGCAGCCGTTATCGCTGTCGGCGTTGGCGCGTGGACGCTCGAGTCGCCCGGGTCGACCGCGACGTTCGAACTCTCGGCCGACGGCGATCAGTCGTCGATTTCGATCGAACACGTCGCCGGCGACGCCGTCGATGTCGAGGCGCTGTCGGTAACGGTGGCGGTAAACGGGACGGAGCTAGCCGAGCAGCCGCCGGTCCCCTATGCCGGTGCGAGCGGCTTCAACGGGACGCCGGAGGGCCCGTTCAACTCGGGAGCGGATTCGGAGTGGACGGTCGGGGAGCGAGCGAGTCTGTCGGTCGCCGACACGAATTCCCCGCCGCTCGCAAGGGGTGATTCGGTTACCGTTACGCTCGCGATCGACGGTCGGCGAGTGGCGACCCTCGAGGCGACGGCGACCTGAGAGTCGGCGAATCCGACTGTCCGACTATTCGGGCGCGCGACCGATAGTCGTGATCGCGACTTCGGGGTCGTACGACGGCCCCATGAAGGCGTGTTTGACGTCTTCGAAGCCGGCGGTTTTGAACATCCGGTCGGCCTCGTACTCGTCGTAGAAGAGCATGATCGAGTCGGCGAGCAGTTGGCTGACGACGTTGTCGGGGTAGTTCGGACCGACGACGAGCACCTGTCCGCCGGGTTTGAGGACGCGGCGAAACTCCCGAAGGGCGAGGACGGGATTGGGCCAGTACTCGATCGAGCCCGACGACCAGACGACGTCGAACGTGTCCGTCGCGAACGGGAGTCGCTCGGCGTCGCCGCGGTGGAAGTGGACCGGTGGGGCTCGCTTCCCGAACTTGTCGTAGGCCTGTTCGAGTTGGTGTTCGCTCTGATCGAGGGCGTACACCTCGTCGACGCGCTCGAGCAGTCCTTCGGTCGCGAATCCGGTGCCACAGCCGACGTCGAGGACGGTCATGTCGTCCTCGATGTCGAGCAGGGAGAGGGCCTCGGTTCGCATCTCCTCGGTCCAGATGAAGGGGTTCACCTGATCGTAGACCCGTGAGAGGTACTTATAGAACAGTCGAGCACGGTCCTTGTTCTCGAGAATACCCATTAGTGACGGGTTTCGGTCGAATCGGCATATGTCTACTGTTCCGGTCGGAATACCGGCGTACGTAATTACGGATTACCGGTCGTTCGGATCGCGACGCGCTGAGGGACTTTCGCAACTACCATATACGCGCTCTGGCAAACGTTCGTCTGCTTAGAATATGCCGAGGCCAGAGGTTCTCGAACGAATTAAGTCGGCGGAAGAGGAGGCCGACGAGATCGTCGCATTGGCAGAAAACGACCGCGACGAGCGAATAGCCGAGGCCCGGGAACGCGCCGAGGAGATTCGCACGGAAGCGGAACAGGAGGCCCAAGAGATCAGGGAGCGCCGTCTGGAGGAAGCTCGCGAAGAGATCGATGCGGAGTGCGAGCGCGTCCTCGAAGCAGGTGAACAGGAGCGCGAGGAACTCGCCGAGCGCGCCCGAGACCGGGTCGACGAAGTGACCGCTCACGTCGTCGAACTGTTCCAGGAGGACGTCCATGCTCAGACCTGAACGGATGAGCAAGGTCTCGGTGACCGGATCGCGGGGCGTCATGCCCACGGTCATCGAGACGGTTCACGACCTGAGCTTGGTCCACCTCTCGGACTACGACGGCTCCTGGGAGGGGTTCGATAACGGCGACCCCATCGAGGGGGCCGAGAACGCCTCCGAGAAGCTGGTGACCGTCCGCGCCCTCGAGAGCACCCTCGATCTCTCGGCCGACGAGGCCGAGCCGGGGACCCTCGAGGACGGCTGGGAACAGCGACTCGAGGAGATCCGAACGCGGATCAACGAACTCGACGACCGACGCGCGGAGATCAACGACGAACTGCGGCAGGTCAACGAAAAGATCGATCGCGTGGCTCCGTTCGCGGAGCTGGGCATCGATCTCGATCTGCTGTCGGGCTACGAGACGGTCGACGTCCTCGTCGGTGAGGGCTCGCTCGAGGAGGTCGAGGCAGCCGTCAGCGCCTCGGACGACATTCGGGCCTTCGAGACGTTTACCGGCGGCAACGTCGTGGCGGTCGTCGCCGCGCCCGCCGAGAGCGCCGACGAGAACCCGATCGACGACGCGCTGGTCGGCGTCGAATTCACCCGGTACGAGGTGCCCGACACCGATCAGAGTCCCGACGACTACGTCGCGGACCTCGAGAGTCGGCAGCGCGACCTCGAGTCCCAACTCGACGAGATCGACGCGGAACTCGAGGAGATCAAGCGGGAGGAAGCCGGCTTCCTCCTGCGCGTCGAAGAGGAGCTGACGATCGAGGTTCAGCAGGCGGAAGCGCCGCTGCAGTTCGCGACGACCGACCACGCGTTCGTCGCGGAGGGCTGGCTCCCGACCGAGGAGTACGATCGGCTCGTCGCGACACTGAACGATGCGGTCGGCGACAGCGTCGAAGTCGAAGAACTCGTCCGCGCCGACTACAACGACGAGGGGTATCCGACGCGGACGGAAGACGTCGACCACGGCGGCTCCGGCGGTGCCGAGGAGACGACCGAAGAGGAAGAACGCGAAGTCGCGACCCAAGAAGCGATCGCCGACGGCGGCACGACCGCGGCCGGCGGCGACGTCGTGACGATGGTCGACGAACCGCCGGTCATTCAGGACAACACCGGCCCCGCGAAACCGTTCGAGTTCCTGCTCCGGCTGATCGATCGGCCAAAGTACAGCGAGCTCGATCCGACCGTCGTCTTGCTGTTGACGTTCCCGGCGTTCTACGGCTTTATGCTGGGTGACCTCGGGTACGGGATGATCTACACGGCCGCCGGCTTCCTCATGTACAGCCGATTCGACGAGGACATCATCCGAAGTCTGGGTGCGATCGGCATGTGGGCCGGCGGGTTCACGATGCTGTTCGGCGTCCTCTACGGCGAATTCTTCGGGATGCACTTCCTGGGAGAAGTCGTCTTCGGCGGCAGTCCGCCGCTGCACAAGGGACTCCAGCCCGTGTACGCGAACTACGGCCAGACGTGGCTGATGGTGAGCGTCCTGATCGGACTGGCCCACCTCACGCTCGGCTACGCCTTCGGGTTCGTCAACGATCTCGACCACGGCGTCGGCGACGCGTTCCTCGAGAACGGCTCGTGGGCGCTGCTCATGATCGGCGTCTGGGTCTGGATCTTCAGCCATCACGGAGAGGGCGTCAAGCCGGAGTTCCTGTACACCTCGTTCGGGAACGGTTCCGAGGCGGCGTTCGAACTCGGATTCACCGGCTTCGCCACCGAAGTCGGGATGTACGTCGGACTCCCGCTCGCCGCGCTCGGATTCGTGACGATGGTCTACGGCGAGGTCAAACACTACGGCGGACTCGGCATCATCATCGGCGCGCTCGAGAGCTTCAACGTCCTCGGTGACGTGCTCTCGTACCTGCGGATCGCCGCAGTCATCCTCGCGAAGGCAGGCATGGCGTTCGTCGTCAACATGCTGTTCTTCGGGGTGTACGTCACCGGTGAAGATGAGCACGCAGAGTGGCACTTCGCCACCGGTCACATGCCGGAGGTCGGCGCGACCTCGCACGGTCACGAAGTGACCGAGGTCATGTTCGGCGGCCTGCTTCACGGCGGGATCGGACTGACCCTTCTCGGCGTGATCGTCCTCGTGCTCGGCCACATCGTGGTCCTGCTGCTCGGGATTACGAGCGCCGGGCTGCAGGGGATCCGCCTCGAGTACGTCGAGTTCTTCAACCGGTTCTACGAGGGCGGTGGACGGACGTTCGAACCCTTCGGCGGGATTCGGTCCGACGACGAGAAGTAACACTCGTCGTCCACCCTCTCGGCGCCCGAAATTCGTGCTAGTTCGACTCGTATTTTCCCACCAGTATCGAAAGGATAATACCCCCGGACGCCGAGTATCGGGGGTTATAACGGGCAAATCGGCGGTTTGGTTTGGGAAGTTTTAAGAACACGCTGGGGAGTAGTACCACCTGTCCGGTTGCAAAACCACGAGGAAAACTCAAAATGACAATCGAAACTCTACCCGAAATGGCGCTCGTGCTGAACAGTCTCGCAGAGAACGCGGTCGCGCTGCAGGAAGGCGGTGCTGCCGGTAACGGCGGTCCCGCGATCGAGCAGGGTGCGGCGGCGGCGCTGGGCATCGGTCTGGCGGCCATCGGTGCGGGGTATGCGGAGCGAGCGATCGGTGCGTCGGTCGTCGGCGCGCTCGCCGAGGACTCCATCTCGCCGGGTATCGGAATTCTGCTGACGGTCCTGCCCGAGACGCTCGTGATCTTCGCACTGGTCGCGCTCTTCGTCTAAAGCGTCCCATCGAACTTTCTTACAATGAGTTTGGATACAGTCGTTGAGGACATTCGAGAAGAGGCTCACGCGCGTGCGGAGGACATCCGCGCTGAGGGCGAAACGCGCGCCGAAGAGATCGAATCGGCCGCCCAGGAGGACGCAGACGAGATCGTCGCCGACGCCGAAGCCGACGTCGACCGCGAGATCGAGCAGTTGCGCGAACAGCGACTCTCCAGTGCAAAGCTGGAGGCGAAACAACAGCGCCTGGAGGCACGCCGCGACGTCCTCACGGAAGTCCGCGAGACGGTCGAGGACGAACTCGCCGCCCTCGAGGGAGACACCCGCGAGGAGCTCACCCGCGACCTGCTCGAGGCGGCGACGGACGAGTTCGACGAGGGCGACGACGTCGCGGTCTACGGTCGGTCCGACGACGCGGAGCTGATCGAGTCGATCCTCGCCGACTACGACGGCTACGAATACGCCGGTGACTACGACTGTCTCGGCGGCGTCGTCGTCGAGAGCGAGGCGTCCCGCGTCCGCGTCAACAACACCTTCGATTCGGTGCTCGAGGACGTCTGGGAAGACAACCTTCAGGAGATCAGTAACCGACTCTTCGAGCAATGAGTACGGGAGCCTCGAATCCGGAGTACGTGAACGCTCGCGTTCGCTCGCGTCGAGCGGCAATGTTGTCCGACGAGGACTACCGCAAGCTGATCCGGATGGGGCCGAGCGAGATCGCGCGGTTCATGGAGGAAACGGAGTACGAACGGGAGATCAACGCGCTCGGAACGCGGTTTTCCGGCGTCGATCTGATCGAGTACGCGCTGAACCGCAACCTCGCAAAGCACTTCGACGACCTCCTCGAATGGTCCGAAGGGCAACTCTACGACCGCGTCGTTCGGTACCTCCGGAAGTTCGACGTCTGGAACCTGAAGACGATCGTCCGCGGAATCTATACGGATTCCGATCCCGAGGAGATCAGCACCGATCTCATTCGGGCGGGCGAACTCGACGACGGCACGATCGACCGACTGGTCGAGGTCGACTCGATCGAGGACGTCATCGAGATCCTCGAGGGGACGATCTTCGCCGAGCAGCTCGAGGACGCCTACGAGGAGTTCGAAGAGAGCGGCGCGCTCGTTCCCCTCGAGAACGCGCTCGATCGCGCGTTCTACGAGAACCTGCTCGAGGACCTCGGTCGACCCCGAGAGGGGCCGGAAGCGAAGTACGTCGAGTTCCTCGAGGCCGAGATCGACTTCCTGAACGCGCGGAACGCGTTGCGCCTCGCGCGGAGCGGGGCCGATCTCGACCCCGCCGCCTACTACATCGAGGGCGGCGTGTTGTTCGACGAGTCGGACCTGAACCGCTTGGTCGGCGATTACGACGCGCTCGTCGACCACATCGCCGACAACAAACGCTACGGCGACCGCCTCTCGGGAGCGCTGGATCGGCTGCGCGATGCTGACAGCCTTATCCAGTTCGAGCACGCACTAGACGCTGCGTTGCTCGAGTACGCGGACACGCTCTCGAGCGTCTACCCGACCTCGATATCGCCCGTTCTGTCGTTCATCCTCGCCAAGGAGCGCGAGGTCGAGAACATCCGCGCGATCGCGCGGGGTCGCGAGGTCGGACTCGACGAGAACGAGATCGAAGAGGAGCTGGTGATCCTATGAGCCAGGAAATCGCAGTCGTCGGCAGTCCGGAGTTTACGACCGGCTTCCGCCTCGCGGGAGTGCGACGGTTCGAGAACGTCCCGGACGACGAGAAAGACGAACGCCTCGATGACGCAGCGACGGCGGCCCTCGAAGACGAGGGCGTCGGGATCGTCGTCATGCACGACGACGACCTCGAGTACCTGTCGCGGTCGGTTCGCCAAGAGGTCGAGACGAGCGTCGAGCCGGTCGTCGTCACGATCGGAAGCGGCACCGGTGGTGGCGGACTGCGCGACCAGATCAAACGCGCGATCGGAATCGACCTGATGGAAGAGGACGAAGACAGCTAAACTATGAGCCAGGCAGAAGACATCGAATCCGTCGACGAAGACGGTGTAATCGAAAGCGTGAGTGGTCCCGTCGTGACCGCCACGGACCTCGACGCCCGGATGAACGACGTCGTCTACGTCGGCGACGAAGGACTGATGGGCGAGGTCATCGAGATCGAAGGGAACCTGACCACGATTCAGGTCTACGAGGAAACCTCCGGCGTCAGCCCGGGTGAGCCCGTCCAGAACACGGGCGAGCCCCTGAGCGTCGACCTCGGACCGGGCATGATGGACTCCATCTACGACGGCGTCCAGCGCCCGCTCGACGTCCTCGAGGACAAGATGGGGACGGCGTTCCTCGACCGCGGGGTCGACGCCCCCGGGATCGACCTCGAGAAGAAGTGGGAGTTCGAACCCACCGTCGAGGAGGGTGACACGGTCGAACCCGGCGATGCCGTCGGTGTCGTCGAAGAGACCGTCACCATCGACCACAAGGTCATGGTGCCCCCGGACTACGAGGGCGGCGAAGTCACGTCGATCGAGCACGGCGAGTTCACCGTCGAGGAGACGGTCGCCGAACTCTCGAGCGGCGAGGAGATCCAGATGCACCAGGAGTGGCCGGTCCGAGAGGCCCGTCCCGCCGGTGACAAGGAGACGCCGACCGAGCCGCTGGTGACGGGCCAGCGAGTCCAGGACGGCCTCTTCCCGCTCGCGAAGGGCGGGACGGCGGCGATTCCCGGTCCGTTCGGCTCCGGGAAGACCGTCACCCAGCAGCAACTCGCCAAGTGGTCCGACGCGGACATCGTCGTCTACATCGGCTGTGGCGAGCGTGGCAACGAGATGACCGAAGTCATCGAGGACTTCCCGGAACTGCCGGACCCACAGACCGGGAACCCGCTGATGGCCCGGACCTGCCTCATCGCCAACACGTCGAACATGCCCGTCGCGGCCCGCGAGTCCTGTATCTACACGGGAATCACGATCGCGGAGTATTACCGCGACATGGGCTACGACGTCGCGCTGATGGCCGACTCCACCTCGCGGTGGGCAGAGGCCATGCGGGAGATCTCGAGCCGACTCGAGGAGATGCCCGGCGAAGAGGGCTATCCCGCGTATCTGGCCGCGTCGCTCTCGGAGTTCTACGAGCGCGCCGGCAAGTTCCAGCTGATCAACGGCGGCGAAGGGTCGATTTCGGTCGTCGGCGCGGTGTCGCCGCCGGGCGGCGACTTCTCCGAGCCGGTCACCCAGAACACGCTGCGTATCGTCAAGACGTTCTGGGCGCTGGACGCCGACCTCGCGGAACGTCGGCACTTCCCCTCGATCAACTGGAACGAGTCCTACTCGCTGTACAAGGACCAGCTCGACCCGTGGTGGGAGAGCAACGTCGCCGACGACTGGGCGGCGGTCCGCCAGTGGGCCGTCGACGTGCTCGACGAGGAGGACGAACTCCAAGAGATCGTTCAGCTCGTCGGGAAGGACGCGCTGCCGGAGGACCAGCAGCTCACCATGGAAGTCGCACGCTACATCCGTGAGGCCTGGCTCCAGCAGAACGCGCTCCACGACGTCGACACCTACTGCGAACCCGAGAAGACCTACCGGATGCTCGGTGCGATCAAGACGTTCAACGACGAGGCCTTTGAGGCGCTCGAGGCCGGTGTTCCGGTCGAGGAGATTCAGGACGTCGACGCCGCACCGCGGCTCAATCGGATGGGCACGGCAGAAGAGTGGGGCGAGTTCATCGACGAGATCGAAAACGACCTCGAAGACCAACTGCGCGCACTGTACTAACAATGAAAGAGTACCAGACTATCACGGAAATCAGCGGTCCGCTGGTGTTCGCCGAGGTCGACGAGCCGGTCGGTTACGACGAGATCGTCGAGATCGAGACCGAGGACGGGCGGACGCTGCGCGGCCAGGTGCTGGAATCGAGCGAAGGAATCGTCTCGATCCAGGTGTTCGAGGGAACGGGCGGAATCGACCGCAACGCCTCCGTTCGCTTCCTGGGCGAGACGATGAAGATGCCCGTCACCGAGGATCTGCTCGGGCGGGTGCTCGACGGCTCCGGAAACCCGATCGACGGCGGCCCGGAGATCGTCCCCGACGAACGACACGACATCGTCGGCGAAGCGATCAACCCCTACTCCCGGGAGTACCCCGAGGAGTTCATCCAGACCGGCGTCTCCGCCATCGACGGCATGAACACGCTGGTCCGGGGCCAGAAGCTCCCGATCTTCTCCGGCTCGGGGCTGCCCCACAACGAACTCGCACTGCAGATCGCTCGACAGGCGACCGTGCCAGAAGAGGAAGCGGGCGACGAGGAAGGCTCGGAGTTCGCAGTCATCTTCGGTGCGATGGGTATCACCGCCGAAGAGGCAAACGAGTTCATGGACGACTTCGAGCGCACCGGCGCGCTCGAGCGATCGGTCGTCTTCATGAACCTCGCGGACGACCCCGCAGTCGAGCGGCAGGTTACGCCGCGGCTCGCGCTGACCACGGCCGAGTATCTGGCCTTCGAGAAGGATTACCACGTCCTGGTCATCCTCACCGACATGACCAACTACTGTGAGGCACTGCGAGAGATCGGTGCCGCACGTGAGGAGGTCCCGGGTCGTCGTGGTTACCCCGGATACATGTACACGGACCTGGCACAGCTCTACGAGCGTGCCGGTCGAATCGAAGGCAAGGAAGGGTCGGTTACGCAGATCCCGATCCTGACGATGCCCGGCGACGACGATACGCACCCGATTCCGGACCTGACCGGCTACATCACCGAGGGCCAGATCATGATGGATCGGGACCTCAACAGTCAGGGGATCGAGCCGCCGGTCAACGTCCTGCCGAGCCTCTCCCGGCTGATGGACGACGGGATCGGCGAGGGCCTGACCCGCGAGGACCACGGCGACGTCTCCGACCAGATGTACGCCGCCTACGCGGAGGGTGAAGACCTGCGCGACCTCGTGAACATCGTCGGTCGCGAGGCCCTCTCCGAGCGCGACAACAAGTTCCTCGACTTCGCCGACCGCTTCGAGGAAGAGTTCGTCCAGCAGGGGTACGACACCAACCGCTCGATCGACGAGACGCTCGAGCTCGGCTGGGACCTGCTGTCGGCGCTGCCGAAGACGGAACTCAACCGGATCGACGAGGAACTCATCGCGGAGCACTACCGCGAAGACGAGACCGAGGCCGCCGAAGTCACGGCCGACGACTAACTCGCCGATCGCGTTCGTTCGTCGCGTTTTTCTTCAACTCGATTACCGACCAGCGGCAGATCGCTCGAGACGGATATCGGCGTTCGTCGGTCGGATAGATCTCGTCGGACTCGTACTCGGCGTCTCCCTGACTGCCGAACTGTCACTGCGTGCAACTAATGGAAACTATGGTATGGGCCGTCAGCGAAGCATGGTATGTATGCACAAACCACTACTCGTGCCGGAGTTCCTCGACCGGGCACGAACGCACTACGGCGACGACGAGGCGGTCGTCGCCACCACGGGGGAACGGTTTACCTACGACGAACTCGGCGAGCGGGCCGATCGGTTCGCGGCGGCGCTGCAGGATCGGGGCATCGAGAAGGGCGACCGCGTTGCGGTGCTGGACCCGAACACGCACTATCACCTCGAGGCGGCCTACGGAATCATGCAGATCGGGGCGGTTCACACGCCGCTGAACTACCGGCTCACGTCCGACGATTTCGAGTACATCCTCTCGGACGCGGGCGTGGATGCGATCTTCGCGGATTACGACTTCGCCGAGAAGATCGAGGAAATCCGCGACGAGGTGCCGACGGAGACGTTCGTGACGAACGACGCCGACGCCGTCGAGGGGGAATGGGAGGAGTTCGACGCTGTGCTCGAGGAGGCGGGCACCGAGTTCGAGCGGCCGGAGATGAGCGAGGACGAGATCATCACGATCAACTACACCTCGGGGACGACGGGGGATCCGAAGGGTGTCTGTCGGACCCACCGCTGCGAGACGATCCACGCCTACCTGCTGGTCGGCCATCAAGAGATCACCGACGACGATACCTACCTGTGGACGCTGCCGATGTTCCACGCCAACGGCTGGGGCCACATCTTCGCGGTGACCGGAATCGGCGCGAAACACGTCTGTACGCGCGGGGTCGACGCCGCGGATATCTTCGAGGCCGTGCGATCGGAGGACGTCTCCTACATGTGTGGCGCGCCGACGGTGCTGAACATGCTGGTCAGCTACTACGACGAACACGACCCCGAGACGACCGGCGAGCGAGAGGTTCGGCTCGCGACCGCTGGCAGCGCACCGCCCGAGGCGACGATCCGAACCGTCGAGGACGAGTTCGGCTGGTACCTGAAACACGTCTACGGGGCGACCGAGACGGGGCCGCTGATCACGACCTCCGACGCGCGGCGGCATTTCGAGGACGACAGCGACGACCGGTTCCGGATCAAGAAGCGACAGGGGCTGGCCTACCTCGGAACCGAAATTCGGGTCGTCGACGAGGACGGCACCGACGTGCCGCGGGACGACGAAACGCTCGGCGAGGTCGTCGTCCGCGGCAACCAGATCATGGAGAAGTACTGGGAGAAACCCGAGGCGACTGAGACGGCCTTCAACGACCGCGTCGAGGGCTACTACCACACGGGCGATCTCGCGACGATCGACGAAAACGGCATGATCGCCATTCAGGACCGCAAGAAAGACATCATCATCTCCGGGGGCGAGAACATCTCGAGCATCGAACTCGAGGACGCCCTCTTCGACCATCCCGAGATCGCGGACGTGGCGGTGATTCCCGCGCCGAGCGACGAGTGGGGTGAGACACCCAAGGCGTACGTCGTCCCTGCGAGCGGCGACCCCGACGATCCCGGCGTGACCGAGAGCGACCTCGAGGCCTTCACGCGCGAGACCCTCGCGGGCTACAAGACCGTTCGCCGGGTCGAGTTCGTCGAGGAGTTACCGACGACCGCGACGGGCAAGGTCCAGAAGTACGAGCTGAGACAGGAGGAGTGGGAGGACGAAGAGCGGATGGTCGGACAGGGGTGAGCAAGCCGGGTGGCGGTCGCTTGACCGTCGGTTCTTCCGACGAGTTGGACGCCACGTTCGATCGGCGAACGCGTTGCTGATCGATCGGGTCCGCTACGGTGTGCTATATAGGTTACTATTATGAACATAGCAACGAATTAGTGCGTCTTGTCGGCTTGCTCACGTATGTCCGAGTCGACAGGGAGGACACGGCGATCGATGCTTGCGAGTGGGACGACCGCGGGTACGCTCGCAATCGCGGGCTGTCTGAGCGATTTCGTCGGGGGTGGCGGAGGCCAGACCTACACGGTCGGCCACGGTGATTACGAGACGGAGGTAACCGCCTCGTCGTTTCCCGACGAACTGCAGGTCTACTGCGTTCAGACCGAGTGGTCCAACTGGGGTGCCGTCATGGACGCCTTCGAGGAGGAGTACGGGATCTCGCTGTACGACGCGCAGGGGTCGTCGGGCGAAGCGCTCGAGGACATGCGCGCGAACGCTCGGAACCCGACCCACTCCGCCTACAACGGCGGCTACTCGTTCGGCCTCGACGCGATGAACGACGACCTGACCGCGGAGTACAAACCGGCGAACTGGGACGTCGTCCCGGATGACCTCAAGACGGACAACGGTCACGTGACCGCGACGCGACAGATGACGACCGCGGTGACCTACCGGACGGACGTCTACGAGGAACGCGGCCTCGACGCACCGGAGACGTGGGAGGATCTGAAACATCCGGATATCGCGAAGGACCTCGCGTTTACCCCGCCGCACACGGCCAACGGGCAGGCCTCCGCGCTGTCGGTCAACAGGGCCTACGGCGGCGATCTGGACGATCTCGACCCCGTCATCGAATACCACGAGGAGATCGCGGACCACGGGGCCGACTTCCGGCGCAACGTCGAGGGGCCCATGACCGCCGGCGAAATCTCGACGGTCGTCGAGTACGACTACACGGGGCTGAACCTGAAGTACAACAACGACGAGTTCGACGAGGACCAGATCGACGTCACGGTCTTGCCCGGACCGGACGGCGAACCGGGCGCGATGAACGTCCCGTACGGCTACGCCCTGCTCCGGAACGCGCCCAACCCCGAAGCGGCGAAGCTGTTCATGGACTTCGTGCTCACGCTCGACTGTCAGGAACTGTTCTTCGACGCCTACGTCCGGCCGATCCGGGCGGACGAACTCGACCAACCCGACGAGTTCCCGGACCAGTCGGCCTACGACGACGCGCAGTTCACGGTCGATCAGGAGGAGCTGGTCGAGAAGCAAGACGACATTCAGGAAGAGCTCGTCGATCGGACCCCGCTGCAAGGGGCCCAGTGAGAGTCCGGTATGTCCGTCCACGAATCGGCGGCGACCTCGGTGCGTCGAGTCGCCTCGCTCGCGTCTGCGACCGCCCGGCCGACGACCGAGCGCGACCGCGAGCGCCGGCGGATCGCGATCATGTGTCTGCCGTTTTTCGTCCTCGCGACCGTCGCGGGATTCGTCCCGCTCGCGATGCTCGTTCGGATCAGCCTCGCCGAGGACACGGTCTGGATCGAGGGCCTGTCGTTCGACGCGTGGCGAACGCTGGTTACGACCGCAACGTACCGGCAGGTCGTCTGGAACACCCTGTGGTTCGTCGGCGCGGCGACGCTGGTCAGCGTCGCGCTCGGCGTGGCCGTCTCCCACGCCCTCGAGAAGTACGACCTTCCCTTCGAGCGGGCCGTCGTGGCGGCGGTCTCGTTCCCGATCGCGCTCCCGGGGATCATCGTTGCCTACCTGATCGTGGTCCTGCTGGGCCGACAGGGGCTGGTGACGAACGCGGCCGCGGTGGCGACGGGCCAGAGCGCGATCGATCTGGCGAGCGCGACCGCGATCACCGGGCTGTTCCTCGGCTACGTCTACTCGCTCGTGCCGCGTGCGACCATGGTGCTTCGCGGGACCTACGCCGAAGTCAACGCACAGGCCGAGGAGGCGGCGCGTGCACTGGGCGCGAACCGGTGGCAGACCTTTTACCACGTGACGCTGCCGGAGATTCGGCCGGGGATCGTCGCAGCGTGTATCCTGACCTTTCGCTCCGGGCTCGCGATCTTCGGGACGGTGCTAATCTTGCAGAGTCACCGAGTGGTCACGCTCCAGATACACCACGAGACGAGCGTCGGATCGTACAATCCCGACGTGGCGGCCGCGATCGGACTCGTGTACGTCTGCGTTATCGTCGCGTTCACGTTCGTCGGACTGCGGTTCGTCGAAACCGACGCGGTGGAGATCTGAAATGACCGGGGACACCGATGCGAACGCACGCGAATCGCCGACCGCACCCGAGCGGGTCGAGGAGTGGTCCCGCTCGGAGACGGCGTTCTCCACACTGGTCGGCAGACCGATCGTCGTCGGCGTCGTCGCGCTGGTCGTCACGTTCCTGATGGTTCCGGTCGTCGTCGCAGGGATCTCCTCGTTCGCGGAGTCGGCGACGAGCGTCTTGCCCCGCGGATTCGTCACGCTCGAGCACTGGCGAAACGTCCTCGGATTCGGCGAGACGGGAGACAACGCGATTCCGGGACTGGCGTTTAGCATCGTGCTCGCGACCGGCGGGATGGTGTTGAACGTGCTGGTCGGGGTCCCGATCGCGTACGCGCTCGCGCGATACGAATTCACTGGCAAGCACTGGGTGAACACGCTCGCGATCCTGCCGATCGTCCCGGGGTTGATTCTGGCGATCGCGTTCGTCCAGACCTATCCGGAACACGGCCGGTCGGCGCTCGGGCTGATGGCCGGCTACTGCCTGCTCAAGTCGCCGTACATGGTGTTGACCGTCCAGAGCTCCTTCCAGTCGATGGACCTCGTTCGACTCGAGGAGAGCGCCCGGTCGCTCGGCGCGTCGTGGCCCCGGACGTTCCTGACGATCATCGTCCCGCACGCAAAGCGGGGGATCGTCGCCGGCTGTATTATCACGTGGACGCTCGCCGCCGCGGAGTTCAACTTCACGTTCAAGGTGGCGAGCGGCAGCCCGGATCCGTTCGCGAAATTCCTCTATCAGAACATCTCGAACGCCTCGCACCTGCAGTCCGCGGCGGCCGTCTCGGTCTACTTCCTGATCGTCGTCGTCGCGATCCTCGTCCTGCAACTGATCGGCAATAGCGGATTCACGACCGCACGACAACGATGAGACGACCACGACCCTACTCAAATCGTCACGGACCGAGTCGAACCGCTCGTCACACCACGCCGTTCGATCCATGTTCGATGGGAGTGATCAGCTGTGAGTGAGGTCGCGCTCGAGTCGCTCACCAAGACGTACGGCGACGAGAGGGCCGTCGACGGGATCGATCTGACGATCCGCGACGGGGAGGTCCTCGGCGTCGTCGGGCCGTCGGGCTGTGGCAAAACGACGACGCTCCGGACGATCGCCGGCTTCGAGACGCCGACTCGAGGCCGGGTGCTGTTCGACGGTTCCGACGTCACGACCGTCCCGCCGGAGGAGCGAAACGTCGGGTTGGTCTTCCAGTCGTACGCGCTGTTCGACACCATGAGCGTCCGCGCGAACGTCGCCTTCGGGCTGAAGATGCGAGGCGTTTCCGCCGCCGAGCGACGGGCGCGAGCCGACGAGTTACTCGAGTTGCTCGGCATCGGCGACCTCGCCGATCGGCGGCCGACGACGCTGTCGGGCGGCCAACAACAGCGGGTCGGCCTCGCGCGAGCGCTCGCGATCGAACCGCACGTCCTCCTGCTCGACGAGCCGATGACGGGACTCGACGCGAAACTCAAGACGCGCCTCCGCGAGGAGATCGGCGACCTGCTCGCCGAACTCGGAGTCACCGCCCTCTACGTTACTCACGATCAGGAGGAGGCCATGGCGATGTGCGACCGCATCGCCGTCTTCGAGGACGGGAGCGTCGAACAGGTCGGAACGCCCGCGGAGATCTACCGCCGTCCCGCGAACGCGTTCGTCGCGAACTTCGTCGGGCGGTCGAACCTGCTCGAGGGAGTCGCCGAGAACGGCCACGTCGACCTCGGGTTCGCGGAACTTCCCGTCGGAACCCGAACCGATGGCGAGGTCAGAGTCGCGGTTCGCCCCGAGGCGTTCGAGATCGGCTCGGGGCCGATTCGGGCCGACGTGGCAGACGTGACCTACCTCGGCGAGCGGACTCACCTCTCGGCGACGCTCCCGGACGAAACGACCGTAACGCTACACGCCGACGGCCTCGACGGCTACCGCACCGGCGACGCCGTGTCGCTCTCGATCGACGAGGACCGGGTTCACGTCCTCGAGTCGGAGTGATCGGGAGAGGGAGGTCGATTCGGAGCGAGCGTTACGAGCGTCGAGTACCCCACTCGTCGCGCTCGTCCCAGTCGAATCCCGTCGTCCGGTCCTCGCGCTCGTCGGGTCGGTGGCCATCGTCCGGGTCAGCGGCCGTGGGGTTGCCGTCGGTACCCCGCGATGGCGAGTCTGGGCCCGACCGCGACGGATCGCGGCCACCCTGCGCTTTGGCAATTCGTTCCGCCTCCTCGCGGTCGACAACGGTCGGGTTCGAGGTTTCCTGATTGATCGCCAGCCAGAGGACCAGTGGAACCACGAGAGAGACGACCAAGAGGATAGCGAAGACGACGGACATGGTCGACGCATACTCGAGGGCCCGAACACAAAGAATTTGTGCATTGACAGGAACCGTTCGACTATGAGAGACGACGATCGCGGCTGTCCGAAGTGCGACCACACGGAGACGGAGATCGACGAAATTTCGACCACCGGAGGCGGTCTGTCGAAAATGTTCGACATCCAGAACCGGAGTTTCATGGTCGTCAGCTGTACGAACTGCGGCTACTCGGAACTCTACAAGGGTCAGTCGTCGGGCAACATGGTCGATCTGTTCCTCGGATAGGTCTCGGTCGGACCGAAACCGACGGCACGGAATCGCACGAATCGGGCGCGTGGGGAGCGCGGAAACTGTAAACAGTTATCCGACTGGGGGCGCTAGCCCCCCACAAGATGGCCAACGACGTCAAGCCCACCCGCAAGAACTTGATGGCGATCGAGGATCGCATCGAGCTTTCCGAGCGGGGACACGGCACGCTCGAGAAGAAACGCGACGGGCTGATCATGGAGTTCATGGACATTCTGGACAAGGCCCAGGACGTCCGCGGCGAGCTCGCCGACGACTACGAGGACGCCCAGAAGAAGATCAACATGGCCCGGGCGATGGAAGGCGACGTCGCGGTCCGCGGTGCCGCATCGGCGCTGCAGGAACACCCCGAGATCACCACCGAGTCGAAGAACATCATGGGCGTCGTCGTCCCGCAGATCGAGTCCTC
This sequence comes from Natrinema sp. LN54, assembly GCF_052439245.1. Taxonomy (NCBI): domain Archaea; kingdom Methanobacteriati; phylum Methanobacteriota; class Halobacteria; order Halobacteriales; family Natrialbaceae; genus Natrinema; species Natrinema sp. LN54. The sequence continues at coordinate 888,695 of NZ_JBQVRP010000001.1, forward strand.
CAAGGTCACCAAGAGCCTCGACCAGCGCGGCTACGGGATCATGGGCACCTCCGCCCGCATCGACGAGGCCGCCGAGGCCTACGAGGACCTGCTCGAGAGCATCATCCTCGCTGCCGAGGTCGAGACGGCGATGAAGAAGATGCTCCGCGAGATCGAGACCACCAAACGCCGCGTCAACGCCCTCGAGTTCAAGCTCCTCCCGGACCTGTACGACAATCAGGAGTACATCGAGCAGAAACTCGAAGAACAGGAGCGCGAGGAGACGTTCCGCCTGAAGAAGATCAAGGAGAAGAAAGAAGCCGAGGAGAAGGCCGAACGCGAAGCCGAAGCGGCCGCCGAGGCCGAGGACGCCGAAGCGACACAAGACGAACTCGAAGATATACAGCCGGACACCGCCGCACAGTCCCCCGCGGCCAACCAGTAAGTCGCGCCGACTGTCTCGCGTCGTCCCCACCCTGCAATTCACCCACCGACTCCGATGGCCTGTTCTGCGTGCGGTTCAGCCACGATTTCGTTTGCCGTCCCGGCGGAACACCGCCCGGACGCACCGTCGGGAGCCGCCGTCGCATCGTTCTGTCCGCACTGTCTGTCCCTCGAGTCGGCTCCAACGGCAGACGAAGTCACGACCGACGAGCCGGATTTTACACGCGTCAGCGATCGGTTCCCGACACAACCGGAACGTGCGATTCCGCTCGCGCTCGCGATCGGCCTGTGCTCGTCGCTGGCGACGAACCGGGCGGCGATCGAATCGCTGCTCGAGACGGTCGAACGAGCCGGTGCCGATCCGTTACTGGTATTCGATCGACTCAGTGCCGATCCGTCGATCGAGCCGGCGATCGACCTCGAGCGCCGGCGACACCAACTCGAGCAACTGCGCGACTGAATTTCGAGACGCGGCAAAAGCGTGGGTCGGGAGCGACACCCGATGGGACGGCGGTCGAGAACGGATGTCGACGCGACGGTATCGGCTTACTTTCCGGTCGGCCGCACGTTGTTGCTGATGGCCTGTTTCACCTGCAGGGCGGCGCTCGCGGCCAGTCCGCGGGCGACTTCGTTGCGTTCGTCGGCGGTGATGACCTCTTCGGCGGCCGCCGCCTCCTCGAGGTCGGGCGTGAAGCCGGCGCTGACGGCGTGGCCTACCGGCGGTCGGACCGCGACGGTGACCTCCGGGCCGGTCATGCCGCTCGAGACGTCGGCGTCGACCACGTACTCGTTCGGGAGGAACTCGCGGGTTCGGGCGGCGATCCGCGAGACGTCGCGATGGAGCAGTCGTTTCTGCGCGCTCGAGAGGTCAGGAACGTCCGCCGCTGCACGCTGCCCAGCCCCAGTCTCGCCCGGTAGCCCTGCGTACGGCGTATTTCCGTTCATGAGAAGTGTGTGCTCGTATCAATGGGCCGCCGGTTCAAAAGGGTTCGCTTTGGGTCAATCCGAGAGAATCGGCTCGCTGTCGCCGTAGACCGCGAGAACGACGGCCGTGGTGTGCGTACCCGACTCGGCTTGCCGGCTCTCGACGGCGACCTGCGGGTCGGCAAACTCCCAGTCGCGGAGGTCCTGTCCCGCGGCCAGGCCCTCGCGAACCCGCCGTTCGACGTCCTCGCGATCCATCTCACCCGCGGTCTCGTAGAACAGCCCCGGCCCGTCGTCGACGGACTGGGCCCACGCGAGTGCCGCGCTCACGCGACCCGGCTCGGCTGCGGTGGCTCGAGCCTCGACGACGGTCAGACGCTCGCCGGCGGGGCCGAGGTCGGGTGCGGTACCGACAGCCTCGACGTGGGTTTCCGCCGGAATCACGGAAGAAACCGAGACGAGGTTGTAGTTCTCGACGCCGGCGTCCGCGAGCGCGGCGTCGTAGGAGGCCATCGCCGTGGGTGCCGACGCGGAGCCCCAGACGACTCGAATCGTGCTCATATCCGTCCTCAGGGACGAGCGGCGTAAGGCGTTGCGATCCGGATCCGAAACGGGAGCGAAGGCGAACGGAACAACTGTGGAAGACACAGGCGTTGTCAGCCGGTGACTCCAGTCCCCGCTCAAGCGTCGGCGAGGGAACGGTTCGAAGAACCCGACCGATGCCGTTCACCGAGCGTGGCTTCGCCGCGCTCGGGCCGACGAGCGACCATCGGGAGCGAGGAGTGCTTTTGATCGAAATTTTGCCGAGGGCGCGGCTTCGCCGCGTCCGCAGAGTAAAATTTCGGTGGTTACTGATAGAAGTAACCGGCCGACGAGATCACGTCGCTCGAGTCGTCCTCTTCGATCTTCTCGAGAGCGTCGGCGAAGTCCTGATGAGCGACCTCGTTGCGCTCGTTGCGGATGGCGAACATGCCGGCTTCGGTGGCGAGGCTCTCGATTTCGGCACCCGAGTAGCCCTCGGTGTCGTCGGCGAGTGCGCCGAAGTCGACGCCGTCGGCGATGTTCATGTTCCGGGTATGGATCGAGAGGATCTGTTCGCGGCCGTCGCGGTCGGGTTCGGGGACTTCGATGAGGCGGTCGAACCGGCCGGGGCGGAGGATAGCGCGGTCGAGCATATCGAAGCGGTTGGTGGCGGCGATGATGCGGATCTCGCCGCGGGCCTCGAAGCCGTCCATCTCCGAGAGGAGTTGCATCATGGTCCGCTGGACCTCGGCGTCGCCGGAGGTCTTGGACTCGGTGCGGCGGGTCGCGATGGCGTCGATCTCGTCGATGAAGATGATGGCGGGCTGGCGCTCGCGGGCCATCTCGAAGAGGTCGCGGACGAGCCGCGAGCCCTCGCCGATGAACTTGCGGACGAGTTCGGAGCCGGCCATCTTGATGAAGGTGGCGTCGGTCTCGTTGGCGACGGCCTTGGCGAGCATCGTTTTGCCGGTGCCCGGCGGCCCGTAGAGGAGAACGCCGCTCGGCGGGTCGATGCCGACCTCGTTGAAGATTTCGGGCTCGGTCAGCGGCTGCTCGACGGCCTCGCGGACCTCGCGGACCTGCTCGTCGATGCCGCCGATGTCGGCGTAGGTGACTTCGGGCTTCTCGGTGATCTCCATCGACTGCGCGCGCGCGTCGGTCTCGGTGTCGAGGACCGACTGGATCGCAAAGGAGTCGTTGACCGCGACGCGGTCGCCTGGCTCGACGCTGTCGACGATGCGTGAGGAGACATCGGTCAGCACTTCCTGATTGTTGCCGTGCTGTTTGACGATGACCTGCTCGTCATCGAGGACGTCCTCGACGGTGGCGATGTACAGCGACGAACTCTTCAGCGTCTCGTTTTCGCGTTCGACGCGGTCGACTTTCTCCCGGAGGCGCTCGCGACGGTCCTCGGCCTCGTCGAGCTGATCGGAGAGCTGGTCGTTGACGTCGACCAGATCCTCGTAGTGTCCGCGGAGCGCCTCGAGCCGCTCGTCGTCGGGGAGGTCTGAGTCGATATCGCGGTGAGGTCGGTCGGGAATAGACGGGCTTCGAGACATCCTGATGTACGCCGATAGGATTCCGATAGTAAATGTGCCTTTGGGTCCCGGAGGGATTTCTCAGGTGCATATCAGCTGGACCCTTGCATATACCGGGTCGGTCGGCGCGAAGCCGGTTCTGCCCACCCGGATATCGGAGCGGGCGGCCGCCCGATCAGTCGAGCAGCGATTCGAACTCGTCGAGACGCTGGCCGTAGGTCTCGAGCGCGCGGTCGATCGGCGCCGAGGAACTCATGTCGACGCCGGCGATCCGGAGGAGTTCGAGCGGGTACTCGCGGGAGCCTCGGCGGAGGAACTCGAGGTAGTCATCGGCGGCGGACTGGCCGTTCTCGAGCACGTCGTCGACGATGGCGAGCGCGGCGGAGATGCCGGTCGCGTACTGGTAGACGTAGAACGCCCGGTAGAAGTGGGGGATGCGCATCCACTCGCGGGCGATGCGGTCGTCGATGACCGCCGGCTCGTAGTAGTCGTCCTTGAGCCCGCGGTAGAGGTCGTCCAGCCGATCGGCGGTGAGGGGCTCGCCTGCCTCCTCGAGCCGGTGGGTCTCGTGTTCGAACTCCGCGAACAGGGTCTGCCGATAGAGGGTCGAGCGCACCCGCTCTAAGAACTCGTTGAGGACGTGTCGTCGGAACTCGGGGTCCTCGACGGTCTCGAGGAGGTGGTTGGTCAGCAGGGCCTCGTTGACCGTGCTTGCGACCTCGGCGACGAAGATCTCGTAGTTCGAGTAGATGTAGGGCTGTTCGTCCTTGGTGAGTTCGGAGTGCATCGAGTGGCCGAGTTCGTGGGCCAGCGTGTACATCGAGGAGATGTCCTGCTGGTAGTTCAGCAGGATGAACGGCTGGGTGTCGTAGGTGCCACCGGAGTAGGCTCCGGACTGCTTGCCCTCGTTCTCGTAAACGTCGACCCACCGGGACTCGAGCCCCTCGGCGACTCGGGACTGGTACTCCTCGCCCAGCGGCGCGAGCGCGTCGACGACGTACTCGGTCGCTTGGTCGTACTCGAGGTCGGGGCCCTCGTCGCCGGTCAGCGGCATGTAGATGTCCCACATCTGGAGGTCGTCGACGCCCAACGCTCGCTCCTTGAGTTCGGCGTGGTGGTGGAGCTTGTCGATGTTGTCGTGGACGGTGTCGACAAGCGTGTCGTAGACCTCGACGGGGACGTTCGGGCCGTCGAGCGCGGCTTCGCGCGCGGTGTCGTAGTTGCGGGCTCGAGCGGTCTTGACGTCGGCCTTGACGCTGTTCTTGTAGGAGGCAGCGACCGTGTTCCGCATCGATTCCCACTCGTCGAAGTAGCCCTCGTAGACCCGCCGCCGGAAGTCGCGATCGGGGCGCTTGAGCAGGTTCGTGAAGTTGCTCTGGGTGATCTCGACCGCGTCTCCGTCGGGATCTTCGACGGTCGGGAACTCCATGTCCGCGTTCGAGAGCATGTTGTAGACCTCGCCGGTCGCGCCGGTCACTTCGCTCAGATCGGCGAGCAGCGCCTCGACTTCCGCCGAGCGCGTGTGCGGTTTCATCCGGAGCACGTCGTCGACGTAGTGGTCGTAGGTCTCGAGGGCCGGTTCGTCGTCGACCATCGCGTCGAACTCCTCGCGGGTCAGCTCTTGGAGTTCGGGGTCGATGAACGAAGCCGCGGACTGGGCGTCGGCCGCGAGCGACTGCGACCGGGCCGTCAGCGCCTGATACTCCTGGTTCGTCGTGTCCTCGTCGCGACGCATTCGGGCGTAGGCCGCGACCGTCGAAACCTCGCGCATGATCTCGTCGCGGAGTTCGAGCACCCCGAGGAGGGTCTCGGCGTCGTCGGTAACCTGTCCCTCGTAGGCCTCGAGATCAGCGACGCGTTCGGCGACCGCCTCGGCGGCGGCCTCCCAGTCGTCGTCGGTCGCGTAGATGCTCTCGAGATCCCACGTGTATTCCTCGTCGACCTCGGAGCGGTCGGGAACGGAACTCATGGCCCGAATTTCGGAACGAAGATGGTAAAGGGTATCGGACGATGTCATCCGCGTTACCGAGGAGTTCGGCTCCGAGCGACCGCGACAGCGGTCGGATCGGCTATCGAATGCGGCGGGCGGTCGGAACCGGAAGAGCGAACCGCTTTTCACTCCGATTTCCGAATCCGCAGCATGGAGAAACTCCTCGAGTCGTTGGACGACGCACCGATCATCGATAAGGACGGATACGAGTACCTCGTGCACCCGATCAGCAACGGCGTGCCGCGGCTCGATCCCGCCCTGTTGCGGGAAGTCGTGACCGAGGTGATGCAAACCGCGGATCTGGACGTCGACAAGATCATCGCACCCGAGGCGATGGGGATCCACCTCGCGACCGCGCTCTCGCTCCAGACCGACATCCCGCTCGTCGTCATTCGCAAGCGGCCCTACGGGCTCGAGGGCGAGGTCTCGTTACACCAGGAGACGGGCTACTCGGAGTCGGAGATGTACATCAACGACGTCGAAGAGGGCGACCGCGTGGTGATCGTCGACGACATGCTCTCGACCGGCGGAACGCTGGCGGCGATCTGCGACGCGCTCGACGGTATCGGAGCCGACATCGTCGACATCGTCGTCGTGTTACGGAAGGTCGGCGACTCGGCGCTCGACGACACGGAGTATGACGCCACGAGCCTCGTCGACATCACGGTCGAGAACGGCGAGGTAACGATTCACTGACCGACTGAACGACGCTCGTTCGTCTCCCGTTTTCGTCTCGTCGGAATCGCCGGACAGCCACGGTGTCGAATCGCGTTCCTCGCAAACGTATGCACGATTGTGATTATAGTTGCCCCCGGAACGCCGCTCGATGGGCGCATATACGAGACTTTTTGTATATCGATTCGCTACGAGGAGGGTATAGTATGTCGAACGAGACTGACGGGGGCATCCAACTCGAGTACGGCGTCGACGACAAACCGCCGTTACCGAAATCGATTCTGCTCGGCTTGCAACACGTCGCGGTGATGATCGTGCCGGCGACGGCGGTGGCGTACGTCGTCGCGGGCGGGGTCGGACTCGATCCGACGGACACGGCCTACATCGTCCAGATGGTCCTCCTGTTCTCCGGGCTGGCGACGATCGTCCAGGCCTACACCGTCGGCCCGGTCGGCGCGCGGCTGCCGATCGTCATGGGCTCGAGTTTCACCTTCGTGGGCGCGTCGATCTCGATCGGCGCGGACTTCGGGATGGCCGCGGTGTTCGGCGCGATCCTCGTCACGGGCTTTGCCGTCGAAGGTCTCATCGGCTGGCAGTTCAAGCGAATCAAACCCTTCTTCCCGCCGCTGGTGACCGGTCTCGTCGTCGTCATCATCGGTCTCTACCTCGTGCCCGTCGCGATGGACTACGCCGCCGGTGGGGCCGACGCCGCCGACTTCGGCGCGCTCCACCACATCGGCCTCGCCGGGCTCGTCCTCGCGATCGCCGTCGGTCTCAACATGTTCACGCGCGGCGTCACGCGACTGCTTTCGATCCTCGTCGCGATCGTCGTCGGCTACGTCGCCGCGCTCGCCGCCGGGCTCGTCGACTTCTCGGCCGTCGGCGACGCCGCGTGGGTCGCCCTCCCGGCGCCCACCCGATTCGGCTTCGAGTTCGAGCCGATCGCGATCGCCACGTTCGCCGTCCTCTTTCTCGTCTCCGCAATGGAGACCGTCGGCGACATGTCCGGCGTCACGGCCGCCGAGGGACGCAATCCGACGAACGAGGAGTTCCGCGGCGGGCTGTTCACCGACGGGCTCCTGAGTTCGATCGGCGCCGTCTTCGGCGCGTTCCCGATCACCTCCTTCTCCCAGAACGTCGGCATCGTCAACTTCACCGGCGTGATGAGCCGGCACGTCGTCGGCATCGGCGGCGTCTTCCTCGCCGTCCTCGGGCTGAGTCCGAAGGTCGGTGCCGCCGTCACGACGATCCCCAGCGCGGTCTTCGGCGGCGCGGTCTTGCTCATGGCCGGCATGGTCGCCGCCAGCGGCTTCCGACTGGTCATCACGAACGCCGACCTCGACCGCCGGAACACGGTCGTCGTCGCCGTCTCGCTCGGTCTCGGACTCGGCATCGCGACCACGCCCGAAGCGCTCGCGGGGCTTCCGAACGCCGCTGAAACGTTCTTCGGTCAGCCGGTCATCGTCACCGCGCTGTCCGCGCTGGTGCTCAACACGTTCGTTCCCGGCGAACAGAGTCCGCTGTTCGACGCCCGACCCGCCGACCCGGACGCGGATGCAGACGCCGACGCCGCGGCCGTCGACCCCACCGACGACTGAGACGCACTCACCGCGGCTCGCTCGGCCACACCCGCCGGCCGTCGGCTTGCCGGCCCGCTCTTTTGTCGCTCGGCCGCGAACTCGCGAAGCCAGGCCTAGGTCTCCGCGTCGACCGCGGTCCGGACGACGCGGGCGACGCCGAGCATCGCGACGAACGTCCCGGCGAGGACGAGCATGACGAGCAACACGACGCCGAGGGCGGACGCGCCGATCTCGGGGTGGCTCCGCAGCGGCGACGTGAGACGGAGGCCGAAGAAGATCACGAGGAGTCCGGCGGCGACGCGGATCGAGGCGCGCCAGTAGGCACCGTACTCCTCCGGTGAGAGTTCCATGCGCCGACGTGTGTCCGCGGCCCTGAAAAACGCTCCTCTGCGGTTCGGACGACGGGATCGCTCGAGTCGGGGGCCGACCGATCAGCGCATCCCGTCGGCCACCTGTCCGGCGACGCGGGCCCCCGTTCGGCGATCGATGCGGCGACGGTCGAACACGGCTCGAGCGCTCGCGGCCGCGTCGTCATCGATCTCGAAGGCGAGATCGGGGTAGTCCACCTCGGTCAGCACGAGCGGCTCCGGCGGCGCGGGCGCGACTCCCTCGTGGCCGGGCAACGGTTCGGGCTCGAGGACGCGATCGACTTTTTCGAGCGGCGATTCGCCAGTGCCGACCGCGCGAGCCAACGAAACGAGCCGACGGACGAGTTCTCGAGCGAAGCCGCCGGCACTGGCGGTGACGACGAGGTAGTCGTCGTCACGGCGAGCCGCGAGGGACAGCGAGCGCTCGGTATTGCGATCGTCCGGCGTCAGATTGTGCAGGTCGTGGGTCCCGGACAGCGCCTCACAGGCCGCGCGGAACCGGGCGTCGTCGACGGCGGGTGCAGTCGGATCGGCGGCGGAATCGCGCGTCGCTCCCTCGGCGGGCGGGGCGTACAGGTGATAGGTGTACGCCCGGCGGCTCGCGTGGTGGGTCGCGTGGAACCCGTCCGGCGCCTCGGCGGCTGCCCAGGCCCGGATATCCGCGGGCAGTTCGGCGTTCAGCGCCCGCGGCGCGAGCCAATCGGGGGCCTCGAGCGCGATCGTCTGGGCGAGCGCGGAGACGCCCGCGTCGGTGCGGCCGGCGGCGGCGTAGCCCGCGGGCTTGTCGGCGTCGGGCTCGAGGACATCGAGCGCGCGGAGCGAATCGAAAATCGCGTCCTCGACGGTGGGAACGTCGGGCTGGCGCTGGAAGCCGCGGTAGTCCGTCCCGTCGTAGGCGATCCGGAACGCGCGCAGTGGCATGGTCTCGAGTCGATCCAGCGGGGCCAGCGTGTTATACGGTTCGCTGTGTCCCGGCGGCGAGCGCGACGCTCCGTTCGGGTCCGTCTGAAGCGGAGTCCGGTCGCAGCTCCCGGGCGACGGACCGCCGGGGCTACCGGTCGCGCTCGAGCGCCGCGAGCGCGTCGAGTCGCTCGTCCGTCGGCGGGTGCGTTTCGAAGAGGTAGCGCTCGAGCCGGTGGAGCCGTTTTCGAAGCGCCCAGTACGACGGCTCGGTGTCGCCCTCGGGGCCGAGCATGATCTTTTCGGGCTCGGCCGGCTCGAGCGAGATGATCGACAACGAGGAGACGCCCGACGCGTCGCGGAGGTCTCGAGTCGGCGTGTCCGCAATCTCCCGATCTAACCGCCGGAGCGCACTGGCGAGAGCGGCTGGTGAGCCGGTCACCTCCGCGGCGGCCCGATCCGCCGCTTGCTCCCTGACCCGGGAGAGACGGGCCGTGATCGTGCGCCCGACGATCCGAACGCCCACCGAGAGAAACCCCAGCGGGACGGTGACGATCGCGGCCCAGCCGGGGTTCTCGATCCGGTCGATCCGCGAGCCCAGGCCGTCGGCGAGTACGACGGGCAGCGAAACGGCCGTCATGACCATCGCGTCGCGGTTTCTGACGTGGGCGAGTTCGTGTGCGATCACCGCCTCCAGTTTCGCTTGCCCCTCGAGCGCGTCGAGCGCCCCCAGCGAGAGCACCAGATGGACCGACTCCGGTCGGAAGCCGACGGCCAGCGCTTCGGGGGCGTCCCGCTCCGAGACGGCGATCGTCGGCACGGGGACGCCGAGCTGGGCCGCGACCCGGGTCGTCGTCTCGTACAGCTCCGGTGCCGTCTCCCGATCCACCGGGTGGGCGTCCGCGAGCCGCTCGATCGTCTCGAGGTGTCTGTACTCGAGATACCCGATCGTCACCAGCGTCCCGGCGGTGGTGACGGACGCGACGCGGGATGCGAACGCGAACCCGAGAAACGAGAGCACGCCGTAGAACACGGCCCAGACGCCCACGAGCAGTCCGAGCGTGACGACCGCGAGTCCGAGGACGGCGACGACCATCCGTATGCGGAGACCGATCGGGGTTGTGGCCATAGTCGTTGAATCCGAATGACGGATTAAAATGTTGTCGGAGAGACGTTTTCGGGAGCTACTGCTCGAGTTCCTCCGACAAGAGTTCGATAGCGAGGCCGATGACGCCGATGAGGGCGGCAAACAGCATGAATCCGATGCCGGTCCTCTTCGAACTCAGTTCGAGAAACCCACCCAGTAGCACCACAAGTATCGCGAACCGCTGGAGGGCAGCACCGACCATTATCGATCGGTGTGATTAGCCGGACGAATTTCTTGCGGTATCGGTTCGGTATTTTCTACGAACGCGACTTCGATTCGGGTTGGCAGCCAGAATCACAGCCCGCAAACGAAGCAGTCATCGGGAGCCGTTCGGCGGCGCTATCGGTGGCGACTCACAGTTCGTCGCCGGTATCGAACTCGTCCCCCTCGGCGTCGTCGACAGCGGTCTGGTCGATGTCGAACTCGTCGGTCTCGAGTTCCGACCCGCCGACGCCGACCTGGCCCTCCTGAATCTCGATGGTCACGCCCTCCTTCTCGGACGCGGGTCCGGCCCCGAGGAGTCGGGTCGTCGCCGACTCGACTTCCTCGTTGACCGACCAGACGAATCGCAGCACCGACTCGAGTTCGGTGCCGGCCTCGCGGACGCCGCGCTGGGGCGAAATTTCGCCCAGGCTCCGCGCGCCCTCCGGATGGAGGTACTGGATTGGGTGGTCGGTCGGGACCTCCTGCAGGTCGACGTCGAACGACCAGAGGTAGGGCAGGGCCTGAATGGCGTACCCCTGCGGTTTCGGCGCCCGCCGCCCGGCGGCGGTCAGGGCGACGTTGATCGCCGTCGATTCCGCGTCAGTGTCGAAGTACACGCCCGGAGCGCCGGGAATGGATACTCGCATACTCGAGGGAGGGGGCCCGGGACGGGTGAGTCCAGACCCGGCAGTTCCAACCTCCTTTTACGTGTCTCGTGGGGTCCGTCGGCCGATCCGTGCCGCTCAGTGGAACGTCTCGGCGAACTTCTCTCGCGGATTGATATCGAGTTCGCTCACGCTCGAGTGGTCCTGACTCGCGGCGAAGCGGATCGCGGCGGCGATCTCCGCGGGGTCGCTCGCCTCGTCCTCGTCGTACCGTTCGGCGAACGTCTCGCCGTCGGGGGTCTCGAACTCGGAGCGCACCTCGGCGGGGTTGACGATCGTGACCCCGACGTCGGCGTCGCCGATCTGGGCCGCCAGGCTCTTGGCGAAGCCCCGAACCCACCACTTCGTGGCCGCGTAGACGGGGTTAGCCGGTCGCGGGTGGCGGCCGGCGAAACTGCCGACGAAGATCAAGTGGCCGTCGCGTTCGCGGATGTGGGGGATCGCCGCCCGCGTGGCGTAGAAGACGCCGTCGACGTTCGTCTCCTGCATCGTCTCGTAGTCGTCGGTCGACAGCGATTCGACCTCGCTGCCCCGGCCCAGCCCCGCGTTGTTCACCAGCACGTCGATGCCGCCGAACTCATCGACGGTCGCCTCGATCAGTGCGTCGATATCGTCCTCCTCGCGGACGTTCGTCGGGACGACCAGCGTCTCGACATCGTGGGTCGTCTCGAGGTCGTCGGCGAGTTCCCGCAGTCGGTCTTCGCTGCGTGCCGCGAGAGCGACGTTCGCGCCCGCGGCCGCGAGTTCGCGACAGGTCGCCGCGCCGATGCCGGAACTCGCGCCCGTGACGATCGCCGTTCCCTGCTCGAGTGAGTCGGACATCGTCGGCCAATAGGTCGGCATCAACCCTAAAAACGGGGGTCGGGGAACGGTCTCGCGGGCGACGGCGGACGGGAACCGAAATCGCGCGAACGGCGCTCAGTAGTCTTCGAGGTCGTACAGGTCGCCGTACTTCGACTCGACGTACTCGAGGAAGTAGTCCGCGGTCAGCCCGTCGCCGGTCGCGTTCTCGATCAGGTCGGGCGTGACGTACCGTTTGCCGTGCTGGTGGATATTCTCGCGGAGCCAGCCGTTGAGTTCGTCGAACTCGCCCTCGCGGATCTGGTCGTCGAAGGGACCGCGGTCGTCCTCGGCAGCGGCGTACAACTGCGCCGCGAGCACCGAGCCCAGCGAGTACGTCGAGAAGTAGCCGAAGTCGCCGTGGGACCAGTGGATGTCCTGCAGGCAGCCCTCCGCGTCGGTTTCCGGGCGCACGCCGAGGTACTCCTCGTACTTGTCGTTCCACACCTCGGGGACCTCCGAGACCTCGAGGTCGCCCCGGATCAGATCGCGTTCGATCTCGAACCGGATCACGATGTGGAGGTGGTAGGTGAGTTCGTCCGCCTCGACCCGGATGAGGTTGTCGTCGTGGACCTGATTCGCGGCCTCGTAGGCCTCCTCGGGCGTGACGTCCTCGAGTTCGGGGAAGCGCTCCCGCGCGATCGGCAGGAAGTGCTCCCAGAAGGGCCGGGAGCGGCCGACGTGGTTCTCCCAGAGGCGGGACTGGGACTCGTGGACCGAGAGGTCCCGCGCCTCGCCCAGCGGCGTGCCGTAGCCCTCGTCGGGCAGCCCCTGCGTGTAGTTCGCGTGGCCGAACTCGTGGATGGTCGAGGTGATCGAGCCCAAGAGATCGTCCTCCTCGAAGCGAGTGGTCACGCGGGCGTCGAACTGCGTGCCCGACGAGAACGGATGCGGTGCGGTGTCGAGCCGACCGCGATCCCAGTCGTAGCCCAGCGAATCGAGCACGTCCCGCGCGAGGGCTTCCTGATCGTCGTCGTCGAACTCGCCCGCGAACGCGTCGGTCTCGAGGTCCGCGTCACTATCCTGAACGGCATCGATCAGCGGCACCAGGTTCTCCCGCAATCGCTCTAAGACCCGTTCGGCCGTCTCGAGGTCGATGTAGGGTTCGTAGTCCGCGAAGAGAACGGCGTAGGGGTCGGCGTCGGGATCGATGTGCTCGGCGTACTCGCGCTTCAATTCGACCAGTTTCTCGAGGGTCGGCGCGAAGTGATCGAAGTCGTCCTCCTCTCGGGCCTGCTTCCACTTCGGATGGGCGTTCGACGCCGTCGCCGAAATTTCCTCGACGAGGTCCTGCGGGACGCTCGTCTCGCGGTCGTATTTCCGGCGGATCTCGCGGACGACCGCGGCCTGCTCGCCCTCGAGATCACTGCTTTGGGTTTCGCCGCTCTCGTCCCCCGCCAGTTCCTCGAGCAACTCGCCGGTCTCGTCGGCGGTCAGGAGTTCGTGGCTGATCGAGGACAGCGCCGAGAGCTGCTGTGCGCGGGCCGGGGTGCCGTCGTCAGGCATCACGACCTCCTGATCCCACTGCAGGATGCCGGCGGCGTTCCCGATATTCGAGATACGTCGGACTCGGTCTTCGAACTGATCGTAGGTATCGGCCTCGCTCGCATCGCTCTGGGCCTGATCGGTCGCCATAGACGTACCGTTGGCCCGGAAGCGGTATCAACGTCGTGGTTCCGGCGACTCGAGCGCGGACGGTCACCGACAGCAGCCACTCGAGTCGCGAAAACTATCGACTGACGTGATAGTCAATACGCCGTTGTGACGGCGGTGAACGCGACCCTCCCGCGGTGTTCGCGAGTCGATGAGAGACAGACAGAACTTGCAAGCACCGGACTGTTCCGCCGATCTGACGTATGTCGATCCACGCTATGGCACTCACTGGACCAATCGCATCGGCCGTCGTCTTCGTCGTGAGCCTGCTGATCGGCGCGCTCGGCATCTACGCCGGAGCTCGAGTTATCGTGGGGAGAGGTGACTACGATCACGCCATCGTCACCGCGTTGATCGGGGCGATCGTCTGGGCGATCGTCGGCTTCGTCGTCGGCTGGATCCCGCTCGTGGGACCGTTGCTCGCACTCGTCGCCTACATCGGCGTGATCAACTGGCGGTATCCCGGCGACTGGACCGCCGCCGCGATGATCGGGCTCGTCGCGTGGGTCACCGTCCTGATCGCGCTCTATGTCCTCGCCGCGCTGGGAATCACCGGCTTCGAGGCGGTCGGCGTCCCGGGCGTCTGATCGGCCGCCGATCACGGGCCGAGACGGGCGCGGCGGCACTACCGCGCCGTCGGCCACTCCTGTGCGACCCGTCGGTAGGTCTCGAGACACCGCTCGAGGACGGCGATCGAGACGCTCTCGTCGTCGGTGTGGGCCTCGCCGGGTTCGGACGGCCCGTAGATCACGCACTCCGTGCCGGCCCGTGAGAGCCAGCCCGCGTCGGTCGCGTGGGGTTTCGTCACGAGTTCGGGATCGGCGGTCTGGGACGCGGTCGCGGCCGCGAGCACTGCCTTGACGAACGCGTCGTCGTCACACCGCATCGGCGGCAGGTCCTGGTCGACCGTCCACTCGATCCCCTCGAGGTCTGCGACCGACTCGAGAGCGGCGCGCTCGCCCGGTACCGTCCGTTCGTCGACCGTGAACTCGCAACGAGCGGGCACGACGTTCATCGCCGACCCGCCTTCGATCTCCGTGACAGTGAGCCGGCCCGCGAGCGTTTCGCCGGCCACGTCGACGGACGGGGGCTCGAGGTCTCGAACGCGGTCGACGGCCGCGGTGGCGCGGTAGATGGCGTTCTCGCCAGCGTCGGCCTCGCTGGCGTGGGCGGCGGTGCCGCGGGCGACGATCGTACTCCCCCGGCGACCTTTGTGGGCGACGGCGACGTCGGTAACGTCCGGTCCCGAGTAGTTCGTCGATCCCTCCCCGACGACGGCGTAGTCGGGGGCGAACCCCTGCTCGATCGCGTACTGCGCGCCGACGCCGCCGACCTCTTCGCCGACGAAACTCGCGACGACGAGTTCCCCCGCGGGATCGGCCTCGCGGAAAGCGAGTACGGCGGCCGCGAGCGCCCCTTTCATGTCCGCCGTCCCGCGGCCGTAGAGGCGGCCATCGCGCTCCTCGACAATGTACTCGGTCGCGTCAGTGCCGCCGCTTCCGTCGGCCACCTGCGACGCTGCCGGTTCGACGACATCGTGATGTCCCACGAGCGCGAGCGTCTCGGCTCCCGTCCCCTTCCGGGCGATCACGTTGCCGGCGTCGTCTCGCGTCACGTCGGCGTCGGTCTCGCGGCGCAGCCACGACTCGAGGAAATCGCCGGCAGCGGTCGCGTCGTCGTGGCTCGGGATCGAGACGAGATCGCGCGTGAGATCGACGAGCGTCGAAGTCATAGGCGGGGTATCGACGGCTGTGGTGTTCAGTGCAGCGAAGTCCGCGATCGGCCCGGCCCTCGCGATCAGCCGAGCCGTTCGTAGACCGGGACGGTGTCCTCGGCGGCGTCGTCGGTCAGTCGCGCGACCGACTCCCGGACCTCGCAGAGGCTGGCCGTCTGTTGTTGGCTGGCGGCTGCGACCGACTCCGCCGCGCTCGCGACCGTGTCGGCCGACTCCGAGAGGTCGTCGAGCGTCTGCGCCGTCACCTCGACGCCGCGGGCCTGCTGGTCGGCCGCCGCCGCCACGTCCTCCATCCCCGAAGCGGTCTCGCGGGCCGACTCGTGGATCGCCTCGAGCGAGTCGACCGTCTCCCGGACCCGGTTGGTTCCGGCGTCGACGCGAGCGACCGTCTCCTCGGTCGTTTCGACGGTGGCCGCGGCGTCCTCGCGGACGGCTTCGACGGCGGCCTCGATCTCGGCCAGATCCGATTTCGTCTGCTCGGCGAACGACCGGACCTCGCTCGCGATGACGCCCATGGTCTCGCCGCCGTCGGCGTCCGATCTGGTGGACTCGATCTTCGCATTGGCCGCGAGCACCGTCGTCCGTTCCGCGAGGTCGTCGAGGCGGTCGACGATCTCGTCGATCTCGTCCGTCCGCTCCGCGAGCGCGTCGGCGGCGTCGGCGACGCGATCCGTCGCGTCCTCGATCGCCTCGAGTTCGTCCAACGCGTCGTCGGCCGCATCGACGCCCTCGGCGGCGAGTCGTTCGGTCCGGTCGCTCTCCTCGCTGACCTCGTCCGCGACGCTCGCGACCTCCTCGACGGCGGCGCTCACGTCGTTGAGTTCGCCCGCGGCCCGCGTGATACCGGCCGCCTGCGACTCGGTGTGCTCGCTGATCGACTCCGCGCGCCGCGCGACGGCCTCGCTCGACTCGTGGAGTTCGGCGATCGGCCCCTGCACGTCGTTTTCGACCTCTTGAGCGAGTCGTTTGCGGCGTTCGATCGACTCCTCGAGTCGCTGCGCGTAGGAGTCGACGTACGTGTCGGTCGCGACCTGCATGTCGAGATTGATGATCCGCAACAGCGAGAGGACGTCCATCATGCCGTCGTCGATAGCGTCCCTGACCGCCGTCTCGAACGAGTCCTCGAGGCCGTCGTCGGCCGCGTCGGTGCCGCCGCCCAGTCCCAGCGCACCGACGACGCGCCCGAGGCCGCCGTCGTCCTCGGCCTCGCGTTCGGCGGCCCACTCCTCGACGGCGTCGATGACCTGTTGCTGGACCCGCTCGTTCAGCCGGGAGAGAATCAGATCGTAGTAGACGCCGTACTGCCCCACGTACTGTTTCAGGGGCATGTCCAGTAGCTCGTGGAGCTTGCCGATCCGCGCCCGGTTCTTGAAGAACTCTCGATCGTACTCGCCGGCGGCCAACGAGACGAGATACGCCTGCTGGGTTCGCTTGAGGGCGTCGATGTCTTTCGGCGACCGGTCGACGATCGCTCGCGTCTGCTCGTAGTGCAACACGTTCTCGTAGAAGTCGTCGGCGATCGCCTCGGCGTTCGCTTGCACCAACGGCTCGAGGGCCGACAGCCGCCGTTCGTCGTCCTCGTCGAAGCCGATGAACTCCTTTCGCCACGCGATTTCGTCCTCGTCGAGCCCGATGCGATCGACGAGTTCCTCGACATCGAGAAAGCCGTTGAGTCCTCCGCGTCCGAACGTCTGCTGCGGTTGCATGCGGGAAACGTGTTCGGTCGGTCCGGTAAGTTTCCGTGAGTGTTCCCGCTGAATAGGAACACGGGAGAGCGCACACGACACGACGCATGCGGACTGCAACCGACCCCCGTGGAGTTGCTGTGAACACCCTTATAGGCGTACGTGAACCAGTTTACGTATGAACGTCGTGCCGGATACGAGCGTGGTCATCGACGGCCGCGTCTCGGCGACTATCGAAGACGGGCAGTTCGAGGGAGCGACGATCTGCGTGCCCGAAGCGGTCGTCGCGGAACTCGAGGCGCAGGCCAACGACGGGATCGACAGCGGCTGGGACGGCCTCGAAGAGCTCCAGCGGCTGGCCGACCTCGCCGATGACGGAGTTATCGAACTCCGGTACGTCGGCGAGCGGCCGAACGCCATCGAGCGCGGACACGCCTCCGAAGGCGAGATCGACGCCCTCATTCGGGACCTCGCGGAGGAGCTCGACGCGACCTTCGTCACCAGCGATATCGTCCAGGCCGAGGTCGCACAGGCCAAGGGGCTCGACGTCGAGCACGTCTCCCCGGAGGTCCGCGAGATCGGGACGCTGGCCGTCGAGGAGTTCTTCGACGACGAGACGATGAGCGTCCACCTCAAGACCGACGCGGTCCCGATGGCAAAGCGGGGCGAACTCGGCGAGATGCGCTACCAGCAGATCGCCGACGAACCGCTCGACGAGGCGACGATGGACGAGTACGCCCGCGAGGTCGTCGACGGCGCGAAGGAGGCCCCCGACGGCTTCATCGAACTCTCGGAGCCGGGAATGGAGATCGTCCAGTTCCGGGACTACCGGATCGCGATCGGGCGGCCCCCCTTCTCGGACGGCATCGAGATCACCGCCGTCCGCCCGATCGCCCAGACCGACATCGAGGACTACGAGCACGCGGACGAACTGAAAGACCGCCTGCTCGAGCGCCAGCGCGGCGTCCTCATCTCGGGTGCGCCCGGAGCCGGGAAGTCGACGTTCGCGCAAGCGGTCGCCCGCTACATCGCCGATCACGACTACTCGGTCAAGACGATGGAGAAACCGCGGGACCTGCAGGTCGGCCCCGACATCACCCAGTACACGGAACTGGGCGGCGAGATGGCCAAAACCGCCGACGCCCTGTTGATGGTTCGGCCGGACTACACCATCTACGACGAGGTCCGCAAGACCGACGACTTCGAGGTCTTCGCTGACATGCGACTGGCCGGCGTCGGCATGATCGGCGTCGTCCACGCGACGCGGCCGATCGACGCGCTCCAGCGGCTCGTCGGGCGGGTCGAACTCGGGATGATTCCCCAAGTCGTCGACACCGTCGTCTACATCGAGGCCGGGGAGGTCAACACCGTCTACGACGTGAAGACGGAGGTCAAGGTCCCCGCAGGGCTCACCGAGGAGGACCTCGCTCGCCCCGTGATTCAGGTCACGAACTTCCAGACTGGCGAGCCCGAGTACGAGATCTACACCTTCAACCGACAGGTCGTCACCGTCCCGCTGAACGACGAGGACGGCGGCCCCGGCAACGAGTCCGGTGTCGACCGCATCGCGAAACAGGAGATCGAACGGGAGATCCGCTCGATCGCGCGAGGCTACGTCGACGTCGAACTCAAGAGCCAGGACAAGGCCGTCGTCTACGTCGAGGAGGACGACATCTCGAGCGTCATCGGCAAGGGCGGCGGCCGCATCACCGACGTCGAGAACCGACTGGGGATCGACATCGACGTCCGGACCCACGACGAGAACCCCAACTACGGCGCGGGCGGCGGTTCCGGCGGTGCCAGCGCCAACGGCGGCGGGGGCGGCGGGTCGCAGGCCGGCCAGATGGTCCAGCCCGAGATCACCTCGCGACACATCGTCATCCCCGTCGACGGCAACCAGGGCGAGACGGTCGAAGTGCAGGCCGCCGGCGACTACCTCTTCACCGCGACGGTGAGCCGCGGCGGCGAAATCCAGGTGTCACGCGGGAGCGCGATCGCCGAGGAACTCGAGCAAGCGATCGACCGGAAGGACCCGGTGACGATCGTGCCGTCGTAAGCAGGCGAACTGCGAGTCAGTGAGCGAGGGTGTTTTTTGATGCGGATTTTCGGGAGCAACGAGCGAACGTGTACGTGTAAGACGCAAATCTCGCGCGGGCCCGATCGCGTCGGACCTCGAGCGGACCGCGGCGCGCGCGAGGAAAGTTGGTCGACGATCGGTCCGGCGAAGCGCCAGACGAACTGAACGGCCTGTCGCATCCGTACAGAAACGGACGCATCTCGAGCGGTCGAAGTGGACAATCTGTCGGAAATAGCGGCGACGCCCGACCGAGTGCGTGCGAACCACCCGCATAATTCCAACGTAGCCAAGCATTAGCTTCATATATGAGACAATCGTTTGGGCAAAGTGAGTACAACAGAGTGATTCCAACGCATGAGTGTCGATAGGAAGACGTTCGTCTATTCGGGAATCGAACGCACGAACGGGCCGTTTCTCACGGACCGCGGGTCGCTCGAGGCGCTCCGCGAGCGAATCGTGGCCGATATCCAGACGCGGGTCGCCGACGCCGGAGCCGACGGCGTCGTCGTGGCCATGAGCGGCGGGATCGACTCGACGCTGACGGCGGCGCTGGCGGTCGACGCCGTCGGAAACGACCGCGTGCTCGGGCTGGGACTGCCCTGTACCAAAACCGATGGAGCCCACGTCAGCGACGCCCGCACGATCGCCGAGGGAATGGGCATCGAGTTCGAGGAAATTCAGTTGCGACCGCTCCTCGAGGCCTTCGACGGGACGGTCGCGAGCGCCCTCGAGTCGGACGCCGAGGGCGGAACGCCCGACGAGCGAACCCACGAGATCGGGAACGTCACTGCGAGGTTGCGGATGATCGCCGCCTACTACGCGGCGAACCGCCAGTCCCGACTCGTCATCGGCACCGCGAACCGCTCGGAGCGACTGCTCGGCTACTTCACCAAGTACGGCGACGGCGCGGCCGACGCCTATCCGATCGGCGACTGCTACAAGACGGAGGTCCGGGCGCTCGCGAAACACGTCGGGCTTCCCCGCCGGATCGTCAGCAAGGAACCGACGGCGGGCTTTTGGGCCACACAGACCGACGCCGGCGAACTCGGCGCGCGGTACGACGTCATCGATCCGTTGCTCTATCGACTCGTCGAGAAGGGGCTCCCGCTCGAGGACGCTATCGGCGAACTGCGGATCGATCGCGAGACGGCCGAAGACATCGCGGCTCGCTACGCCGACACCGCACACAAACGGACGACGCCGCCGACGCCGGGAATCGCCGGCCGCGACGACGAGCGGGTCGGTGACGGCACGGATTCACTCGAATAACAGACGCCCGCAGTCGCGGCGTCGCGATCAACCGGTCGCGGCGCACTCGGCGGGCTCAGCGCTCGGCGTCGGTGCCGTAGAGATCCGGGTTGCGCCACCAGAACAGTCCCCACGACAGGAGGAAGCCGCCGGCCATCGCGAGGACGTCCTGCAGAAAGCCGGGGAGACCGAGCCCGACGATCGCGACGAGCGCGATGGCCGAGCCCAGCGCCGCCCCCGCCACGACGAACAGACAATCGCCGACGATTCGCGCCCGCGAGTGCGTCCAGTAGTGTTGTTTATCCGCGTCGTACCAGACGCCGACGTAGATCAGTACCGGCGACATGGTCGTGATGACCGTGATCGATCGGTACGCCTCGGGGAGCCCGTTCGGGAGCAAGACGAGCCAGTTGAGCAGGTTCGCGATCAACGCCGCCAGAAACAGCCCGACCAACAGCCAGCCCCATCGCGGCAGCCGCTCTTTATCCATATCGAAACCCGATCACCGCTGGAAAATAATCCTGCCGTTCTCGCCGTTATTCAGCGCAGCACGCGTCTTTCTTCGGGGACTCCTCGACGCCGTTCCCGTCGGCCGCGACCGGTTCCTCGAGCCGGTAGAGACTCTGTCGGGCGTCGGCGAAGTAGATGTCCTCGTCGACGATCCCGATCTCTTCGAGGCGCTCGAGCGCGTATCGTACCGTCCGGGCCGAGAGCATCGATTCCTCGACGATCTGTTTCTGGGTCAGTGGCCCGTCGTACTCGAGAACCTTGAAGACGAGTTTCGCACTCGGTGGCAAGTCTTCGATCGCCTCCCCGTCGGTCTCTGCCATATTACGAATCGAAAGGCCCCAGCAGTATAAAAGTTGAGCCTTACCGGACAGAAAATCGTACTAGATTGCGTGACGGTTTTGCCGGGAAAGTGAGCGCTGAGGCGACGAAAAGCCGAATACGAGGAACGGCCGCGATCGGTCGAAACCGGTCATAAATGACGATACTCACCACGAGCAGCTATTCGGTCGACCGGTTTCGCAACGAGTTCGACTGGCAGTACATCGGACGGATTTGCCGGTGGTCACCCCTCGCCGATCATCCGGTCCTCGTCGGCCCACTCGCGCTGGCGCAGTTCGTACTTCTGAGTTTTCCCGGTCGCGGTCGTCGGCAGTTCCGCGACGTACTCGACGCGGCGGACGACCTTGTAACTTGCGAGTCGATCGCGAGTGAACTCGGTCAGTTCGTCGGCCGAGACCGGCGGATCGTCGGGATCGCCGTTCGACGGCACGACGAACGCCTTCGGCGTCTCGCCCCACTCGTCGCTCGGCGCGGGAATCACCGCCGCGTCCGCGACCGCGTCGTGGTCGAAGAGGGCGTCCTCGAGTTCGATGCTCGAGATGTTCTCGCCGCCGGAGATGATGATGTCCTTCTTGCGGTCCCGGATCGCGATCATGCCGTTTTCGTCGACCGTTGCGAGGTCGCCCGTGTGGTAGTAGCCCTCGACGCGGTCGTTGAAGGCCGTCTCGGTCTCCTCGGGCTTGTTCCAGTAGCGGTCCATGATCTGGTTGCCCCGGACGACGATCTCGCCGAGGGTCTGATCGTCGCGGGGGACGTCCTCGCCGTCCTCGTCGACGACGCGAACGTCGGTACCGAGGACGCCCATCCCCTGCCGTTTCTTGATCTCGAAGCGGTTGTCGTCGGTCATGAGCCGCTTCGCGTCGGAAATGGTGATCAGCGGGCCCGTCTCGGTCGCCCCGTAGAGGTGTTTCAGGTACCAGCCAAAGCGATCCTCGACGGCCCGGATCGTCGCCTCCGGCGGCGCGCTGCCGGCGGTCGTGACTCGGACCTGCTGGTCGCCCATCATCGCCGGCTCACCCTCGCTCTCATAATAATCGATCAACTGGTTGAGCACCGCCGGGGCGGCACAGAGGAAGGAGACGTCCTCCTCGCGGATCGAGGAGACGACCTCGTCGGGGTTGACTCCGCGCGTACAGACGTGGGTGGCACCCATCCCGGTCACCGCGTAGATGTGGCCCCAGCCGTTGACGTGGAACATCGGCAGCGTCCACAGGTAGGTGTCGTCGTCGGTGATTTCGTGGTAGATCGACATCAGATAGGCATGGAGCGTCTCGGTCCGGTGGGTGCGACAGACGCCCTTCGGATCCCCCGTCGTCCCCGAGGTGTAGTTGATCGTGATGATCTCGTCCTCGCTCATCTCCGGCCGCTCGAACGCGGTGCCCGCCTCCTCGAGCACAGCGTCGAACTCCTCCCAATCGCCCTCGACGGCGTCAGCATCGTTCGTCACGAACGTCTCCGTCGGCACCTCGTCGCGGATCGCTTCGATCTTCTCGGCGTACTCGTAATCGGCGAAAATCGCGTCGACGCCCGCGTCCGAGAGGATGTACTCGTAGTCGGCCGGCTCGAGCCGGTAATTGAGCGGTGTGTGGACCGCGCCGAGTTGCATCGCGCCGAAGGCCGCCTCGAGGTGGTAGTGGGTGTTCGGGTCGAGGACGGCGACGCGGTCGCCCTTTTCGATGCCCCGATCCTGCAGCGCCGCGGCGAACCGGTCGGCCCGCTCGCCGAACTCAGCGTAGGTGAATCGGTCGCCGTCGGTCCCCACGATCGCTTCCTCGTCCCCGTAGTAGCTCCGCGCCTGCTCGAGGAAATCGGTGACAACGAGTGGCCGTTGCATACCTCACGGTTTTTGTTTATCACTATTATACCTGTGTGATTGGGGATCGAACAGGTAGCGACGGGAAGAACCGAACCGCCACTCCCACTGCTCGGCGCGTCGACGCGACGGGCTACAGTTGGTTCCAGACGTCCTCGTCGTCTTCGAACCCGTCCGCATCGTCGGGGGACGCGAACTCGTCGCTCGGGTCGAGTTCCGCGATTTCCTCGACCGACATCTCCCGATCGCCGTCGATGACGGCAGGCTGTTCCTCGAGATCCATCTCCGGCCACGCGGTCTCCTCCCAGAGGCCGCGGTCGCTGTAGTAGTAGACGACGCCGTCGTTGACGACCGCGAACAGCCCCCGCTGCTCGTCGTGGACGACGCGCTCGTTGGTGTCGATCGCGACGTCGACCACGTCCTCGAGGGTATCGAGCGAGACGTGGTAGTCGCCGATCCACATCGGGATCGAGCCCCGCGAGATCCACTCGGCGTACCGCTGTTCGTGGACCGCGCGGCGGGCGGCCTCGAGGTCCGTCGGCGACCGGCGGGCGACGATCGCCCCACCGGCGAGCGAGAGCGTCCCGAGCACCGAGAACCCACCGATGAGCGCCGGACTCCGGGACTCGGTCGTCCGCTCCGTGCCGCTCCGGTGGCTGTGGGCGGCCGAGTCCGACAGCGACCCCTCCAGCCAGTAGGCGTCGTCCGTGATCACCACCGGCGTCTCGGTCGTGAACGTGCCACGATGGTGGCCCGTGTCGTACTCGACGCGCAGTTCCATCGTGAGTTCGACCGAGCCGATACCGCTGACTTCCCGCTCGAGTTGGCGCTGTCGCTCGCGATAGGACTCCATATCGATCGTCGTCTCCGACGTGGCGACCCCGTTCTCGACCGACGGCGAGTCGCGGAGCAGTCGATGGGACTCGTTCCAGAACGAATCGCCGTCGCGGATCGCCTCGAATCGAAGCCGCAATTCGTGGGTGACGTCCCCATCCTCGACCGGGACGCCGCCGGTCTCGTTTCGCAGCGTCGTCTCCGGCTCGACCGTGAGCTCCGGCGAGGTGTTCAACACGTAGACCGAACTGTCCGTGAGGCGGTCGCCTTCGGTCCAGAGCGTGCCGTTCTCGGAGACCAGCGCGCTCGTCTGTGCGTCAGTCGCGACGCGTTCCTCGTCGAACTGGGGTGAGGTCGTCGTCTCCGGGTTCGCGACGGCCCACCCGGTCGCGACGATCGCGAGGGCACCGATAACGATCAGCGCGATAGCGATCGCCCGCCCCTGTTTGACGAGCAACAACTCGAGTCGCGGGTTGTCGATCATCCGTCGTCCCCCGATCCCCAGCCACTCCGTCCGAACGCGCCCGCTGGCCGACCCGTCCGTTTCCGAACTGGTCGGTCATCGGGATACTGCATGCGTAAATGAAAGAAATAGACCACTATAAGGATAGTGGCCCCGAGGAGCTACTCCCGATCCCGGAGCCACTTCCGGAGTTTCCGCTCGAGGCGGGTCGAGAGCGGGGCGTTCCCGCCGGTCGACCGGTATCGGATGTCGCCGCTGCCGAAGATCACGAGCACGACCGCGACGGCGATCCCGACGATGACGCCGTTGACCGCCGCGATGGCGGCGAGCGGGTGTAGAGTGTGAAGCCAGCCCAGCACTGACGGCGGTAACACGGCGAGATACCGGTACTCGCCGAGATGGCGCGTGTACTCGCCCGGCTCCTCGGGAGCCGACAGCGTCACCGTCGTTTCCCCGCTGTCCCGGATCCCGACCGTCTGCTGCGAGGGATCGGCACCGATCCCGCCGCTCTCCGCCTCGTGGACGACCACCACCGGCAGGTAGCCGGCGTTGTCGACGGTGCGAGCGAGTTCCGTCGTCCCACCGGGCGCGACGATCTGTGGGTCGTCGCCGGGGTTCTCGGTACTGACGAGTTCGTACTCGGTGGTGCCCGACGGGACGACCATCGCCGCGGTCGCGAACGTGACGAACACGAGTAACACGAGGCCGAGCGCGGCCCAGAACGCGATCACGTTCTCGCGGGACCGCGAGCGCGTCACCTCGCGCCGAGACGGCCCGAGTCGCTCGAGCAGCGTGCCGAATCCGAGCATGGCGACGCCGACCGCGACGAGCATGGAGCCGAGGCCGTTCGAGGACGCGGTCGTCGTCAACCCGAGTATCGGCGCGACCGTCCCGTAGGCCCGCTCCGCGAGTCCCTGCACACCCATGATCGCGCTCCCGAGGTACGGAACGGTCACGACGGTGCCGTGTACCTGCAAGACCTCGGCGACGATCTGGCCCTCGGTGACGTGAGGTTCGCCGCCGTCCTGATCGGTAAACGGGTTCGCGTCACCCTTCGTGACGTACCCCTCCTCCGTCTCGCCGACGACGCGGTGGGTCGTCAGCCCGCCGTCGTGGAGGTCTCTGGCCTGATAGACGACCACGTCGCCCTCCTCGACGTCGCCCGCGGCGATGCTGGGAATCGCGACGAACCCGTCGCCGGCGTCCATCGTCGGCTCCATGCTGCCGGTCGCGACGTAGCCGAGCAGGATCGGCTGCCCGAGGAGTTGGCCGACCAGCAGGAGGACGACGACCAGCGCGATCGCGAGCCCGAGTCCCCGCTTAGCGAGCGTGGCGGCGGTCATCGAGTAGTGACGAGGATATTCATAGTTGGGTGACGGTTCGACCTGAGTATATCTCTGCTGCAGTATAAAGCCCGCGAGAGTGACGACGGCAGAGCAACGTCGCGAAGTCGCGACCCAGAGGGAGAACGGAAACGCTCGTCCCGAGACCACACTGGAGAAACGGTCTGAGATGGGATGCGGGCGAGCGCCGTTTCACTTACCCACCGCAGTAGCGCGCGCGAGGGAGAAACAGCCCCCTCGTCGGGTCGGTCATACTCGCCATCTCAGCGGTCAACACAGAGTCGTAGCGAGTCGGGGCCGGACGTTACTGAACGAACGCCCACCGACGGTTCGCAGCCATCGCGAGGAACAACAGCCCCGCCGTCGCCGGTGGCGCGATCGCCGCCGTCGTCGCCGCCGAGAGCTCCCGGTTCCGGATCGAGAACGTCCCCGGCTCGGAGACAGTAACCGTCCCCGCACCGACGCCGCTGACTCCGATTTCGTACGTCCCTACCTCGTCGAACTGCCGTTCGAAGACGACCGTCCGCTCGCCGTTCGCCGGAATCGTGACGGCCCGGCTATCGACGACGGTCCCGTCGACCGCGACCTCGAGCGTGCGATCGGCCGCCCTGTCGGTCGGGTTCCTGACCGTCGCCCGAACCGCGGTCGACTCGCCGGCCGTGAGTTCCGCGTCGTCGATGGTCGCGTCGACGACGTCGATCGGCGGCCCCTCGACGGTCACCGATTCGGAGCCGACGCCCGCGATCCCGACGTCGTACGCCCCGGGCCAGTCCATCCGCCGCTCGAAACTGACCGTCGCCGTCTCTCCCGGCTCGAGGTCGATCGACCGCTGGTCGACGACGGTCCCATCGACGGTCAGACGCGGCGTTACCGTCTCGGTCTCGCCGAAGTTCCGGTACGTCGCGTTCACCGTCGTTGTTGCGCCGGTCTCGAGCGAATGCGGGTCGACCGAGAGGGACTCGACGGTGACTCCACCCGGAGGCGAGGAGGTGACATCGTTCCGGTTCTCGGTCTCGTCTTCGGAGATAGCGTGCACGGTGAACGTTTTCGTACCCGTGGGTGCGATATGGGTATTAATCGACACTCCCACGGTGACGGTTTCACCGGGTGCGGGCTCGAGTCTCGACTCGTCGGTGATCGGAGAACCTCCGGTATAGAAGGTCACACCGTCGACATCGTGATCGATCCAAATCGCTTCGATGTCGTCGGCGTCCTCCCCGACTCGAATCGTGAACACGTCTTCGATAGTTGTCATCGCATCGCCGTACACGCCGATGTCGAGCGTGAGGTTGCCGTTTTCGATCGTCGCGTATCGTTCGTCAACCGGCTCGAAAACGACATCGTCGCTCGCCGAATCTTCGCCTATCGCAAGCGCCATAGTCGGGGCTGCAAATGCGAAGAGAAAGCAAAGCGCGGCTGCAGCGAACAGCGTCCGTGCTGAGACCATATTGGTGTACTGTCGACGCGGATTTCGGTAGTCCGGCTCGTACCGATATCGACCGTTGAGACGGTCAGTGCGGTTGACTACAAGCGGCTACTGTTCCGTTATCTCTAACGTGACCGTCTCGTCTTTGATGCTCGAGTCAGACGTAGTGATTTCCAGACCGGCCGTTGTA
The DNA here is from genome assembly GCF_052439245.1 of Natrinema sp. LN54. NCBI lineage: Archaea > Methanobacteriati > Methanobacteriota > Halobacteria > Halobacteriales > Natrialbaceae > Natrinema > Natrinema sp. LN54. Next base: position 915,787 of record NZ_JBQVRP010000001.1, read on the forward strand.
GTTTCCCCTTCCGCTAAGACGATCGGTTCAGTAACATTGGTGAACGCGATGCTCGCGTCCCCGGATAGATTATCGTCAGCCATACTCACTTCGTAGGTTGTCCCGCTCTCGCCGTTGTGTGCGAAGTCGATCGCTTTGTCGATAATGATCGTCGCGTTCTGATGTGCACCGCTACCGCCGAAATCGTCCGCGTTCCACTGGATCATGATCTGGCCAGTGTCGCCGTCGACGGTCACGAGATCAGTGTTAGTATTCGGCGTAACACTGACGAAGGCGTTTTGATCGTCGGCAACGTCGACAGTGATCGTACGGTCTGCCTCAACTTGGCTGAACGCTCCGGTACCGAAGGCGACTCCTCCACCCGCAACGACCGTTCCCAGTCCGAATATCACGTTCCGTCTGTTCAGTCTCATGCCGACCCACCACTGCTATCGTCTGCCGTGATTGCAACGGTGGACGGGAGGGCGGTATCCGCTGTGGTAGTGTCAGACGAACCTTCGAGGTTGAACACGACATCGAGCGTGACACTGCCACCGTTTCCATTTATATCGGTGAGATCGCCGTCATTGTATTCGAAATACATCCCGTCTCCTTCTCCCGAAGCGTTCATCGTCGTGATCGAATTGCCATCCCCGTCGTCGATGGAAAGGGAAATCGTGTCGCCCTGATTTTCCCTGTTGTTCGTGATCTCGAAGCCGCCATCGAAGCGGGTGATTGCACCGATATTGAGGTCTTGAAGATCGAACTGGATCATTTCGCCGTTGTCCCCTTCCGACCCTTCGAGCAGACTACTGGTGATATTGAACGCGACCAGCGCATCTGCGTCGCCCGAGGTCGTGACGCTAACCGTTCGGTTCGCTTCCACGCTACTGAATGCCCCCGTACCGAGAGCGGCTCCGCCACCTGCGACGATCGTCCCCAATCCGACTAACACGTTGCGTCGATTCATTCTCATGATATATGGTCTCCGTACAACCGCGCCGGCAGTCGGCGGTGTCGCCGACGGCCCGGAACGCGGTCCTTACTCAGCCCCACGAACGCTACCCCCTTTGTATTGAGTGACCAGAACGTCCGAACGGTCGGCCATACCGAGGTTCAAGCCGCCCTTGATCGGTATTTCGGGCCTCTGTCGTGTGTGTCAGACTCACGTCAATCCCCCGCAACCTGCGGAAACGAACCGCGGGTCAACGAATCACATCTATCGAACAGAGGGGTTCGATGGACATGCGTCTCGAGGCAAACGAGAACTCGAGTCCGATGACAACGGGTGCGGTTTCTCAACGTCGAATAGAACCGTTGCGTGCCACCCATCCCCAAAATACGGCGATAAGAGTTATATATCAACAGAAAACAGTATCAAGCCAATAGGGGATCGATGGGGACGAGAACAGGGGGACCGGATCGCGGGGAGATTTTCGACCTGTTGAGTAACCACCGACGGCGATATGCGATTCACTACTGCAAACAAGAGGACGGTCCCGTCGAACTCGGGACGCTTGCAGAACACGTCGCAGCGTGGGAACTCGACAAAGAGGTCGAGGGAGTGACCTCGACGGAACGAAAGCGGGTCTACACGTCGTTACAGCAGACCCATCTGCCCACGCTCGAGCGGGCCAACGTGATCGAATTCGACGACCGAACGATCGAGCTCACCGACGGGGCGGCCGGACTGGATGTCTATCTCGACGTCGTCCCCGAGGACTCGATTCCGTGGGCGACCTACTATCTGGGGTTAGCCGCGCTCGGATCGACCGTCTTGATCGGCGTGTGGCTCGGGGTAGTGCCGACCGACCCGATATCCGAACTCGGGTGGGCAACAGCGGTCTTCGTCCTGTTTGCAGTCTCTGCGGTCGTCCACGTGATACAGAACCAGCGGATGCAACTGGGGAACATGGAGAAGCCGCCGTAACGAGCACTCACAAACCAGTCTCTCACCAGTTATGCGCCTAATTACGCTTCTCGGTTTCGTACTGCTCGCTCTCGGGACGGTTCTCGTTATCAGTTCGATCGGTGCGTTCGACTCGACGGCCGCCGACAGAAGCGCCGGAATTGAGACGGCGACCGATGAGAATGCGTACCTCGGCATCGTCTACGACGACCAACTCGTCGAACGAACACTCGAGTTAGAAAGCAACAACGCCGATGGCGGCGGCGGTTGCATTTTCTACAGTTGTAACGAGTACGAATACGATGATCGAGAACTAGTGGTTTTTGAAGATAACGTACCTGAAGGGGAACTGTCGACTGTCGATGGCGAAGCAACCATCGACGACAGTAATCTTACCGGAGGGGATGAACTCCGCGTCGAATACGATCAGGGAATCGCTGTCGTACGCGGCGATTTCAGATGCCCCGTCGACCCAGTGCTCCTCGGTTCCGGTGAGCAGAGAGACCCCACGACAACGGCAACGATATCACTCGAGGCCAGCGACGGCAATGCCACGGTCGAACTCGAGCGCGACGTAGAGATCGACTGCGTTCAGGAGTGAGTCCACAACCGCATCGGAGACTCGAAGATCACGACCTTATCAACGGATATCGGGAATCATTATCGAGACTGTGACAATCACTTTCAGAAACTGTTTTGTCAATGCACGTCCTATAGCGACAGTAGATCTGCTGGAAACGTAGACCAGCAACGTGGCCGTCTTCTCGGCCGTCCATCATAAGGGACCACCGTGTCCGGAAATATCGTTACCGTCTTCGGAGCCTTATTCATCGTCGCCGGAGCGGTGCTACTTGCCGGTCCCGTCTACGGGTTCACGTCCCTGGCTGCCGACCGCGGCGTCAGCATGGAGACGGCGTCCGGCGAGAACGCGTATATCGGCGTCGTCCCGAGCGACAGCGCGATCGACGGGCCAAACGACGAGTCTGAAGTCGCTGCCATCACGAACAACCTCGAGTCGGATATCACCGCTCTCGAGGTCGACATCGCGTTCTCGAGCGGCGGGGGCGACCTCGAGGCGACCGTTCCCGAGACGCTCGGACGGAACGCCACCGGGTCAGTTCTCGTCGCGTGTAGTAGCCGAGGCGGTCCGCGGGGGCCTGAGACGACGACCGTAACCGTCACCGTCGAAGAAGCGATCGCCGACGGAGTGACGGTGACGGGAATCACCGTAGAGAGCGAGCTCACCTACGAATGTAATCCCGGTGGATCCGGGCCTCCGGGCGGCAATCCCGGCGGACCGGGTAACGGCGGATCGACCGTCGGCGGCGGTGAAGTCAGAAACGGTGATGTCAGCAGTGATGGAGACGTCACCTCGGGGTGGGACTCCGAGATCACCGGCGACGTCGACACGGGCGGTGATGCCTCGATGGGAGACTCGAGTACCGTCGGTGGCAATATCGATGCGGACGGGACCGTGACTACGGGCTGGGACTCCGAGGTCAGCGAGGACGTGAGGGCTGGCGGTGACGTCTCGACGGGGTCCTCGAGTCGGGTCGGCGGTGATATCGACGCAGATGGATCCGTGACTACCGGCTGGGACGCCGAGGTCGGCGGCGACATAACGGCCGGCGGTGACGTGACGATCAGCGACTCGAGTACGGTCGGCGGCAAAATTACCGCGGACGGAAACGTCGAAACCGGTTGGAACTCCGAGGTCGGAGACGACATCACTGCGGGCGGCGACGTCGTCATCGGTGGGGACAGTACGATCCGCGGCGACATTAACGCCGACGGCGACGTGGTGGTCAAATGGGGTGCGGTCGTCGAAGGGGATATCGATGCCGGCGGCAGTACGACGATCAGCGACGGTGCAGATGTGACGGGTGATGTCGAGTCAAACTGATGTCGTTGTGCTCGTTCTCAACGGTGTAACCTATACGGCGGCGACCGGTTGTACGAGTCGTGCGACGGCTGTGCGTGACCGGACGCTTCTGTGCGATTGATTCGTCGAACGGTCATTCGAGCGGTTGCGACGGGGACTAAACGATCGTGAACGTCGTGAACGGTCTGGAAGGTAGAGCGTGTTTTTATCGGAGCATTCGAAAGAGCTGATAAGCGGCTGCGGGCAGTGACGTGGGGTGTTTCCCGGGGCCGGGGATTCGAGGGGGTAAACGAATGCGTCTGCAATCGATCAAACACATCGGGGTCGCAGTCACTATCATCGGCACGCTGTTAGTGATCGGACCGTCGGCCGGCTTCAGTTCCCTCGAAGCCGACCGCGGGATCGGCGTTCAGACAGCCGCGGACCCGGACGCATACCTCGGAATCGAAAGCGAGGGCGACGTGACCGGAACCGAGTTGCGAGGGAACAGCGATCCACTGACCGTCGGAACGCTCACTAACAACGTCAGCGAGACGCTCGAGGTGCGAGACGTGAGTGTCGCTTCGATCGGTGACGACAGTGTCGACGATACGATCGTGGCCGTCGCATCGCCGGACGCCGGTGACACGATCGAAACCGGTAGTTCGAGCGGTGTCACGGTCGAATGTGCCGACGATCAGAGCGTGGGCGAGCGCGAGGTCACGTTTCGAGTCGATCGCGTCGAGGGAGAAAGCATCAGTATCGCTGGTCCGAGGTTCAACACGACCGTCGATATCCAATGTGGAAAGGGGAAGTTCAGCGGATCGGCCGGGCTCACGGTGAGCGATGTAGCGACTGACAGCACGACGCAAAACGTTTCGTTCGATGTCTCGTCACTCGGTAACAAGGACCAAGCAACCGTCAACGTCTCTCAGCCACAGGGCAGCGGTGGTGTGGACTACTCGTCGGTCACTACCGAAGACGTGACCGTCCAAACACAACACAGTGGAGAACTGACGTTCGATCCCGACTCGTCACAGCTCACGTACAGTTCCCAAGGCAATGGGGGACAGGGGAACTCGGAAAGCGAAATCACGGTCAGAATAGAGAACATCGATGTGACCGGCAGTTCGGGCGAGTCCTATCAAGTGGACTACTCGGATACGACGGGGCGCGAGGCTGGGGACTTCTTCGATATTACGTAACAGATCTCAGGGTTCAATGCGAACGCCTTTTTAGCGCCGCCCTCGCAGTTCTTTCCATGTCGACCGAATCGATCAGCGACCGGCGAAAGCACATTCGCTCGGTCAGCGTGACGGCCTTGTCGGCGCTGCTGGGCGTCGGTGCGGCGCTGGCGTCTGCGACCTGGGTCGGACTGTCCGACGCGGCGGCCCAGAACACGCAGGCGCTCGCGTTCGTCCTCGGCGCGATTTTCGTCCAGTACGTCCTCATCAACGCCTCGGGGATCTACGGCGACGACGAGTTCGGGGCGAAACACTACCTGTTCATCGCGTTCATGACCTTCGCGCTCTGGTTCGTGACGTGGGGTATCCTGCTCACCGCGGAGGCCTCGGGGTAACATGGCCGACGACAGCATCGCCGTCGTAGACTTAGACCGGTGCCAGCCGGATCGGTGTAGCTACGAGTGCAAGAACTACTGCCCGCCAAATCGTACGGGCAAGGAGTGTATCACCCTCCGCGGCGAGGAGGCCGCGGAGGGCCAGCCCGAGCAGATCCACATCTCCGAGGAGATTTGTCTGGGCGAGAGCTGTGGTATCTGCGTCGAGAAGTGTCCCTTCGACGCCATCGAGATCATCAACCTGCCCCAGGAACTCCAAGACGAGCCGGTCCACCGCTACGGCGAGAACGCCTTCTCGCTGTACGGCCTCCCCGCGCCACAGGAGGGACAGGTCACCGGAATTCTCGGACCGAACGGGATCGGGAAGACGACCGCCGTGCGCATCCTCGCGGGCGAACTCGAGCCGAACCTCGGCCGCCACGAGGAGTCGCCGGGCTGGGACGAGGTGCTCGAGGCCTATCGCGGGACCGAACTCCAGGATTACATCGCCGACGTACGAGACGGCGACATCACCATCGCACAGAAGCCCCAATACGTCGACCAGATTCCGAACCAGTTCGACGGGAACACCCGCCAGTTGCTCGAGCGGACCGACGAACGCGGTGCGTTAGACGAGTTAGTCGAGCGGCTCTCGATCGGCCCCGTCATGGACCAGTCGATCGACGACCTCTCGGGCGGGGAACTCCAGCGGGTCGCCATCGCGGCAACGCTCGCTCGGGACACGGACTTCTACTTCCTCGACGAGGTCACGCCGTATCTGGATATCGGCCAGCGCGTGACCGCGGCGCGGCTGATCCGCGAACTCGCCGAGGAGGAAGACAAGTCGGTCCTCGTCGTCGAACACGACCTCGCGATCCTCGACCTGCTCGCGGACACGCTCCACGTCGCCTACGGTGAGCCGGGTGCCTACGGTGTCATCACCTCGCCCAAGTCCGTCCGCAACGGGATCAACGAGTACCTCTCGGGCTACCTCGACAACGAGAACATGCGGATCCGGCCGAACCCGATCGAGTTCGAGGAACACGCCCCGCGGGCCGCCAGCAAGGCCGATGCACTCGTGGAGTACCCTGACCTCACCAAGAGCTACGGCGACGGCGAGTTCAGCCTCGAGGTCGAGGGCGGGACGATCCGCGAGAACGAGGTGCTGGGGATCGTCGGCCCGAACGGAATCGGGAAGTCGACGTTCGCGAAACTGCTCACCGGGAATCTCACGCCCGACGAGGGCGACGCCGATCTGGACCTCGATATTTCGTACAAACCGCAGTACGTCACCATCGACCAGCACATGCGGGTCGACGCCTTCCTCTCGTCGATCACCGATCAGTTCGGCTCCTCGTACTGGAACACCGAAATCGCCCAGCCGCTCCAACTCGAGCGGATCATGGAGCAGAACCTCTCGGATCTCTCCGGCGGGGAGCGCCAGCGGGTCGCCATCGCGGCCTGTCTCTCCGACTCGGCGGACCTCTACCTGCTCGACGAGCCGTCGGCCCACCTCGACGTCGAACAGCGGGTCCAGGCCACGAAGGCGATCCGACGCTACGCCGAACAGCAGGACGCCACCGTGATGGTCATCGACCACGACATCTACATGATGGACCTGCTCGCGGACCGGCTGATGGTCTTCGACGGCGAGCCCGCCGTGCAGGGTCGCGCCGGCCAACCCCAGCCCATGCGCGACGGCATGAACGAGTTCCTCGCGAACTTGGACGTGACCTTCCGCCGGGACGAGCGCACCTCCCGGCCGCGGATCAACAAGCCCGAGTCACAGCTGGATCGCCAGCAGAAAAGCGACGGCGAGTACTACTACGCGCCGTAAGTCGCCGACTCGAGTCCTTCGCGGATCGGTCCTATCTTCGGTATTGATCCGAAACGAAAAACGGAACTCAGCTAATCAGCCGTTGACAGCTGCCACAGAGGTTCTCTTCTTTGATGTCGACTTCGCGGACGGTCGGCGAGAAGTTCATGACACAGCGGTTGTTGTCGCAGTGCTCGAGGCCGTAGGTGTGGCCGATCTCGTGGACGATTTCCTTGCGGACGCGGTCCTCGAAGATGTCGGCGGCGCTCTGGTTCGAGAAGCCGCCGTCGCTCGAGGTCTGCAGTCGATACGTGGAGACGACGCTACCGCTGCCGTCGAGATAGGCGAGCCCGAAGACGTAGTTGCGGCGGCGGTAGAAGAGATCGTGAGGGGTGATGGCGATGTTTTTCTGCCCGCGGCCGACCCGCTCGGCGAGCTGGATGAACGTCTCCGCTGAGTACTGGTTCCGATCGGAGTCGTAGGCTCCGTTGGGGACCGACTGCGAGTCGTTGATCGACACGTCGCAGTCGTAAACCGATCGCAACGCGGTAGAGGCCGCCCGCTTGACCGCTGCGGGGACGTTGCCGACCGGCACGATATCGACGAGCATAGCAAGGGCTATGGCCGCGGGTGGCATAAACGTCCCGCCGTGGCCCACTCTCGCCGGAATCTCGATGCAATAATCGATTACGTTGACGAGTACGAACAGGTAGTCGAGATCGGGATCGGCCGGCGGACCGAGGTGGCTCGAGAGCTCGCGAAACGCGGCGTTTCCGTCACTGCGACGGACATCCACGATCGCGACGTACCAGCGGGTGTGAGATTCGTCCGCGACGATATCGTCGACCCCGACCCGTCGGTCTACGCCGACGCGGACGCGGTGTACGCGCGGAACCTTCCGCCGGAACTCCACCGGCCGGCGCTCGAGGCGGCGCGAGAGGCCGACACCGACTTCCTGTTCACGACGCTGGGCGGCGATCAGCCCGCGGTGCCGGTCGAACGGGTGACGATCGAGACGGGGACGCTGTACGTGGCTCGCACGCTTTCGGAGTAAGTCATCGAGGCGCGCCGAGACGGTCTCACCGAGAGCTGCGAGACGTTCGCGCGAATGAATTATTTCCGTTCGAATCCTTCCAGCGAACGTGAACGCCGATCTACTCGCGTCTCCCATCGGGCTCGTGGCTGCCGCCATCGCGCTCACCGTGGTACTTGTCGGCATCAGCACGCTCTTCTGGGGTCTGTTCCGTCTCTTTACCGTCCCCGGCGTCGTCGTCCACGAGTTCGCCCACAAGCAGGCCTGCGACCTCGTCGGCGTTCCCGTCCTCGAGGTCGCGTACTTCCGGGTCGGGAATCCGCCGGGGTACGTCCGCCACGGCCACCCCGAGCGGTATCGGGAGTCGTTCGTCGTCAGCGTCGCGCCGTTTCTGGTCAACACCCTCGCCGCGTTTGCCGCCTTTCTCGGCCTCGCCGTGCTCCTCGAGACGACGGGCGAGTTACGAACGGCATCTCTCGGGACGGTCGCCGCGGCGGTCGCACTCGGCTGGCTCGGCCTCTCGATCGGCATGCACGCGTTTCCGAGCACCGGCGACGCGAATACGCTCTGGAACCGCTCGCGGGCGGAGTGGCGGCGGTCGCCCCGCGTTCTGCTCGGCGTTCCGTTCGTCGCCGTGATCTACGTGGCGAACCTGCTGTCGTGGCTGTGGGCGGACCTCCTCTACGCGGCCGGCCTGTTCGTCGTGGCGGCGTGGGTCGTGGGGCTCGGCCCGGTCTGAAATCGGAGTTATTTATCCCCGCCGGCCCGTTCGAGGGAGTATGAACGCAGACGCCGTCATCCTCGACATCGACGGGGTGCTCGTCGACGTTGCCGACTCCTACCGTCGGGCGATCGTCGAGTCCGTCGAGGCGGTCTACGATCGGACGATCCGCAAGGACGACATCCAGCAGTTCAAAGACGCCGGCGGGTTCAACAACGACTGGGAACTGACCCACGCTGCCGCACTCTACGTCCTCGCGACCGAGGAGGGGTATGGCGAGTCGCTGTCGGACTTTACCGACGCGATCGCTACGAACGGCGGCGGCCTCGAGGCGGCCGAAACCGTCGTCCGCGAGGCGATCGGCGCGCGGGCAACCCAGCGCGTGACGAATCGGTGGGACCGCGAGCGGCTCCGCGACGTCTTCCAGCAACTGTACCTCGGCGACGAACTCTACCGGGGACTCGAGGGCGGCGAGCCCGACCTCGAGCGCGAGACGCCAGGATTCATCCACGACGAGCCGGTGTTGCTCGAGCCCGAAGCCCGGGACCGGCTGCTCGAGGGCTACGACGTGGGCGTCCTGACCGGCCGCCCGGCAGCCGAGGCCGAGATCGCCTTGGATCGGGTGGGACTCGACGACGCGATCCCGCTCGACCATCGCTTCACGATGGACGACTGGGAGGAGGGCAAACCCCACCCGCGCGCGCTGACAACGCTCGCGGAGCGGTTCGACGCTGCGTCCGTCGTCTTCGTCGGCGACACGTTAGACGATATTCGGACGGCGGTCAACGCCAGCGAGGCCGACCCCGATCGCGAGTACCGCGGGATCGGCGTCCTCACCGGCGGGCTGACCGGCGCGGAGGGGCGGCGGAAATACGAGACCGAGGGCGCGGCGGCGGTCCTCGAGTCGATCAACGAATTGCCCGACTGGCTCGAGTCGTAGGGACGGTCGGAACGGGTCGGTTTTTGAGCGGGCAACCTCGGGCGAAAGGGAGCGAGGTCGGCTCCGTCGGGGCTACTCGCCGGGGAGTCGGACGAAGGTTAGCCAGAAGTTTTCGAACGAGCGGCCGAGTTCGATGAACTCGTCCGGTTCGACCGGTTTCTGGACGTACGCGTTCGCGTGGAGGTCGTAGGAGCGGGCGATGTCCTCTTCGGTCGCCGAACTCGTCATCACGATCACGGGGATCGAGCGCAGCGCCTCTGCGGATTTGAGTTCGGAGAGCACGTCCGCGCCGTCCACGTCGGGGAGTTGGAAGTCGAGCAGGATCATGTCCGGTCGGGGGCTGTCCACGTGCTCGCCGCGCTGGTGGACGAAGTCGAGCGCCGCCTCGCCCCCGGTGACGGTGTGGATCCGGCTCGCGATGTTGGCGTCCTCGAACGATTCGGAGAACAGGCGCGCGTCACCGGGGTTAGGTTCGACCAACAGAACGGTAATCGCGTCCTCGATCGGTGGAGACATACTGTTGTTTGGATCGAGTCGCAAAAGAAGTGCACGGTTCGCTCGGTGAAACGTACGCAACCGTGAACTTCACCCGTCGCGGTGATCTCACGCCCGCCGGTCGTCCAATCGGCGACAGGAATCGAACCGGTCGTCGGTCAGGTAGACGGCCCCGTCGCGAACGGCGACCGCGACGGTCTCGAGGGCGTCGCCGCGACACGGGCCGGCCGTACAGACGCCGTCGTCGCACTCGAAGCGCGCGCCGTGTTCGTGACATACCAGTTGATCGTCGCGGACGATCGCGCCGGTTCCGGGATCGAGTCGGACCTCAGGCTTGTGCGGACAGGAGTTGCGCCACGCGGACACATCGCTTCCGTCCCGCCGGAGGATCAGTTCCGTCCCGCGGCGGTCGCACCGGGCCTCACACCGGAGCGTTCCGTTCGTCGGAACGTCGGCGAGCGGCACGATGCGGCGGGGGTCATCGTTCTTCCCATCGGCGTCGGCGGACCGGTCGTCTGCGCGATCGTCGCTCGAGTCCCCCTCCCTGTCTCCGTCGACGCTGAACCGAAACGTGGCGTCGCCGGTCGAAACGTCGCCCTCGTCGCCGTAGACGCGAACGGACGTCGAGTCGTCGGTCCCCTCGAGCGTTACCCGGACGGGATCGGTCATACACCCTCTTTTCGGCCAGCCTAAAAATACGTTCCGGACCCGGGGGGGGGAGAATACAGTCCGCGAAAACGCGCGGTATCCCTATAGGGAAGTCGAGCGAAGGGCAGGTATGGACGACGCCGAAGTCACCGTCGACGTGGAGGTCGAAGTCGAAGTGGACACCACCGAACTCGAGATGGAAGTCGGGGACGAACGCGAGTTCGAGGGCGAACTCGAGGCCGGCGGGCTGACGATCGAAGTCGAAGCCGAGGTCGAGGTCGAGGGCGAGGACGAGGGCGAAGCGGACGAGGAATCGACCGGCGGAGCCGCCGACGAGGAGGAAGACGAGGAAACCGAAGCGGACTGAACTGACCGCGGAGACGCGAACGCGGCGGGTACACTCGCTCGCGGAGCCACCGTCGAGCAGCGGGAATCGGAGTCGATTTTATAACCCGGCCATGCGAACTGTTGTCCATGTATCGCGTCTTGATACCCGTCGATACCAACGAGGACCGTGCGCTGGCACAGGCCGACTACGTCGCGTCGCTGCCCGACGCCGCACAAGCGGTCGAGGCCTACCTCCTGTTCGTCTTCACCGAGGACAGCGACGACCTCCCACAGGAGTTCGAGAAGTTCAAATCGGCCTCGCGGATCGGCTCCGTTCGCCGCGCACAGGAGGCCCTCGAGGACGCCGACATCGAAGTGACAGTCCTCGAGGACAGCGGCGACACGGAAGACGATATCCTCGAGGCGGCCGAGGACTACGACGTCGACTCGATCGTCCTCGGCGGCCGGAAGCGCTCGCCGGTCGGGAAGGCGATCTTCGGCAGCACGACGCAGGGAATTATCCTCAGTTCGGACCGCCCGGTGGTCGTCACCGGCAGCGGCGACGCGTAACTCCCGCTCGAGCGGTCCGGTTCACGCGGGGTCGAGGCGAGGCGGCGGCCGGCAGGCCGACGGGGTTGGCTCCCCAAATAAGTCCGCCTGTCCCCGCCTGCAGCCATCTTATCCGGGACGATACCGAGTATCCGATATGGAGATTCGGGAACCGGAGCCGGACGAAGCCGAGCGGATTCGGGAAGTCATAGACAGTTCGATGACGACGTCGTTCAGGCTCAGTCCGGGACAGATCGACGGGATGACCGACGATCAGTTCGGCGACGACGCCGTGGCCGACAAGATCGACGACGAGGGCACGCTGCTCCACGTCGTCGAGACCGGCGATGAGATCGAGGGCACGGTCATCGCCGGGTTCGTCGAAGGCCGACTCGAGGACGAGTGGGGCGAAGTGAACTGGCTCTTCGTCGATCCCGAACATCGAGGGAAGGGGATCGGGACGGAGCTCTACGAGACCGCGAGCGAGACGCTCCGCGATCGGGGGGCCGAGCACGTCTGCGCCACCGTCCTCGAGGCGAACACCGAGGGCCACCAGTTCGTCGAGCGCTTCGGCCTCGAGCACAACGGGGACCGGCGCATCGAGGTCGCCGGTGAGTCCCTCGTGAAGTACGTGTACGCGGACGCGGACGTCGACGTGGCCCTCCCGACGGAATCGCGAGCGGACGGCGAGGACGCACAGACCGACGAGTTCCCCGAGACGGAGACGGTCGACGGAACCCTGACGGCGACCGACGGCGACGAGACGCTCTATATCGCTCGCGAGGAGGAAGAATCCGGCACCGCGGCGTCGTTTTTCGTCACCTACGAGGACGAAGACCGCACGGAACAGTACGGGTATTACTGTGCGAACTGCGGCTCGCTCGACGTCTCGATGGACAACATGGAACGGCTGGAGTGCAGTGATTGCGGCAACGCACACGCGGAGCGATCCAAGGAGTCGTACGACGACTCGCACCTCTGAGACCGGACGACCGGCGTTACTTCGAGAAGATGCTGTCGGCCGTCGCCGCGCCGACGACGCTGAACACCGAGCCGACGCTCACGGCCTTGATCGTCGTCTTCACGGCGACGCTGGTCGTCTCGTCCCCGAGGAAGGTATCGGGTGCGTCGAGTAACAGCGCGAGCAGCGCTACCGCGCCGAACGAGACGATCATCAGCGAGATGAACCGAAGCGGGACGCCGACGACCTCCTGTTCGTCGTCCGGGTCGCGAGTCGTATCGGCCGTGTACAGTGCCCCGTAGCCGATGCCGAACACCACGATCACCGTTCCGATCGCCTGAAAGAGGTTCATGCTCTTCGCGAGGTCCCAGACCTCCTCGGTAACCACGAAGGGGCCGGCGAGCAGGAACCCGCCGACGATCTGCTGTGCCGAGTCCGCGAGCCGGAAATCGCGCGGCCGGCGCGGCCGTCGAAGTTTCATAGCGGAGGATTACGGCGAGATGGTAAAACGCTCCCGTTTGGGGTTCGGGACCGACCGCAGTCGGCCGCGTCTGCTGGGTGCGACGATCGGCCGAACTCAAACGAAGAGCAACAGGACGGCATAGCCCGCCGCACCGCCCGCGAACGCCCAGAACCGGCTCTCGCGGTCGGACGGCAGTTCTTCCTTGATCACGTTGAGAACGATGCCGCCGGCCAGAAACGGCACGAACACCGCGAGGAGGAGTTCGGTCTCCTCGAGGACGTAGCCGGCTCCGAATCCGGCGATCACCGCCGCCGACAGCACCCACCGACCGCGGCGGTGGTACGTCGCGCCGTGATGGGTCCGGAGGCCGTCGTCCGTAACCAGAAAGTGCAGCGCCATCGCGACGGAAAACAGGAACAGACTACCGAGTTCGCGATCCCACAGGAGATAGCCGACGATACCGTTGTAGGCGGCGAACGAGCCGACGTGGACCCAGAACAGCCTCGCTCCGGTAGTCTCGTCCTCTCGTCTCCGGTCGTCGGTGGTCAGACGAGCGAGTTGCTCGAGGCCGTAGAACACGACGAACCCGAGGAGGGCGATCAGATAGCCGTGGTGTTCGGCGACGCCGGTCGCCGGTCCGCGTTCCGCGAGCGTCGCCGCGGCCTCCCGGACCTCGGGCAGGAGGTGGACGAACACGTACGCGACCGAGACGCCGCCGGCGATCGACAGCCATCGGCTCCGGGGAATTCGGCCGCCGACGCCAAGCCGACCGGCGAGGAGGTGAACGGCGGCGAGAGCGATCGCGGCCGCGATCGTGAGCGCCGTCTCCGACCGCAGCGGACCGCTCGAGAGCATCGACAGGGACGACGACAGCTACGAACGTAGACTTATGGCCGGCGACTTCAGTCGTCGGCGCTCTGGGGCTTCTCCCCGCCGATCGACATCGCGTCGCCGACCGTCCCCGCGGTTCGCCGGACGAGCCGACCGAGCGCCCGCCGGCGGCTGACGAACAGCGCCGTCCCGAGCACGAGGTAAATCGCGCTGTAGACGAGCAGGAGTTGGGTGCTCGAGACCGGCAGGGTGACGAACTCGCGGATGATGGCGAACTCGAGGAAGACCTGCGAGAGGAACAGTGCGAGCAGCGTGAGGGCTTCGCCGACCGAGATTTCGAACCGGATCAGCAGCGAGATGGCGAAGAACGACTGCGCGGCGGTGAGCCAGATTTCGGCCGACTGCTTGAAGTCGAACGAGAGAACGCCGTACTCTCCCAGCGCGATCGAGTGCACGACGACGAGGGTCCCGATGAGCAGCGTCCACTGGTTGAGCTTCGAGGAGATCAGGGCGTTAAAGCCCGCCGTCGAGCGGGCCTTGTTCACCAGATAGACGACGACGATGAGTTCCGGCGCTTCGGAGGCCAGCGGCGCGATCCACTGGATCATGAAAAACGAGGGAATGCCGACGCTCTCGCCGAGGGACTCGAGGCCGTGGGCGAACGGCTCGACGGCCGTGAAGATCAACAGGCCCGAGTAGGCAAAGAGGAGGAAGACGGTCGCGATCCGGCGCGGCTTCGAAAAGTTCTGGAGGTACGCCGGGACGCCGACGTGGTCCATGTCCGGTTCGACCTCGCCGCGGAGGATCACCGCGATGTAGCAGACGTACAGGCCGACCAGAAACAGCATGTCGAAGATGTCGATACCGCCGTTGAGCGGGACGAGAAATGCCCAGAGCGTCGCAAGCAGCAGAAAGACGATCTCGAGGCCGATCTCCCGATCGAGGACGACGACGTCGGAGAAGCGGCCGGATCGCTGCTCGACCGCGGGATCGGCGGTCGAACCCCGGCGGAAGATCGTAAAGAGGGCGACGCCGGCCCAGCCGATACCGATGAGGATCCGGTTCGCGCCGGTCATGTTGGCGACGGCCAGGTTGCCGGCCTCGATCCCGCGCTCGGTGCCCGCGAACACGCCCGCGTTCCACGCGTAGAGCGCGTCGACGGCGTACTCGGGCGCGACCGCTAACACCGCGAGCACCGCGATCGCGAACGCCTGTGGGACGTCCTTTTCAGCCGTTTCCGCGGCCCACGCGAGGAGGAACGCCGCGCCGAGGACGGCGAGCCCGGTCACGATTACCGTCCCGAGCGTCGACAGGGTGGTGAGCGCGACCGGCGGTTGGTACTCGAACCCGGCGACCGTCGCGAGCCGAGGGAGGAGATCGGTGGCCCCCGACACGACGACCCAGGGGAGTGTCAATGCGACTGCGGCCGAAATCGCGCCGAGCACTCGTCGTCTCATGGAAATCGTACTGGAACCCGCAATCGGACCGTCATAGGTACTGCGTTGCGATGGTGATGGTGCCTGCGACTGCCCAGTCCGCGGTCGTCGAGCGGCCGGCGGGGCCGATATCGAACTCGGTACCCGTCCCCGGTCTCGAGCCGCGAACCGGCCACCGCACAACCAATCCCCCCGGACTTCAACGGCTTGAACGTGTAACGCGCGGGTCGAACTACGGCCGTGCGGGGGATTCGATAGATGGGACCCGGCCGCCGGACGTGGATGGTGATTCTCGTCGCGATCGGCCTGATCGTCGCAGCCGCGGGCTACGGGCTGCTCGCGGTGGACCGGCCGCGAGTCGAATCGGTCGACAACGAGTGGGGAACCGTCACGAGCGAGCGAACCGAAGTGGAGACCACCGTCACCGTCGACAACCCGCGGTTGCTTCGCGTCGGCGACGCCGCGGCGGACGTCTCGTATACGGTCCGACTCAACGACATTGAGGTCGCGACGGGGCGCGAGGAGGGCGTGGCCGTCGCCGGTCGCGAGAGCGAGGTGTCCGTGTCGACGTGGATCGACAACGACGAGATCCCGGACTGGTGGGCCTCCCACGTCGCGAACGACGAGACGACCACGGTACGGATCGACCCGGACATCGTCGTCGACTACGCGGGTGTCCAGTATCCGGCGGACCGGTGGACGCGAACCCGGACCGTGCAGACGGATCTGCTCGAGCCGTTGCAGACCGACGAGCGACGCGAATTTCGCGCCAGCGGGCAGACGCTGTTCGTCGTCGAAGCGACGGACGCTCGGTGGGGCAACGCCACCGCCAACCGGACGCCGATCGAGGCGTCGGCGACCGTAACCAATCCGACGCCGCTCCCGATTCCGATCGCGGAGATCGGGTACACCGTCCGGTTGAACGGGATCGTCGTGGGACAGGGCGTCGCCGGCGAACAGTTCGTACTCTCGCCGGACAGTACCCAGACGCTCGAGGCCGGCGCGGCGATCGACACCGACGAACTCGACGAGTGGTGGGTCACGCACGTCCGGAACGACGAGACCTCGAACCTGACCGTCGACTTCACCGCGACCCTCGAGTACGGCGGCAGTCAACGGGAGGTCCCGCTCGAGTTCCTCTCGTACGAACGGACGTTCCGGACGGACATACTCGGATCGGCGGACGACGCCGGCGTGACCGACTCCGAAGCGGGACGAGAGCCGGCCCAGACGAGGACGCAGAGCCAAACTAGCAGCGTCGGGGCCCGAATCGAGAGCCGCCGTTAGGTCGAACGTTTTCAACGGTCCGCCGCGAAGGTCTCGAGCATGACCGACTTCCGCGGCGCGTGGACCGAGGACGAGGTCGAGGCCTTCCTGCAGGAGGCGGAAATCCCGATCCGACTCGCCACCCACCGGCCGGACGGCTCGCTCTGGCTCGTCACGCTGTGGTACCGCTATCGTGACGGCTCGCTCGAGTGTGCGACGCGGGCGACCGCGGACGTGGTCCGCTTCCTGCGAAACGATCCGGCGATCGCCTTCGATATCTCGACGAATCGGGTTCCCTACCGCGGTATCAGGGGCAACGGAACCGTCGAGGTCTCCTCGGAGAACGCCACGGCGGTCCTGCGCGACCTCGTCGAGCGCTACCTCGGCGACACGGACTCGCCGCTCGCCCAGCGATTACTCGACGACGACCGCGACGAGGTTCGGATCCGGATCGAGCCCCGAGAGATCTTCAGTTGGGACTACACCGAGCGGATGGGCGAGGGCTCGAGCGCGAGAGACGAGAGAGAATAGAAACCGATCGAACGGAGTCGACCCGGCGCAGTCAGTTAGTCGTCGGCATCGGGTGCAGCTACTTTCTTGCCGGCGGAATCGTCGCCGCGCGGGAAGTTATCGATCGTCTCCGACCGGAACGCCTCCTCGTCGAACTCGTAGTCGCCGTCGAGGAACTCGAGCAGCGTGTGCGTGTCGCGCATGGCGTTCTTGAGACAGGTCGAGGCACCCGGCGACGGCGTGATGTTGAAGATGATGTCGTCGCCGACGATTTTGGCCTCGCCCATGTCGAGGGACTTGTTCTTCGTGTCGACGATCTGGGGCCGGACGCCGCCGTAGCCCTTCGCGCGTTCGATGTCCTCGAGTTCGACGCTCGGGACGACCTTCTGGACGTGGGGCAGGAACTGTTTCCGGCCGACGTTCGGGAGGTCGTAGACGAGGTTCCGGAGCACGTACGGCAGGAGGATCCGGTCCGAGAGGATGTTGGCGTAGCTCAGGAACGCCGCCGCGTTCAGTCCGAACACGTCGAGGAAGTCCTTGACCGTCGAGATGCGGCCGCGCTCGAGGGTGGGCACGAGTTTCGCGGTCGGCCCGAAGCGGGTGATGCTGCCGTCGTGGACGTCGGCGTCGCCGTGGACCGCGGCGAAGGGCAGCTTCTTCATCTGGAGCGTGTAGACCTTCCCGTTCAGGAGGTCGTCCGCGAGGAAGAAGCTCCCGGCGATGGGGAGCAGGACCTTGTCCTGGCCGTAGCCGAGTTCCTTCGCGATCTGGAGGCTGTGCGAGCCGGCGGCGACGACGGCGGCGTCGGAGTCGAAGCGGCCGTTATCGGTCTCGATCGTGTATCCGTCGAGCGTCGGCGTGATGTCCTCGACTTTCGTCCCGGTGTAGACGTCGACGTTGGCTTCCTCGCTCGCCTGCTCGACGAAGGACTTCGTCGTCTCGCCGTAGTCGACGACGTAGCCGTCCGGCGTCTGGAGCGCGAGCATGTCCGTGTTGGGGTCGCGGCCCTCGACGACCTTGGGCTCGAGTTCGGCGATCTCCTCGCGGTCGATCGGTCGGAGTTTCGGGAAGAGGTCGCCGAAGCCCTCCTCCTCGTAGCGCTCCTCGAGTTCCGCGACCTCCTCGTCGCCGACCCCGAGCACCATCTTGCTGCGTTTCGAGTGCATCTCCCGGTCGGAGTCCTGATTCTCCAGATAGCCCGCGAGGAGTTCCGCCCCCTCTTTGACCTCTTCGGCCTTCTCGAGCGTGTAGTTGGTCTCGATATCCCCGAAGTGGAGGGTCTGGGAGTTGTTCGTGTGGTGGGAGTTGATCGCTGCGATCTCCGATTCCTTCTCGATCAGCGCGATCGAGCCGATATCAGTGAACTTCGCGGTCGTGTACAGGAGGGACGCGCCACTGATACCACCGCCGACGATTACGAGGTCGTATTTACCAGACATTATTGGAATGTGTGAGTCGGTAGTACATACGCTCGACTCCAGACTGATAACTCATATTTTTTCGATCGGACTTTCGTCACCTGTCGATGCCACCATCGACGAGCGTGTATTCGGACTCAGGGAGACGGAATAAATACAGACATCGGTCGGTAGAAACCGCGTCTCAGGAGGGATTTCGGGATTCAATTCTGCTGTTTCGCTGGCGTTCGCGCCGTCGTTTCGGTCACCCAGACCGGCTGTCCCGTCGATTTCGGCCGTTACGGTATCGACAGTTGTCGTACCACCGAGCGGCCGTCCTCGAGCGCGGCGGCGAAGACACTGTGTGTTACCAACAGCTGTTGGGGCAGGGTGCCTTCGGAACGAAAGTAAACTCTCGAGGCGTTCTCATTCGGAGCCGTGATTGTCGGATTCGAACTCCTGATAGATGACGTGACCACACGCCTTGCAGTGCGAGGCGTCCCGGTCGTGAGACGATAGCCCGCAGTTCGGACACGCGACGTTGACCGTCCCCCTGTGGCTCCACTCGCGGACGATCTTGCTCGCCTGCCACGGGAGCACGATTATCCCCGCCAAGATCGCCGCCACGGTAATCCACCGCCCCGCGGTCGTGACCGGGACGATATCGCCGAACCCGACGGTCGACAGGGCGACCACGACGTAGTAGAAGGCGTCGCCGAACGTTGCGACGTCGGGATTCGCGGCGTATTCCGCGCTGTAGAACAGGCCGGCGGAGACGAACAGGAGCACCAACACCGTCAGCAGCAACTTCAGGGCGCGCAACGCGTTGTCCGAGATCGTCCCGAAGAAGAACTCGGCGTCCCGCGTGAACCGATAGAACCGGAGGACGCGGACGACCCGGACCACGCGGAGAAAGCCGACGTTGGCGACCGTCGCGACCCCCGGCAAGCCCGCCACGAGGAACGTCGGGAGAATCGCGATCAGGTCGACCATCGTGTAGGGGTTGCGAAACTCCGCGAATCGATCCTCGGCGCCGTACAGTCGCAGGACGTACTCCGTCAGAAAGACGACGGCAATTGCGACCTCGAGGCCCCAGAGGAGCGATCGGAGGTCGTCGGAGAGGGGATAGGTTTCCGCGACGAAGGCCGCGACGAACACGAGGTTCAGCACCAACAGCGCGATGTCGATCGCCTTCCCCAGCGGCGTCCGGTGATCGAGCAGGTAGAAGCGGACGGTCTCCCGAAAATCTCGGGTTCCGGGCGACGGGTCTGTGGTCATTCGACAGTGGTACTCCTCACACGAGACACGTAGACCCTCGGATTATCGGTGGCCTCGAACGACCGAAAATGGGGTCTGTCCTCGGCTCTCGGACCCCGCGCGGGAGGCGACGACAGCGGCCGGCGATAATCGGACGAGTCGACTAGGCTTTAGGTGTCCGCCGAGAACGACACACGTGAATTCTAACGAGGTCCGCCGTCAGTGGGCAGAACGGTCCGGCGCATATTCACCGGAGTATTACGCCTACTACGGACCGGATCATCGGAGCGAGTCGATTCACGGCATTCTCGATCGGTTCGTCGACCGAGACGCGGCCGTCCTCGAACTCGGCTGTAGCTCGGGCCGCCACCTTGCACATCTCTACGAACACAGCTTCGAGAACCTGCACGGCATCGACGTCAACGACGACGCCTTCGACGTGATGGCAGAGACCTACCCCGACCTCGCCGCCGCCGGCACGTTCTATCACGACACGATCGAGGACACCGTCGGTGACTTCGCGGACGACCGGTTCGACGTCGTCTACTCCGTCGAGACGCTCCAGCACATCCACCCCGACGCCGAGTGGGTGCTCGAGGACCTGACCCGGATCACCGACGACCTCCTTATCACGGTCGAAAACGAGGGCGAGAACGACGACGACAGCGAGGCCGACCGGTCGGATTCGGACGACCTCGACGTGAGCTACGTCAACGACGACTTCCCGCTGTACCACCGCGACTGGAACCGGGTGTTTACCGAGCTGGGCCTGCTCGAGGTCGAGGCCGAATCGGGCAAGCGGGATACCGTTCGCGCGTTTCGCACTCGAGACGAGTAGCCGTCCGCCGCGGGTATTGGCACGCCGAACGCGAGTCGAAAGCGACAGCCAGTCGGTCGACCGGACGCAACGTTTTTGCTCGCCACGTCCTACGAGACAGCAGATGGACGCCGAGCGCTGGTGGCCGCCGTTCGTCGAGGTCGTGGCGCTCGCGTGGATCGTGCTGTTCGTCGTCGACGTCGCGGTCAGCGTCGACTTGCTCGTCGTCTCCGAATCGCTCACGGGGACGATTCGCGGCGTCCTCCAGTGGCTCCTCGTCGTCTTCCTCCTCGACATCGCGGTCCTCTACCGGTGGTCGGATCAGGGTCCGAGGCGGTTCGTTCGCTCGAACTGGTTTCTCATCCTCACCGCGGTCCCGTGGTTCCGACCGTTCCGACTACTCCGCATCGGCCGATCGATCCGCGCGCTCCGGCTCCTCTCCGGGTCACGCCGAGTCGGCTCGTTCCTCAACAAGGTCCGTCGGAAGTGTCACAGCCTGTGGCATCGGCTGCGCCGATAAGGGACTCGTCACGCGCGGCAGCCACTCGTCGACGTGCCACCACGCGCTCCGCCCGTCGGCTGCGTCGCCGGCCGCAACCGCGCGCTGGTAGTCGACGAACCGCACGTCGACGTGGACCGACCGACTCGTCTGCGCGTCGATCTCGGTCCGCAGGTCCGCCGCCAGCCCCTCGTGTTCGAGCCCGCTCGAGCGACCCACGGTCACCGTCACCGAGACTTCGTCGCTGAACACGCTCGCGTCGTTGTACTCGGTCTGGACGCCGGCGAGTTCCAGCGAATTGTACTCGGGGTCGTCGAGCACGTTCTGGACTTCGTCGTTCACCTGCTGTTCGAAGACGAGGTGCTGGTATGTTCCGAGGGCCGTCACCGCGACGACGATCAGGAACAGGAGGACGATGACGGCGTATGCGCCCGTGCGCAGCGAGACCGTCGCGTTCTCGCGGACGTTGCGGATGACCGACGAGCGGTAGCCGAGCGCGATGAGCGTGAGATACGCGGTGAGGTTGATGAACACGATGTTCATCAGGAGCAAGACGGCGCCACCGGCGACGATGAGCGGCTCGCCCCAGGCCGTCCCGATGCCGGCCGCGGCGGCGGCGGGGACGATGGCCGCCGCGACGGCGACGCCGGCCAGCGAGACGGGGAGATCGGTCGCGAGCGCGAGCGCGCCGGCGAACCCGGCCGCGATGGCGATGACGAGCGTCAGGAGGTTCGGCGTGGCGAACGCACCCACCTGCCCGACGCGACCGACGGACAGCGTCGGCTGGACGAACCCCGTCTGTTGTAAGAACACGCTCATCACGACCGCGCCGACGTACGCGACGACGAGCCCCGTCACCTGTGACGTGGCGCTGTCGACGACCATCTCGCGGTCGCTGATGACGGCGCCGGCGCTCGCGGAGAGCGTCGACCCCGCAAAGGGCGCGATCACCATCGCGCCGACGATGACGATGGCGGAGTCGAGCAGGAGGCCGCCGACCGCGACGATTGCGCTCGCGACCGCAAACGCGAGGTACGTCGCCGTGTCCGGGGTCAGGTCCGCCGCGCGCTCCCGGATCTCGGCGTGCGAAGCGCCCCGCTGGCCTTTCGGTCCCTCGACGTAGCGGTCCGTTATCTCCTCGGCATTCGGGACGCTCGCCCGGTCGACGTCCGTCACGACGGTGTACGTCTCCTCGTTGAGTCCGGCGTCGTACAGGTGCTCGAGGACCGTGTCCGCGGCACCCGCCGGAACCGGGATTTCCGCCACGCTCCCGTCCCGGCGGCCGTCGGCCTCGCTGAAGAGGAACTCGATCTCCATCTCCGAGAGGGCCGTCCGTACCGCCTCGCGGTCCTCGTCGGGAACGAAGACCCGAATGAGTCGCATACCGATCGGTCGGCGGACACGCCATTTACTAACAGCCTACTACTGGCCGTAACAGGAGCATATGGGTCGGATCGTGTTGCTCGAGTGGCAGAACCGACGCGTGACGACCGGACGGATGAACGAGTGTCAGCGTCCGGAGCGATCGACGGGACGAGTCGTGCGAGCGTTCGGTTCGATTCCGATGACTGTCCGAACCGGACGAAGAGGCTTTACACCCGCTGCCGCGGTAGCTAGTCGCGATGGCCGGACTCGTACAGCGAACTGCGGCAGGAATCGACAGCCTCTCCCGATCCGTCTGGGACGACTCGAGCCGGCTCGAGAAGGCGATCGTCGCCGTCGTCCTCATCGTGACGGGGTTAGTGATCCCGGTCCTGCCGATCGTCGTACTCGCTCGATATATCGCCAACTGAGTGTGACGTTGCGGGCAGGTCGGCTCGCAGAGATATGGCCTCGGCATTCATACCGCGCGAAATTAATATTAGACGACACGTTCGTAGCAAATCAGCACACCCGTGACGGATCGGCATCCAGCAGTCGATTAACTGTTTAAATATTCTTCCTCACAGGAGTATGATTCCGAGTTTGGAGTGTGTCTGGGCCTTCCGCTACAGGTCTAAGAGTTCTTGGAAGAATCTGATAGAGTAGATGAGTCCGAGGTCAGGAGCGCCGGTCTCATTAAATATTTTATGTGCAAGGTTTCGGACCTCTATCGACCGGCAATCAGGACGTTGCTTGACGTAGGGTAGATGGATCATCGTCGTACAGCCTGGAAGATCTGGAGACTGCTTCGGTACTTGATATGCGGGAATCTTGTCCACCTCCTCTGTTCTCCCGGCCTCTGTTTCCAGAGGTACGGTTATCTGTTCTCTCCTCCGGAACTCCTCAATTCGGTTGTACAGCTCCTGTATGTAGTCTTCGCTACCGGAGTTGAACATCACGATACTTTCCGCGTTGTGGAACTGTAGCAGGTTCAACTCGTCAACGATGTCAGGTGACTTTACTAGGACCTGTTTCTGGGAGTTGTGGCTGAAGCTGTAGACGGCTGGATCGTACAGCAGGAGAATCCGGTTACGGTCTATCGGACAGAGGATTTGAAGCCCCCTATTTGCCAGCCCTGCCGGCACTAATCCATGTTTGCGTTTGTATTGGGGTATGTCGTGGACTACTGGGACGTCGGAGACGATGAAATCGCGGTCTGTAACGTTACAGAGCATCACGCCCTGAAGGTCTTGTATGCCGATGTAGCCGAAGATACCTAGAGACATGATGTAGTGGTGAGTTCCGAGTAGGGAGGCATTGACGAGTGTTTCCTCTTTTTCTTCCTCGGTAAGATCGGATGTCCAGGTAATTCGTTCATCGTATAGGTCGGCTTCCAGGTCTTCCCTGACGGCGTCCCGGATGAAGTCGTCGCTATCCCTGATGTCCTCCTTTGTTGCCTTGGTCCTGGTACGTTGAGTAGTGACAAACGAGAGTAACAGCTGGATATACCGGTTAGAGAGATCTATCAGGTCAGCACCGTCACGTAGATCGTTAAGTGGACGGGCATGGTGTCCTTCCAAGTCGGCGAGTTCCTTTTCGACGACTGGTGGTTTGCCGTAGAAGTAGTTCCGGGAGCAGACTGAGTCGGTTCCTTCCGAGAAGGTGCCTCCGGATTCGAGATGGAATACGGTGAGTTGGCCGTTAGTGGCCCAGGCACGGAGGTAGTGTTGAGGTACGTAGTGCTGGTTCTTCTGCTCCGGCATTTCCTTACTCTGAAGGAGTCTTCTCTCCACCTAAAGGGGTTTCTACCGGTGCTCTGCGGTCCTATTCTTGAGATCCTGTTCGGAGATTGTATCTGTTTCTTCGGTCGCCATTACTCTACCGTCCAGTTTTCGGATCACCGGGGTTGGCTCGACTTCGCTTGGCTCTAATTCTCCGTCAAGCATCTTGATCAGATCTTCTCGCATACCACTGTACCTCTTCAGCAGCCCGTACAGCGCTTCATGGGGGTGCATGGAGTCTGGGTCTTCGTCGCGGATTATAGTCATGAGAGACTTTAGGTAGGACACGTTTCCGTAGAACTCGACGATTTTCTCGGTCTCTTCAGCGCTAAGGTAGCCCAGTTCTGAGGCGTTCTCCTCGTAGACGGTTGTCGAGATGTGCTCAGGGGGTGGCACCAGTTCAGCTGGGATCCTGTTTTTCCGGGGAATGTATCCTTCAGATTCCCAGTCTTCCGGGAGCTGGCCCAGGTAGCTCATCTGCTCGATCTCAGCTTTCAACGCAGATCGGAGGTTCTTGATCTCATCTCTACGCCGCTTCCAGTAAACTGCGTAGCTACCTCCGACACCGATGAGGGCCGCCAACAGGACGAACAGATTTCCGACCCAGGGCTGATTCAGTAACTGGAGAATGTCCACCAAGTCCACCTCTATCTATAGATGAGAGGTACGTACCCTGATAAAATCCCAGTACATCTTTTCCCTCAGACATCGTCCAAGGAGAAGCTATTCTACAGCTATCCCTCGAGGTTGGAGAGTGTTTCATAAAACCGGTAGTAGCAGAGATCACAAGGAAGTCAGTAGATTGGATGAGGCGATGGATACAGCAACTGGGGATAGCGATTTGTATACTGGGAGTAGTCGGTCTCATTAGCCTGGTGCTGTGGCCGTTTTTCCAGCAGTCTGGATAATGACTACGATGCTTGGTCTTGCTGTGGTTCTCAGCTATGTCAGTTGGCAGCGCTATTTTTAATTTGATCTCAGATGGTTTTTCAAACACACTGTTGAGGGGTAGGGATTGCTCGCTCTATTTGTTTCTCCCCTCTTCCCAAAGCATCCGTTGCAACCCCTATACAGTCATTTCAAAGCCATTCATACCGTGATTTTGCCGTTCACTTTACGTGTCAATGATTTATTCAGAAGTGTATGGCGATCAGTCTCCTCGTCACAGGGGTGATTGCAGCGATAGCCGCGATACTGCTATCCCCAGTGTTTGGATATTCAACCAGTGCAGGCTACCACCTCAGAAGTGGGAGTTTGACGAGTAAGGAAAAAGCTGCCCTCCTCAAACTCGCCAAAATCGGAGCAGCTGGTGCCATTGCTGCATACACGGCGCCAATCATTATCGCGATGAGTCCGTTACTCATCGGAACTGCCGTGATAGGGGGCGTAGTGCTGGTGCTTCACTACGATATCCCGCACTGGAGGATACTATGAGACAGAGCAATGTAGGCGATGCGCTCGTGATTCTCGTCGTTGGGCCGTTCATAGGATTGGCTATTGGTGCACTCTTCTATGCTGTAGCGCAGATGTACATAATCATGAGGCCAACAGAAGGACCGTTTACGGCTGCCTATGACACGATCGGCACCTCCCTCTCTATCAGTTACAGCCTGTTCCAGTTGGCCTCAAGCATTGAAACCTGGGTCGCTATTGGAGTGATCGCTTTCGCGAGCTACAGTTTCTTTGCAGCTCTAGGTGGCGGAAGAGGCCGCGGTGGTCTCGGAGGTCGGTAGACTCCTATTTGTCCTTGTTCAGCGTCTTAATCTCATTTTCTGCAATACTACGGATTTCTTGAGCAGCATCCTGCAGTTCTTCCTGTACATCATGGTGTTGCTGACGTACCCTAAGATAATCCTCTAAATGCCCTTCTTCGATTAACTGGTAAAAATGGTCAGCCCATTCAGGGAACTCCTCATCTAAGAAACTCAACTGCTCCGGCTGAAGCCCGCTACCCATGAAGATAGTTGGATCATCAGGATAGGGGTGTTGGTCTATTCCTTCTTCTGGAATCAGGTGTTCCCGAAGTTCTTCTGAGGAGTTTACGTTCAAAATCTCCGGGAGATGGTCTTTAACAATTGAACCCAGACTAACCCAGCTCTTGAGGACTCCGACTTTACTATCTGAAGATTCGTTTCCTGCAGGATTTACTGTTCCTCCTGCTATCAGTTGCACCGATGCCCCCTGATTCTTGATTACGTCATCAGGGAATTTGTCTGTGATCTTTCCGTTGAGCGGGATGAACTTGCGTTCTGCTTTCTCTAGGTCCTCAAGAAGGCGATAATACTGATTTCCTTGTCTCATACGAGTAGGTCCAAGTCGGAGCTTTTCTGTGTAGCTGAGATCGTTCCAGAAGGAGGCCTCTTGACAGCTGCGGAGACTTCCGGGGTATTCGTCTTTTTCGATGATTGCGTTGACTTCCTCTAAGCCGGGTTCGTAAACGTTCTCGATCCGCCAGCGGAGTTCTTTGTCACGCTTAGTCTGAAGATATACCCAGTAGCTGCCCGCAAAGGCGATCGCTGCCGAAAGAATTCCGATTATGACTTGCATGGGAGAGACAGCCAGTTGCGGCAGATCCATTCTTTGAACGGTCCATGTTGGATTGTAGTATTAGTTCTGTCTCTGTAAGGTTGCTATTCGAAGCGGTTTCGATAGGTGTAGACCTCGAGATATACTACTTAGACCGCGAGTGTGAGCTCCTGGGACTCATGAATGAACCACAGTCTGATCACTCCAAATAAGGACACCATCTGCTTTGATTTCCTTGGAAGACGAAAGGTAGTACATGTAAATCGGTGGCCTCGGCACTCATAGGGCTCGTCACCGCCGGATGCCGAGTCCGGCTCGGAGCGGGAGCATCGTCATCGGCCACGCGAGACTACCGCCGTCGCTCCAAAGACGGTTTGGGTTCGCCGGCGAAAATCGGGTGACAGTTACGAACCGTCCGCGCTCTCGTTTGCAAACGCCGCGTTCCACTCGTCGATAAGGTTCTCGAGTCGCCCCGTGTTCCGATGCGAGAACATCCGCTGGGCGCGATCGGTGGGCGTCCGCGGGTCCTCGAGGGCGCTCGAGCGAGGTGCTCGAGGACGGGTCGTGGTTCGGTTGGGTGTCGGTTCGGCGTCGGTCGTGGACTGCGGGTTTCGGGTGCTCATGTCGGTCGGGTGTGGATTTCGTCGAAAAGCGGTACTCGTCGTCAGCAACGGGCTCACGCTACTACGTGTACGACCGACATCTCTACGCCATCGTATCCGCCCCATCGTTATAAAAGTTCATGATAGATAGTAGCCCTGTGGAGTGCTATCTGAAACCAAGAATCATGGTTTGAATTAGCAGATCTTGCCAGCAGGAACAGCAGCTCTTTCGGCGAGTATCGGCGACTCGAGCCGTCGTTCGGTCGATTCACTACCACACCCACAACTGGCAGACAGCTATCGGCCGGTCCACGCCCGCGAGGACTCGTCGGGACTCCGGTAGCTTGAGAACCCGCGGCCGAGTTCTCGTCTCTAACACGATGCCGAGCGACGACCGAGACGACGATGCCGGCGAGTGCGACGTGAGCTTCGTCGTGCCGGCGCGAAACGAGGCCGACTACCTCCGTGGTGCGCTGGCGAGTCTCACCGCACTGGACACGAGCTACGAGTACGAGGTGATCGTCGTCGACGGCCGTTCCACCGACGAGACGCCGGCGATCGCCCGCGAGTACGGCGCGACCGTCGTCCGCGACGCCGGCTCGAGCATCGCCGCCGCCCGGAACCTCGGGGCCGAGCGAGCGGCTGGCGAGTGGCTGGCCTTCATCGACGCCGACACCCGGGTGCGGGCGAACTATCTGACCGAACTGCTCGGCTTCGTCGAGGCCAACGGGCTCGCGGCCGCGAGTTCGTACTGTCGGATCACCGGCCCCCGACGGGCGAAGCTGATGGAACTGACGATCAATCACGTCTTCTCGCGACTCGAGCGCCCGATCCTGCCGGGGTTCAACTGTCTCGTCCACCGGCGGGCGTTCGAGGAGATCGGCGGCTTTCCCCGCGTGGCGAACGAGGACACGGCCTTCAGCCGCTCGCTCGCCCGCCGGTTTCCGACGGCCTACTGTCCGACCGTCTTGGTCGAGAGTTCGGGCCGGCGGATCGCCGAACAGGGGCTGACGGGCACGCTGTGGCACTACCTCCGGCTGGATCTCGAGCGGCTCCGAGCGGACTACTGAGACGACCGGGCGCGGCGAAGCGGCCGAATCGGGGACTGTCGGGTATCTACGCTCCGGCGCTGCCGCTATCTGTGACGATAGTAAGAGGAGGTGGCTGGTGTCCGCGTTACGCGACGATCGTCAGCAACTGGACCAGCACGCCCAGCAGCACGCCGAACGCGATGACCGTCTTGGGGTCGATACGGATGGCGTTCGAGTCCTCGGAGTCGAAGTACCGTACGAGTCCGGCACTGGACATCAGGCCACCGGTGTTCTGTCCTTTATCCATACCCGTTCCTATGGGCCCCTGAAACTAAACCTTTCGACCGGCCCGTGTCGGCGATCACGGCAATGCATTGGCAGTGGGAAACCCTTATGCGCGGCGCGTGGCAACTAGCGTTGACCGCATGACTGTCACACTTAAGGACTTCTACGCGGACTGGTGTGGCCCCTGCAAGACCCAGGACCCGATCCTCGAGGAGCTCGAGGACGACTGGGAGGGCCGATTCGAAGTCGAGAAAGTAAACGTCGACGAGAAACAGGACGTCGCCAACGAGTACCAGGTTCGATCGCTGCCGACGCTCATCATCGAGAACGACGACGGCATCGTCGAACGCTTCGTCGGCGTCACCCAGCGCGACGACATCGAGGACGCCCTCGAGTCGGCCGGCGCGTAACCGACCGGTCGCTTTTCTCCTCGCAGCCAGCATCGATGCGAAGCCGAGTTTACGGAGTAACTAGGGAGTAGGCGGACTCGAGGCTCAGACTGAGTCCTGCCGGGACCGCCGAACGACCGCGGACCCGCCGCTCGAGAACTCGATAGTGAAATCGTTACAGAAGCCGGAGCCGAGGGTCAGGAGTCGCGCTCGAACGCGCCGAGCGAGCGCCCGCACGCGCTCAGGTCCACTTCACGCCGACGTCGTGCATGTCCTCGTTGTACTTCGCGATGTTGATGACAAGCGGCGTGACGCTCTCGACTTCGGCCGCGTTGGCCAGCGGCCCCGCCTCGAGTGCGCGCAGGCCCTCGATCTCGTTGGCGATCGTCAGAACCGTGTCGCCGGCCGTATCGTCGTCGGCGACGACGAGCGTGTCGAGGTCGAGGTCGTTGTCGAGGTTCGACAGCGCGTCGGCCGCGAGGTTGTGGAACGCGCCGACGACCGGGACCTCGTCGGGGGCCCGTCCGGCGACGAGTTCGGTGACGCTGCCGGCCTCGGGCGGGTGATAGTGGAGCCCGTCCTCGTCGCCCTGCATGCCGACCGCGGGGGTCACCAGTACGGTGTCCGAGTCGAGGTTGTCGGCGACCGCTTCGACGGTGTCGCCGACGTAGTACGGCGGGACGCTGAGGATGACGACATCCGCGCGGTCGGCCGCCATCTCGTTGCCGAAGCCCTTGATGTCGATCTCGTCGGTGCGGTCCGCGAGTTCGTCCTCGTACTCCGCGACCGCGTCGCGGGCCTTCTCGGGGTCCCGGGAGCCGATGAGGATCTCGTGGCCCGTATCGCGGGCGAACCGCAGTGCGAGTCCTTCGCCGATATCGCCGGTGCCGCCCAGTAGTGCAATTCGCATACCCCCACCTCCGGACGGCACCCGAATAAAAGGGCCGGAGATCGGCCGATCTCGCCGGGTTCTCGGACGAAACGGACGGCTCAGTGATCCGTCCGAGCACTCGAGTCGGGACCCACCCGCGCCGTTACGGCGCGTCGTCTTCGGTCGGGTTCATCGCCGATCCCAAGCCGCTGTCGTAGGCGTCGCGTTCGGTCACCTCGCGGATGCGCTGCTCGAGTCGGGTCTCGAGTTCTCGTCGCCGTTCCTCGTCGACGTTCGGGTTCGACCCCAGATCGTCGAGATCCTGCTCGGCCGTCCGCAGGACGGCAACGGCCTCCTCGGTCTCGAGGTCGTCCGCACGGTCGAGGGCGCGTTCGACGTCGGCGAGCGTGGTCTCGGTCATAGCGAACGTTTGCTGGACACACGGATGAAAGACGGGCCGGGAAGCGCCACGTCGTCTCGCACGCGATGGCGTACTTCCATTACGCGGCCGGCCGTCGCTCCGATATGGCCCGCCCCGCCGTCATCGCCCACCGCGGCTACGCCGGGATCGCCCCCGAGAACACCGTCACCGCGGTCGAGCGCGCCGCCGTGCGCGACGAGACCGCGATGATCGAAATCGACGTGCGGCCGGCCGCCTGCGGGACGCCGGTGGTCGTCCACGATGAACGCCTCGAGGGGACCCGCGACGGGCGATCGCTCACCGACGGGACCGGCCTCGTCCGGGAGACGCCGCTCGAGACGCTCCGGGAAACGCGGGTGCTCGGCACCGATGCCGTGGTGCCGACGCTCGCAGACGTGCTCGAGGCGACCCCCGAAACGGTCGGTCTCAACGTCGAACTGAAAGGGGCGGGACGGGCGGACCTGCGCGTCGACGAGTCGCTCCCATCGGGCGAACGCGCCGAGCGCCGCGAGGCGTGGCGGCCGTTCGTCGAACGCGTCGTCGCCGACTGCGACGCCTTCGACGGTGAACTCCTCTTCTCGTCGTTCTGCGAGGGAGCCATCGCGGCACTGCGCGACGTAACGGCCGAGTACGCCGCTGCGCCGCTGATTCGGGACGACCTCGAGGCCGGCCTCGAGATCGCGCGCCGGTACGAGTGCGAGGCGATCCACCCGCCGCGGAGCGCGGTTCGCGACGCCGACGCGGCCCCCGAGAGAGCGACCGACCCTGGCCCCGAAATCGACGTGCTCGAGGCCGCCCACGGGGAGGGGCGAGCGGTCAACGTCTGGACGGTGACGAACTGGGTCCAGTTCGACCGGCTCGCAGCGGCCGGCGTCGACGGCATCGTCGCCGACTACCCCGGACTAGGGCGGGCCTCGAGCGATCGATGACGCCGTGAGCGACTGTCTGCGTTCCCTGAACCGCCGTCTGCGTTCGGGAACAGCCGTCTGTGCTCGGGGATTAGCTTCCGAAAAGGCGGTATAGGGGGCGAGAGCGTGCCAGAGGCGGTTATCCGAGCCATCGCGGTCGGCTGTGAGGGAAGTATCGCTTGCAAGCGCACCGGACATCTTGATACGGAGAATCGTCGGAGTGTGTCGAATATGGTTTCGGTCGTCTATTCGAGGAACCGTCTCGGCAGCCGGTTCGTGCGTGGGATGGGGATGCCGGCCCGAAGCGATGCCGGCTCGAGGCGCGTGTCCAGTTGGGAGGTGAGACCGAATGAGTGAGCTCCCGCCGCGGACCACCCTCAAGCGGTGGCTGGTCACGACCAACCACAAGGACGTCGGCATCCTCTACCTAGCGACGGCGATCTTCTTCCTGCTGCTCGGCGGCATCCTCGCGCTGTTGTTCCGGACGCACATGTGGGAGTCGGGCGGGATCGGCCTTCTCGAGAATCAGGAGTTCAATCAGGCGGTGACGAACCACGGACTCCTGATGGTGTTCTGGTATCTCTCGCCGTTCGCGTTCGGCTTCGCGAACTACCTCGTCCCGCTCCAGATCGGGGCGAAGGACCTCTCGTTCCCGCGGCTGAACGCCATGAGTTACTGGTTTTACCTGTTCTCGGGAATCCTCGTCGCCCTCGCGTTCTTTCAGGGGCGGGCCTTCGCCGGCGGCTGGTACATGTACGCGCCGCTGAACGTGCCGATGTACAACACGGCGATGGCGGCGACGTCCGGCGGGACGCTGACGATCCTCGCGCTGGTTCTGTTCGTCATGTCGACGACGATCGCGACGGTCAACTTCCTCACGACGATCCACTACGAGCGCGCGGAGGGGCTCGGCCTGTGGAACATGCCGCTGTTCACGTGGTCGATTCTGCTGACCGTCTGGATGATGCTCTTCGCCTTCGCCGCCTTGCTCGCCGCCCTGCTGTTGCTAGTCAGCGACCGGATCTTACTGACGCAGTATTTCGCGACCGATCAGGGCTCGAGCCTCTTGTGGGCGCATATCTTCTGGTTCTTCGGCCATCCGGAGGTGTACATCGTCTTCTTCCCGGCGCTCGGGGTGCTGTTCGAGACGTTCCAGACCTTCTGTGGCCGGCGGCTGGTCGGCCGGAAGTGGGTCATCATCGCGATGGTCCTCGTGGCCGTTCAGTCGTTCCTCGTCTGGGCTCACCACATGTTCCTGACGACGATCAACCTCCCGATCAAGACGCTCTTCATGGCGACGACGATCGGCATTTCGCTGCCGTTCGACCTGATGGTCTTCTCGCTGATCTACACGATGGTCAAGGGACGGGTCCGCTTTACCACGCCGTTCCTGTGGAGTCTCGGGACGCTGGTGATCTTCATCATCGGCGGCATTACGGGGGTCTTCCTCGGGGCCGTCGTCCTCGACTACGAGTTCCGGGGCACCTACTGGGTCGTCGCGCACTTCCACTACGTGATGGTCGCCGGCTCGACGGCGCTGGTCGGCGCGGTCTACTACTGGTGGCCGAAGATCACCGGGAAAATGTACGACGAGACGCTCGGCAAACTCCACTTCGCGACGTACTTCATCGGGTTCAACCTGCTGTACTTCCCCATGTTCATGGCCTGGGAGACGCCGCGGCGGGTCTTCCACTTCAGTTCGGAGCTGACGATCTATCACCGACTGGCGACAGTTGGGGCCTTCGTCCTCGCCGCGTCCTACCTCATCATGTTCTACGCGCTCGGCAAGAGTCTGCTCTCGGGTCCCGACGCCCCCGACAACCCGTGGGCGTACTCCCGGACCGCCGAGTGGGCGACGACATCGCCGCCGCCGCTCGAGAACTGGCCGGACCGGCCCAGCTACGCCAGCGGCAAACTCCAGTTCGTCGACGATGCGACGGCGGCCGACGGCGGGGCGGCCGCACACGAGCGGGCCGGCCAGGCCGAGTCGCTCGAGGCGGAGCACGAAGACCACGCGAGCATCTGGCCGTTCGGAGTCGGGGTCGGCATGTTCGTCATGTTCATCGGGCTGTCGGGACTGACGCCGTGGGTCGCAAGCTTCGCCACCGGACGCGGAGCCGAGATCCAGGAGACCGGTTCGACCGACCTCTTACATCCGGTGCTTTTCGTCGGCGGGATCGCTATTCTCGGCTACACGCTGTTCGAGTACGGGCGCGAACGGTTCCACGCGCCCGATCAGGCGATCGCCGAGCGCTGGCCGTTCGAGAACGTCGGCGGCACGAAACTCGGCGTCTGGTTCTTCCTCGCCTCGGACGTGATCGTCTTCGGCGCCGCCATCGGGGCGTACGTCTTCATGCGCCTCCACGCCGGCTGGGGCTCGTTCGAGACCGTGCCGCCGTCGGAGATCATCGGCCTCGTCAACACCTACGTCCTGTTGACCTCGAGTTTCACGGTCATCATCGCGCTCGTCATGGCCGAACGCGAGAACAAACGCGGCCTGCTGGCGTCGCTCGGCGTCACGCTCGCGCTCGGGCTCACGTTCCTCACGATCAAGGGCTACGAGTGGAGCCAAGAGTTCGCCCACGGCATCTACTGGTTCACCGAACTCGAGTACTCGCTGTACTTCGTGACGACCGGGCTCCACGCGTTCCACGTCATCCTCGGCCTGCTCATCGCCCTGTTCATGATATACCGCGTCGTGGCCGTCGACGCCTATCTCCGGGATCACCGGCCGGTCGAGTACTTCGGGCTCTACTGGCACTTCGTCGACATCGTCTGGGTGATCCTGTTCCCGCTGTTCTACCTGATGTAGCGGGCCCGGATCGCGGTTTTCGGTGCAGTCGTCCGCGTTTCGCACGCCCGACTCGAGCCGGAAGCCGCCGCGGGACCGGTCGGGATCAGCCGGATACAAGGCGATCACCGCCGAACGGCCTGCTATGGAGCTCTCGAACGTCGTCGATCGACTCGACGAAGAACTTGGAACCGCCGACTACGCCGACCTCGACGCCAGCGCGAACGGCCTGCAGGTCGGCCCGGACGAGGCCGAGATCGAGCGCGTCGCGTTCGCCGTCGACGGCGTCCGCGAGACGTTCGACCGGGCGATCGAAGCCGACGCGGACCTGCTGGTCGTCCACCACGGGCTCTCGTGGGGCGGCTTCGACCGCGTGACCGGCCGGACCTACGACCGGATCGCGCCCCTGATCGAGAACGACCTCGCGCTGTACGTCTCCCACCTCCCGCTGGACGGCCAGCAGGAACTGGGCAACGCCGCCGGCGTCGCCGACGTGCTCGGACTCGAGGACCGCACCCCGTTCGGCGAACTCGGCCCCGAGTACATCGGCCAGCGCGGGACGGCGGCCGACGCCTACGCCCCCGACGAACTGCGCGAGCGTCTCGAGGACACACTCGAGACCGACGGAGAACCGGTCCAGCACCTCGACTTCGGCCCCGACGAGATCGAGGACGTGGCGGTCGTCACCGGCAGCGGGGTCGACTGGCTGGGCGAGGCCGCCGCGGCCGACGCCGACGCGTTGGTGACCGGCGAGGGGAAAGGGAAGGCCTACCACGAGGCACAGGAGGCCGGCATCCACGTCTTCCTCGCGGGCCACTACGCGACGGAGACCTTCGGCGTGCGATCGCTGCAGGATCTGGTCGAGGAGTGGGGACTCGAGACGACGTATCTCGAGGTGCCGACGGGGCTGTAAGGAGACACGCGATTCGAATGGAGCCGCAGCTGTCCGGTGAACTCGTGCAGTAGAAACCCTCGTTCCTCAGCGGTCTATATACAGTGATATGAATAGTGGGACAATGGACGATAAATCATTTATATGACTGATCTATAGAGCAAATATGAACCGTCGAAGCGCCCTTCAATTAGGAGGGAGTAGTGTCCTTTTTCTGGGTAGTGGTTGTCTCGGCTGGTTTCAAAACACAGTTCGTCTTTGTCAGATCGATATTGACATCACTTCCACCATCAACTCGTTGCAGTTACGGCTCTCTGAGAGGGAGGAAACTATCTACGAAGAAACGTACAAAATTGATTCCTCTGATGAACCGACGAATAGAGTCGCCATCGACGATTCCGATATCCCCGTCAATGAAGGGGAATTCACTCTGCACGGACGGGTAGACGGACACGGGTGGAAAGAATGGTTTTTGCCGCAGTTTGCCGATGGTGCAGATTCCATTTCCGTTTCACTCAGCATTGAAGGGAGCCCACCAGAATTCTGGTTTGGGTATCGCACGGACGTAGACTGCTAAGTTCGCATCTGTCGTGAGCGGCTGGTTCTCGACGGGAATCGGCTGCTGAATCGGGCCTCGGCAGTACCTTCTGAGACGCGCTTGTAGTCGGCTCGAGACGACGGATCGAACCGAACCGCGGCGTTCAAACCGCTGGCTCGCGGATGCGAGGACATGAGCGACGACCACGAGCACGGGAGCGACGACGGCGACAGCGAGGCGGACGGCCACCACGAGCCCGAGCGGGAGACCTTCTCTCACGATCCGGTCGGCCACGCCGAGGTCCGGGCGGGCATGACGGTCGGCGAACTCGCGGACGAGTACGGCAACGCCGGCGTCGGTGCGGCGGACCTCCACGAGGCCGTCGACGTGACCGAGTCGATGTTCGACGACGACGTGACCGTCTTCTTCGGGCTGGCGGGCGCGATGGTCCCGACGGGGATGCGAGCCATCGTCGCCGACCTGATCCGGGACGGCCACATCGACGTGCTCGTCACGACAGGGGCGAACCTCACCCACGATTCCATCGAGGCCATCGGCGGCAAGCACCACCACGGCGCGGTCCACGACGAGGGCAAGACCGAGCGCGAACACGACGAGACGCTACGCGATGAGGGTGTCGACCGCATCTACAACGTCTACCTCCCACAGGAGTTCTTCGCGACGTTCGAGTCCCACCTGCGCGACGAGGTCTTTCCGGTCCTCGAGGAGGAAGGCGTCGTCCCGATCCAGCGGCTCACCGAGGAACTCGGGCGGGCCAACGCCGAGGTGAACGAACGCGACGACATCGACGAGGACGCCGGCATCGCCGCCGCGGCCTACGAGAACGACGTGCCGATCTACTGTCCCGCGATTCAGGACTCCGTGCTCGGCCTGCAGGCGTGGATGTACTCCCAGACCTCCGACTTCTCGCTCGACGCGCTGGCGGACATGACGCCGCTGACCGATATCGCCTACCACGCCGACGAGGCCGGCGCGTTCGTCGTCGGCGGCGGCGTCCCGAAGAACTTCACGCTGCAGACGATGCTCGTCGCACCCGACGCCTACGACTACGCCGTCCAACTGACCATGGACCCCAAACAGACCGGTGGCCTCTCCGGCGCGACCTTGG
Organism: Natrinema sp. LN54; assembly: GCF_052439245.1. Lineage (NCBI taxonomy): Archaea > Methanobacteriati > Methanobacteriota > Halobacteria > Halobacteriales > Natrialbaceae > Natrinema > Natrinema sp. LN54. The sequence goes on from NZ_JBQVRP010000001.1 coordinate 952,586, forward strand.
ACGAGGCCCGCTCGTGGGGGAAACTCGAGAAGGACGCCGACAACGTCTCGGTCTACGCCGACGCGACGATCACGCTCCCGCTGGTGGTCGCCGCGGCTCGGGAACGTCTCGAGAATTGATTCACGGCGCTCGAGGTGGACGACACCACTGCTCCCCGACGCCGTATCGGTCCGTACCGACGGACAACGTGCGGTGGCGCGCGCTGAACCGCAGTGAGCGATCAGCGAACGGCGGTTCGATACTGTGCGAGGGATGAGTGAGCGATCGAAGAGAGCGAACGAATCGGCTGGGGAGGGCGTGGAAACCCCCGTTGCCACGATAGCAGAGCGCTGCCTCGTTTGGTTTTCACCGACGCAGAGTCCTGCTCATGCTGGCGGCACGGAACACCACACCAACCCCAACCGATTCGCTCGGTCACTCCGTTCCTTCGCTCATCCCTCGCGCAGTTTGAACCCGCGTCTCACCGGTCGTTCGACGCGGCTCAGCGCGCGCCACCGCATATCAGTCGCTCGAGCCGATCGAGATACCGATTCGCCGAATCAGCCGCTTGTTCCTCCCTATTCCCGGTCCGACGGCGGTTCGAACTCGTAGGTCTCGCCGTGCTCGAGGTACTCCACCCGGTCCTCGAGCCCCGCCTTCTCCACGGCGGCCTTGAAGTTCGAGAGCGGCGATCGGAACACCTCGTAGTCGTTGTAGTGGATCGGAATCGCGGTGTCGGCGTCGATCAGGTTGACGGCTTCGGCCCCCTGGTCGGCGTCCATTGTCAGAAGGACGCCCAGAATCCGCGTCCCGCCCAGATGCAACAGTGCGAGGTCGATCTCGGGGTAGCGCTCCGGGATCTCCTCGAGGGCGTCGTAGACGACCGTATCGCCGGAGACGTAGAGCCGCATAAGCGGCGGCTCCTCGGGATCGGCGTCGGCCGGCCGGAACTCGAGCATGCTCCCCATCACCGGCGGCAGCCCCTTCGAGACGACGGGCGGGCCGTGGCGACCGGGCATCGCCGTGATCGTCAGGCGCGCGTCTCCCTTCCGGATGCGGCACTCCTCCCACGTCTCGAGCGAGTGGGTCTCGCGAAAGCCCTTCTCGGCGAGTTTCTCTGCGGCGTGGCGGGTCGTGACGATCGGCAGGTCCTCGTCGAGTTTCGCCTCGGCGACGCGGTCGAAGTGGTCGCCGTGGTAGTGCGAGAGCAGGACGAAGTCGATCGGCGGCAGGTCCTCGATCTCCATCGCCGGGTCGGTCCGCCGTCGAGACGTGATCCCGTAGCCGAGGTGGACGTGATCGCCGCTGTGGAGGAAATTGGGGTCGGTGAGGATCGTGAAGCCCGCGTACTCGAGGAGCACCGTGGCGGTGCCGACGAAGAAGATCGAGCCCTGCTCGAGGTCGGCGTCGTCCGATTCCGTCGCGGGGAGCTCGAGGTCGATATCGCGGAACTGGCTCATAGTACCACCGCCATCGCCGGCCCGTTTCAACCCCTTTCGGAACTGGCGAGACTACCAGTCCGTCTGATACGACCGGCGGGGCTGTGGCCCGCTGCGGCCGCATATTCACGGCCCAGCCTCAACCCGCTGGGCGTTCGAGTGGGCGTACCATGAGCGATCCCCTCGAGTACGAGGTCGTCGTCATCGGCGGCGGCCCCGCCGGCCTGACGACCGCGCTGTACACGACTCGACTCGGTCACCGCACGGCCGTCTTCGAGAAGGAAGGCGGCCGTCACGCGGCGGTTACCCACGTCCACAACATGCCGGGCGTCTCGGAGAACGTCTCCGGGAGGGAACTGGCGGCCCACGCCGTCGAACAACTCGAGCACTACGGCGGTGACTTCTACCCCGACGCCGTCGAGTCCGTGACAAAACTGGGCGGTGACGAGACAGATAGCACCGCGGACGGCGACCCGCAATTTCGCCTCGAGGCGACCCACGCGACGGTCGACGCCGACAGGGTCGTCTTCGCGACCGGCTTCCGCGACCGCAGTCCCGAGGTACCGGAACTCGAGCGCTTTACCGGCCGCGGCCTGCACTACTGTCTGCACTGTGACGCGTACACGCTGGGCGACGGCCCGGTCTTCGTGCTCGGTCACACCGAAAGCGCGGCCCACGTGGCGATGGCGATGTGCAACTTCACGGCCGACGTCGACCTCCTGTTGAACGACCGCGAACCGGAGTGGGACGACGAAACGGACGCGCAACTCGAGGCCCACCCGGTCGATCGGATCGACACGGCCGTCGTCTCCGCGTACGACGACGAGAGCATCGACGCGGACGAGCCGCCGTGGCTCGGCGGCTTCGCCTTGGCGGACGGAACCGAACGGGACTACCTCGGCGGCTTCGCGATGTACGGCTCCGCGTACAACGCCGATCTCGCCGCCAGCCTCGGCTGCGAACTCGACGACGACGGCGCGATCGACGTCGACGAGAACCGAGAGACCAGCGTCGCGGGCGTCTACGCCGTCGGCGACGTCACCCACGGCCAGAACCAGACCACGATCGCCATCGGCGACGGTGCCTACGCCGGCCTCGCGATCCACAAGGATCTCCGGACGTTCCCGAAACCGGTCGGCGAACTCGAGGACGACGGCGACGAGACCGCGGTCGAGCAGTCCACACCGGGGGCACCCTCGGATCTCCGCGCCCGGATGCGCCGCGTTCGCGAACTGGGGACCCATCCGGGGCTGCGCGAGCCGTCGCCGGGCAGGGGTCACGAGTGAGGACCGGCGTCGATCACTCGAGCACGTCGCCGTAGGTTCGGTAGGTCGCCGAGCCGACATCGATCCGAACGAGCGTGTTGTCGGCGTAGGCGTCCGGCTCCGCGTCGTACTTCTCGTTGATCCGGCGGCGGGCCGCTGCCGTCTCGGCCTCGTCCTCGACGACCGTCGCCGTCCCGAGCAGCGACACCATCCACTGCGTCTGTCCGGCGTCGTCGTTCTGTATCGAGAGGGCGACCCGCGGATTCCGCCCGATATTGGCCAGTTTCCGACCGGTCGTGACGATCTCGACGACCCCGTCAGCGTACCGGTACCAGACCGGCGCGACGTGGGGCCGTCCCTCGGTACAGGTCCCCAGATGGGCCATCACGGGCTCGCTCTCGAGCAGGCGTTCGGCCTCCGCTGGAACGGTCGACACGGTCGTCTCGCCGACGGGTAGCGACAAAAGCGGCCGCCATGGCGGTGCCGGCGCGGGGAGCGGGGCTACTGCAACCCGCGGCGTCTGCCGACCTCCGCTCGCCCGTCTCGTGGCGCGGACTTTTTGACGGCACCGTCCGTATCCGCGGCCATGTCACTGACTGCGGGCGTCGTCGCGGTCCAAGGCGACGTCGAGGAACACGCGGCCGCCATCGAACGCGCCGCGGCGGCCCGCGGCCGCGAGGTCGCGGTCCGCGAAATTCGAGACGCCGGGATCGTCCCCGACTGCGATCTGCTCGCGATGCCCGGCGGCGAATCGACGACCATCTCTCGACTGCTCCACAGCGAGGGCATCGCCCCCGAAATCCGAGCCCACGTCGCCGACGGCAAGCCGCTGCTCGCGACCTGTGCCGGCCTGATCGTCGCCGCGAGCGACGCCGGCGACGGCCGGGTCGAGGAACTCGAGTTGATCGACATCGGCGTCGAGCGCAACGCGTTCGGCCGACAGAAGGACAGCTTCGAAGCGCCCCTCGAGGTCGCGGGCCTCGACGAGCCGTATCCGGCGGTGTTCATCCGCGCGCCGGCCATCGATTCGGTCGGCGACGCCGAGGTGCTCGCGACGTGGGACGACCGGCCGGTCGCGGTCCGTGACGGACCCGTCGTCGGGACCTCGTTTCACCCCGAACTGACCGCGGACAGCCGGATTCACGGGCTGGCGTTTTTCGAGAACGAGGGCGCGTCGGTGCCGTCGCTCGAGGAAGCTCAGTAGGCACGCAGCGTACACAGCGGGGCAAACACAGCAGTGTGCGGTTGTAGCGAGCGGCTATTTTATCCCGTCGCGCAGCATGTATTGACGGTATATGTCAGACGAATACGAGGCGGCGTACGAGATCGATGCCAGCGACGAGACGATTCACAGCGCGTGGGACAACAGCCTCGAGCCGGTACAGACGGTCGAACCCGGCGAGGTCGTCCGGTTTACGTGCCGGGACTCGACGGGCGGACAGCTCGGCCCCGATTCGACGGTCGCCGACATCGCCGACCTCGACATCGACCGGGTCCACACCTTGACCGGCCCCGTCGCGATCGAGGGCGCTCGGCCGGGCGACGTCCTCGAGGTCGAACTGCTCGAGATCGACCACCGGGGCTGGGGGGTCACGCTGGTTCTCCCGAGCGAGGCGGAACTCGGGCTCTTGGCCGACGAGTTCCCCGAACCGGCGCTACACGTCTGGGACCTCGAGGACGGCGTCGGTCGCTTCGGAAACGGCATCGAGGTGCCGCTCGATCCGTTCCCCGGCGTGATCGGCGTCGCGCCCGCCGAGGACGGCACTCACACGACGTTCCCGCCGCGATCGGTCGGCGGGAACATGGACATCAAACAGCTCACGGCGGGCTCGACGCTGTATCTCCCCGTCGCGGTCGACGGAGCCCTGTTCAGCGTCGGCGACGGCCACGCCGCACAGGGAGACGGCGAGGTCTGCGGGTCCGGGATCGAGGCACCGATGACCGTCACCTGTCGGTTCGACCTCCGGTCGGACCTGTCGATCGACCAACCCCAGTTCGAGACCACGGGACCGTTCACCCCGAGCGGCCGGGACGAGCCGATGTACGGGACGACGGGGATCGCGGACGACCTGCAGGAGGCCGCCAGAGCCGCCGTCCGGCAGCTGATCGATCACCTCGAGACCGAACGCGGCCTCGAGCGACACGAGGCGTACATGCTGTGTTCGGTGGCCGTCGACCTGAAGATCAACGAGGTGGTCAACGCGCCGAACTGGGTCGTCTCCGCGTACCTTCCGGAGGGGATCTTCCCCGCCGAGCAGCGCCGGTCGGCGTGACGACCGGTGGTATGCATTTATCCGTCGACGCCGTATCGACGGTATGAGCTGGAGCCGATATCGACACCCCGGAAGCGCGAACGACCAACGTACCGAGACGCCGAGTGAGCGCCTCGAGGCCGATCCCCCGTGCCTCGAGCGGACGGGCGGTCGATGACGGACTCGTCGGCGGGCGGGTTTCGCGACGGCGATCCGGTCGAACGGAACTCGGACGAGAGCGAGTCGGAGGAGTCGCTTCCGGCGGACCTCGCGCGACGGTTCTTCGACGCGTGTCCGGTCAGCGCCATCGTGATCGATGCGGCGGGCGAGATCGCTCACGCGACCGACCGCGCCGTGGCGACGCTCGACCTCCCGCGCGAGGAACTCGTCGGCCGACCCTACGACCCGGCCGAGTGGGGCCTCTCCTACGACGACGGAACGCCCGTCCCGGTCGACGAACACCCCGCTACGCGCGTCTTCGAGTCGGGCGACCCCGTGTTCAGGTTCGAACACTGGATCGAACTCCCGGACGGCAGCCGGCGGTGGTTCTCGAGCAACGCCGCGCCCCTGTTCGATTCGGACGGCACCGTCGAGTACGTCGCCCTCGCGTTCGAGGACGTGAGCGCGCTGAAGCGACGCGAGAAGCGCCTGACCAGTGACCACGTCAGATTGCTCGGGTTCCGCGCGGACGAATCGGCGGTCCCGCCCTCGCTGCGGGTCGAGGACGAACCGACGTGGATCGACATCGATTCCGTCGTCTCGCTGCCGGACGGGACCACCGTCCAGTACATGGGGACGAGGGATCTCACCGCGAGCGAGTTCGTCACCGCCGTCGAAGAGGTCCCCCACTACCTCGACGCCCGACTGCTCAGTTCGGTCGACGGCTACAATCGGATCGAAGCCCACTCGGAATCGGAGACGGTCGCCCACGTGTTCTCCGCGCTCGGCGGCCGTCCCCGCGAGATCGTCATCGAGTCCGACGCGGTCAGGTTCCGCGGAGAACTCCCCGGCGACGTGGATCACCGGCAGGCCGGCGACGAGATCCGGCGGTTCCACCCCGAGGCCGAACTGGTCGCCGAGGAACTGGTCTACTCGTCCCAACTGCTGTACGACGTCGTCGCGGACGCGCTCACCGACCGACAGCTGGCTGCGCTCGACGCCGCCTACTTCAGCGGCTACTTCGACACGCCCCGGACCAGCACCGGCGACGAGTTGGCGGCCCGGTTCGGCGTCACCCGCCAGACCTTCAATCAACACCTCCGCAAGGCCGAGCGGACCGTCTTCCGGCACCTCTTCGAGAAGTCCGGGGCGACGGACGCTGACTAGTCAGCGTCACTCCTTAGGACGATATCTGCGATACTGGAACGCAATGAGTGAGAACACAGCCCACTCCGATCTCCCTGCAGCTCGGCCGCTCGGCGAAGACAGTTCGGGATACGATCCCATCACGGAAACCTACCACAGTCGATTCGATGGCGGTCCGAGCACGGTCGTCGTCGCGATCGTCGAAGCCGTGGCGGCGGTGACGAACCGCGAACCCGACGCGCTGTCGCCGCTCTACGACACGGTCGATCCCGAAGCACTCGCCGACCTCGTGACGTCCGCTCGAGGCCACCCCATCGACGTCTCCATCTCCTACGAGGGCTGTCAGGTGACGGTCTCGAGCGACGGCGGCGTCGTCGTCGAGCCGCCGGAGAACTGACCGCGTTCGCGAGCCGAAACTGCGGCGTCGCCGGCCGGGTCTGCATGCATTCGCGACCGGACATGTTTTCTCCCTCCTTGCCGACGGTATGGGTATGCAGGCATCCATCGACGCCGTCCGCGTCGCGGGGACCCCGAAGGGACCGGTCCCGGTCGTCGTCCTCGCCGTCGAGGGCGAAGCCGACGTCGTCCCGATCTTTATCGGCTTCAACGAGGCAACGAGCATCGCTCGCGGCCTCGAGGCCGAGGATATCGGCCGGCCGCTGACCCACGACCTCCTGTTGGACGTCATGGAGGAACTCGGGAGCCGCATCGAGCGCATCGTCGTCAACGAGATCGAAGAGCGCGACGGCGGGCAGGGCGGCACCTACATCGCCGATATCCACCTCGAGACGCCCCGCGGCGAGACGGTCGTCGACGCCCGGCCGAGCGATTCGCTCGCGCTCGCCGCCCGGACGAACGCGTCGATCGAGGTGACCGAGGAGGTCTTCGCGGACAGCCGAGACGACAGCGAGAAGTTCGACGAACTCGAAGACATCCGCAACGTGTCGGGTGAGCTCTAGATGGACGACGTGCTCGAGGAGTTGTTCGCCGTGATCGAAGACCGGAAGGAAACGCTGCCCGAGGACTCCTACACCGCCTCGCTGTTTACCCACGAGAAAGGCGAGAACGCGGTCCTGGAGAAGCTCGGCGAGGAGAGCACTGAACTCGTGCTGGCCGCGAAAGACGACGATCATGAGGAGATCGCCCACGAGGGCGCAGACATCGTCTACCACCTGCTCGTCCTGCTCGCGATGAAGGACATGGACCTCGCCGATCTCGAGGCGGAACTCGAGGCGCGGCGATAACGCGACCGCGGGTCGGCGGTCCGTCTCCGCGGCTCACTTTCTACGGCGGCCGAATCTGCGACCACGCAGTGCTTGCAGCCGCCCGTGATAGCTTGATGGCGCCCGCTGGTGTCTCTTTGCTCGTTATGGCGCTCCAACAACTCGAGCACGCGGACGACCACATGCAGGAGTGTATCGACAACTGCCTCGAGGCCGCGCAGGTCTGCGAGTGGTGTGCCGACGCCTGTGCGGGCGAGGGCGAGGACATGGCCCGCTGCATCCGGCTCTGCCGGGACGTGGCCGACATCGCCTCGCTGCACGCGCGATTCATGGCCCGCAACTCGGGCTACCATCAGGAACTCGGCGAGCTCTGTGCGGACCTCTGCGAGGAGTGCGCCGAGGAGTGCGAACAGCACGATCACGAGCACTGTCAGGCGTGTGCCGAGGTTCTGCCGAAGTGCGCCGAGAGCTGTCGGGAGATGGCGTCGGCCTGAGAGTCACGGGACTGACAGCCCGGGTCCGAACCGTGCAGAGCGGCCGAACCCGGACGTTCGAACGATGCCGTTTTTCGACCCGATCAGGCACTCATCGCCGCGCCGACCGCGCCGGCGACCGCGCTCTCGAGGGCCATGATCAGCGAAATCATCGCGGCGAGGGCAAAGATGCCGAGCCCGGCCGCACCGGAGATCGCGCCGCCGGCGGGGCCGAGCGCGAGCCCGGCGATGCCGACGGCGACGGCGATGAGCAGCCCGCCGATGATGCCGCCGAGCGCGCCGGCGAGCAGCCCGTGCCAGAAGCCGCTGCCGAGCCCGCCGCCGGCCATGTAGCCCGCGACGAAGCCGCCGATGAGCCCCGCGGCGAGCTGCCCGATACCCGGGAGAGCGAGCCCGACGATTCCCAAGACGGTCGCGACGACGAAGCCGACGAAGACGGCACGCCAGTTTGTCATACTCGATCGGACGACGGCGACGGGGATAAGCCCGCGGCGGACAACTGCCGCGCGAACTGACACGCGGGCCGACCCCACTCGCCGCGGCACCGGCGCGTAACGAACGCCCTTTATGGTCGGAGGCGCTAGTGCTGGACATGATTTTCGAAGACCTTCCGACGACGCCCACGTCGGAAGAGCTGATCGACAAGGCGTTTTCGCGGGCGGCGCGGGCCGGCAAGGCCAAAGGCGGCCTCGAGGCCCAGCAGTCGATGCTCCAGACGGCGGCGAACATCATCTCCGACAACTTAGAGAACGTGGTGACGGCGTGGCCGGACTTCGAGTACGACGCCCACCCGTTCTACTACGAGCTGGCCGACGCGATCGTCGACGTCGACCGGCTCCGACAGGCGCTGTCGGAAGTGATGTGGGCCAGCCGCAAAGCCCGCGAGATCCACGAGGAGTACCAGCCGCGGCTGCGAAAGACCGACGTGGACACCGCGCGCAAGCACCGCAAGCAGGCCTTCGCCCGGCTGGCGGACATCGTCGAGCAGGTCGACGACCACCTGCTGTACATCAACGAGTCGCGCAACGATCTGCGGGACCTGCCCGAAATCAACCCCGACGAGCCGACGATCGTCGTCGCCGGCTACCCCAACGTCGGCAAGTCCTCGTTCGTCAACGACGTCACCAACGCCCGCGGCGAGACCGCCTCCTACCCCTTCACGACGAAGGGGATCGGCGTCGGCCACTTCGAGCGCGATCACATCCGCTACCAGATCGTCGACACCCCCGGGCTGCTCGACCGCCCGCCAGCCGAGCGCAACGAGATCGAATCCCAAGCCGTCAGCGCCGTCGAGCACCTCGCCGACTGCATGCTCGTCATGATCGATCCCACCGGCGAATGCGGCTACCCGACCGGCTCGCAACTCGAGCTCCGGGACTCGATCTCGGCGCAGTTCGAGGACATCCCCGTGCTCACGATCGCGAACAAGGAAGACCGCTTCGAGGACGGCGACCTCACGGAGGACGTCGCGGCCGACTACACCATGAGCGTCGAGACCGGCGCGAACGTGGAGACGGTCCTCGAGGCCGCCGTCGAGGCGATCGGCTACGAGCCCGAGTTACCGTTCGACGGCTAACTCGGTGCCGAGTCGATGAAGGGACCCGGCATTCTGTGGATGCTCCAGACCGCTGCGGGGCTCTCGATGGCGGGACCGATGTTCGTCGTCGGCGTCGGATTCCTCCGCGACGGCCGCCTCGTCGGCGGGCTCGGCTTTCTGGTACTCGGCGCGATCGCTCTCTACTTCCCGACGTATCTTCTCAACCGGATCGGCGGACCGAAGACGTGGGTCCGCCGGCTGCTCGGTCGCGTCCGGCGTGACGACACTACCGACGAGGCGGGGGCCGACTCCGGATCCGGTCCCAAGGCGTCCGGAGACTCGAGTCTCCTCGAGCGACTGCGGCGCTAGCGGGCCGGAAACGGTTGTTCTCGCGCAGAGTCAGCGAGTTCCAAAAACGACGACGGGCCGACGGAAAGCGCCGCGTCCACCGCGCTGGGTGGTGATCGAACGCTACTGGTCCCCTCGCTCGAGGACTTCGACGTATCTGACCTCGACGTTGACGGAGCCGTCGGCGTGGCGGTTGACCCGCTCGTGGAGGGTGTCGGCCAGTTCGGGTGCCGTCTCGCCGGGCGGGCCGCCGATCGTGACGATCACCCGATCGGGGTTCCGGAACGGGTAGTCGTCGTCGAGGACGACCTGGAACTCGAGCAACTGGTAGCGCTCGTACTGGTCCTGTGCGAGGACCTGCTCGACTTCGTCGCGGGCGTCCTGTTCGAAGTTCCCCGTCTCGTAGGAGGCGTAGGTGATTCCGCCGAGAAATACCGCGAAGACGAGGACGATGACGACGAGTCCGACGATCCGGTGGCGAACGCGCTGTTCCGTCTCGCCGAGGGAAAACAGGTTCTCCGGCCGGTAACCGGCGTACCACAGCGTCAACAGGCCGGCGAGGTTCACCGAGAGCAGATTGACGAGGACGAGGACCGTCGCGCCGATCGCGGCGGTCGGCTGGCCCCACGCGAGGGTGATGCCAGCCACGCCGGCCGGCGGAATCAGTGCCGCCGCGATCATGACGCCGACGAGCGCCACGGAGGTCCCCGTCGCGATGCTGACGACCCCCGCGATTCCCGCGCCGAGGGCGATCGCGAGCGAGAGCAAGTCCGGCGCGAGCCGCTCCGAGATCTCGCCGACGTTCGCGAGAACGAGATCCGGCGGGACGATGTTCGTCATCCGCACCACCAGCGCGAAGATCGCCGCCGCCGCGATCGCGAGGACGACGCCGAGGATCTGGTAGGTGACGCTCTCGACGAACAGTTCCTCGTCGTCGATCACCGTCCCGACGCTCGCCCCCAGCGCCGGCCCGATCAGCGGCGCGATCACCATCGACCCGACGACGACCGCGGGCGAGTCGAGCAGGAGTCCGGCGGTCGCGACGACGGCGCTGATGATCGTCATCACGGCGTAGACGGGAAAGCTCGGCGTCAGGTCGTCGGCCTCCGCTTGCAGTTCCTGACGCGAAATCCGATCCGAACCGACGTCTCCGTCCTCGTACTCCTCGCGGAGCGCCTGAAACCTGCGGGAGACGACCGTCTCCGCGTCGACGACGACCGTGTACGCGTCCTCGTCGATCCCCGCGTTCTGTACCTCATCGAGCACTGGCTCGACGGCCGCATCCGGCAGCGGGAAGTAAACGACCGCCGTGTACTCCCGACTGCTGGTCTCGTCGGACACGACGTAGTCGATCCCCCGCTCGTCGAGGGTGTCGAGAATCGTCTCCCGCTTGCCCGTCGGTACCGTCAGCTGTACGAGCCGCACGTCTCCGTCTGTGCCCCCCGGGATCATAACTTCGGGGCATTCGTCCCGCGCAGGCGGTCGATTTCGACTCGAGCGGGCACCGAGCCAACAGCCGGCTCCCGTTACAACGCGTATAAAGGTCGGTCCGCCCTACGGTCGGGTATGATCGATTTCGATACGCGCCCCGATCGAGAGGCCGAAGTCGCCCTCGTCGGCCGCTCGAACGTGGGCAAGTCCACGCTCATGCGCGAGCTGACCGGCCACAGCTTCGACACCGGCGGCAAACCCGGCGTCACCCGCTCGCCGAACCACTACGACTGGGCCCCCGAGGACTTCGTCATCACCGACCTCCCCGGGTTCGGCTTCATGAGCGGCGTCGACGAGGACCTCCGCGAGGAGATCAAGACCGAGATCGTCCACTACCTCGAGGAGTACGCCGACAACGTCCTCGTCGCCGTCCTCGTGGTCGACGGCAAGAGCGTCATCGACATCATCGACCGCCACTCCGGCCCCGACGAGATCCCCTACGACGTCGAGATGTTCCACTTCCTCCGGGATCTCGGCATTCCGACGGTCGTCGCCGTCAACAAGATGGACAAGGTCGACGACGAGGACGAGCGCCTCGACGCCCTCTGTGACCGCCTCGGCCTCTACCCGCCATGGAAGCAGTGGCAGGAGACCATCGCCCCAATCAGCGCGAAAAAGGGCCAACTCGAGCCGTTGAACGAAGCCGTCCGAAGTCAGTTGCACGAGCAAAATCGGGACGATTTGTTCAAATTCTTCTAGAACCGAACTTTTGCTCTGCGGGCGCGGCGAAGCCGCGCCCTCGGCAAAACTTCGATGAAAAGCACTCCTCCCTCCCCGTTGGGTCGGTCGTCGGCCCGCTCGCTCCCTTCGGTCGCTCGCGGTGATGGCGGGTAAGCGCCTGCCCTTCCCCGGATCGCGCGACTCTCGCAGTCGCTCGAGCCGCGCTCTCGGCCACCTTACGCCGTGATCAAGCTCAAACGACCCGGTTATGGAATTCCTCGCCGTCCGTGAGCCGGTCGACGTTTTCGCGGACGATATCGCCCGTGTCCCGGAAGTAGTCCCGCGTGTAGGCTGCACAGTGGGGCGAGATGATGACCTCGTCCATCTCCCACAGCGGCGAGTCCTCGGGCAAGGGCTCCTCCTCGAAGACGTCCAGCGCTGCGCCGGCGACCTCGCCGGCCTCGAGCGCGTCGATCAGCGCCGGTTCGTCGACGACCGAGCCGCGAGCGACGTTGACGAAGTAGGCGTCGTCGCGCATCGCGTCGAACGCCTCGGCGTCGAAGAGGTGGTGGGTCGCCTCGGTCAGCGGCACGGTGACGATCACGAACTCGGCGTCGGTGATCGCCTCGAGCAGCCGATCGTTCGCGTAGATTGCGTCGAATCCGGGGACCGGATCGCCCGAGCGCCGGACGCCGGTTACCCGGACGCCGAGCCCGCCGAGGGTCTCCGCGACGCCGCGACCGAGGGTACCGGTGCCGACGACGCAGGCCGTCGAGCCCGGGAGCGTGAATGCATCGTCCCACTCGGGGCGGTCCCAGCGGCGCTCCTGCTGGTTCGCGACGTGGTCGTGCAACCGCCGGGCGAACATTAGCAGGTAGCCCGCGACCGTCTCGCCGACGCTCCGATCGTGGATGCCCGTACTGTTCGTGAGGATTACGTTCTCGTCCTCGAACGCGTCGAAGGGAAACCGGTCGACCCCCGCCTGAATCGAGTGCACCCAATCCAGATCGAGGAAGGACTCGCGGTGCTCGAGAGTGACGACCGCGTCGCAGGACGAAATTTCGTCGTCGCCGATCACCGCGACCTCGACCGGTAGATCGACGAGATAGTCCGCTAATTCGGCCGGCGGAAACACCGCCTCGACTGACTCGTGGACGCCGAGTCGCTCGAGTTCGAATGCCATGGGCGACGCTACGCACGAATCCGGGTTGAAGGTTTGCACCCCGGAAGTCGCGTCGGGATGCGTATGAGTGAGATGGCGGCTCGGAGAAAGTCCTCGTCACAAGGGGCTCGGAGGGGGTAACTCTTCGTCACGGCCGCCGGAGTCGGCTACTCCCTCGAGGGGTTTCGGTCTGTCGTTTCCCGATCCGTCGCCGCCTCGTCACCCGCTTGCCACGCCTCGAGGTCCCGCAGTTCCTCGGCGACCGCGTCGATCTCCTCGGGCTCGAGCGCGCCGCGTTCGGTCACCACCTCGTCGATACAATCGGCGGGCGTCACGTCGAAGGTCGGGTTCAGCACGTCGATCGAGGCATCGCCGTCGTACACCGCAGTTTGATCCCCGGACTCGAGGTTTACGTCCTCGCGGGTCGAGACTTTGTCCGTCGCCGCGACGACTGAAACCGGAATCTCCTCGCGGTCGGCGGCGACCGAAAGCGACCGGGTGCCCGTCTTGTTCACGACGGACCCGTCTGGGAGGACGGTGTCCGCGCCGACTGCGATCCGATCGATATCCTCGCGTGCGAGCACGTGCGCGACCGCCGCGTCGGTGTGGACGGTTACGGTGCCGTCGATCGTGGCTGCCAGTCGTTCCGCGACACCGATGCCCTCGCGGGCCGGCCGCGATTCGGCGACGAAGACGCGGGTTGGCTCGGCCGCCCGAAGCGCCTCGAGGACGGTGCCCGACCGCGAGAGCGTCGCGACGCTGCCCGTGAGGCGCTCGCTCGCGGTCGCCGCGGCGTCCTCGTCGGCAGTCAGCGCGCGGTCGACGTTCGAGAGCGCCGACTCGAGGACGGCCGCCGCACCGCCGTCCGCCCCCGCCGCACCGGCCATCGTCCGGTTCACCCGATTCCGGAGGACGGCCATCGACGGCCGGGCCTCGAGCAACCGGCCCGCGAGTTCGGCGAGTTCGTCCCGCTCGCCGTCGGGGTCCGGACCGAACTCGCGTCGCTCGGCGACGAGCAGGCCCGCCCGGTCGCGAAGTACCTCGAGCGCACGGACGGACAGATATGCGGCCCCGTGCTCGTCGTCGGCCGCGAGCGAGCGGACGGTGGGAGCCACGCGCTCGTAGGCGGTCCACAGTTCGGGAACCGTCTCCCGGTCGTTTCCGACGCCCGCGAGCGTCTCGGTCGGGGAGACCCACTCGAGGGCGTCGTGTTCCTCGCTCAGTTCGATCTCGCGGCTCTCGCAGTCGAACAGAGACGGGTGGACGACCCACTCGCGCTCGAGGTCCGGGTCAGCGAACTCGACCGGCCGTCCGGTGCGGACGAGCGAAACGGCGTCGTCCTCGAGACCCGTTTCCTCGCGGATCTCGACGCAGACCTGCTCGTCCGGCTGGCCCTCGGCGAAGCCGGAGACGCCGCCCCACTGGCCCGCGTAGGTGCCGACCGCATCGCTCCGGCGCAGTAACAGGACCTCCCCGCGGTTGCGGAGGAACGCGGTGACGACGTGGCTCGCGGTCGCCTCGTCGCCGCTCTCGTCGCGCTCCGACGGTGAATCGCTCATACGCGGAGCCACGACCGCGTGCAGGGAATCGTTTTCGGGACCGGCCGCCGTACCCATGCCCGTGAAACGAATCGCGATCATCGCCGACACGCACGTTCCCTCCCGCGAGAGCGCGCTCCCCGAGTGGGTCGTCGACGAACTCGCGCGGGCCGACCACACGATCCACGCGGGTGATTTCGACTCCCGACAGACCTACGATCGGATCGCCGCCCTCGCGAACCGAGACCTGACCGCCGTCCGCGGGAACACGGATCCGCCGACGATCGACGCGCCCCGCGCCGCGACCCTCGAGATCGGCGGCGTGACGTTCACCGTGACCCACGGAGCCGGCTCGCCGTCCGGTTGGCGACAGCGGGTCATAGAGGCCGCTCGAGCCGAAACGGCGTCGTCCGATCCGGTCGCCGTTGCTGGCCATACCCACGAAGTCGTCGACACGACCGTCGACGGGATTCGACTACTCAACCCCGGCAGCGCGACCGGCGCGTCCCCCGCCGACCGGGCGACGATGTACGTCGCAACCGTCGAGGACGGGGAGTTGTCCGTCGAACTGCGAAGCGAGTGAACGGCCGACCATCCGTGCGGCCGTCGCTACTCGGCGGCACTCGGCGTCTCGCGGCCGACGACTGGTAACGGTCGGCCGTCGTCGCAAGTGCGTGAACTATACCCGTCTCGGGGACCCCCGTGTGACCATGACACAGCGCGTGACTGTATCGCTCGACGACGACTCGGCCGCGGCCCTCGAGACGCTGGTCGCCGAGACGGGCAACGGCCAGAGCGAGGTCGTCCGCCGGGCGCTCACGTTCTACGCGGCGAACTTCGAAGCCGCCGACGGCGGGCCGAGCGACAACCTCGAGCGGTACTATCGAATGCTCTCCTCCGGGGAGCACGTCCTGCTCGATATCGACTTCCTGCACGCCTTCCTCGAGTACTGCTACGACGGCGGCGACCCCGACCCGGCGTTCGTCGAGGCGGCCGACCGGGTCTCGGACTACCACGCCCGCGAGTACGGCACCCGGTTCGACGCGGTCGGCGACCTGCTCGAGTGGCTCTCGTTCTGTGGCTTCCTCGACGTCCGCGAGGAGGGCGAGGACGTCTACCACCTCGTCTTTCCCTCGGAGGCCGTCCGCTGGTTCATGACCCGGTTCATCGAGCGCAGTACCGTCGATCTGCCGACGGAGATCGAACTCGAGGGCGGCGTCTCGAAGGTGATCGTGACCGAGCGAGCGGCCGACTGACGAGTCGCTGCTGACGGACCGTCGCGGTCGACGGGCGAGCCTCGAGCGCGATCGTCGACCGGTGTCGGCAGTCGAAATTCACACGAGTTCATACGGATTCATACGTCAGCCACACTGTCTCGAGCCGACGAAGTGTTCGTATGGTCGGGTCTTAACAATCCTTTTGGGGATTTCGAAGAGTGGTGCGTGTGAATACGCATCATGGGTGTTATTGACCGACTCAAAGCGATCGGACCGGGGGCGCTCGTCGCGGCGGCGTTCATCGGGCCGGGAACGGTAACGACCGCGAGCGTGATCGGGGCAGAACACGCCTATCTGCTCGTGTGGACGATCGCGTTCTCGATTCTGGCGACGATCGTCCTCCAGGAGATGAGCGCGCGGCTGGGGCTGATCACGCAGGAAGGGCTGGGGGAAGCGTTTCGAAACGAGTTCGACAATCCGATTCCGCAGGCGATCACCGTCGCGCTCGTCGTGAGCGCGATCGGGATCGGGACGGCGGCGTTCCAGACGGGCAACATCGTCGGCGGCGCAGCCGGGCTGTCGACGATCACCGGCGTCAGCGAGAACGTATGGGGACCGATCATCGGCCTGGTCGCCGCCGGCCTGCTGTGGACGGGGAGCTACAAGCTGATCGAGCGCGTGTTCATCGGCCTCGTCAGTATCATGGGCGCGGCGTTCCTGCTCAACGCGATCATGGTCCGACCGGACCTCGGCTCGCTGGCGAACGGGCTCGTTCCGACCGTCCCCGACGGATCGGCGTATCTCATCGCCGGCCTCGTCGGAACCACCGTCGTCGGCTACAACCTGTTCCTGCACGCGAGCACCGTCCAAGAGCGGTGGGACGGTCCCGACGACCTCGCGGAGTGTCGCACCGACACGATCGGGATGGTCATCGTCGGCGGCCTGATCACGACGGCGATCGTCGTCACGGCCGCCGCCGTCTTCCCCGCGGGAACACAGATCACCGGCGTCGGCGAGATGGCCGACCAGCTCGAGCCCGTCTTCGGCGGCTACGCCTTGACCTTCTTCGCGATCGGCCTCTTCGCGGCCGGCTTTACGAGCGCGATGAGCGCGCCGCTGGCCGGGGCCTACGCCACCGCCGGCGCGCTGGGCTGGGAGCGGGACCTGACCTCGACCCGGTTCCGGGCGATCTGGATGACGATCCTCGGCGTCGGCATCGTCTTCTCGGCGCTGGACTACAACCCCGTGCAGGTGATCGTCTTCGCACAGGTCGCCAACGGCCTCCTGTTGCCGATTCTGGCCGTCTTCCTCATCTACGCGATGAACAACCGCGACCTGCTGGGCGAGTACACGAACAGCACCCTCCAGAACGTTCTCGGCGGGCTCGTCACGCTCGTCGTGGTCGGTATCGGCCTCCGAACGCTCTACGACGTTCTGTTCCTCTGACGACCTGTATGACCGATTTAAACGCACGCGACACGAATTCGGACGCACCGATGGACAGTCACGACGCGACGGGCGACGACGGAACGCGGGTCGGCGTCGACGTCGGCGGCACCTTCACCGACGTGGCGCTCACCGTCGACGACCGGCTCGTCACCGCGAAGGTCCCCACGACCGACAACCAGCACGTCGGCGTCCTCGAGGGGATCGAAAAGGCCTGCGAGAGCGCCGGCATCGATCCCGCCGAGATAGACGGCTTCGCCCACGCGATGACCGTCTCGGTCAACGCTCTGCTCGAGCGCGGCGGGGCCGAAACCGCGCTCGTCACGACCGAGGGCTTTCGCGACGTCCTCGAGATCGGGCGACAGGACCGACCGGATCTGTACGATCTCGAGGCCGAGAAGCCCGAACCGCTGGTGCCTCGAGAGCGACGGTTCGAAGTCGGCGAACGGACGACCGGCGAGGGCGTCGAGCGACCGGTCGACCCCGAGGAGATCCGCGACCTCGCGGCGACGCTGCGCGAGCGCGGCGTCGAGGCGGTCGCGGTCTCCCTGCTGCATTCCTACGCCGATCCCGAGAACGAACGGATCGTCGCCGAGACGCTGCGCGAGGAACTCGCGGTACCGGTCTCGGCCTCCCACGAGGTGCTCGCGGAGTTCCGCGAGTTCGAGCGCACGTCGACCACGGCGGTCGACGCCTACGTCCGGCCGGCGATCGACCACTACGTCGGCCGACTGGTCGAGGAGGCCGACGACGCCGGGGTTCCGGCCCCGCGGATCATGCAGGCGAACGGCGGCATCGCGGACCCCGAGACGGTCCGGGAACACGCCGTGACGACGACGCTCTCCGGCCCGGCCGCGGGCGTCGTCGGCGCTGCGGCGACCGTCGACGACGACGACGTCGAGGGGCTCGTCACCTTCGACATGGGCGGCACCTCGAGCGACGTGAGCCTCGTCCGGGACGGCCGGGCCGAGCGGACGACCGATGCCGAAATCGACGGCCTCCCGATCCGAACGCCGATGGTCGACGTGAACACCGTCGGCGCGGGCGGCGGCTCGATCGCGTGGGTCGACGCCGGCGGCGCGCTCCGGGTCGGGCCGGAGTCCTCGGGTGCCCAGCCCGGACCCGCCTGCTACGGCCGCGGCGGGACGCGACCGACCGTCACCGACGCCAACGTCGTCCTGGGCTACATCGGCCCCGAGACCGCGCTCGGCGGCGAGATGACCCTCGACGTCGAGGCGGCCCGCGACGCCCTCGAGGAACTGGCCGACGAGGCCGGCTTGGACGGGGCGCTCGAGGCGGCCCGCGGCGTCTACCGCGTGGCGAACGCGACGATGACGCGGACGATCCGCTCGGTGACCGTCGAACGGGGCCACGACCCCCGCGAGTTCGCGCTCGTCGCGTTCGGCGGCGCGGGGCCGATGCACGCCGCGGCGCTGGCCGACTCGCTGTCGGTCGACCGCGTCGTCGTCCCGCGACCGGGCGGGGTCCTCTCCGCGTTCGGCCTGCTCGCGGCCGACGAGAGCTACGACGCCGTTCGGACGGTCGGCGTTAGTCTCGAGGCAGCCGACACGGGAGACCTCGAGTCGGTCTACGACGGCCTCGTGGCCGACGTGCTCGCGGACGCGTCCGACCCCGACGCGGCGCGGGTCGAGCGGGCCGCCGACTGCCGGTACGCGGGCCAGAGCTTCGAGCTGACCGTGCCCGTCGACGACGAGTTCGACGCGGCGACGGTCGCCGAGCGGTTCCGCGAGGCCCACGAGCGGGCCTACGGCTACGCGATGGACGAATCGATCGAGGTCGTCAACCTCCGCGCGACGGCGACGATCCCCGGCTCGGAGCCGACCATCCGCCACGAGGGCGCGGGCGACGCCGTCGTCGGCACCCGGGAAGCTCACTTCCCCGGCACCGGTGACGAACCGCGAGAGGCGACCGTCTACGACCGGGATCGACTCGCGCCCGGCGCGGCCGTCGACGGGCCGGCGATCCTCGAGCAAGCGGAGAGCACGACCGTCGTGCCGCCCGCGTGGACCGGCGACATACTCGCCGACGGAACGCTCGTCATGACGCGAACGGAGGACGAAGGACAATGACCCCAGCAACGACGACCGATGCGGACGACGGTATCGACCCGGTGACCCTCGAGGTGCTGCGCAACCAACTCGAGAGCGTCGCCGAGGAGATGGGCCAGACCCTCATTCGGGGAGCGTACTCGCCGAACATCAAGGAGCGCCGGGACTGCTCGACGGCGCTGTTCGACGCCGAGGGGCGGATGATCGCCCAAGCGGAACACATCCCGGTCCACCTCGGCGCGATGCCCGCCGCGGTCGACGCCGTGCGCGAGCGCGACCCGAAGCCGGGCGACGTGTTCGTGCTCAACGATCCCTTCACGGGCGGAACGCACCTGCCGGACGTGACGATGGTCTCGCCGATCGCACCCGGTCGCAGTGAAGACGGCAGCAGCGACGACGAGGAGATCGTCGGCTACGCCGTCTCTCGAGCCCACCACGCCGACGTGGGCGGAATGACCCCCGGCAGCATGCCGGCGGGCGCAGAGGAGATCTATCAGGAGGGGCTTCGCCTCCCCCCGACGCGGCTCGTCGAGGGCGGCGAGCCGCGGGACGACGTCCGCTCGCTCGTGCTGGCGAACGTCCGCAACGCCCGCGAGCGCCGGGCCGATCTGCGGGCCCAGCGGGCGGCGAACGAGCGCGCCGAGGAGCGACTCGCGACGCTGTTCGCGGAACACGGCCGCGAGACCGTCCTTTCGGGATTCGACGCCGTGATCGACTACTCCCGCGAGCGGATCACCGAGGAGATCGCGGCGCTTCCCGACGGCACCTACGAGGCGACCGATGTCCTCGAGGGCGACGGCGTGACCGACGAGGACATCGAGGTTTCGGTGACGGTGACCGTCGACGGCGAGACGATCGACGTCGACTTCGCGGGGACCGCGCCGCAGGTCGCAGGCAACCTCAACGCCCCCATCGCGGTCGCGACGAGCGCTGTCTACTTCGTCGTGCGCTGTATCACCGACCCCGAGATCCCGCCGAACCACGGCTGCTACGACCCGGTGAGCGTCAGCGCGCCCGAGGGGTCGCTGTTGAATCCGAACCCGCCGGCCGCCGTCGTCGGCGGCAACGTCGAGACCAGCCAGCGGGTCACCGACGTGGTCTTCACCGCGCTCGCACAGGCTGCGCCCGACCGGGTGCCCGCCCAAGGGCAGGGGACGATGAACAACCTCACCATCGGCGGGCGGGACAGTTCCTTTACCTACTACGAGACGATCGGCGGCGGCTTCGGCGCACGCGCGGACCGCGACGGAATGGACGGCGTCCAGGTCGGGATGACCAACACGCTCAACACACCGATCGAATCCCTCGAGACGGAGTACCCGCTGCGGGTCGAACGCTACGCGCTCCGGGACGGCAGCGGCGGTCCCGGCCGATTCCGCGGGGGACTGGGGCTCGAGCGCTCGGTGACCGTCGAGACCGACGCGACGGTGTCGCTGCTGACCGAGCGCCGCCGACACGCGCCGACGGGCGTCGCCGGCGGCGGGGACGGCGCGACCGGGGAGAACCTGATCGACGGCGAGCCCGTGCCCGCGAAGACGACGGTCGACGTTCCGGCCGGGACGACGGTGACGGTCAGAACGCCCGGTGGCGGCGGCCACGGGGAACCCGCAGAGCGCGGCGACGATGGGGCCGATGACTGACGCGGACGCCGACGCTGACCGCGGCGGCCGACTGGGGCTGATCGTCCCCTCGTCGAACGCGACGGCCGAACCGGAGTTTCGGGCGTTCTGCCCCGAGGGCGTCACCGTCCACGGCGCGCGGATGGCCCTCGAGTCGGTCACCGTCGACGAACTCGACGCGATGAGCGACGACGCGGCGCGGGCGGCGACGCTGCTCGGCCACGCCGACATCGACGCGGTCGCCTACGCCTGTACGACCGGCAGCCTGATCCACGGCCCGGGGTTCGACGCCGAACTCGAGGACCGGCTGGCCGAGGCGGCCGGCGTTCCCGCGGTCGCGACGGCCCGCTCGGTCGTGCGGGCACTCGAGACCCTCGGGGCCGACCGGATCGCCGTCGCGACGCCGTACACCGACGCCCTCGACGAGCGAGAGCGGGACTTCCTCGAGGCCGCGGGATTCGAGGTCGCCTCGATCGACGGCCGCGGCCTCGCGGCCAACACGGCGATCGGGGAGCTAACCCCCGAGGACGCGTCTCGGCAGGTGCTCGAGCGCGTCGGCGCGGTCGACGATCTCGACGCCGTCTTCGTCTCCTGTACGAACTACCGCTCGCTCACCGCGGTCGAGGGGCTCGAGGCGAAACTGGGGGTGCCGGTCATCACGAGCAACGGCGCGACGCTGTGGGACGTCTGCGGAGCGGCCGGATTCGCGGTCGACGGTCCGGGAACGCTGTTCGAGTCCGAACAGCGGTAAGCGGCGGTGTCCGCCACGGGCGTACCGCGGCCGCTACTGGAAGAGCGTTAGCGGCGTTTCGCTGAATCGATCCCCTCAGTCCCGGAGATAGCTATTGAGTTGATCGATCGTCTCGTCTATCGGCGGGCTCGCTATTCGACCGAACCAGTCGAGGATGTCGTCGTGAGACAGTGAGACGACACCCCACGGAACGAGGTAGCTCCGTTTCGGGAGTCCGCCGTCGAGAAAGTCGTTCTCGTTTACCGGAACCGTCTCCTCGTACCACGTCCGTGTCGTGAGCGTGACTGCGATATACTGTTCGCCATCGAACGGATGCGCGGTCGTATTGACGATCGCGAACGGGCGACTCGGCTTCTCTTCGTTGAACGGATCACCGGCTTCGACGACGTCCCCGCGCTCGTATTTCATGACTCGTCGACCTCTCGTTCGCTCGGATGGCGAGCGTCGGCTCCGGCATCGCGCCACGCGTCCATATCCTCCGACCCGAGCCGTTCGTCGAGCGACTCGAGGCTCCGGCTCAGATCGGTGGCAGAACGAATGCGCTGTGGGTCGCCGGCAGCCCAGTACGGCGGCTTGTGCCGAACCAAGTTTCGCTCCTTGAGACGGCTCAGTACCGCGCTGACCGTGTTCGGATCGATACCCGTCGAATCGGCGATCTCCCGTCGCTTGAACGCCTGTTCGTCGTTCGAAAGCAGGAAGGAGAGAACGCGCTCCGCGTGGGTCCGCTCGGATTCGAACTCCGTCTCCCGTTCGAAGGTATCGATATCGATCGGCATACGTCCGTTTTCGAGTTTGGGAACTATGTCTGTTTTCCCCGTTTGTAGCTATTGTCCCGTCTCGCGGCCACGAGAGAAGCCGGTGCGCGGATCCGTCGGCTATCGATGGTTCCATTCTCCGGTGACGGTGCCCTTTTGACGCCGGTCCCCCACCCACCGGTATGGAACTCAACGGCGTGGCGGACCTGCCCGAGATCCGCCCCGGCGACGACATCGCCGCCCTCGTCGCGGATCGGGCCGAGCTGGAACCCGGCGACGTGCTCACGGTCGCGAGCACCGTGGTCTCGAAGGCCGAAGGCCGCACAGCAGACCTCGAGGACTACCCGGTCAGCGGCCGCGCACGGGAGATCGCCGACCGGATCGCCGAGGTCACCGACGAGGAGAAGGACCCGCGGTTCGCGCAGGCGATCATCGAGGAGAGCGCGGAACTGCTGATCGACTGCCCGTTCCTGCTGGCCGAGACCCGATTCGGACACATCTGCCCGAACGCGGGGATCGACCGGTCGAACGTGCCGGATCACGACCTCTTGCTCCTGCCGAAGCGGCCGGACGAAAGCGCCGAGCGAATTCGATCGGGACTCGAGGAACGCGGCGTCGAAGACGTAGCGGTCGTCGTCACCGACACCTGCGGCCGACCGTTCCGGCACGGCCAGACCGGTGTCGCGATCGGCTGGGCGGGGATGCCCGCAAGCCGAGACTGGCGCGGCGAGGAGGACCGGGACGGCCACGAACTCGGTGTGACCGTCCAATCCGTGATCGACGAACTCGCCGCCGCCGCGAACCTCGTCACCGGCGAGGGGGCCGGCGGGACGCCCGCCGTGGTCGTCCGGGACTGGGAGTTCGGAGACCACGAGGGCAGCGACGAACTCTTCCGGGCCGTCGAGGACGATATGGTTCGACAGGCGCTGCGGGAGTGGAGGTTCGAGGGATAATGTGCGATAAGACACCGGATCGAGGGGGGAACGGACCGACACGAGGTATCGAACTCACGCCCGAGCACCCGCCCGATCGGGTGGCCGATCTGGCCGCGCTCGCGGAGGACGAGGAGTTCGACGTCACGTTCGCGAGCAGCCACTACTTCAATCGGGACCCGTTCGTGGTGCTCTCGCGGATGGCCGACGCCACCGAAGCGATCCGGCTCGGTCCGGGCGTCGTCAACCCCTACGAGACCCATCCCGTGAAACTGGCCGCTCAGACGGCGACGATCGACGAGATCAGCGACGGGCGCGGGGTCTTCGGCGTCGGCGCGGGCGACCGCTCCTCGCTGTCGAACCTCGGGGTCGAACGCGACAGCCCGCTCCGGCGCGTCCTCGAGACGTTCGACCTCGCCCGGGACCTTTGGGCCGGCGAGACGGTCACCCACGAAGGCACTTTCACCGCGCGGGACGCGGCGCTCAACCTCGAGCCGGCATCAGCGGACATTCCGGTCTACGTCGGCGCGCAGGGACCGCACATGCTCCGGATGAGCGCGAAACACGCCGACGGCGTGCTGGTAAACGCCGCGCATCCGCGGGACCTCGAGTGGGCGGCGGGCCAACTCGAGCAGGGGCTTGCAGAGCGCCCAGAAGAACGCGGCGCGTTCGAGTCGCTGGCCTTCGCGAGCGTCAGCGTCGCCGCCGACGAGAGCGACGCGCGCGAGGCGGCTCGACCGCCCGTCGCGTTCATCGTCGGCGGGGCCGCCGAGCCGGTCCTCGAGCGCCACGATATCGACCGAGAGGCGGCGAGCGCGGTGAGCGAGGCCCTCGAGCGCGGTGATCTGCCCGAGGCCTTCGACCGCGTCACGCCCGCGATGATCGACGCCTTCTGTATCGCGGGGACGACGGAGACCGTCGCGGACCGGTTCGCCGCGGCGCTCGAGCACGTCGACGGAATCGTCGTCGGCTCGCCGCTGGGTCCGGACCTCGAGGACGCGGTAGAGCGAGCGAGCGACGCGCTCGATCGTGCGGTCGAAAACGACTGACCGAGAACGGAAGGGTTAGTTCGCGGTGAAGAGGTCCGCGACCGCACCGAGGGTGAGGACGCCGAAGACGCCCATCGAGAAGACGACGAGGAGCGTGCCCATCAGGATCAGCAGCGGCGCGAGGCCCGCGCCCATCGCGACGTCGCTGAAGAGGCTGGTCATTTCGGTGAGGTTGTCCACGATGACGTTCAGCGGTGTGACGGTGTCCATGTTCGGGGGTTGTTACCGGTGCTACTTGGCCGTGCCGGTCCCGAATGAGGTGGGATTAAGCCGGTCCCCGTCGTACCGTTTTCCGTGACCGACGACGCGACGCTCTCCGATTTCGATTCTGCTGTCGGCGACGACGAGACAACGGAAGCATCACGAGAGGGAGAGGAATCCGCCGCCGATCCCGCCGAAGCGGCAGATTCGAGTGCGGAAACAGGGACGAGCGGCGCGGCCCGCTGGACGTACGCGTGGGGCGACTACACCTGCAGTCGGTGTGACTCGCCGACCGAGCGCGCGTGGCGCGCCGACGGCGAGGGGACCGGTCCGGTCTGTCCCGACTGCAAATCGTGGTAATCAGTGACTGACAGCGGTAACAGGTGACTTCGCGGGGCGGTGCTTGCGAGTCTCCTCCCGAAGCTTTATATCTCCGTCGTGGTTCTATGCAGATGCAATGGCGAAAGGTACGGTCGACTTCTTCAACGACACTGGCGGCTATGGATTCATCGAGACTGACGACGCGGACGAGGACGTGTTCTTCCACATGGAGGACATCGGCGGTCCTGACCTAGAGGAGGGTCAGGAACTCGAGTTCGACATCGAGGAGGCCGAGAAGGGTCCACGCGCGACGAACGTCGAGCGGCTCTAGGCCGGTCCAATCGGGGGTATCGTTTTCTAATTGCTACGTTCTGAGCGGCGGCGCTGTCGATGGGACCGCGCAACTGACTCGAGCCGACAGTTGATCGCCAGCCGCGTCTCGACTCGCCGGAGGCGGAATCGACACACGTCTCGAGTCACGGGTAATTCGAATGACACAAAACATATGTTCCGGAGCCCCGGATGTCGTAGTAATGGATAGCTCGCCTGGGCCCCGCAGACTTCCTCGAGACGATGACTGACGCCAATCCGACACCGGAGCGGAGCGTCGAACCGGCGGAAGACGACGACTCGCGTCCGGTTTCGACGGTCGAGCAGTTGTGTGCCGAAATCGAGGCGAACGTGTCCCGCGTCATCGTCGGCCACGATGACGTGATCGAACACGTCATCACCGCCGTCCTCGGGCGCGGCCACGTCCTCCTCGACGACGTGCCCGGCGTCGGCAAGACGATGCTCGCGCGCTCGATCGCTACCTCTGTCGACTGCACGTTCAGCCGCGTCCAGTTCACGCCCGACCTCCTCCCCAGCGACGTCACCGGCGTGAACGTCTTCAACCAGAAGACCCGCGAGTTCGAGTTCCAGTCCGGCCCCGTCTTCGGCAACATCGTCCTCGGCGACGAGATCAACCGCGCGCCGCCGAAGACCCAGAGCTCCCTGCTCGAGGCCATGGAGGAAGGACAGGTCACGACCGACGGCACGACGCGCGAACTCCCGACGCCCTTTATCGTCATTGCGACCCAAAACGCCGTCGAGCCGAACCGTACCTACGACCTGCCGTTCGCCGAACTCGACCGCTTCATGAAGAAACTCCACCTCGGCTACCCCGACCCCGACGAGGAGGCCGAACTGCTCGGCCGTACGGTCGGCGACCACCCGATCGAATCCCTCGAGGCGGTGACCGACCGCGAGACCCTCGTCGCCGCCCGCGAGACGGTGTCGACGGTACAGGTCGCAGAGCCGGTCCGGGAGTACGCGACGCGGCTCGTGGCCTACACCCGCGAGAACGCCCACATCGGCGTGAGCCCCCGCGGGACGATATCGCTCCTCCGGGCGGCCCAGGCCCGCGCGGTCACGAACGGCCGGGACTACGCGATTCCGGACGATATACGGGCGGAAGCGCCCGTGGTGATGGCCCACCGGATCAAGACGAACGGTCACGACCGGGACGGCACCGCGGTCGTCGAGGACGCACTCGAGCGCGTGCCCGTCGAATGAGACTCACGCTCCGCGGGTGGACCGTCGTCGTCGTGGTGTGCGGGGCCGTCGTGCTGAGCTGGCAGTCCGGCCCGCGAGCGTTGAACGCCATCGTCGTCCCGCTGGTCGTCATGTTACTCGCCGGGCTGGTCACGATCGGTCGCGCCGACCGGCCGCGCGTCACCCGCCGGCCCGTCGAGGAGGGATTCATCCGCGAGGAGCGCCCGGTCGAGGTCGCGATCGAGACCGACGGCGCGACCGCCGCGACCGTCCGCGATACCGTCGGCGACGGCCTCTCGGCGGCGACGGAGCCGCTCGCGGAAACGACCCTCGAGGGCGAGGAGACGGTTTCCTACGACGTGCGACTCGAGGCGCGGGGCGAGCGCCGAGTCGGCCCGCTCTCGATCACCGTCAGTGACGTCGTCGGGCTCGTCGAGCGACGGTTCGCGTACGAGGCGACGACGCCCGTTCTCGTCTACCCGCGAGTCCGGCAGTTGGCCGGCGGCTCCGCTGCGGACATCCAGGCGCTGGCCGGCGTCGCGGACCGGCGCGATCACGAGGAGTTCGATCACCTTCGGGAGTACCGCCGCGGGGATCCGCTGCGGGACGTCCACTGGAAGTCCGCGGCCAAGCGCCCGGACGACGACCTCGTCGTCACGGAGTACGCGGACGACGAGGAGGGCGGCGCCGTCACGATCGCCGCCGACTGTCTCACCGACCGCGACGACGAGATGGCGTCGGCCGCCGCCACCGTCGCGACGTACCTGCTCGAGCAGGGCGCGACGGTCGGGATCACCGTCCCCGGCGGCACGCGGCCGCCGGGATCGGGCCGGGACCACCACCGCGATCTACTCCAGTTACTGGCCGTCGCCGGGCCCGGCGAACTCGGCGAGCGGACCCGCGGGGACGCGGACGTACTGGTCCGAACCGACGACGACGGGACGACGGTCGTCGTCGACAGGCACGAGATCCCCTTCGATCGGCTCTGCGGGCGGGAAAGCGGGGACGAGCGAGGCGACGATCGGAAACGAACCGAACGCGACGGCCAAAGTGACCGCGAGACCGGCGGACAGGGGGTAACCGCATGAGTACGGACTCGTCCAGTCACGCCGGGGATCGAACGCTCTCGATCGATACGGACGAGCCGATCGGCTCCGACGCCGTCCGCCTCCTCGCGCTCGGCTGCGTACTGGTCCTGACGGGATCGTACGTCAGCGTCCTGTACGACATAACGCGGGTCGTCGGCGGGAGTCAGTCGCTGCTCGCCCTCGTCGGCGTCATGCTCCTCGCGGCGACGGGACTCGCGCGGTTGATCCGTCCCCGGACGGCGGGTCTCCTCGCGCTGGTCGGAGCCGGGTTCGGCTTCGCCTACTACCTCACGTCGGCCGGCGTCGAGCTCGGCGTCGTCTTCACGGCGACCGACGCGCTCGTTTCGGACACCGTCGCGCTCGCGACCGGCCTTCCGCTGCTCCGGATGGTACAGGCGGGCATCTGGACGCTCGGCTTCGCGCCCGCACCCGTCTTCCTCTCGTGGTATCTCGCCGTGCGAGGCCGGTACGAACTCGGCGTCGTCCCCGGCGGGATCGCGCTGGGCTTTCTCGTCCTGACCGGCGACGCGGGCACGCTCGTCACCCTGACCGGTACCCTCGCGGCCGTCGGGGCCGTCGCCTTCGGCGAACTCGAGCGCCGCGGCGGCTCGATCGCACAGGCAGACCTGCTCGCCGTGCTGTTCGCGGTGATCGTCGCCCTCTCGCTGTCGGTGACGATCGTCCCCGGCGAGCCGAGCGGGCCGACCCACCTCGTCCAGGGCGAAGCCGGCTCCCTCGAGGCGACGATCGATTCCTCGCCCCAGCGGTCGGGAATCTCCGGGCAGGTCGACCTCTCGCCGGAGGTTCGGTTCACCGTCGAGTCCGATCAGCGGTCCTACTGGCGGACCGGAGTCTACGACCGCTTTACCGGCGACGAGTGGGTCCGGACCGGTCAGAGCAGCCGCTACGACGGCCGGCTCGCATCGCCGCCGGGGAACTACGAGACGGTCGAGCAGACCGTCACCGCCGAAACGGAACTGGGAATCATGCCCGTCTCGCCCCAGCCGCTCTCTCTCGGCGGCGACGTGACCCGGGAAACCACCGTCTCCAGACACGGCCAGCCGCGGCCCGAAACGCCGCTCGAGGCGGGCGAGAGCTACACCGTCGAGAGCGCGAAGATCGACGCCGACCCGGCCGCGCTCCGGGCCGCGGGGACGAACTACCCCGAGGAAGTCACCGACCGCCACCTCCAGACGCCCGAAGACACCTCGAGCGAGTTCCGCGAGCGCACCGCCGAGATCACGGCGGAGGCGGACAATCCCTACGAGAAGGCGGCCGCGATCGAGAGCCATCTCCGCTCGTCGAAGGACTACTCGCTCGAGGTCACCCAGCCCGCCGGTAACGTCGCCGAAGGGTTCCTGCTCGAGATGGACGAGGGCTACTGCGTCTACTTCGCGACGACGATGACGCAGATGCTCCGCGAGGAGGGGGTCCCGGCCCGCTACGTCACCGGCTACACGAGCGGCCAGCAGGTCGACGACGACGAGTACGTCGTCCGCGGGCTCGACGCCCACTCGTGGGTCGAGGTCTACTTCCCCGACCACGGCTGGGTCCGGTTCGATCCGACCCCCGGCGGCTCCCGCGCCGACGTCCACACCGACCGACTCGAGGAAGCCCGCGCGAACGGCAACGAGGCGGCGGACACCGAGGAAAGTGAGGACGTTCCGATCGATGACGACGAAGACGACCCCGCCGAGCCGCCCGAGTCCGACCCGTCCGATCCGAACGGCTCGCCGTCGGATCCGAACACGGACAACGGAACGGATCCGGAAACTGATCCGAACAACGGGACTGGGCCTGACGACCCGGACAACGGAACGGATCCCCCGGACGATCCCGGTGATCGAGTCGACGGTGACGCCTCGGAGGGCACATCACTCGGCGAGCGCCTCGTCGCGCTCGTCCGCGAGACGGGCGCGATCGGGCTCGTCCTCCTCATCGGTCTCGCCGCGGGCGCGCGTCGAACCGGCGCGGCGACGCGGCTCCGCCGCGGCGTCGGGATCTACTGGCACGGGTTCCGCGCCGAACCCGACCACGACGCCGAGCGCGCCTTCCGTCGCCTCGAGCGACTCCTCGCGCGGGAGTACCGACCGCGCCGTCGGTCGGAGTCCGCGCGGGCCTACCTGACCGCGCTCTCGACGGCGTCCGAGGACGAGACCGAGACCGAGAGCGCGGGCCCGCTCGATCTGCGGGTCGAGCAGGTGCTCGAGTCCTACGAACGGGCGGTCTACGGCGACGGCGTGAGCCGGGCGGAGGCCGACGAGGCGATCGAGATCGTCGACGACCTCGCCCGGAGTCGGCTGCCGATAGTCGGTCGGCTCCGATGACGCCGCTTTCCGCGAGAGCCGAGCCGGGTTCGGTCAACGGGGACTCGAGTTCGTTCAACGGCCGCGGTTGACCGGTAAATCTGCCCCCGCACTCAAAAAGAACCACGCGAGGGCATGCGGGTCCCGATAGTGTTTAATATGCCCGTTTCATAGCTACGAACGTAATGTCGGAAGTCTGCTCGACGTGCGGGCTGCCCCAGGAACTCTGCGTCTGCGAGGACGTGGCGAAGGGCCAACAGCAACTCAACATCCGCATTGACGAGCGCAGATACGGGAAAGAGGTAACGATCGTCGAAGGATTCGACCCGAAGGATGTCGATCTCGACAGTCTGTCGTCGGATCTCAAGTCCAAGTTCGCCTGCGGTGGGACGGTCGAGGACGACCAGATCGAACTTCAAGGGAACCACACCGGCCGCATCGAAGAGTTCCTTCGGGACCGCGGCTTCAACGTCGCCTGATGCCCGCGATGCTCTGAGACGACTTCCGAACCCACGACCGCGTCATAGAACGCCGCCGTTTTTTCACCCGCATACCGCCCAGTCGCGTTACCGTCTCCGAGAGCGACCGGTTAGAACGGCGATTCGCGTTCGGCCGGCTCCTCTTCGTCGTCCTCCTCGCGGACGAGTCCGAACTTCATGCCGTACTTATCGAGGCCGCCCTCCATGCTCTCGACCCGCGCGTCCGCGGTCCCGTCGTAGGACCCGATGAGCTGTGCGGCCTGCACGCTCGCCTTGCCGTGGGGACAGACGGTGACGATGTGCTCGTCGTCCTCGAGTTCGTCGACGCGATCCGTGAGTTCGTGGAAGGGGATGTTTTCGCTGCCGGGGATGTGACTGTGTTTGAAATTCCGCTCGTCGCGGATATCGACGATGCGAACGTCGGCATCGTCCTCGAGGAGTTCCTTGACCTCGTCGGTGGTGATTTCGCCGTCCATTACTGTGCGATTGGGTGTCGACTCGAATAAGAACAGGGGTTCGACCTGGGCGACTCCGCTGGGGTTCGACTGCGAGCCGTTGCAGCTCGTCTGATCGTGGCACTCTAGTCAGAACGAAAAACATATAGCTGGGCTATAGTATAGCTGCGGTAATGATTCCGGAAACTGCCCTCGTTCCGATGCAAGCCGCCGCCGGTGGCTTCATTCTCTTCGTCGGTTTGGTGTTTTTCGTCATCCAGATCGCCGCGCTGATATGGGTCTACAGCGATGCGCAGACGAACAGTCCTCAGAGTGCAGTACTCTGGACGCTCGTCGTATTCTTCGGGGGTTTGCTTGGCCTCCTACTGTATGTCCTCATCGGCAGAGACCGACGGAGCAGTCGGACCGATCACCGGACCCAGTTCTAGAGCAGGATCCAGTCTCGGAGACGGGAAACCGGTCGACCGCGTCGCTATTTAAACCAGTCCGTCTTCTTTCGCTAATAGCAGCCCCGACAGCGTCGCGTCGTTCGTCGATTGTTCGCGAACCCGGTCGAGCGCCTCGCCGACCGGCACCGTCGTCACCTCGAGGAACTCGTTGGAATCGAGTTCCCGTTCGCCCGGCTCGAGCCCCTCGGCATAGACGATGGCGCGGTCGTGGCGCAAGACGCCGGTGGCGACGGCGTACTCCTGGAGGAGTGCGGTGCTCGTGGGGCGGAAACCGGTCTCCTCCTCGAGTTCTCGGGTCGCAGCCTGCGTGTAGGACTCGCCGTCCTCGACGATCCCCGCGGGGAGCTCGAGTTGGGTCTCGCGGATCGTCGGCCGGTACTGTTCGACGAACAGGAGCCGATCTTCTCCCGCACCAGCGTCGCCGGCGCCGTCAGTGGCGTCAGTACCGCTCTCCGCGTCCGCGAGGACGCTGCCGTCGATCCGCGCCACCACGACGACCGCGGCCGGCAGCTCCGCCCAGTAGTAGCGTTTCTCCGTCCCATCGGGCTGTTCGAGCAGGTCGTAGCCACCGTCGTACCAGCCGGTCTCGTACTCGGTCCGTTCCTCGAGTAGCTCCCACTCGTCGGGTGCAGTCATCGTGGGAGAATGGGCGCTCGAGCGGATAATAGATGGCGGTCGCTCGTTCTGGTCGGGTCTCGCGACGGAGCTACACCAGTTCTCGATACAGCCGTCCGAACGCCTGCCGCCGAAGCGTCGCGACCGCCGCGTCCTCCTCGTTCTGGAAGGTCGCCGCGACGGCAGTTTCCTCGGGCCCCGCGTGCCAGACGACGTGATCGACGTCCTCGTGGCCCGTTTTGGTCACCTCACCATCGTAGCTCTCAAGCCAGTCCTCGAACTCCTCGCGGCTCCCGACGCGGACCTCGAGCAGGCTCGCGAACAGGGCGTCTCGAGCGGTCTCGACGACGTCGCCGGTGACGCGCTCGTCGTACTCCTCGCGCTCGAATTCCATGGCCTTGGCCACCTCGCGGACGACCGTCTGGGCCGCGGGGCCGACCGACTCGTACTGTGCTCGCGCGGCTTCGGCCGATTCGAAGGTGAACGTCCCCACCGTGTGCATATCCGGACAGTCGGCCGACGGCCAGTTACGCGTTTCCGTTCCCGTCGGCGTCGCCGTCAGCGTCGCCGGCGTCGTCCGCAGCGTCGCCGTTCGAGGCCGAGTCGTCGGCCGCCTCGCCCTCGCTCGAGTCCTGCATCTCGCGGGTCAACTCCGCGGCCTCCTGCAGGACGTTCTCGGCTTCGGCAGTCATCGATCCACGACCGGGCTGGCGGCTCTGGCGGGAGATGCCCGCCTCGAGCGAATCGGGTCGGCCGGGCTCGTGACCGTGGCTGTGGCCGTGGCCGCGCTCCTCGAACTCCGGCGTGTCGATTTCGTCCGCGTGCGGGCTGACGAGTTCTCCGAGTTCTTCGGGGCTGCACTCGCCCCAGTCGGGCGCGTACTCCTCGAGCCACTCGCGGTGGTCCTCGCGACCGAGCGACGCGGTGATCGCGAGGTGGTTCGCGAGGTGAACCGCGTCGGCCTCTTCGGCGTCACAGACCGGACAGGCGTATCCCATAGGTGAACTGTACGACCGCGAACGGTAAAACGTCCCGCAACCGACCGGTATCGAGTCAGCCGAGTTTCCGGATCATCACGATCGCGTCCTCGCCGTCGCCGTAGTACTCGGGAACCCGCCGGAGCGGATCGAACCCGAACTCCCGGTAGAGGCGTTTCGCCCCGTCGTTCGACCGCCGAACCTCGAGTTTGACCGTCTGCGCGCCGTGGGCCGCGAGCACGCCGATCGATCGGGACAGGAGCGTGGAGCCGACGCCGTCCCCGCGGTGG
Source organism: Natrinema sp. LN54 (assembly GCF_052439245.1). Classification (NCBI taxonomy): domain Archaea; kingdom Methanobacteriati; phylum Methanobacteriota; class Halobacteria; order Halobacteriales; family Natrialbaceae; genus Natrinema; species Natrinema sp. LN54. The sequence continues at coordinate 985,831 of NZ_JBQVRP010000001.1, forward strand.
TCGGGGTGGACGGCGATATCCTTCACGTGGCCGAGCGCGCGGCCGATCTGCTGGGTCACGTCGGCGACGATGTAGCCGGCGACCTCGCCGTCGCACTCGGCGACGAGAAATCCCGGCTTGCCGAGGAACCGCTCGAACGCGTCGTAGGGCCAGGGCTGGGAAAACGACGCGTTCTCGATGCGAACGACCGCGAGCAGATCCGCGCGCTCCGCGGGTCGGACCGTCACTTCCTCGCCGTCCTCCGGCGCGGGCCTTGTCACACGCGGCAGTAACGCATCGAACAGTAAAAGCCGTACGCGTCTCGGCAGCCGGCGTCGAAATCGGGCGACCGTGTCGGCTCGAGACGGCGGCAACTCACCCGAAGCGGGAGACTACGCGTCAGTCTCGCCGTCTCCGCTGTCCCCGTCGTCCTCGTCGAGATCGGTCGTCGGCTGCTCGTCTTCGGTGCCGCCGTACTGGGTCTGTTCCTCCTCGTCGTCGGCCTCGGTATCGCCGTCGTCAGTCACGCGAATCACTCGGCCGGGATCGCGTCTATCTCGAACTCCTCGGTCAGTTCCGTCAGCTCCTCGAGGGCGGCTTGCTCCTCCCGGAGGGTCTCCTCGAGGAGGTCGGCGGCGTCGTCCATACCGAGCTGGTCCGCGAGCGGGATCAGGTTCCCGTAGGCGGCGATCTCGTAGTGTTCGGTCTTCTCCGCGGCCGCCATGTTGTGATAGTCCATCACGTCCTGGTCGGGATCCATCGACACGAACTCCTCGTACTCCTCGAGTAAGCCCTCGATACCCTCACACTCCTCTTTCTCCGGCGGCTCGCCGAACATGTCGAAGACCTCCTCGAGCCGGTCGATCTGTCCTTCCGTTTCCTCGCGGTGTTCCGAAAACGCCTGCGCGATTTCCTCGCGCTCGGTGTTCGACTCGAGTTCCTCGAGCGCGTCGAGGAGCTGATGCTCCGCGTGATAGATGTCCTCCAAGCCGTGTTCGAACAGGTCCTGAATCGTATCCATGCTCATGGTGTATCCACTCGAGCGTTCACCGGGCGAGCGAAAAAGACGGGAGCCTGCGACGGCAGGTTTCACGAGCGGTCCCGCCGTCGCAACCGGCTCCGGCTACTCCGCCGCGTCCTCGACGCTGTCGGCGTGTTTCTCGAGATCGGCAGCCAGCGCGCGGGCCTGTTCCGGCGTCAGCTCGAACTCTTCCATATGCTTGGGCAAGTGCTCCTCGGACAGGTTATCGAACTCGAACTGGAGGCGAACCTCGTCGGGATCCTCGCGGTCGGCGGTCGCGTTCACGACGGCGACCGACTCCCACTCGAACGTCTCGCCTACCGCCTTCCCCTCGACGTAGTCCAACGTCGTGTACGCGTTGACCGTCATCAGTCGATCGGACATGTCGATTCGACACTCGCGGCGCTCACTTATACTGGTGGCTGTTGCGAGCGACGCAGCCGTTGTCGCGACGGGTCCGACAGTCACTGTCCGTGCACGCACCGCACTCGAGTCCGTCGAAACCGGTTGCCCGGATGCGTGATGCTGGCCGACATTGGAGATGCCACCGGAGAAACCGAACTCGAGCGCACCCGCGAACTGCTCCCGGCGAATACAGACGACCTACTCGACCACACAGTAGCGGGACCAGTGCAGAGACGTCCCGGCCGAACGTCTCGGATCGACCGCGGCAATCGGTGGACATGACGACGGATCGTGCGCCACACGTAACGGCTGTTTTTGCCGCAACAAGTTCTGGGGAGATCGACTCCTGAGACAAATCAACGCACGAACAGCAGTTGGACGAGGGAATTCGCGATTGAACCGGTTGAGCGACGCAAGCAGTGGCGGCGTCTCGTGGTACTCGACTCGATTGTCAGTTACTGGTCTCTCATCTGTACTGATACGAAGGAGCGATTTCGGAACGAAGGGACTGAAACGGACCCTGTCACCTCGAGAGCCGTTCCCTGTCGAACGCTCTCTCAGTACAGCGTCAACTGAGCACCCACCCGGTCGATAGTTCTGTCTCGAAAGACGATCGTCTCGCCGCCGTCTCACTCGTCGATATCTATCGATCACGGACCCATTCGAACAGTTGCCATCGGTTCCGTGCTCCGTCATTCGGCATGCCCTCGTCAGAAACCGTACGTCTCGCGGAACCGATCCGTCAGAGATAGCGGCATAATCGACCCATAAGACAGAGCACGGGTATCGTTTGCAGCCGAAGCGATACTTATGCCGACGGGGTCCGAAAGGCCGGCAATGACTGATACAGCCGAATGCAAACCAGAGCCGGTCGAGCAGGAATCCGAAGAGCGTGACGATGCTCACCTCGACGACATCGAGGAAGGGGCCGGCTGTACGGAAATCTGGGAACACCTCGCAGAGCAGCGCGAGGAGTAACCCGAGAATTTCGCCACGGCAACGACCTTTTTGACTGCGAGACCCGTAGCGAGGTGCATGACCGACAACCGGCCCGGTGATCGTTCGCACCGCCGCGGCGAGAACGGTCGATCGATCCCGACGGACCGCGAATCTCCCGTCGGTGCACCAGTTATCCGGGGCGACGAATCGGTCGCCGGGACCCGCGCCCGCGAGGCCGTCCAGTTCGATCCCGACGACCCCGACAGCCTCGCGGACGCCGCCGAAACCGTCCGCCAGTTTGCGGCCGGCAACACCAACGACGATCACCTCTACATGCTCCGCGGCGCGGCCGCCTGCGCCGCGCTCGTCCGTGGCGAAGGCTCCTACAAAGCCGCCGCGGAACGCGCCGGTGGCGACGCCACCGTCTCGTTTATCCGCAAGTGGGCCCGCGTCCACGACCTCCCGAGATCGGTGCGCAAGCAGGTCGCGATCGGCCAGATCGCACCGACCGCCGCCAAACACATCGCCCGCGTCGGCGGTGAAGCACGACTCCTCCTCGCGTGGGCCACCCTCGACGGAAACCTCACCGTCCGCGACGTGCGAAGCGTCGCCAGCTCGATCAACGACGGGACATCCATCGATCAGGCGCTCGCCGAGCACGATATCACCCTCGGCCGACTCGAGCTCACCCTCTCACCGCACACCTACCGCGACCTCCGGCGTCGCGCCTCCGTCGAAGACGTCGACCCCGGCCACCTCGTCACCGAGGCGCTCGAGCAGTACCTCGAGTGAACTCGTCTCGAACTAACGGGACACATCCGTAGCGGAGAAAGAAACGTTTAACCGCTACTCCCCGAAAAGGGAAACCACGGGGCCGGTAGCTCAGTTTGGCAGAGCGTCTGGCTTTTAACCAGACGGTCGCGTGTTCAAATCGCGCCCGGCCCGCTTTTGCCACGAGCAAGGTCGCGAGTGGCAAAACCACCGCGATTTGAATCGCAGGGAGATCGCGCACAACGGAGAGCACGTCCGATCGTGTGTTCAAATCGCGCCCAGCCCGCTTTCCTGCTGCGAACAATATGTGAGCAGCAGGTCGCAGATCCGAAGCGAGTTGAAGTAGACGAGCTGAGCCTGCGAGCGAGCAGGAACGTCTCAGCGTAGTTCACGATCGCGCCTGCCCCGCTTCTGCGAGAACCGATTCGTAACCGGCAGAGCAGCGACCGCGGTTTGAGCGCGGAAGAACGCAGTCTCACGAGCGAAGCGAGTGAGGAGAGGAGTTGGAAAATAAACCGCCGAAATAATCGCTACCTCGACTAGTAGTCACCGGCCATATTGTTATTCGATCTGTGGTGTTTCGAGGTGTTCTTCGAGATAGCTCCAGTCATCGAAGTCGTTCCTCGAAGACCCACCAGTCGAGTACCCATAGTAGTTATTAGGCCGGTTGTAGTTCATCACGCTCGGGTACTCTTGGTGCGAATACCTTCTAGAATCGATTCCCTCGTGAACATCAGCTAGCCCGAGGGAATGACCCAGCTCATGCATGGCAGTCGTTCCTGTAATATCACTCCACTCATAGTGGCGGACCATCATCGCACCGCTCGAGCCGCTTGCGGCAGTGCCACCGACGCTTCTTCCATCGTGAACGGCGGTCTCAACGATAAGCAGGTAGTGGTAGCCCGTTCCGTTCTGATCCCGATACTGATCCCGATAGTCCTCATACGAACCGTCCCACTCCGTTCGCGGCTCTGACGGAACGATCTCGTCGTACTCGACGTGTAGCGAAATACCGGTCGATCCATCCGGGTTATCGATCGGTGCGTCTTCGAACTGTTGTACGATTTTAGCCGTTTCCCGCTTCGGTAATTCGGTTCCCTCCATTTCGTCTACCTCGACGAAGACGTCCGTTCGAAGCGGATCCGCACCCGGGTATTGATCAGACCGATTCACCTCTTTGCCGTCAGAAAGTCCGTCGCCATCCGTGTCCTCATCAGTCGGGTCAGTCCTGTACTCGATGATTTCCGCTCCGTCAGTCAGCCCATCGTCGTCGGAATCCGAATCGTAAGGATTCGTCTCATAGTCATCAACTTCGGATGCATCGTCGACGCCATCGCCATCCGAATCGGTATCGACGTTCGTTGGATCAGTCTCGAGAGTATAGATTTCGTCATCATCGTCGAGTCCGTCGCCGTCGGTATCGGTACTCGTTGGCTCAGTCTCGTAAATCTCTATCTCGTCGCCATCACTGATACCATCATCGTCCGTATCATTTCGAGTCGGATCAGTCCCGTACTCGTTCCTCTCGAGACCGTCGCCGACCCCGTCGTCGTCCGTATCGATATCTATCGGCGACGTCCCATACGCTTCGACTTCTTCGCGATCGGATAGTCCATCCCCATCAGTATCGGTGTCTGTCGGGTCAGTGCCGTGGTCGTATACTTCGTCATCGTCTGAGAGTCCATCACCATCCGTATCGATTGCTCTCGGGTTCGACTCGTATTCTCCGATTTCAGCTGGATCGCTCAGACCATCTCCATCGGAGTCTGTATCGGACGGATTTGTCTCGAGTTCGTTCACCTCTTGGCCGTCCTCTAGCCCATCGCCGTCAGTATCCGCATTGATTGGGTTGGTCCCGTACTGTTTCTCTTTCCCGTCATCAAGGCCATCTTCGTCAGTGTCGACAGACGAGGGATCAGTGCCCTCTCTAACTTCACTCAATGCAGACTCTCCATCTCCATCGATATCGACGAACGTAGTCCCGCCAACGAAACCCGCAGAGAGTATCGACCCGAATAGCAGCCCCACTACGACCACTCTTCTAGAAACCATCCGTCCCCAACTTTTCACTATCGGTATAATTATATTCTGGCTGTTTGTAGTATCGTATTATTGTATTATTATAATTACGAGATAGATATCCTCTGACAAGCAGTGTAGCGGTCTTGCGGCACCCACAAGAGTATCGTCTCAGTAAGTACGATTCGACCACTCGATTCCCTCGAATTCCTCGTTGAGTGCTGGTCGCTCGAGGATATACTGAGAAGGGACATCGCTCGAGTTGACGGAATAAGAGTGGCACCTGATCGCGGCAAATTTCCGTTAGCCGTCGCTACCGTGGGATGCTGTTTCCAGAATATCCCGGAGGTATTGGAAAATCCGCTCCAGTCGCCGTTCCTGACAACCACTGACGACTAGTTCCTACAATTCGCGTAGGTGTAAAGAAGTTTAAGCCAAGGGCCGGATTTGAACCGGCGGTGGGCGGCTCTGCAGGCCGCTGCGTTCGGCCGGACTCTGCCACCTTGGCGCATCCTACCGTTGACACTGCGTTCGTTTAAGCATAGCGGTACGGCACAATCGTGGTTGCTGTCACTGATCGGGAGAAATACAGAAACCCCCACAGAGCGGCTGCCAAAGCAGTCGCTCTGTGAGGGTGAAAGTATGAGTATGAGTGGTGGCGGCGAAACGGGGTTCCCAGAGGGTCGCCCACTCCAGTACTAACCGTAACGCAGGCGAGCTTATCTTCCGTGTTCGGGATGGGTACGGGAGGCACCTCGCCGCTGTGGCCGCCGTAATGCCGACCGACGGACTCGAACCGTCGTCAAACCGTAATCGGTGGTATGTCTACGACCGTAGTATACGTGTAGTCCAGTTTGCGTCCGGACCCGTTCGCGCGTCACGGATCCAATGCGATGTAGTGTATGAGTGTGTGGCTCGATCGGTTAGTGCTCGCGGACTCAACACCTCGTTGCCTTGGTGCGTACATCCCGAGTCTATCGATCTCGTCTTCTACGAGTGATCTCAGTGGTATCTCTTTTTCAGGTGGGTTTCGAGCTTAGATGCGTTCAGCTCTTACCCCGTGGTGCGTCGCTGCCCGGCAC